>CP007060.1:1423484-2135226 GCA_000230955.3 Halobacterium sp. DL1
GCCCCTCCTCGTCGTCGACGACGAGAATGGTGGCCGCCTCGTCGTCCGTGTTCCCGTTGTCGACGTCGCTCATATTTGCGGTGTCCCGCGGTCTGGCGGACAAAAGAAGCGGACCTATTTATCACTTGTTGCGTGCGGGCCGACGGTTTTGGCAAGCCTAAAATACTCGCGCTGAGTAGCGACCGGCGATGAGAGAGACCGACGGCCCCTACACGCTCGACGACGTCACCGTCGTCATGGGGACGTACAACGAGGAGGCGGCCGTGGACGCCGTCCTCGACGACATCGAGTCCGCCACGGACGGGCGCGCAAGCGTCGTCTGCGTGGACGGATCGAGCGACCGGACGCCAGAGATCGCGCGGGAACACGGCGCCCGAGTCGTCGAACAGGAGCCCCAGGGATACGGTGTCGCTGTCCGGGCCGCGCTGCTCGAAGCCGAGACGCCCGTCGTCGTCACTACCGACTGCGACGACACCTACCCGATGGAGCGCATTCCGTCGTTCCTCGACTACGTCAACCGCGGGTACGACGTGGTAAGCGGGGACCGGCTCTACTGGGGGGCCGACGAGATGCCCGCGTTCAACCGCCTCGGTAACGCCGCGTTCGCCGCGCTGGCGTCCCTGCTCGTCGGCGAGCGAGTCCACGACACGACCACGGGGATGCGCGCCTACCGCCGCGAGGTCGTCGAGGACATCCACTGGACGCAGAACACCGGGCTCTCCGCGGAACTGCTGCTCCGCCCGCTCTGCCGCGGCTACGACGTGCTGGAGGTTCCCATCGAGTACGACGAGCGCCTCGGCGAGACGAAACTCGACCCCCTGGAAGGTGGTGCGGAGATTCTCGGCTCTATCGTCAAGGTCTGCCTCGAAGAGCGCGTTCGCTGAACGAGCCGGTGGTCGAGCACGCGTCGGCCCGACCCGTCAGCGCGGTGCAGGGTCCGTCACTCGTCCGGCGCTCCAAGAGTAATCCCTCAGCGAAGGGCGGGTTCGCACTGTAGATGAATTCTCCCCGTCAGTTGCGTCGGATTCCCCGTCGAGTGGGTCCACGCAGACGACACAGGTCGTGGTTTGCTCCGTCTCCCCGTCGTAGCTGGCCTGTTCGTCGCCTGCGGTGCCGCTCGGCCGCTCCGCTCGGGCCGGTCAAAGATGACCGCTACTGTCGACAGCACCGTCGCTCGGCTGCCGCTGTCGGTGGACTACTGCTCCCCGGGGCCGACCGTGGGCCGAGAACGGCGTTCCTCGTCGGTCACCGACACCTTGCCGTCGCTGTCCACGGTCACCTCGTAGCCTACGTACGTGAACTGGACTGTCAGGCTGTCGGCGCGCGTCTGGACGAGCGCGGTCAACGCGTCGGGGTCCAGGACGTCGTACAGCGGCGGGAGACTTGTCGGTTCGACGGCGCTTCGGTCTGCGACTTCCCGGATGATTCTGTGGAGTAGGTCGTTGCTGGTAGAACGCTCGATGCTACTGCATTCCATTACAGAACCACAGGCTTGCGACGTAGATAAGCCTCACAGAAAGTTGCTGGCCGTTGGTGCAGGATTTCAACGACGACTGCAGAATCGCGCAACCATTGAGTTGTGGGAAGGCGCAACTTTCCACCGGAGTACTGCGGTTTTCGTCCCAAGTCAGTCCTCGGTAACGTCGCTCCCGAAGTGGTCGAACGGCTGGACGTGGGAGTCCTTGACGAACTGCTGGACCTCGACGTCCAGTCCGAGCGACTCGATGTCCGCCGCGATGCGCGTGACGTCGTCGCCTTCGACGGCCACCGCCTCGATGACAAGGTTCCCGGTTCCGGAGTGGATTTCGTCGACCTGCACGACGCCGTCGATGCCGATTGCCCGCTCCACGTGTTCCGCGCGTTCGCCGACGGACACCGTGCAGACGAACTTGACGCGCAGCTGGAAGCCCGCCGCGTCGTAGTCGATGTGCGGGTGGTACCCCTGGATGACGCTGCGCTCCTCCAGTCGCTCGATGCGGTTCCGGACCGTGTTCGGCGCGACGCCGACGGCTTCGGCGATGACCGACGCGGTGTTGTTCCGGGCGTCGGCCTGGAGCATGTGGAGGATGCCGCGGTCGACCTCGTCGAGTTCCGGCGGCTCCATACGTCGTCTACCGGAACGCGACGGAAGGCCGTTGTTACCAGTCGCCCCGGTCTGGTCGTCGGTAACTCACACCTATCCGTCAGAGGCAGCACTCTCCTCCACGGTCACAGAGGCGGTCCCAACTCTCGAACGAGCAATCCTGCGAACAGCGTCGAGAAGCATACTTCCTGCCAGATAACTCGGCCTGATCCCCGATTTCACCAGATACTATTTGGGTACTGGCCTCGTAGCGTAGATATGGTAAATGACACGGAAGATACTGATGTTCGCGAGGGGGGTGGGTTCGGCGTCGACCAGGCCCTCGGCGTGGTCGACAGCGTGCTCGGGGACTGGACCCCGCTGGTCTGGAAAGCGGTGGTCTTCTACGCGCTGTGGATCGGGCTGGCGTACATCGCGATGACGACCGTCACGGGGAGCCAGACGGCCCAGTTCGCGGCCATCGCCTACTGGTTCGGCTGGCTGTTCCTCGGGATGACCGCCATCCTCGGCGTCTTCATCGCGGTCAGTGGCTGGATCGACCGGATGCGACTCTCCAGCCGGCAGAGCAAGTACTGACGCGAAGCCAGCGACTCGATTCTACGCCGCTCGTACCGTCGCGTTCAGGGTCGTCCCGTCGGGTCCAGCCCCTGGGACGAAGGCCGCCTCGCCGCCGCAGTTCCTGAGGTCGGTGCAGAGCTCTCGATACGGCGTCAGCGCCCGGTAGCCGTCCGCCGTCTCCTCGACCGGGAGGCGAACGCGGTAGCTGAGGCCCGCGCCGTAGCCGCCGTCGACGAGGGCCTCGACAGTCACGCTCCCGTTCAGCGGCACGCTGGCGTCCTCGGTCTCCGGAGCCAGTCCATCGAGACGAACGCGTCCGTCACGGACAACCACGTCGAACTCGGCGCTTCCACCGGCGTCCACCGCCCCGAGTGCGTGGTGGACCCGCTCGTCGCCCGAGGAGAGCGTGAGGGTGACGCTCTCCGTCCACTCCGGGAGGCCGACACGCACGCCGGTCCGCAGCGCGTCCCCCGAAACCACCTGCACGCGCCGGAGGTCGGGCGTGACCGGCCGCGTCGAGTACGGCGACCACGACCCCCGGTAGACGTACCGGTAGAGCTCGCGGTCCGGGTAGGCGTCCACGACGGCGAACTGGCGCTCCTCGAGCGCGTAGACGGTCCGCCCGTCGAACCCGGGGTCGTTGCGCAGCGGCTGGAACGGGTGGTTGAGCCACTCCCCGTACGGCTCGGGGAGGAACACCACCGAGTCGGCGGGCGGCGACGGCTCGAACGGTTCGTAGGCGGCCTCGTAGTGGTCCGTGAGGTCGGCGTTCTCCCGGAGTTGCGGCCCGGCGACGGACGCCGTCGCGGCGCCGAGTACCGCTCCCGTCACGACCAGCAGGGCGACCGCAGCGGGGCGAGCGCGGCCGGGCGAAACGCGTCTCCGGACCGAGCGCCGGGCCACGTCCACGACGGCCAGCAGCCCGACTGCCGCGAACGCGCTCGCCGGCACGAGCAGGTCGAAGTGGTAGTACGGACCGAGCGTCGAGACGAGGCCGTCGGTCGGGTCGCCCAGCGCGCCGAGCACGTTGCGGTTCCCCCAGAAGAGGAGGTTCCCCGCGACGACGCTGACGGCCGACCCTCCGAGGACTGCCGGGCGCCAGTCCCAGCCACGGTGGTGGGTCGCGTAGACGCCGACAGCCGCAAGTAGGGTGCCGAGCGCGCCGAACGGCCCCCACGTCGTGAGGAACTCCCCGACCACCTCGGCGTTCGAGCGCACGGCGAGCCCGGGGGTGTACGTCAGTTCGTAGCCGAGAATCGCGCGGCGGCCGAACCCGAGGCCGTCGAGGGGCGCGAACGCCTGGTACGGGAACAGCAGCGGCGACCCCGTGACGACGGCGTTGTACGCGAGCGTGACGGCGACGCCGAGGAGGCCGACGGCCGCGGTAGCGCTGCGGCGCCGGACGACCGGGCCCGTCGAGCGGTCGCGGAGCGCGGGCAGCAGCGTCCAGACGGCGTGCGCGACGAACGGGGCGGCGAACAGTACAGCCGTGTACGGTCGCGTGAAGAACGCGAGTCCGGTCGCCGCGCCCGCGATCGCAGCCCATCGTGGGCTCCCGGTGCGCTCGGCGCGGAAGTACGCGAGCGCGAACGTGAGGTTCAGCATCGTCGTCGGCGCGTACGGGAGGAAGAGACCGGACTGCACGAGGAACAGCGGGGAGCAGAGCAGGGCGACGCCGGCCACCACGCCGGTCCGGTGGTCGAATACCTCCCGAACGACGCCGTAGAGCAGGGCGACGGTGGCGGCGGCGACGGCGGGTAGCGCGTAGCGGAACGACCCCGCGAGTTCGCCGAGCGCGAAGACCGCGGCGGTCGGCGGCGCGTACTTGGGGTAGAGGCCGCTCGCCGAGTCGACGAAGAACCACGGCCGGAACGCGTCCTCGACGGGCGGGCGGAGGAACAGCTGGCCGTCGATGAGCATCGCGGCCTGCTGGAGGTAGACCGCCTCGTCGTGGTTCGTAGAGTGGTACGGGAAGAGGTGGACGGAGACGGCGAACGCGACGACTGCGGCGACGCCGGCGAGCGCGAGCGGTGCGAGGGGGAGGCGATCGATGGCCCCGCGCACGCGCTGGTCGTCCATTATCGGGTCGGGTACCAGGCCAGCGAGTGGTCCGACACCAGATCGACCGTCACGGGTTCGCCGACGTCCATGTCTTCGGCGTGGTTGTGGAGGCAGCGCACCACGTCGCCGTTGTCGAGTTCGACGTGGTAGATGAACGAGGGGCCGGTGTACTGGCGCTGGACGATGACGCCGTTCGCGTTCGCCTCGTTGGCGGGAACGGCGCGCAGGTCGTCGGGGCGCACGAGCACGTCGACCATCGCGCCCGTGTAGCCGTCGGAGAGCCCCTTCAGGAGCCCGCGGTCGTAGGAACCGATGCGTGTGTCGACGGTCTGCTCGCCGACGCGCCCGGAGAGGAAGCCGGCCTGGCCGAGGAAAGAGGCGACGAACCGCGACTCGGGGTGTTCGAAGACGGACTCGGGGTCGCCGACCTGCTCGAGGCGGCCGTCGTTGAGCACAGCGACGCGGTCCGAAATCGAGAGCGCCTCCTCCTGGTCGTGGGTGACCGAGACAGCGGTGACGCCCGCCTCCTTGAGGATACGCCGGACCTCCTCGCGCATCTCGACACGGAGTCGCACGTCGAGGTTCGAGAACGGTTCGTCGAGCAGGAGGATGTCGGGTTCGGGCGCGAGGCTCCGGGCGAGCGCCACACGCTGCTGTTGCCCGCCGGAGAGCTGGTCGGGCGAGCGTTCGCCCATTCCGGGCATGTCGACGAGTTCGAGGAGGGCGTCGACGCGCTCCGCGGTGGCCTCGTCGTCGAGGTCGGTCAGCCCGAACGCGACGTTCTCCCGGACCGAGAGGTGGGGGAACAGCGCGAAGTCCTGGAAGACGATGCCGACGCCGCGGGTCTCGGCGTCCTCGAACGTCCCGGGGCCGGCGACGGTGTCACCGGACAGCGAGATGGTGCCCTCGGTCGGGCGTTCGAGGCCAGCGAGCAGACGCAGCGTCGTGGTCTTCCCGCAGCCGGAGGGACCGAGCAGCGTGAGGAGTTCGCCGTCGCGCACGGTGAGCGTGAGGTCGGTGACCGCCGTCTCCGTCCCGTACTCCTTCGTGACGCCGTCGAGTTCCAGCACCGTCTCTGGTTCGTCCGGCTCGGCCTTCGCGTCGCTGTCTCCGGGTTCCGTCGCCGTCTCCGTCGTGACGTCTGGGTCAGCCATTGTATCGTTCCTGTGCGAGGATGACGACCATCGAGAGCGCCGACACGCCCACGAGGACGAGCGCGGGCACCGCGGCCGCGCCGTACGAGCCCGCTCCTCTGACGAGCCAGATGTAGGAGACCAGGGTTTCAAAGCCTAACGGACTGAGCATCAGCGTCGCCGGGAGCTCCTTCATCGTCGTGAGGAAGACGAGCGCGGCGCCCGCCGCGACGCCTGGCGCGATGAGCGGCAGCGTCACCTCGCGGAACGCAGCCGTCGACGAGCGGCCGAGCGTGCGCGCGGCCTCCGTCAGCTTCGGGTCCACCTGGAGCACCGACGAGCGCACGGTACCGACGGCCTGCGGGAGGAAGCGCACGACGTAGGCGAATACGAGCAGCGGGAGCGTCTGGTAGAGCGACGTGGCGTACTCCGTGGAGAAGAAGATGAGCGCGAGCCCGATGACGACACCCGGGACGGCGTAGCCGACGTACGTGAGGCGGTCGGCGACGGTCGAGACGAGGGAGTCCGAGCGCGCCGAGTAGCCCGCCACGGGGAGCGCGAGCAGGATGGCGGCGAGCGCGGCGGCCACGGCAACCTTCACGGAGTTCCACGCTACCCCGGGTTCGAACGTGAAGACGGTCGCGCCCGCCTGTTCGAGCCAGAGAACGAGCACGCCCAGGGGGACGGCCAGGGCGAGCCCCGCTACCGCGGTACAGAACGCGAGCGCGGGCAGCGTCCAGGCGCCGAGTTCGATGCGTCCGGGCTGGCGGGAGCCCCGCGAGATGTACGCCGCGCTGTCACCGCCGAGGCGGGATTCGAGGGCGAGCACGACGGCGACGACGCCGAGCAGCTGTAGTGAGAGCAGCGCCGGGAACCCCTCGGGGACGCCGAGGCTCTGCTGGGCGACGTATATCTGCTGGGTGAACACCTGGTAGCGCATGATGGATGGCGTGCCGAAGTCCGAGAGTGCGTACAGCGCGGCGAGCAGCGCGCCCGCCGTGACGCCGGGGAGAATCTGGGGGACGGTGACGCGTTTGAACGCCTCCCAACGGGAGTGGTTGAGGGTGCGCGCGGCTTCGACCAGCGTGCCGTCGAAGGAGAGCAGCGCGGCCCGCGTCGTGAGGAAGACGTAGGGGTAGGTGAACAGAATCAGCACGAGTGCGGTGCCGTGGAGTCCGTAGATGGCGGGGATGCGTTCGATGCCGAGCGGCGCGAGCGCGTCCGCCAGGTCACCCCGGGGGCCGAACGCGCTGACGAACGTGAACGCGCCGATGTAGCTGGGGACGACGAGCGGGAGCGCGGCGACGATGGTCCAGAACCGCCGCCCCGGGAGGTCGGTCTGGACGGTCAACACCGCCAGCGGGACGCCGACGAGCACGCAGCCGAGGGTCACCCAGAAGACGAGCACGAGGCTGTTGACGAGCGTCGTGACGCTGCCCGAGTAGGTGAACAGCCCGAGCAGGTGGCCGAGCCCGTAGTTCGACGCGCGGACGAAGAGGACGACGAGCGGCAGCGAGACGAGCGCGGCGACGGCTGCGGCGACGAGCGCGAGACCGAGGCCGCTGGCGCCGTCGTCGCCCGCGGCAGCGGCCTTCAGCCGTTCGATGCGCTCGCTGGTCGCCATCTACGAGAGGATGCCGACGTCCCGGAGCATCGAGAGCGTGGGCTGTACGTTCGAGAGCTTCTGGAGGTCGATCTCCGGCGGTTCGAGTTCGTCGATGGTCGGGAGCGGGCCGACCGGTTCCACGCCGGAGATCATCGGGTAGGCGAAGCCGCGGGTGGCGATGAACTCCTGGGCCTCCGCGGAGAGCAGGTGGCGGACGAACAGGTTCGCGAGGTCCTGCTTGCCCGAGCCGCCGAGGACGGACGCGCCGGAGACGTTGACGAGTGCGCCCGCGTCGTTCTTCGTGAACGCGAGGCCGAGGGGTGCGTTCTCTCGGCGCGCGAGCACGCGGATGGCGTAGTAGTGGTTCGCGAACCCGGCTCCGATTTCGCCGTTGGCGGCCGATTCGGAGACCAGGAACTCGTTGTCGTAGCGGGCGACGTTCTGGTCGACCATGTTCTGGAGCCACTGCCGGGTCGCCTCGTCGCCGCGCTGGAGGCGCATCGCGGTGACGAACGAGTGGAACGCGCCGTACGTCGGCGCCCACCCCATCGCGCCCGAGAATCGGTCGTCGGTGGCGAAGGCCGCGACGTCGGTCGGGATGTCGGAGGCCGCGAACTGCTCGGTGTTGTACGGAATAGCGCGTGCGCGTCCTGCGACGCCGACCCACTGGCCAGTCTTGAACGCGTCCGGGACCGGCGAGAGCGCCTCGGAGGAGAGCTGCGTCGTCGCACCGGCGTCCGCGACGTAGGCCAGCGACCCGGCGTCGACCGACCAGAACACGTCCGCCCGGACGGTGTCGTTCTCGTGTTCCTGTTCGATCTGCTTGGCGAGCTGTGAGGAGGGCTGGACGCTCCAGGTCGCCTCGAAGCCGTCGTAGTAGCGGTTGAACAGTTCGAGGAGGTTCTCGTAGCGGCCGCCCTCGCCGCCGCCCAGGTAGACGTTGAGTTTGCCCTCGAGGTCCGGGAGGTCCTCGATGGAGGTGCCGCCGGGTGCGGGTCGACTGGAGACGAGCGGCCCCGAGCCGCGGAAGTCCGCGAGTCCCGGCTGCCCGCTGCTGCCGTTCCCGCCGAGAAGTCCAGAACAGCCCGCGAGACCGCTCGCAGCTACCGTACCGGTCGCCGCGAGGAAGCGCCGACGCGTGCGTCCGAATCCATCGCTCATAGGGGAATTAGGTCGGCCTAAAACTCTTATAGCTACCGGTTCGTACTCAGTCGTCGGCCGTCGCGGCGACGCGCTGGTCGGCGACCGCGTCCAGGCAGTCCACCCAGTCCAGCAGGTACTCGCCGCACTCGTTGAGGAAGGCGCCGTTGTTGTACTCCTCGTAGTCCCCTTCCGCGAGCCGCTCGCCGACTGCGCGTGCGACCGCTGCGTACGACTGCTCGCCGACCTCCGCGGCGGCGACCTCTCTCCAGAAGTGCTCGTTGAGTTCGAGGCCCGCAACCTCGTTGGCGAGGTCGTCGAACGTCGAGCGTGGAGCCTTGTTGTGCTCGCAGAGCGGCGCGCCGTTGTAGACGTCGCCGCCCACCAGGTCGGCGGCGCGCTTCAGCAGGACGCCGCTCCAGATGTCGTCGAAGCGCCCGACGTCCCACGCGTTGTCGTCCATCGGGAACTGGTAGAACGCGGGGATGACCTCGCGGCGGAACGCCAGGTTCATCGAGCAGACGGTGAGGTAGTCGTCCTCGCGCGCGACGAAGTCCCGCTCGAAGTCCTCGAAGTCGGTTCGCGTCTGGGCTTGTCCCTGCAGGTCGCCGTCCATCAGGATGCGGACGGCGTCTAGGTCAGGGACGTTCGTCCAGAGGCCCTGGGAGGCGACGACGTGGTCGACCTCGGTCGTGCCGACGTCGACGTCCTCGTCCATCGCCGAATAGGGGTAGCCCCGCGGGTAGAGGTCGGTGTCGGACTGGTAGAGCACGTTCACCCAGTTCTCGTCGGAGGTCACCGCTTCGACCTCGCCCTCGTAGTGGAGGTTGTCGAGGTGGGTTCCGAAGAAGTCCCACTCGTCGTGTGGGAGCGTGTCGTCGTCGACGAACACGCCGTAGTCGAAGTCGTTGGCCCACATGTACAGCAGGCCGAACGACGTCTGGGCGTGGCTGGCGGCGGGGACGAGGTGGCTGTAGTCGGCGACGCCGTGTTCGTCGAACCACTCCTCGCGGTCCGACCCGTCGAAGACGGCGCCGGCGACGCCCTCGTCGTCGAGCATCTCTCGCATCCCGTCGGTGTCACAGAACTCCTCGGTGACGAGCACCACGAACAGGCGGTCGAGGTCGAAGCCGTGGTCGCGGGCGTTCCGGAAGTACGAGTGCACGCACTCCCACTCGCGTATCGTGGGGACGACGACGCAGACGTCTCGGCTCATCGGTTACAGCCTTCTATTTAGGCTGGCCTAAAAGGTGTGTCGTTGTCGGCTCACGAGATGCCCGCGACCGACTGCTGGAGCCGGATCGTCGGCGGCACCAGCAGGCCGCCGAGGAGGACGAGGAAGACGTAGGACATCGAGTCGGCCACGGCAGCGGGTGCGACGAGCGCCACGAGCCCCGCGACTGCGACGCCCGTCGCGCAGACGAGCACGATGAGGAGGTGGCGGCGGAGCGTGTCCATCGTCGTGCCGTGCGCCAGCGCCTCCAGTCGTTCGCTGAACGCCACGCCGTACGCTGCGAACGCGAGCGCGCCGACCCCTTTGATGATGGCCGTGGCAGTGGTGTCACCGAGCGCGACGACGACGACCCACTCGGCGGCGATGACCAGCACGAACGCGAACTCGATGGTCCGCACCTGCTCCAGCGAGAGGTCGCGTTCTTCTGGCGGTGGGGCGAGTGCGCTGTCGTAGTACACCTCCCGCATCGCGAACGCCACGAACGCGATACCGAACAGCAGCGAGAGGTCGCCGAACGCCCGCACAACGTTGCCGCCGCCCAGCATCAGCGCGAGTCCGCAGAGGGCGAACGCCGACAGCGCGATGCCGAGGTACGAGAGGTAACTCCAGAAGTCCTCGTGGCCCTCCATGCGGTCGAGTTCGAAGTTCTGGAGCGCGTAGTAGGTGAACGCGACGCCGGAGACGAGCACGATGCCGTAGCCGGTGAACTCCAGCGCCGAGAGCACGTTCGCGGCCGCTGTCGCCATCAGGCCACCCCCTCCCCGCCGAGCTCCGGCACCAGTTCGTCGAGCGCGCGCTGGAAGTCGATGACGGTGTCGTAGCGCGCCGCCTTCTCGGACGCCAGCGACAGCGAGAACAGCTCGTCGACGGAGTCGGGGAGCGCCGGATTCCACTCCGTCGCCGGCACCAGGGTGTCGCCGTCGGTGGGCGCCTCGCCGGTGAACAGGTAGTAGGTCATCGCGCCGACGCCGTAGACGTCCGTCGACTGGTCGAAGCGACCGTACCGCTCGGGTTCGCGGTGTTCGGGCGCCGCGAACCCGACCGGAACTGGCGGTGTCTGCACGCCGCTGGCTCCGTGTGCGAACCCCCAGTCGCCGACAACCGGGGCGTCCCAGGTCCGACCGCCCGTATCCACGAATCGTACTGTCCCGGGATGGAGGCCGCCGTGGACGACTCCACGCGCGTGAGCGTAACTGACCGCTTTCGTGATGCTCATCGCGTCGTAGACTGCCTCGGCGAGCATCTTGGGGACGCCACGTCGGTCGAACGTCTCGCCATCGTCGTAGCGCGTCGCCAGCCAGCGCTCACCGTGGCCGAGTATCGACACCACGTGGTCGTGGTCGTCGATGGCCGCCCACCGCTCGACGGCCTCGTGGAACGCCTTCAGCACCGCCGACTCGTCGCGGTGGAACCGGCGGTAGGTGACGAGGCCGTGTTCGAGTTTGTCCTCGTCGACGTCCGCGCGGAAGTCCGTTGTCAGTACCCCCCGCCGGAGTTTCAGATTCGGTGAGAGGTCGTCGTCCTCGAGGACGACGTTCGGCGGGTCCGGCACCTCGTCGGGGGGACCCATATTCGGGCGCTCGTCCTCGTTGTCCTCTGCGACCGCCGGTGCGTCCTGCCCGAAGGAGACGTACACCGGCCGGGAGCGGTCGTCGTCCGCGTTCACCGTGACGACGGAGACGCCCTCCGGGAACAGGTCGACGAACTCGGGGTGGGCGCGGACCAGCATCGGGTAGCCCGCGTCCTCCGCGCGGTCCGCGATAGCCGCCGTCACCTCGCGGACCGCCTGCTTCGCGTAACGCCTGAGCAGCGCGTCCTCCGAGCGAGTGAGCGGCGCGATGCTCGAGAGACCTGCGCTCGCGCGGGCGGGGTAGGCCTTCGTCACGCCAGCGACGGCGACTACGCCGTTCTGTCGTACCAGCGGGTCCGCGGAGCGAGTGAGTTCGACGAGGTCCCCGAACTTCACGGAGAGCGCGTCGGGCTGTCGATCCGCGAGTTCCGCGAGCACCCACGTCGCGCCGCGTTGCACCCAGACGTCGTCGTCGTCGACGCGGTCGAGCACGCTGTCGAGGTGCGCCCGCACCTTCGTCGGCTTCGAGGACGCAGCCTCGACGAGTCGCCACGCGGCGCCAGCGCGTGCGTCGGCGTCCTCGCTGTCGAGTTCGGCGACGAGCGCGTCCACGGAGTCCGCCTCGACCTGCTGCTGGAGCGACGCGACGTGTTCGCGGTCCACCTCGCGGTCGCGTTTGTCGGGTTCCATGCGGGACTGTCGCCGCTTACTCGCTCGCGACAGCACATGGACCTTTGGGTGTGTACCCGTCCGCCCGGAGTGAAAACCTAAAAGACGCCTTCGGGTGACGGAGGTGTATGAACCGAGTAGCAATCGTCGGTGCGTCGATGACGGAGTTCGGCGACCGCGACGCGTGGGTGCGTGAGTTGCTGGCGGAGGCCGGCGACGCGTGCCTCGACGACGCGGGCGTCGCGGGCGACGAACTCGACCACCTCTACGTCTCGAACATGGCAAGCGGCGAGTTCGAAGGCCAGACGGGCGTGCCGAACGCGCTCGCTCACGACCTGAACGCGATCGGCGCCTACACCGCGCGAATCGACCAGACCAGCTCTTCCGGTGGCGCCGGCATCTACGCCGCCTGGCAGTCCGTCGCGTCGGGCGCCAGCGACTTGACGATGCTCGTCGGCGGCGAGAAGATGACCCACCGGTCGACCGGCGAGGCGACGGACGTCATCGCCAGCCTCACCCACCCGGTGGAGTACAAACACGGCGTCACGCTCCCGAGTTTCGCGGGGCTCACCGCGCGCAAGTACCTCGACGAGTACGACGCCCCTCGGGAGTCCCTCGGGAAGGTCGCGGTGAAGAACCACCGCAACGGCGTCGACAACCCCCACGCGCAGTTCCGCAAGGAGGTCGACCTGGAGACGGTGCTCGACTCGCCGGTCGTCGCGGACCCGCTGCGCCTCTACGACTTCTGTCCCATCACGGACGGCAGCGCGGCGCTGCTGTTCTGCCCGGAGGACGTCGCCAGCGAGTACACCGACGACTACGTCGTCGTCTCCGGCATCGGGGGCGCCACCGACACCCACGTCGTCCACGAGCGCGAGGACCCGACGACGATGGGCGGCGTCGTTGACTCCTCGGAGATCGCCTACGAGATGGCAGGCCTGGGTCCCGACGACGTCGACGTCGCTGAACTCCACGACATGTTCACCATCCTCGAGTTCCTCCAGAGCGAGGACCTCGGCTTCTTCGAGAAGGGCGAGGGCTGGAAGGCCATCGAGGACGGCGTCACCGACCGCGACGGCGAACTCCCCATCAACACCTCGGGCGGCCTGAAGTCCAAGGGCCACCCGCTCGGCGCGAGCGGGGTCGCACAGGCGTACGAGATCTACCAGCAGTTGCTCGGCGACGCCGGCCCGCGGCAGGTAGAGTGCGAAGTCGGCCTCGCGTGCAACGTCGGCGGCTTCGGCAACTGCGTAACCACCACCATCCTCGAACAGCCATGACAGACGACGACCAGAGTTTCGACGCGCACCGCTGCCCGAACGGCCACCTCTCGTACCCCGGCCACACCCGCTGCCCGGACTGCGGCGAGAAGCAGACGGAGACCGTCGACCTCGCGGACCGTACCGCGACGGTCGTCACGTGGACCACTTCGAACGCGACGCCGCCGGGCGTCCGCGAACCGAACCACCTCGCCATCGTCGAGTTCGACGTCGACGGCGAGGCAGTCCGCGCGCTCGGCCAGCTAACGACTGCGGACGACGTCGACATCGGCGACGAGGTCGAACCCGTGTACGCGGAGGAACTCCGCGAACCGGGCGTCGGTATCCGCGAACCCGACAGTCAGGAGTGGGACGGCTACCGCTTCGAACCCGTCTGAGCGGTCTCAGTTCCCGCCGGGGGTCAGCTTCCGGACGGTCTTCCCGAGGTTCTCGATGGAGCCGTCGAGGAACGACCGTATCGAACCGAGGATGTCCCCGACGAACTCCGGAACCGCCGAAGGGAGGTCCGACGGCGGGCCGGCCGCTGCGACGTTCGTGAAGTCGATACCGATGGTCGCGACAGTGTCGACGAGTTCTATCATCGCACTCGTTCCTGGGAGCGCCACCCATAAGGAGCATGGAGTCGCTCGACCCGGATTTCGGACAGTTAACCCGATTCAGCGCCGGTTGGCGCTGTCGGACGCGGGTCGGTGAAGGACGCCGTCGATTGCACCCGCCACGGTGGATTCGAAGAGCGCGAGCGCGCCGACGAGGGAGAGGAACGCCAGCGACAGACCGAACCCGGGTGTGACCTGCTAGGGCTGGAAGACGGCCACCACGAGCGCGACGACGCCAAGCACGACGAGCAGTTCGCCGACGCCCACGAGCAGGCCGTGCCACAGGCCGGACCGCAGTCCGCCCTCAGACGCGACTGCTCCGGCGCCACCGAGGAAGCCGGTGACGAACACGTACGGCGGGACGGTGAAGACGGCCACGGCGCTCGTGGCGACGATTACACCCACAGCGGCGGCGACCCCCCACCAGTTCGCCATCGAGGCGACCGAGGCGGCACGACTCCCTAACTCTAGGAGTGCTCAGAACCCCTCGCGGAGCAGCGTCTCGCGTTCGGGGAACGCCTCGCCGAGGAACTCGACGGCGGCCTCCACGCCGTCCAGGTCGCCGACGGTGGCGAGTTCGGCCGCGCCCCGGTAGCCGACGTACAGCTGGGAGAGCGCGCCGACGCCGAGGGCGACGTCAGCGTCTTCTTCTGTGGATTCGACGCTGGCCCCTCCGTCCTCGACCACGAGATTGAACGCGTCGTCGTTCCACGCCGCGAGTGGGTCGTCGACGTCCAGTACGACGGAGCCAGAGATCTCCTCGGGGAACGAGAGCGCTTCCAGCGCTTCCGGCACGTCCACGATGCGGACCATCGGCCCGACGTGCAGCGTCGCGTCCAGGTCGTCCGCGTTCGGAATCACGTCCAGCAGGTCTGCGTCGGCGGGCGTCCAGAACTGCACGCTGTCGACCTGCGAGTCGTGGTCCGCGAAGAACCGGAGGAGCGCGAGCAGCGCGTCGTAGTCGACGTGCGCCATATCGAGGACACTCAACACTCTGCCGTCGTCGCCCGCGCTGACGGAGTACGCGACGTAGGCAGCGAGTTCTCCGTCGCGCTCCCACCCGTAGACGTACGGGTCGTCGTCGTAGCCGGTGAACACGCGCTTGCGCCACCACTCCTCGGTGCGGTCCATCGTCAGTTCGTAGCGCGCGCCGTGGGCGTCGTGGACCGGGTCGAGTCGCTCCCACTCGTCCTCGCTCAGTTCGACGAACTCGCCGTGCCGGTGGTCACGCGTGAACGACAGCATCTCGGGGTCGACATCGTGCTCCACGCCCCGGCTGCAGGTGGCCCAGCCGTACTGGCCGTAGAACGTGCGCTTGAACGGCCAGAGCGCGGAGAGGTAGGTGCCGTGGTCGCGGGTCTCTTCGAGCGTCGCGGCGAGCAGGTCGCCGACGAGGCCCTGCCGTCGGGACTCCGGGGGGCTCGCGACCGCCGAGAGGCCGTCCATCGGGTGGAAGTCGCCGCGGACGCGCGTCGAGAAGTCGATGAGTTTGCAGACCGTCAGCAGGTCGTCGCCGTCGTAGAGGCCGCGGCGGCGGCCCAGTTTCCACGCCGCTGGGATGTCGTCGGGGTCGACGTCTTCGGGGTCCGTGGGTCCCTCGTGTGGGCGGAACGCGTAGCTGACAAGAGACCGGAACTCGGGGACATCACTCTCGGGGACGGGACGGAACTCGGGCATACTGAGTTCCGAAACGTCGTACCGCTTCAAGCTACCGGGAGCGTGTGAACGGGTCGTGAGGCGCGCGGCTCAGAAGCCGCGGCGGTACTGGACGGGCACGTCCACTGCGTCCTCGCAGCCGAGGTCATGGGCGGCGTGCAGCGGGAAGTAGGGGTCGCGGAGGAACTCTCGGCCGACGACGGCGAGGTCCGCGCGCCGGTCCGGATGCCGCCAACCGTGCCGACCTTGATGGATGTCTCACGCTCGTCGCGGATGCGCTCGGCGAACCGGACCTGGTAGTTCGGCCCGACCCAGTCGATCTCCTGGTCGGGGTGGATGCCGCCCGAGGAGACGTCTATCAGGTCGGCGCCAGCCTCGTAGAGGTCGTCCGCGAGTCGGACGGACTGCTCGATGTCCCAGGAGTCCCTGTCGTCGAGCCAGTCGGTCGCGGAGATGCGGACGAATACGGGGGCGTCCTCGCCCCACTCCTCGCGGACTGTCTCGGTCACCTCGTGAACGAGGCGCGTCCGGTTCTCGAATCTGCCACCGTACTCGTCCTCGCGGTGGTTCGCGACCGGTGAGAGGAACTCGTGGAGGAGGTAGCCGTGGGCGGCGTGAATCTCCGCCACCTCGAAGCCGGCGTCTCGGGCGCGTCGCGCGGCCGTCCGGAACGATTTGACGACGGCGTCGATGCCGTCGCGGTCGAGTTTCCGGGTGGCCCGCTGGTCGTCCTCGTAGGGGTAGGGTTCGTCGCTCGGGGCGACGACGTCCCAGCCGCCCTCCCCGGGACCGAGCGGACCGCGGTCGTCCCACGGACGGGCCGTCGAACCTTTTCGTCCCGCGTGGGCGAGCTGAATCGCCGGCGTCGCGCCCTGCGAGCGGACGAACTCCGCGATGGGTGCCAGCGCGTCGGCGTGTTCGTCGCTCCAGATGCCCAGGTCCTCGGGGGAGATGCGGCCGCGGGGTTCGACCGCCGTAGCTTCCGTCATCACGACGCCCGCACCGCCGACGGCGCGGGAGCCGAGGTGTGTGCGGTGCCACTCCGTCGCCAGGCCGTCCCGGTCTTCGCAGGAGTACTGGCACATCGGGGACACCATCAGCCGGTTGCGGATCGTCGCCTCGCGGATTTCCAGCGGCGAGAACAGGTCGGCCGTCATTGTCCGTGGTACCGGTCCGGGCGGTTTATCGGTGATGGAGAGCGGCGTGCTTGCCGGCTTCGATTCGAGATCAGCTTTATCTAACAACTCCCTCACCAAATATTTATCAAAGTGGTTGCCGTGGATACAGGTACAGATGGCAGATACTGCGTCCGACCGCGGGTGGGCCGACTCCCCGGTAGCATTCGGCGACGCGCTCGACGAACTGAAGACCACGGGATGCATGCTCCTCGTCGTCCAGCCAGCCAACGGCGACGGGGGCCACGCGGGCTGTGACCGGATGCTCGGCTCGGACGTTTTGGCCGACAGGCGCCGACTGTTCGTCCGGACCGACACCGCACACGCCGACGGTCACGGCGCCGCGACCCACCAGTCGACGGACGACAGTCAGACCGTGGTCCTCGACACGACCGCCCGCGGTGCGACGGCCGCTCAGGGGAACGACGCCACACCGGCGTCTTCCACCACTGTCACCGACGACCTGGCCTCCCTCGCGGACGCGGCGGAGTCGGAACTGGACGCGCTCGCACCCGCCAGCGGCTTCGACACGGGAGAGCTACGGGTCTGCGTGGACTCCTTCGGCAGTCTGCTCGCTGCCGAGGACCTCGCCGCCGCGGCGAACTGCGTCGAGCGACTTCAGCGCGCCATCACCGTGCGGGGCGGGATGGGGCACCTCCACGTCAGCCGCCAGGTCCCGGCGACCGCCGTGGAGGCGCTGCTCCCGCTGTTCGACGCCGTCGTGGAGGTCGCCGACGACGAAAGCCCACGCCAGCGCTGGCACCTCCTCGACGAGTCGTTGTCGACGTCCTGGCTCGAACTGTAAGCTACGGCGCTTCGTCGCCCTCGCTCGTTGCCATTTCGTAGTTCTCGTCGCCGTCCGTCTCATCGCTTGTATCTGCTCCAGACTCCGCGACCGATATCTCCGCCTCGACCGCTATCTCGAGACCGGGCTCCTCCAGTTCGGCCTCGAACGTCTCGGTGTCTTCGACTTCGACCTCTAGTTCCGACGAGTCGACCTCGATCTCTACCTCCGTCTCGACGTGGGTGTCTGCCATGCCCCCAGTTACGCGTTGGACGTGGAAAACGTCTGGCCGCGGACAGGGGTCGACGTAGCCCTCGGTCGACACCCTCCACCCCGAGTTATATGTCGTCTCACCACACACTGTCGGACGATTCGATGACGACCGAGGAGACTGGTGTCGACTCGCGCACTGTCGGCGAGGCGCTCGACGCCATAGAAGACGGTGCTGACGCCCTGAGCGTCCCCGGAGAGACCGAGGAGACCGCGGGCGCCGTCTTCCGCCGGCACCGGGAACAGCGCGAGACACACCCCTACTCAGTCGAGACGACGGCGGCCGCGTGCCTCTACGTGGCTTGCAAGGTCGAACGGGTGCCGCGGACCGTCGACGAGGTGGTGGACGCGACGGGGGCCGACCGCACCCACCTGTTGCGCCGCGCGAAGGAAGTGACCAGTGAACTCGACATCGACCTCTCCGGGTTCGCGGACGCAACGCGGTACGTCGAGCGGTACGTCGGGGAACTCGAGCTCCCCGGGGACGTCGCGGCGCGCGCGAGCGACATCGTGGACGCCTGTGAGGACGCCGGTATCGCGGGCGGGAAGTCCCCGAGCGGGTGGGCGGCGGCCGCCGTCTACAACGCCTGCGTGGAGGCGGACATGAAGGTCCGCCAGGACACGCTCACGGAGCTCGCGGACGTGACCCACGTCACCATCAGGAACCGCTACCAGGAGCAACGCGAACTACTGTACGAGCAGAACCCACCCCCCGAGACGGCGGACGAGGCGATAGACTGGTACTGCGAACACCTCCCAGCCTCGGAGTACGTCGCGACGGCCGCCCGCGACCTGCTCTCGACCGCCGCTGGGAGTCAGGACCTCGACGACGCGCCTGCTGTGTGGGCCGCCGCGGCACTCCGTGTCGCTGGCGAGCGCGCTGGCGCACCCATCGGGATGAAGGCGCTCAAGACGCCGGTCCGCTGCGCGTCCTCGGCCATCCACGAGCGCGAGCAGGCCTTCGAGAACTGCTGAGTGCTGCTGCTATCCTCGGTAGTCCTTGGTGCGACGGTCGTCCCAGCCAGGTAGGGTGCTACCAGTGGTATTGAGCGAGCAGCGCCGGTGTCGGTTAGCTACGAATCCTCGGCGAACACGGGGATGAATTCGCGCTGCTCGGCCAGGATGTCGGGGTCGAGGTCCGCGACGAGCGTGCGGTCGTCGCGGTTCAGCGACGCGCTGACTGCGCCGTCCGGGCGCACGACTGCCGACCGACCGGCGTACTCGACGACCGGCGAGTCCGGGAGTTCGCGCCGTCCCGTGCGGCCACAGCCGACCACCCAGCGCACGCCGTCGAGCGCGCGGGCCCGCAGGAGGAGCCGCCAGTTCTCGCTGTAGGAACCGGGCCACGCGCCGACGACGAACAGCGCGTCGACGCGGTCGCGGGCGAACGCCGCGCTCACCTCCACGAAGTTGAGGTCGTAGCAGGTCACGATGCCCGCCTCGCCGACGGGCGTCTCGACAGTGACTGCCTCCTCGCCTGCCGAGAGCACACCGCGCTCGCCCGCCCAGCGGTTTCGCTTCCGGTAGAACGTCCGGTCGCCGTCCGGCGCGACGTAGACGGCGGTGTTGTAGTACTCCTCGCTGGCGTCCTCGACGAACCCGGCGAGTACGGCGACGTCGTAGTCGGCGGCGTAGGCTGCGAGTCGGTCGAGTTCCTCCCCCTCCCGGTCGAGCGCGGCGTCGTAGACTCGTTCGTCGGCGACGAAGCCGGTGAGCGCGTACTCCGGGAACAGCGCGACGTCGACGCTGTTGTCGAGGCCGGCGAGACGCTCGCCGACGGTGGCGAGGTTGGCCGCCGGGTCGAGGTCCGCGACGTCGGTCTGGCAGGCGGCGACGGTTGGAGTCGGCACACCCTCGACTCCGCGGGCACTCGGCAAAAGTCCGGCGCTCCGGCCGCTCAGGTGACGAACAGCATCGGCACCATCCCCGCGACGCCGAGGACGAGACCGGTCGCCAGTTCGCGTGCACCGCCGCCCGGGAGGCGCTCGCCGACCTCCCTGGCCTCCGGGATGAACTCGTGGAGGACGAGGAACACCATCGCGCCGCCCGCGAAGCCGAAGCCGACGGGGAGCAACGTCCGTGCGACCTGGACGAACGCGTACGCGAGCACCGCGCCGATGGGCTGGGGGACGCTGGTGAACACCGCGACCCCGACCAGTTTCCAGCGGCGCGCGCCGTGTTCGTGGAGCGGGATGGAGACGGCCAGCCCCTCTGGGACGTTGTGGATGGAGATGGCGATGGTCATGAAGACGGCGAGCAGCGGGACGGTGAACCCGAGAATCGGGAACCCGCCATCCAGTCCCATGTCGGCGAAGGAGACGCCGACGGCGACGCCCTCGGGGAACGAGTGGACGGTGAGGACGCCCGCGATGAGCACGAGTTTCTTGAAGTCTGCCTCGGCAATCTCCCGTGGCGCGAACTCGTAGCTGTGGATAATGCGGTCGGCAGCGAGGACGAGGACGACGCCCACTGCAGCGCCCGCAGCCACTTCGAGTGGCGTCCCGTAGTTGAGCCCCTCCCGGAACAGCCCGAACCCGGAGGCCGATAGCATGATGCCGGAGGCTAGCCCCCAGAGGCCGACGCGCCAGCGGTCGTCGACGTCGTCGACGAAGAAGAACGGGAGGGCACCCAGTCCCGTGGCGAGTGCCGTCAGCAACCCGGCGACGAAGACGAAGGCCAGCGTACCCGTCAGTTCCATACCGCGACCTACGCAGACGTGACGAATATCGCTTTTGCTTCCGAGAAAATATATTCGGGTAGCCTAAAACCAGGCGAGTGAAGCAGGGGGTCGCGACTAGGGAGGTATGGACGAGCAAGCGCGCGTCGCCGCGTTCCTCGACGGCAACGACCTCCGCGCACCCCCCGAGAATCGCGTCCTCGACCTCGCTAGCGAGGTCGGCGAACTCGCGAAGAACGTCAACGAGAGCACCGACTACGGCGCTTGTGAGGGCGCCGACGTCGAGCGCGACGAACTCGGTGACGCCCTGTTCTGCCTGCTCGCACTGGCCGACGAGCTCGACTACGACGCGGGCGCGGCCGTCGACGAAGCGCTCGCGAAGTACGAGGACCGCATCGAGGAGAGCGGCGGCGCAGGTTCCGGCGCGTAACAACTACAGCACCACCACCGGTTTCACGCCATCTGATTGTCAACGTCGCGTCTCAC
The DNA here is from genome assembly GCA_000230955.3 of Halobacterium sp. DL1. Classification (NCBI taxonomy): domain Archaea; kingdom Methanobacteriati; phylum Methanobacteriota; class Halobacteria; order Halobacteriales; family Halobacteriaceae; genus Halobacterium; species Halobacterium sp. DL1. The sequence continues at coordinate 1,444,463 of CP007060.1, forward strand.
AGCGCCACACCGACACGCGACAGGGCGAACTGAGCGAGTACTCCGAACCGTCCAGGGACTCGGCGGCGCCCCTCCGGAGCAGCGTTCAGAACGATCACCGAGATGGAGGTGCACATCGTGGCCGTACAGCCGTACGCGCTGCCGGCCGTCGGACGTGCGGAGAATCTCGTTCGCGGCAGTTGATTCAGACGCGGAGGTTGTTGAACTGATACCGGGGCTCCTCAACGACTACGGTGACTTGGACGGACTCCTACACCAGGGCGTTGGGTTCGACCCAGACGACGAAACGGTCCTCGCGCCTGACGACGCCCCGAGTCGTTTCCGAAGCAGCCGAATCGTCGAGCTCGGCTTCGCTGACGGACTCCACCTCGTGGACGTTGTCGACCAGCAGGCCGGTCGCGTCGTGGTCCGAGAGTACGACGATGCGCTGGCCGTCCGGCTCCCCGTCGACCTCCAGGTTGACCCGTGGGTCGACGACTGTCGTCGTCTCGCCGCGCAGGTCGACGACGCCGACGACGTTCGCGTCGGCGTTCGGGATCTGGGTCACGTCCTCCGTCGCGTCGACGATCTCGTCCACGTGTCCGATGTCTATACAGTAGCGACCGTCGTCCAGCGAGAACTCCAGCACGTCCGTCTCTTCGTCAGCCATACGGAGGTCTCTGCAACCGACCAGATTAAGCGTTGGGTCTACAACAGGCCCGACAGTCTTTTTTCCCCCCGCTCCCATCCTTCGCTCGATGGAGCCGGTGGACGTGTTGCGGGTACTCGGTAACAAGTACAACGCCGAGATACTCGAAGCAACGCACGCCCCGAAATCCGCCCAGGAGCTCAGCGAGGAGCTCGACATCCCTATCGCAACAAGCTACCGCCGAATCGAGGAGCTGAGCGACCACGACCTCCTCAAACTCGAGGGGAAGGAGCTCTCCGACGAGGGGCGCCGCACGAAAGTGTACCGGCGGCAGATAGACGAAATAACCGTCAAGTTCGGCGTCGACGAGACGCGCGTCGACACCACCGAACGCACAGAGGCCAAGAACGCGCTCGTCGACGTGTGGAGCGACCTTCGTTCCGAAGGCTAATTCTCCTAGGTAATAACTGCGGCCACAGATTTATACGCGGTGTAGGTGACCACTGTACGACACTTGGATATGCGCCTCATCGAAGCACTCTACCTCGTGTTCAGTGGCACGCTCACTGCAGCCGGCCTCAGCATGGTCTGGTTCGCGGTCCGCGCCTACCGGAACACCGGACGGTCCGCCATGCTCTACCTCTCCGTGGGGTTCGGACTCGTCGTCGCCGCCGCGCTCGGCACGACGCTGCTCGCCTTCCTCACGGGGTTCGAACAGACACGTTCGCTGCTGACGGCGAACTACCTCCTCACGACCGCAGGGTACATCTGCGTGATGTACAGCATCGTCATCCGCGACTGAAGGGGTCCGCTCAGGAGAAGCGAGACTTCACGCGGTCGAACAGTTTTACGCGCCGCTCGGAGGCGTCCGGACTCTCGTCGAGGCCCGCCTCCTCGATTAGCTCTTCCAGGGAGATCTCGTAGACGGGCCCCTCCTCCGCTGCCTCTTCTGGCTGGCCCGCCGGTTCCGCCGTCTCTCCCGTGTCGGGGTCGACCCACTCGAAGCCCGCGTCGGGCGTCGTGGTCGGCTCCATCCCCACGCTGTCCGCGAGCTTCGCGGCGAGACGGTCGTAGGCCCGCGCTGCCGGGCTCTCCGGTTTGATGTCGACGACCGGCCGGCTCTTGCGCACGGCCAGTTTTACCGCGTCGTCGTGGGGAACGCTGGCCGTCACTGCCTCCGTCGTGCCGAGCGCGGCAGCGATGCCCTCGACGTCGTCGAAGCCGCCGTCGCCGGTCCGGGTGAACACCGCGCCGACGACCGGTTTCTCCAGCTTGGTCACCAGCTGCCCGGTCTTCGTCGCGTCGGTCAGTGACGCGAGCTCGGCGGTCGTGACCAGCAACACGCCGTCGGCGACGCTCATCGCCATCGCGATGTCGTAGCTCAGGCCCGCTCCCGCGTCCAGCAACACCACGTCGTTGCGGGCCCGGAGGTAGTTCACCACGCGGTGCAGCGACTTGGCGTCAGCCTCGGCGAACTGCTCGAGTTCCGTGGAGCCAGGGACGAGGGTGAGGCCGTTCGTGTCGTAGGCAGCCTCCGCTGGCGACGCTTCGCCCGCGAGGACGTCGTGAAGCGTCTTGTCGGGGTCGACGCCGAGCAGCCCCGCGAGGTTCGCCATCCCGAGGTCGACGTCGACGAGGGCCACGTCGAACCCGTCGTTGGCGAGCGCGACTCCGAGATTCGCAGTCGTCGTCGACTTCCCGACGCCACCCTTCCCGCTGGCGACGGCGAACACGTACCCGTCGCCTCCGGCCTCGTTCATCTATCGCCACGTAGCGGGGTACAGTACATAAGTGTGGCTCCGTCGTCAGACCGCCAGCAGCGACCCGACTAGCTCCAGGGTCAGCGCCGCGATGACGGCCGAAATCCACGTCATCGCGACGAAGTGGACGTAGGCGTTGACCTTGTGGCCGCCGTCGATGACCCGGATCATCAGCGAGGAGAGCACCGCGTTGACCAGGATGGTCACCACCAGCAGGTACTCGATCAGCTGGATGTCGTACACCTCGGTGTTGATGATGCTGCCGACGTTGAACGCGGGGTTCGAGAAGTCAAGTCCGAGTCCCGAGATGACGTCGACGATGCCGAGGCCGATGAAGAACGCGAACGTCGCGGCTGCGGTGATACCGTAGAGGACGCCGATCATCGTCGAGACGGACTGCGAGCGGCGCTGGCGCAACTGCAGCACCTCGCTCATGTTCCGCGAGATGAGCTCTCCCAGGTTTTTGGGCTCCCCGCCCATCTGGCGCCCGATGAGGTACATCTCGCTGAACTTCTGGATGAGGTAGGAGTGAGCGTCCGCAGTGAAGTGCCGCCACGCCAGGGAGGCGTCGAGGCGGAGGTTCAACCGCTTGTAGAGGTCGTCGACCAGCCCCGAGAGCGCGCCGAAGTTCTTGTCGCGCAGCGTCTCCAGAACCCGAGTGGTCGTGGTCTGGCGGGCCGTCTCGCTGGCCCCCAGTCCGCGGATGAAACTCGTGAACGAGTCGTCGCGGTCCTTCACGCGCTCCTCCTCGAAGTGCGCGAGGATGCCGGGGATGAGCAGCGGCGTCGTCGGCACCGCGGCGTACAGCGGGAGCGGGACCGACCGGGGGTCGACGCTCGTCCACCTGAACAGGACCGCCATCACGCCGACGACGGCCGCCACGGAGAGCAACCCGCCGACCGCCGTCGCGCCCCGGAGCTTCCACTCCGTCCACGTCGTCCGGTTCTCCGGGAAGTACCACAGCGGGTCGCTCGGCGCGACCGTGTAGATGGCGTAAAGGAAGCCGATCTGGATGAACGAGTAGAGCACGACGACGGCGGACACCGTCATGGTCGGGTTCGTCCCGGAGAGGATGGGCAGGACGGTTGCGAACACGAGCGCGAACGTCACGGACAGCACCATGGACAGGTAGAGGTCCTTCATCACCTGGAGGTTCTCCAGTTGCCCCTCGTAGGCTGTCACGTAGTTCCGAATGATGGCATCCTGCTCGGTGGTCAGGTACGACTCCAGGCTCTCCCCGGAGTTGATCGTGTACGCGAGCCGGTCGAGGAAGTCGGCCAGCAGGTCGCTGGGAACCTTGTTCGCGCGCATCCGGCAGGCGTCGTCGAGGCTCTGGTTCCAGGCGTCGATGAGCTGGACGATGCGGCGGGCCTCCTCTGCGAGCGGTCCGTACTCTTCCTCGGCACCGATGCGGCGGAACACCTCCACCCGGTCGATGTTCGTCGTCGACAGCACCGTCATGTGAGTGACGAACAGGTGGAAGCGATTCTCCATGCGCGTCCGGCGCTGGTCGAGTCGGATCTTCGGGTAGAGCACCGCCGCCACCAGGCCGAGCAGGCCGAGCATCGGTATCGGCAGCGTGAGGAATATCGGCAGGTCGAAGACCACCACCGAGACGACCGAGAAGATGAAGAACAGCACTCCCGGCGCGACGATGAACAGCACGTACTGGAACGTCGGCATCGGCATCTGCCGGTAGGACTCCAGCACCGAGTCCACGATGTCCCCGAGCTCCAGATTCTCCAGCGTGCCTGTCGCTTCGACTTCCTCGGTGGACATGTTAGAACCCGCGCGAGATGGTGAACGGTAGCCCCTCGACCCCGTCCCGCTGGAACGCCGCGATGGTGTCGTTGAAGTCGTGGTAGCCGATCAGGTCCTCCTGGATGATGCGCTCGATGATCTCCGCGCGGAAGTCCATCTCGTCGTAGATTTCGCGGGTGTCGGCGTAGCCCAACAGGGTCGCAATCTGCTCTTCGAGTACGTAGGAGTTGTTCCGGCCCTGGAAGACGATCTCGTCCTCGACGGGGTCCCAGTAGAACGCCTGCCGGGTGACGACCCCGCCCATCTCCTTGGAGTACCCCTCGATCTCCTGCACCGAGGTGACACGGCGCAGGACGTCGTCGCCCTGTTTGACGCGGTTCTGGAACAGCGCCACGTCGGCGTTGTCCATGAACGTCTCCGGGACGTTGATTGGTTCACCGGTGAACCGCTGAATCATCGAGACAATGTCGCTGGCGTGGAACGTCAGCATCACGGGGTGACCGGTCTGGGCTGCCTGGAACGCCATGCGACCCTCGGCGCCACGCACCTCACCGACGACGATGTAGTCGGGGCGGGAACGGAGCGCCGCCGCGACCAGGTCGAACATGTCCACGTCTGCGGAGTTCTCCCCTTGCCCCTCGCGGGTGAGCAGTTGCTGCCACGTCTCGTGGGGCGGGATGACCTCCGCGGTGTCCTCCGCGGTGTAAATCTTCGAGTCCCGCGGGATGAACGACATGATGGAGTTCAGTGTCGTCGTCTTCCCGGACGCCGTCTCCCCGACGACGAACACCGTCTGCTCGTTCTCAAGGCAGAGCCAGAGGTAGGCAGCCAGTTCCGGCGACAGCGTCCCCCACTTCGTAATCTGGCCGACTGACAGCGGCACGTCGTCGCCCTGGCGGATGGTGAGCGACGGCCCCTTCAGCGAGACGTCGTCGCTGTAGATGATGTTGATACGGGAGCCGTCCGGGAGCGTCGAGTCCACGATCGGGTCGGAGTCCGACACCGGGTCACCCATGCGTTCGCCGATGTTCCGCAGCCAGCTGTCGAACTCCTCGGGGGTGCCGAAGTCCACGGTGGTCTCGAGCATCCCGTAGGTGCCGTGGTCGACGTAGCAGCCGCTGGGCCCGATGACGTGAACGTCCTCGTTGTACGGGTCGCGCATCACCGGTTCGAGCGGTCCGAGTCCGACGATGTCCCGGTTCAGCTGGTAGCGGATGTTCTCGTAGGTCGTCTGGTCGACGGGGATGCGCCCGAACCCGAACGCCTCCTCGAGAGCCTCTCGCATCACCGGCACTGCAGCACGGAACTGGTTCGCGAAGCTGGTCGGCGCCGACGCGACCCGGCGGGCCCCCGCCTTCACCTGCTGTGTGGAGAGGTCGCCGGAGTCCATCGACATCTGCCCGCGCTCGTCGCTGACCATCGTGTCCGCGACCGACGAGGAGTCGAAGTTCCGCACCAGCGAGCCGAGGTTGTTCGGGAGCTGGCGGACGCGGTGGAAGACTCCCATCTCGTCCTCGTCGTTGATGCGAACCGTCTCTTCCAGGAGTTCCTCGATGCGGTCGTCGTACTCAGCCTCCGCCTCCGGAGCGGGCTTCTGGACGGACTTCTCTAGGATGCGTTCCTGGACGTTGGCGAACACCGCGGCCTCGGGCCCGGAGAGCTCCGGTTCGATGGTGTAGTACTTCGTGTCCTTCCCCAGGTCGCCGTAGACGTGGCAGTAGATGGGGCCGCCCACGGGGTAGAGCACGTTCGGCTTGTCGGCCTCCCAGTCGTCGTCCGGTTCGTCGATGAGCTCCGGGAACTCGCCCGTGAACTGCTTGAACCGCTGGAGGTACTCGCGCAGATGGGTGTAACGACTCGCGGTCTCCCGGAGTTCGTGCCCGATCTGTCTACTCCCGTGGTCTGCCATGGTGATTTCCTACGCCACACTGCGACTCTCGATGACGATACCGGTCCCGGACCGAACCGAGTACCCGATCGTGTCACCGACCTGCTCGCCCATGCCGGCGAACCGGCGTACGGCGATCGAACGGCGGACGTCGTTGCCGACCTCTACCATCTGTAACTCGAGGTAGACGTCGGCAATCGAGCGGAACGGCCCGATTGCTTCCTCGTCCACCGTACTCGGGTCCACCGTCAAAACGATGACCTTCCCCTGCGAGACGACGTCCCTGAAGAACGAGATGATCTCGAGGGCCGCCTGCCGCTCGTCGTTCTGACGGACGAGCGCCTCGAACTGCGGGTCGTTCCGGAGGATGGCGTCGAACGTGTCGATGATGACGGTGTCGGCCTGCCACATCTTCTCCGCCTCCATCAGCCGCTTCAGTAGCTGTTTCCGGTTCCCCTCGTCGTCCTCGTCCATGTCGGTCGTCCGGAGCGCGCTCTGTCCAGTGTCCACGTCGGCGTGGAAGAACAGCAGGTCCTCGTTCAGGAGGTGCTCCTCGACGTCGTAGCTCAGCGAGTGCATCTGGTCGATGAAACCGCGAACCGTCAGCTCCGTCGAGACCAGCGTCACGGAGTGGTCCTCCTCGCAGAAGCCGTGCGTGAACCGCTGGCTCATGGCGGACTTCCCCGCGCCGTAGTCGCCCTCGATGAGGACGATGCTGCCGCCGGGAATCCCACCGCCCAGCTCGTTGTTCAGTCGGTCGTGCGCGTCCAGGCCGAGGGAGTAGAGATTTCTCGTGCTCATGTAGTTCTGAACTCCAACACCTCCTCGTCACCGTGCACGATGACCACGATGCGGTGGTCGCCGCTTTCCAAGTCGACGCCCGTCGCGTTCACGCGAGCGACATTACCCGGGGTCCAGCTAGTTCCGTCGACGACCTCGACCGTCAGTCCGGTCTGGTACTGGCCGTCGACGATGAACTCCACGATGTCCGGGTCGGCCCCCAGGCTGTTCGACCCCGTGTTTTTCAGTAGCACCGTCAGGTTGTTGCTGCCGTCGTCGTAGATCGAGTCCGGGCTCCCTGCGTCGCTGATGATCTCGACGTCTGTCTGAATCTCCTTGCTCACGTCCACGCTCCTGTCGCCGAGAGCGTCGCTGAGCCGCTGGACGCCGTTCGTCATCGTGCCCGCGACGGACGCCGCTACCAGGATGCTCGCGATGAATATGATGAGCGTCGACGAGGACACGCTGGCCACTCAGACCACCCCCGTCGCAGTGACCCCGGTCGACGTCACGACCTTCACGCGAGAGGGTTCAGCACTCAAGTTCACCTCGATACTGTACGTCTCTCCCGGGAGCCACAGCGTCGTGTTCGACTGACCGTCGACGGTCCAGTTCTCGTAGCTGTCGCGGCTGTAGAACTCGCCGTCGACGAGCAGGTCGGTCTCGTTCACCGACAACGATGTAGCACCCTCGTTGGTCACGTTCACCGTCAGTATGTCGTCAGTGGAGTTGTACGTTGTGTTCGTGACGTTTACCTCGGTGTTACGTTGCTCGAGGACGCGCTCCCCGTGACCGGCGTCGGCGTCCTGCACCCGTTCGTAGCCGTTGTAGGCCGCCGAGTAGAGGATTCCGACGCTGACGAAAGCGGCGATGAACAGGATCGCCGCCGAGCCACTAACGCTGAATCCCATTCCTGTGGAGGTCCTCACAGCGGTCGACGATGGCACGCTCGATGTCGTCGCTGGCCAGCTCCTCGATGTAGTCCAGGCTCTTCAGGTGGTCGTCCATCGTCAGTTCCGTCGTCCCGAACTCCTCTCGGTAGAGGTAGTCCGAGTCCGTGAGCCCCTCCAGGTAGTCGAACAGCTGGTCCCGGACCGGCTCGCCGATCCAGCCGATCCGCTCGTAGTAGTTCAGCGTGCGCACCGTGTTCTTCGGGCCGAAGTCGGTGAGCAAGTAGTCCAGCCACTCGAGACAGATCACGTCCCCGAGGTAGCCCTTCGGTGGATCGACGAGGTGTGGCCCCTCGCCGCGCGTCCGCAGACCAAGCGCCGGGGCCTCCTCACTCGCTTCGTTCGGACCCGTGTCCGCCTCTGTCTCTCCGAACTCGAACCCATCCTCTTCGGCGTCGTCCTCGGCACCTGCCTCCGCTTCGAGGTCGGAGTCGTCGAACCCGAGGTCGGGCTTCTCGTCGGCCTCGATACCCTCGTCGTCGGGCGCTTCGCCCTCGGCCCAGTCGGCGTCTCCGGACTCGTACTCCTCCTTGAGTTCGTCGAAGGACGTCCCGTCACCGCTGCCGCCGTCGTCTGCTTCGCCCTCTTCTTCGTCGGCTTCGAAGTCGTCGAACCCGTCCATGTCACCAGTCTCCTCGTCCAGTTCCGCCTCGTCCTCGAACTTCCCGAACTCGTCCATCTCCTCGTCGTCCTCGAGATCCTCCATCCCGTCGTCTAAGGCGTCGTCCTCGAAGAAGTCGTCCGCGTCCGCGTCCGCGATGTCCGAGTCGAGGTCGTCGTCGGCCGTCTCTTCCGCTTCCTCCTCGTCGAACAGGCCGAAACTCTGTCCGGCAGCGTCACCGCCGCCGCCCATCGCGTCCGGATTCACGTCGTCGACGAACGGGTTGACGCCGCGAGTCACCATCTCGTAGATCTCGAGGAGTTTGCGGACGTTCTCCTCGACGTCCTCGACGCTCTCGGAGATCTGTTCGTTCTCGCTACGGACGGTGTTCGCCTTCGACGCGACGTTCGACACCTCGGTCTCGAGTTCCTCGATGCGGTGTTCGAGTTCGTTGACAGAGGAGTCCTGCATTCCCCCACCTCCACCGCCGTCGTCGTCCATATCGTCGAACGACCCGAACTCGTCGTCGAAATCGTCGTCCATTCCGAACTCCTCGTCACCCTCGGAGTCCCCCGACCCCTCGTCGTCATCGAGCCAACTGGCCATACCGACGGCCAGCGCCCCGAACTGCAGGAGAATGAGGGCAGTCGGGGTGAGGTGGATAAACTTCATCGGGATAATACACGAGAGTCCCGCGTAATTAATGTTCTCCCCCAGTTCTCAATTCGATGAATCGGATAGGGGGCGCTTATACAGCGAGTACGACCGCTACTCCATCGAGGCTAGACGGGCGATGAAGACGAGGCTCAGCACGTGGTCGGCCATTCCGAGGTCCGCGTGGGCTTCCTCGTCCGCCGGTCCCGCGAAGCCCCGGACGTGGTTGCGCAGTTTCTCGCTCGCTTCCTCGCCGACCCAGCCGATGTTCTCGTAGTAGTCGAGGGCCTGCAGCGAACGCTTGACGCCGCCCCGCTCGAGGAGGAACTCGAGCCACTCGAAGAGTGTAATCTCGGCGGCGTACTTCCCCGGCATGGTCTGCAGGTACGGGCGTTCGAGTCGGTCCTCGCTCGCACTCGACTGCATGAACAGGAGCTGCTTCAGCTGTCCCGACCGGACGGACTCGTCGGTCTCCTGTTCCTGTTCGGCGAGCCGTCGCTTCAGCTCGCGGATGTTCTCGTCGTCACCCTGCTGGGCGGCGGTGCGTAGTTCCTCCGGGTCGTACTCGCGTGGGTTGAGCGTCATTTGGTGTTCTCCTCCGTGTTAGTGAGCTGGTCGACGCGCTCGTTCAGTTCGCGAACTGCGCGCGACTGCTCCTGCGTGGCGCTGACGATTCGTTCGGACGCGTCCGCGGCGCCCTCGGCCTGGTCCTGGACCTCCTCGATGGTGACGATGACGTCCTCGACCGTCGAGGCCTGCTCGTCGTTCGCCCGAGCGACCTCCGTGATACCGGTCGCAGCCTCGTCGACGGCTTCGGCGATCTCTTCGAGCGCCGTCAGTGCGTCGTCTATCTCGTCGCCCGCGCGGTGAATCTGCTGGTGGGACTCCTCGACGGCGACCACCGTCTCGTTGGCCTGCTGCTGGACCTCCTCAATGCTCCCCGCGATTCGCTCCGTGTGCGAACGCGTCTCGTTGGCGAGCTCCTTCACCTCGTCTGCGACGACCTCGAAGCCACTACCTGCTTCGCCCGCGCGCGCCGCCTCGATGTTGGCGTTGAGGGCCAGCAGGTTCGTCTGGTCGGCCACCTCCGCGATGACCTCCACGACGTCCTCGATCTCGTCCATCTTCTCCTCGAGTTCGGAGACGCTGTCCACCAGGTCGTCGCTGATGTCGATGACCTCGTTCGTCGCCGTGCTCGCGCCCTTGCTCGCGTCGAGACCACTTTCGGCGGCGGTCTGTGCCTGCTCCGCGGCCGCGGCAACCTGGTCCGAGGACGCCGCGACCTCTTGCATGCTCGCCGAGAAGTTCTGCATCTCGCTGGCCGCGTCCGAGAGCATCTCGTTCTGATCGGTGACGACCGACGCGATCTCGTTCGCCTCGGTCGTCGCCTCCTGGATGGAGGACGCCAGTTCCTGGGTCTTCCCGTCGACTTGCCCGACGAGGCGCTCGAACTGGTCGGCCATAGAGTTCAGGTCGTCGACGACCTGCACCAGCCGGTCGTCGATGTGTCCATCCTGCTCGAACGACGCCCGGGACTCCAGGTGACCGTCCTGCAGTTCCTGCATCGTCGAGCGCAGCTCAGTCACGAGGTCCTCCGTCGCGTTCGCACGCGCGACATCTTCAGTACGGTCGTTGACGGTCTGGACCACGGCGATTAGTTCCCCGCGGTCGAATATCGGTCGAGCACTGAACTCGATCTCGTGCTCGTGGCCCGCTCGCGTCACCATGGTCCCCGAGTCCTCGTAGAGGACGTACTCCCGGTCGGCGCGCGACACGTCGAACTCGACCTCGGCGCTGTTGGGTGCTTCCAGCACCTGCTCGGCCAGCGTCATCGACCGACTCCCGTCTGCGTAGATGGCGTCACAGGCACCTTTCGTGCCGACCGCTTCGTCCGCCGAACAACCCGTTAACTCCTCGAGAGCGTTGTTCCACGCCACGACTTCCCCGTCGACGTCAAGCATGAACACCGGCATCCCGATACCGTCGAGTAGTTCGTCGTCCTCGACGTTCAGTTCGTCTTCGTCTTCGATCCCGGCGTCGCCGAACTCTGCGACACCAGTGGCGGCATCCCGGACGACTGCGGTCATCCCTGCCCGGAGTTCGCCCTCCGCCCGGTTGAGCGACTCCTCGTCGAGCCCCTCTCTGTGGAGCCGGTCGAAGACGGCGTCCACGACGGCATCGACCGACACCTCGTGAGCGGAGACGAACCCCGAAGCGCCGACGCCCGCTGACTCGTAGGCAGGGACGTAGGCTCCCGGGCCAGGCGAGTTCTCTTCGAGGATATCGTCGAGGTGGTCGGCCGCCTCCGGGGGGAGCGACGGGTCGAGCTTGGCGGTGTCCAGCTCGTACCGCTTTCGGACAGCGGCCCCGTGTTTGTCGTGCTCACCGAAGGAGAACTGGCCGGCGTCTGTACCGCCGTCAGTCGCCGTCCGCTCGGACCCTCGCCCGAGCAGTTTCCGAAGGGCACCCAGCATTCGTGGCTAAAGCGGGCAAAGTAGCTATAAAAGATTTCCCCCTCGATTACCAGTGCTTAGAATCGGGTAGCGGAACCCTACTCACGCGTGCGTGAAGACAACTAATCGCTCAGCCTCCCGAAGGAGACAGAACTGGAGGGAGTGGTCGGGGGAGAGCGTTTTCGTCCGCTCGGTAGTTGCCAGTACCTCGTCGAACGGTTCCTCGCAGACTGGACAGTCGACGTCGTCCCTGTTCTCTAGGAGTCTCGTCTCACCGCTATCCCTGAGCAGCTTCAACCGGTGGCGGAGTCCCTCGAGGTCGATGCTTGCTGCCATACGTAGTCGGGTTTACACTCTCTCTTAGCTCTTTTGCTGGCTACTAACGGGGTTTTTCAGCGATGATAACCACGCCCATAGACTTTAGTACAGTTGTCGGAATTTTCGGACTAAGCCCCAAGCAGACCCGTTCGGGTGGGGGCGAACCACAAAACAATGTTCGAGTTCATCACAGACGAGGAAGAGCGTGGTCAGGTGGGGATCGGGACGCTCATCGTGTTCATCGCGATGGTCCTGGTCGCCGCAATCGCCGCGGGCGTCCTCATCAACACCGCCGGTTTCCTGCAGACGAAAAGTGAAGCAACCGGTGAGGAAGCAACCGCGCAGGTATCGAATCGCGTCACCGTCGTTTCGGCGGCCGGTAACGTCACGGATAATCAAGATATCGACTTTGTGAACGTGACGGTCATGCGTGCGGCGGGCGCCGAGAACATCAACCTCTCGGAGGCCACCGTCCAGTGGATTGGTCCAGCTACGGCTACAACCCTGACGCATGGTGACTCCGCAAACGCTACGCAGTTCGACACGGTAGACGTGAAAGGTGACAACAATCCGGTCCTGACAACTCAGGATAGCCGGATTAACATCGTCATCAATTCCACGGCGGTTGGTGGAGGTCTCGGTGGCGGCCAGCAGGCCCAGCTGACGATCACAACGCAGTTCGGTTCGCAGACCGAGTATTGGGTCAGCGTGCCCGAATCGCTACAGGGGAAGAACGTCGTGAAACTGTAACGATGTTCGAGTTCATCACAGACGAGGAAGAGCGTGGTCAGGTGGGGATCGGGACGCTCATCGTGTTCATCGCGATGGTCCTGGTCGCCGCAATCGCCGCGGGCGTCCTCATCAACACCGCTGGCTTCCTGCAGACGAAAAGCGAAGCCACCGGTGAAGAAGCGAGTGCACAGGTATCGAACCGCGTGACCGTCATCTCCGCGACGGGGAATGTCAACACGGTCAACGACGACGACTCGGTCACGAACGAGACGATCCAGTACGTGAACGTGACGGTGATGCGTGCGTCCGGCGCGGACAACATCAACCTCTCGGAGGCCACCGTCCAGTGGATTGGCCCGGACAACGCCGAAACGCTCACTAACGGTCCGAAGAGTGCTTCGGGGACGAACGCCACACACTTCGCGACCGTGACTGTGAACGGTGAGAGCGAGGACGTCCTCGATAGCCAAGAGACGCGCATCAAGCTCGTATTGAATGCGACGGCTATCCGGAACCCTGGCTCCACCGACTGGGGCGCGAACGGTAACAACATCACTGGTCTCGCTGAGGGAGAGACCGCTCAGATTGAAATCACGACCCAGTACGGTTCGACGACTCCGTACTGGATTTCCGCGCCGGAGTCCCTGCAGGGCAAGCAGGCCGTCAAGCTGTAGCGGCTCCACCTTTTCTGTCGTATCGCCGTCTGAACGTCACGATTTTGTAGTGGCACTACAATCGGTAGGTGTGCCATCGCTGTACGGACTGGAGCGCTCCGGCGACGTCGAGAAGCTAGTGGAGCTACTCCGGGAAAGCGAGAAACCGACGGTCCGACGTCGAGCGGCCGAGATTCTGGGGAACCTCGACGACCCCGAGTCGGAAGGTATCGACGCGCTCGTGGGCGCGATGAGCGACGACGACGAGACAGTGCGCGCGGAGGCCATCGACGCACTCACCCAGCAGGAGGCCGTGGATGCCCTGATGAAGGGGCTCGGCCAGAAGGTGCCGGACTCCGGCGCGACGTGGGCGCAGGCCGAAGCATTCGTGGAGAACCTCACGTCGGATTCTACGGAGCTTCGCATGGCGGCGGCGAACGTTCTCGGTCTCCTCGGGGTGGAGGATTCTGCCCGACCGCTCGCAAAGCGCCTGCAGTCCGAACCGCATCCAGAGGTACGGTCGCGAATCGCGCGGTCGCTCGGCCGTGTCGGCGAGCCAGCCGTCACGAACGTTCTGGTCGACTGCCTCCACGACCAGCCGCTGAAAGTGCGTCGGGAGGCCGCGGAGTCACTCGGTCGGCTCACGTCGAAGGACGCACTCGGTGGCCTACTGACGGTGGTCGACGACGAGAGCGAGGCGATGCGACGGACGGCGGTGAGTTCGCTCGGCCAGTTCGAGAACGCCGAACCCGTGGACGCACTAGTCGAACGGCTCGGGGATCAAAGTGACCTTGTCAGACGTGCGGCCGTCTTCTCGCTAATCGAGATCCTCTCGAACGTGCCACCGGACCAGAGTCACGAGCTCCGCGAGACCATCGTCGACCGGATGGCCGAGCGCAGCGACCCGAGCATCGTCGCGTCGCTGATCGAGATCATCGAGGAGGGGACGCAGACCCACCAGCGGCGGAACGCGACGTGGATGCTGGGTCGGGTCGCGGGCAGCCAGTCGACGAAGATCGAGGCTATCGAGGCACTCCGGGACGTGCTCGGTGAGGACGACGACCTGATATCGCAGTTCGCTGCAACCGGGCTGTCGGAGATCGGCGGCCGGTCCGTGGAGACGTCGCTCCTGGAGGTCGTCGAGACCGACGAGTACGGCGGCGACGCCGTCGCGATGGCGGCGTTCGCTCTCGGGAAGGTGGGCGGCGACCGGTCGCGGCAGCGCCTCGAGAAACTCGTCGAGGAGACAGAGAGCGACGAGGTTCGACGCCGGGCGTTCTCGGCGATATCGAAACTGGGCGGCCACTCCTGACCGTTCTCGGAAACCGGACTCGTCGCCGGACGGCGATTTCAGACGCGAGAATCGCACGCAAAGCATTAAATACGCCACCTGAATAGTGTCGTCCGACATGAGTACGGAGGCGTCGCGTCGGCGCGAAATCGGCGTGACCGCGGCACGCACAGCCACGCTCGCAGGTGAGGAATGAGCGAGTCCGAATACAAGATCGCCGACGGAGCGGGCAAGTTCCTGCAGGCTGTCAAGGATGGCCGCAGATTGAAGGACGCGGCGTGGACCAACGGCCGCATCCTGCTGTCGAACAAGCGCATCGTGCTGGCGGGTAACGACGGCAAGCGCAACCTCCCACTGTCGGGGGTCGCCAGCCTGAGCGGTCGGTACGACGTGAACCAGACAGTCGCACAGGTTAGTGACTACGTGAGCATCCAGATGAACGACGAGAGCGTGCTGTTGCTCTCGATGGGGGAGAACACCGAGGATTTCGAGGGAAAACTGTACGGCGCGCTCCTCGACCAGACGGAGATGCTCGTCAAGCACCCTGCGGTGAAGGGTGGCGTCGTGCAGGACGAATCCTTCGAGCGCGCGCGAATCAAGGTAGAAGCCGACCAGTTGAGCGTCGCGATGTCGAGCGGTTCGTTCGTTTCGGTCGAACTCCACGACGTTGGCTCGGCGGAGGCGGCTTCTCTGGACGTCAAGGGCGAGAAGAGTCCAGTGTTGAAGGTCGAACACACCGTCGACGACGCGAGCGTGCAGACGTACTTCTCCAGTGACTCCCACACCTGTTCGATTCTGGAGTCGCTGCTGAGCAAGGAGGCCCGGAAGAGTCAGGGGTCCGTCGACCTGTCGGAGACGGAGAAACGCGTGCTGATGGCGCTGTACTCCGGCGTCTCCTCGTTCGAGATTCCGGACTTCCTGGGGATGGACGTCGACGAGGTGGAGAGCATCTTCGAGCGCCTCATCGAGGTGGACGTCCTCGAGGAGGTGCGCAAGCGACGGGAGGTTTCGATGAAGACCCGCGGCCGGAACATCGCGAGCGAAGCGATCAACGAGGAGTAGCGGTCACCGTTCTGCAGTCGCCCGTCCGTCGACGTCTCAGAAGTTCACGTCTTCGATGTGTTCGCTGACGGCGGCGCGCCCGAGTTTCGTGAGCGTCACGCCGTCGCTGTCCTCGACGAGGCCCTCATCGACGAGGCTGTTGAGGAGCATCGTCACCCGACTGGCGTCGATGCCGAGAACGGCCGCGAGGCTGGCCTCCGGCCCGCTGGAGTAGATAGCGACCAGCGCTTCCACCTCGTCGGTGGTGAGGCTGATGTCTTTCAGTTCCTGCTTGAGGTGCGTGTACCGCAGGCGGATGAACCGACCGAGAAGGTTCATTTTCCGGCCGGAGTCGAGCGCGAGTTCCGTCGTTACGGTGCCGGTTCCACCCATGTGGCGGACGGAGAGTAGCTGTCTGCTGGAGCCGTTGACGTTCCGTTCGACACGCTCGAAGTGCGTGACCGTCGAGAGGTCGATGCTGGCGCCGACATTGCCACGGAGCCCGACAGTCCCGGGCGAGAGGAACAGCTCCCCCGACTCGAAGGACCGTTCGGTGACGCGGCCACCGCGACGTGCCGGGTGTTTCGCGTAGACAGCGGAGCCGTTGAGCAGGCCCTTGAAGACGAGCGTGACGAACTTGTCGACGGTGTCGCCGGCGCCCTCGATGACAGCGACGTGTTTCTCACCGCCGCGTTCGTAAGCCACGGTGACGGTGTCTTCGAAGAACTCCGCGAGGTCGCGAGGCGCGGTGTCGTGCTGGACGTCGAAGACGCCAGCGAGGGGGATGGTCACGCTAGCGTCCTCGGTTGCGAGGACGATGCGGCGTTTGCTCATCACGACGCGGCCGCGAACGGGTTCGGCGTGCGTGGCCGTATCCGGGATGAACGACGTCACGAAGTCTGCGATTGCTGATTCCGACATGCTCCCCCAGTCTCGAAACCGAATCGTCGCGGGGACCGAATAAGCGTTACTCTACGTCGGAGAGTCGGCGGTAGATTCGGATGCGTGGGTCCGCAGCCTCGAAGCGCTCTTTGACCTCGCCTGGGAGGGTCTCCGTCTGCCCGAGGACGAGGTGGCCGCCCTCGTCGAGTGACTGGCTGACGGTGTCGAGGATCGGTAGCTTGTACTGCTTGTCGATGTAGATGCAGACGTTCCGGCAGGCCACGAGGTCGAAACCGGACTTCGGGTCGTCGGTGATGAGGTCGTGGCGCTCGAAGCGGACCAGGTCCTTCACGTGGTCGGCGACGACGAACCCGCGTTCGCCCTCGCGCTCGACGTACTCCATCGGGTGGTCGAGGAAGCTCAACTGGTCCTCGATGTCCGCGGTCCGCGTGCTCTCGTAGCGACCCTGTCTGGCGCGGTCGAGGGCGTCCTCGTCGATGTCCGTCGCCAGGATGCGGACGTTCTGGGGCTCTAGTCCGGCGTCGAGGGCGAGCATCGCGATGGAGTAGGGCTCGCGGCCGTCGGCGCAGGCAGCGCTCCAGATGGAGAGCGTCCCGTCGGTGGATTCGAGGAGGACGTCGCGGAGCGCGGCCCACACCTTCCGGTCGCGGAAGAACTGGGTCACGTTGACGCTGAGCGTGTCCAGCAGTTCCGCGCGCTCGTCGTGGTCGTCAGTGCGCAACATCTCCAGGTAGTCGTCGTAGCTCTCGGTGTCCCGCCGGCGCATACGGGCAGAGATGCGCCGGTCGAGGTAGGCGTCGTCGTAGTAGCTGGTGGCGAACTCCGTCTCCCGTTCGATGAACGCCAGCAGGTCCTCGAAGTCGGTCAAATCACTTCCACCTCGGAGTCGACACGGTTGATGGTGACGTCGCCGCTGGCGGGACAAAAGGACACCGACCGGCCGTCGTTGCCACCCGTCTCCGCGGCGAGTAACTGGACGTTTGCGGCGTCGAGCGCGCGGTTGGCGGCGTCGACGTTGCGCTGGCCGACTGCCTCACCGACGGAGATGTCCAGCATCGAGCTCCCCCCGACGAGTTTGGCCGCGAGGTTCCCCGGAGAGGCGCCCCGTCCGGCCATCGCGTCGACCATCTCTTCGAGGCCGGAATCGACGTACTTCGAGGGCTTGTCCACCGGGTCGGGAGCCGCCGGGAGCATCGCGTGGAGCAGTCCGCCGACCCCCGCCTCGGGGTCGTAGACCGCGACCGCGACACAGGAGCCGAGACCGCTGGTGACGAGCGTTGACCCGTTCGTCGCGACGCGCCAGTCGGCCACGCCGACTCGGACAGTCACGCGCTCTCACCAGCTGTGTCGGTGAGCTGTTCGGCAATCTGCCCGACGGTGTCTGCGTCCTCGGGGCTCGGGAACGCACAGACCCGACAGGTCAGGCCGTCTCCCAGTGCGACCGTCGTGTTCACGACGGCGATGGCGTCCGCGTGCTGTCCGTAGGCCGCGGCCACGGTGTCGAGGACGGCCCGGCCGTCGTCGTGCACGTGCGACGGTGTGGAGACGTCGATGGTCGTCTCCAGCGCGTTCGCCCACCGGTCGATGAAGCCGCTGGCGGTGACGTTGCCGAGTTCCGCGACGGCGCTCTCCGCGAGTGCCGGGTCCGGGTCCGACTCGTCGAGCATCGTGTCCGCGACGGCGCCGGATTCGCCCTCCTCGAACAGGATGGCGATGACGCTGTCGACCGGGCCCTCGCTCTCGAACACCGCGCCCTCGTAGGCAGCGTCGTCGAGCAGCGACGGGACGCGCTCTACCGGAACGAAGTCGATGTGGGACTCGACGGTGTCGGCGTCGACCCCCGTCATCGCCGCGAGGTGGGATTCGACGGCCGCCGCGCTCTCGGTGGTCAGGCGCAGGTACGCCGACAGTCCCTCGACGGAGAGCGCTGCGTCGTCGGCCGCGAGGTAATCCGCGAACGACTCGACGTCCGGCACCACTGCGAACCGACAGCGACCCTCAGACCCCGACAGCGAGACCTGGCTCTCGAAGACGAACGCGCAGTCGTCGACCACCGCTGCGTCCTGCACCATCCGGTCCTCGTCGGTGACTTCCAGGGGCGGTTCGATATCGATGGTAGTGTCGGCCCCCTCGGCCCACACGTCCACGAACCCGCTGGTGAGGATGTTCGACACCTCGGGGAGCGCAGCTTCGCCAGTGCTGAGTTCCTCCGCGACCCCCGCTGCGAACGCGTCGTCGAAGGACAGTACCGCCCGTCCCGAGAGCGCGCCGTCGAACCCCACGGTGAAGCGGAACGGGGATTCGCCGAGGAACGTCGACAACTCGCCGGCGTCGACGAGCGCGGTGCGCGTGAGTACGCAGTGAGCTGTGATGCCCGTCAGCGTCTCCAGTGACTCGGCGGCGCGTTCGCCACCTTCGTCACCGGTCCGGCTGAACGAGGCGACGGCTCCGAGGTCCACCCGCATCTCAGATGTCGTTGATCATCGAGACGAACGCCTCGATGTCCGGGAAGGAGTAGATCTTCGCCTCGACGTCGGCGTCGGGCGCGTGGAGCGTGGCGTCGAACACCATCGCGATCTCGTGTTCGCCCGGGTCGACGCAGTGGGCGGCGATTTCGTGGCCCGACGCCCGAATGAGCTGCGGGGTAGAGATGTCGATGGTCCGACCGAGGACGTTCGCCCAGCCGTCGATGAAACCGCTGGTCATGATGTTGCCGACCTCGCGGATGGCCGAGCGCTCCATGTCGCTGTAGGTGCCGCCGTCGCTCTCGATGCCGCCCATCATCGTGCCGGCGACGCGGCGCGCGCTCTCGTCGTCGAACAGCACGAGCACGGAGCCGTAGGGCTGTTCCTTGAGGGGGACGTTGACGCCCACCTGTTTGTCCGCCCCCAGGTGTGCGCCCAGGTCCCCGACGTCGATGACGTTGATCTTCGTGATCTGCATCTCCGTCTCGACCCCGGTCAACTGGCTCATGTTGTCGGCCACCGTGGTCGCACCCGCCCGTGCCAGTTCGTTCACCGTCTGTAACCGCCGAATATCGATCATCGTGCTCATAGTTCAGAGAGTCCCAACGTCCAGAATCGTCACCACGTCGCCCTCGCCCAGCACCGCTGCCCCGGAGAGCCCGGGGATTCCCGAGAGGATGCCCTCGAACGGCTTGACGACGACCTCCTCCTGGCCCCGCACGTCGTCGCAGTGGATGGCGACCTGCCGCTCGGTGTCTCGGATGCGAACGAGCATCCCGTCGCCGTTCCTCGTCTCGCCGGGTACCTCCAGCGCGGAGCCGAGTCGTACGAGGGGGTACACCGTCTCGTCGTAGGTGATGACCTCCTCGCCGTCGACGGACTTCACGGGCTTCATCCGCGAGATCTCGTCGACGGTCTTGATCGGGATGCCGTACTCCTCGCCGCCACTCTCCACGAACAGCACCTTCACGATGGCGACGGTCACGGGTAGCGTCATCGTGAACGTCGTCCCCTCGCCGGGGACACTGCTCACCGAGACGGAGCCGTCGAGACGCGTGACCGTGTCCCGGACGACGTCCATTCCGACCCCGCGGCCGGAGACGTCCGTGACCTCCTCGTTCGTGGAGAACCCGGGGTGGAAGACGAGGTCCTCGACCTCCTCGTCGGGCATCGCGTCGACCTCTTCGCGGGTTTTGATACCCTTCTCGACGGCCTTCTCGCGGACGCGGTCGCGGTCGATGCCGCCGCCGTCGTCTTTCACTTCGATGAGCACGCGGTCGCGGTCGCGTTCCGCCGACAGCGTGATGGTGCCTTCGGGGTCTTTTCCGTTCTCCTCGCGGACCGCGGGCGGCTCGATGCCGTGGTCGACGGCGTTGCGCAGCAGATGCATCAGTGGGTCGCTGATCTCCGTGAGGATGGTGCGGTCGAGTTCCACGTCGTCGCCCTCGACCACGAAGTCGATGTCCTTGTCCTGCTCTCGTGCGAGGTCGCGGACGAGTCGCGGGAACTTCCCGACGATCTTCTTCATCGGGACGAGGCGCATGTCCATCACGGTGTCCTGGAGGCTCGACGTGATCTTGTCGAGTTCGTCGAGTTCGTCCAGCACCGCGCGGTCGCTGTCCTCGACGCCGCGCCGGAGTTTGATGCGCGTCGTGACGAGCTGTTCGACGAGCCCGTGGAGTTCGTCGAGCTGGTCGACGTCCACGCGCACGGACTGAATCTCGGTGTCGGTCGACTGCACCGCCGACTCCTCGTCGGCGTCACTGGCGTCGGTCGCCGAATCGTCACTATCGTCAGCCACGTCAGTTGCTTCCTCGGTTGCGTTGTCACCCGTCGTATCGTCTCCGGTCGCGTCGTCCAGGTCGCTGGCTGCACCGAGGTCGCCGGTGAGTTCCGAGACGGTCGCGTCCGTCAGTTTCGGGAACGACTGGAGGGTCTCCGTCACGTCGGACATCTCCGTGGCGACGACGAGGTCGAAGCCACCCTCGAACTCGCCGTCGTTGATTGCGGCCGGTTCCGGGGACGCACCGAGGAGGTCGAACGCCTCGGTGGCGGCCTCCATGACGAACATGCCGTCGACACCCTTCATCTCGGAGTCGGACATGTCCACGTGGACGTGGAAGATGCCGCCGTCCACCTCCTCGAGCGTCTCCTCGTCGACGATGGAACCCAGGTCGAACTCCGTCCCGACAGTGTTCTCGGGGGCGTCGCCGGCTTCGGCTGCCGCCGCTGCCTCGTCGAGGACCGCGCGGACGGATTCGGCAGTTCCGGAGACGTCCCGCTGGACCTCGCCGTGGGCCTCGATGTCGTCGAGGCAGGCCTCGATGTCGTCGACGCCCTCGAACACCCGGTCCATGCGGTCGGAGGTGACTTCGAGGTCGCCCTGGCGCATCTCGTCGAGGAGGTCCTCGACGGCGTGAGCCAGGTCGCTGGCGCTCTCGAACCCCATCGCGCCGAAGTTGCCCTTCAGCGTGTGGGCGGTCCGGAAGATGGCGTCCATCGCCTCCTCGTTGCCGGGGTCGGACTCGAGTTCCAGCAACGCGTTGTTCAGGTTGGTCACGTGCTCTTCGCCCTCGCGAACGAATGCTTCGAGATAGTCGTCCATCAGGAGCTCCTCCGTATCGAATCCGCGATCGCTTCGGTCAGCCTGTCCGCCGGTCGCACCGCGTCCACGCAGCCAGTCTCGATGGCGCGCTGCGGGATGCCGAACACCGCGCTAGTCTCCTCGTCCTGTGCGAACGTGTGGCCGCCGGCCTCCTTGACCGCGCAGACGCCGTCGGCGCCGTCCGTCCCCATTCCGGTGAGCACCACCGCGACGAGCGGGTCGGTGACGCGCTCGGCGGCCGTCTCCATCGTCACGTCGATGGCCGGCCGGACGCTGTGCTGGCGCTCGCTCTGGTCGAGGCGGACGCGCAGGCGGCCGTTCGAGTAGCCCGACACCCGCATGTGGTAGTCACCGCGCGCGACCAGCCCCTCGCCGCCACTGATGCGAGTGCCATCCTCGGCCTCCCGGATGTCGTACTCGCTGGTGTCGTCGAGGCGGTTCGCGAACCGCGACGTGAACTGGGCGGGCATGTGCTGGACGACCAGCACGCGGAAGTCAGCCTCCCGCGGTAGCGAGCCGAGAATCGACTCGACCACGTTCGGGCCACCGGTCGACGCGCCGACGAGCAACGTCGGGTGGTCGACGTACTCGGTAGCACCCGCCGGATCGGCTGGCTCCGACTGTTCCACGTCGTGGCCGGCCGTCGGGTCGGCCGCCGCGACGCGCTCGACGGTGGCGACGAGTTCCTCGCTGTGGCCCGAGAGCTCCGTCGAGATGGTACCGCCGGGCTTGGCGAACGTGTCGACCGCGCCACGCTCCATCGCTTCGAGCGTCGCGTCGGCGTCCTCCGTGGTCAGCGCAGACAGCATCAGGATTGGTGTCGGCGCCCGCGACATGACGGCCTCGACGGCCTCAATGCCGTTCATCTTCGGCATCTCCACGTCCATCGTCACCACGTCGGGCTCCGTGGCCTCGACCTTCTTGACGGCCTGCTTGCCGTTCGCGGCCGTGTCCACGACGTCGATACCCCCGTCCTCCAGGATGTCGCTGATGACCGTCCGCATGAAGTGGGAGTCGTCGACCACCAGCGCTCGCGTCATGCCGTGAGCACGTCGGAGATGGCGTCCATCACGCTGGGTTTCTGGAACGGCTTGGTGATGTAGCCGTCGGCGCCGGCCTTGACGGCCTTCTTCATCTTCTCCTCCTGGCCGATGCTCGTGCACATGATGACGTGGGCGCCGCCGTCGAACTGCTTGATCTCGGCGGTCGCCTCGATGCCGTCACGGATGGGCATCACGATGTCCATCATCACGAGGTCGGGGTCGTACTCCTTGTACATCTCCACCGCTTCGACCCCGTTCTCGGCCTCGTCCGCGATCTCGAACTCCTCCTCGAGAATCTCGCGGAGTAGGTTCCGCATAAACTCCGAGTCGTCCACAAGTAGGACCTGCTTCGCCATGATTCCACCTTTGGGAGAAGGGTCTAATAAAGCCTCGTCACCGATTATCAGCGCTGATTGTCCTCGTTCTCGTCGTCCGACACCACGGCGATGAGCCGGTCGATGTCGAGCCACAGCACGAGCTCCACCTCGCCCGCCTCCTCGTCCTCCTCGTCCTCGACGACGCCCTTCCGGATGACGCCCTTCACGAGTTCCGCCTCGACCGCGGAGGTGCCGATGCGGGCCACCCGCTCACCGGTGTCGATCTGGGCCTCGGCGTAGCCCGAGACCTCGGTCACTTCGGCGACGCGGAGTCCGATCTTCTGCTTGTCGTCGGCCCGGTCGAGAACGAGGATGTTGTCCGAGGCGAGGTCGCCCTCGATGGCGAGGAACTCCCGCGGGTCGACGATAGCCGTCGTCTCCCCCCGGAGGTCCATCACGCCCTCGACGGCGTCGGGGGCACGCGGTACGCGGGTCACCTGCTTGGACTCCACGATGCTGTCCACCGCGTCGATGTCGATGGCGCAGACCTCGTTGCCCAGGCGGAACTCCACGACGTGGGCGTCGTTCGCGACCACACGGTCGGCCTCCTCGAGGTTCATCATACCCGGACCACGAGAGACCACGACCAAAACTGTTTCGCGGCCTATCGGCGCGGGAACTCGATCCCACCCTCCTCCGAGACAGCGGAGACAAGGTCTCCAATGGTGTCTCCCGGGCCGAGGCCCTGCTCTTGGAGGTACGCGACGAGCCGCGAGGTCGGGTACCGGACGTTCACGCTGGACTCCGAGAGGAGGATACCGAGCGCCTCGTCGACGGACGTGTCGCCGGCGATCTGCCGGGCGTACCAGACGAGCAGGCCGTCGAACGCGGATCCGATATCGTCCGTTGCCAGCTGCTGGTGGGTGACGTCGTTGCCGGACTTCGCCGAGACGTGGTAGGCGTAGGTGCTGTCGTGGTCCGACAGCTCCTCCCCGAGCCACCGCTTGACGTCGCCGCCGGAAATCTGGTCGACCGGGTCGACGTCGGCCGGTTCCGGTTCTGTTTCGGGTTCCGGTTCGGCGCCAGAGTCGGGTTCGGGTTGCTCGTCGAGAGCCGACTCTGCCTGCTCGGCCGTCGTGTCGACGGCTCCCGCAGCGTCGGTGTTGGTCGGCGGGCCGTCGGCCCCGATGACGTAGCGCCCCTCGTCGAGTTTCGCCACGTCCTCCTGGGCCTCGATGTCGAGTTCCTCGGGGGTGAGCACGTCCCCCTCGGTGTCCTGTTGGCCGTCGCCACCTGAGACCATGCGCTCCGTTGACCGCGACGGCTCTAAAGTCTATCGTGGGTCGCGGCCGTTGCGTCGCCGCGCAGCGTTCGAGCGGCGGCCCCGGTTGGCGCCGGATACTCGCGGTAGGTTGTCGATAGTTATTGGGGCGTCCCCTGACAGTTTGCCCATCGTGACAGCGCAGCAGCGGACGGACGCTGGCGGCCGGGTGCCCCAGTTTCGGAGCGAGCACGGGACAGCTACGCCACCGCGTCTCACGCCTGGAGACGGGGTACAGGCCGTTTATCACACCACCCGTTCACACTGACACATGGTCTGGTACGCGGTCAGCGCCCTCGACGACGCCCTCTCGGAGACGCAGACCCTCCTGCTCCCGTTCGACCTTGAGACGTGGGTCCGTCTCGCCGTCATCACCGTCTTCGCGGGGTTGTCGGCGCCCCAGACGCCGACGTTCTCCTGGGAGGTGCCGCCCCAGGCGGCCGTCGAGACGACCACAGAACTGGCGCCAGCGGACCTCCCCGCCATCGTCCTCGGTGTCGTGCTCGCCGCCGTCACGCTCGCCCTCCTGTTCGCGCTCGTCGGTGCGGTGATGGAGTTCGTGCTCGTTGACGCGGTGCGGTCCCAGTCACCCCGCATCGTCGCCCCGTTCCGCCGGCGCCTCGGTGCGGGCCTGCGTCTGTTCGGCTTCCGACTCGTCGCGATGCTCGCCGTGTTCGTCGCCGCGCTCGGCGTCGTCGTCCCCGTCGGGCTCGCGGTCGTCGCCGGAAGCCCCGTCTGGCTACTGGCGCTGCTCGTGACCGTCCCGGTGCTCGTCGCGGCCGCCCTCGTCGCCGCCCTCATCCTCGAGTTCACGACGGCGTTCGTGGTGCCGCTGATGGCGGACGACGGCGTCGGCGTGATGGCGGGCTGGCGGCGCCTCTGGCCCGAGGTTCGCACGGACTGGGAGCAGTTCGCCGTCTACGCGCTCGTGAAGGTCGTGCTGCTCGTCGGCGCGGGATTCCTGCTCGGCCTCGCGGGCGCCATCGTCGCCATCCCGGCCGGTCTCGTCGTACTCTCGGGCGCGCTCACGGGTCTCGCGCTGGTCGCCGTCGCCGTCACCCTCGTCGTCGCGCTGGTCGTCATCAGCGCGGTGAGCGTGCCGCTCGTGACGTTCCTGCGCTACCACTCGTTGTGCACGCTCGACGCCTCCGAAGTGCCGTTCACGCTCCGGTGAGCGCGGCGAGCAGCGTGACGGCGAGTCCCTTGTCGAGCGGGTCGTTGGCGTTTCCGCACTGGGGAGACTGGACGCACGCCGGACAGCCGTCCTCGCAGTCACACGAGCGGAGCATCGACAGCGTCCGCTCTGCGAGTTCCGCGACGCTGTCGAAGCCGGCGCGCGTCAGCCCCACGCCGCCCGGGTAGCCGTCGTAGACGAAGATGGTCGGGCGGCCGGTCCAGGGATGGAGCGGCGTCGAGAGGCCGCCGATGTCCCCGCGGTCGCAGAGCAGTTCGGTCGGGAACATCGATATCATCGCGTGCTCGGCGGCGTGGATGGCGCCCGGGAGGTCGCCACCGGCACGTAGCTCCGCCTCGACGTCTCGTGGCACGGTGAAGTAGAGCGCTCGCGTGTCGAGTGTCTGCTCCGGGAGGTTCAGGGAGAGGGTGTCGATGGTCTCGCCGCGCTTCGGGTCGCGGCGCTCGTAGCCCGTGACAGCCGTCGTTAGCGTGATGTCCGCGAACCGCACCGGCACGTCGTGGGCGAACGGGTAGCGCTCCTCGCGGTCCGCCTCGACCTCGATGGTCTTCTCGGTCAGGACGCGCGTGTAGTGGTCGGCCCACGTCGGCTGGAGGCGGGCGACGCAGCGCTCGAGGTCGAGGTCCGACACCTCGTAGCGCTGGCCCTGGTGGTGGTAGATGGCGCCCGGGTGTGCGTCACGTATCGCGTCCGAGAACTGGAGTGTCGCGAGCGTGTCGTTCGAGCCGTCGAGCAGTCGGACCTCCCGGTCGTCGATGGTCCGCAGGCTCATCTCGTGCTGGGGGCTCCCGTCGCCGGAATACGTCCATCGCGTGCCGTACTCCGTGCTGCGTCGCTCCAGTTCGCCCTCGTCTTCGAGGACTTCCACGCGCTCCTCGAAACGCGGGAAGTACTGGTCGTCGTCGGGTTTCAGCCAGTTCTCGCGGGCCGCCGACCGCAGGTGGTCGTCGAGGATGTGCTCGTTAGCGGGGTCGACGACTGCCCGCTCCGGCGCTCCGTCGAACAGTTCCTCGGGGTGGGCCATCACGTACTGGTCTAGCTGGTCCTCGCCCGCGACGAGCACGACAGCGGCGTCGTCCGTGCCGCGACCCGCCCGCCCCGCGCGCTGGAACGTGTTCATCTTCGTCCCCGGGTAGCCGTCGAGGAGGACGGCGTCGAGGCCGCCGACGTCGACGCCGAGTTCGAGTGCGTTCGTGCTCCAGACGCCGCGCAGGTCGCCGTCGTGGAGCCGCGATTCGAGGTCGCGTCGCCGGTCGTCCGTGAGTGACCCCTGGTACGCCGCGATGGCGTCCGCGAGTTCGCTGTGCCCGCGCTCTCCGAGGTCGTCGGCCGTCGCGGCGGCGTTGCGCTCTGCGCCCTGCCGGGAGCGCGTGAACGCGAGGGTCTGGTGGCCACGGGTCACGAGGTCCGCCATGAGGTGGCGCGTCTCGACGTGCGAGGAGCGACGCCGGCCCTCGCCGCCGTCTTGTTCCGGTGGGTTCCAGAGTAGCCAGTGGGTCCGCCCCGTCTCGCTTGTATCCTCGTCGACGAGCGCGAACCCCGACTCCGGCTTGCCCGTCACGCGGGCGGCGTGTTCGACAGGGTTGCCGATGGTCGCCGAGCAGCAGACGAACTGCGGCGATGCGTCGAACCGCTCGCAGACGCGCCGGAGTCGCCGCATGACGAGCGAGACGTGGCCGCCGAAGACGCCGCGGTACTCGTGGACCTCGTCGAGGACGACAGTCTCGAGTCCGGAGAAGAACCACTCCCAGAGCCGGTGGCCGTGCGGGAGCAGCGCGTAGTGGAGCATGTCCGGGTTCGTCAGGAGGACGGTGGGCATGCGGTCGCGCACCGCCTCCTTCTCGGACTTCGACAGCCGCCCGGTGTAGGTGTCGACTTGCACGCGACTGCCGAAGCCGAGGTCCGCCGCGAGCGACGAGAGCGTCTCCCGCTGGTCGGCGACGAGCGCGTTCTGGGGTCCGATATAGAGAGTGCGGCCCCCGTGGTCCATCGCGCGCTCGAACGCCGGAACGGTGTACGCGAGGCTCTTCCCGCTGGCCGTCGGGGTCGCCACGACCACGTCGCCGCCGCCTCGCACGGCCCCGATGGCCTCGGCCTGGTGGTCGTAGAGTTGGTCGATGCCGCGGTCCGCGAGCGCCGACGCCAGCCGCGGTTCGAGTTTGACGTCCTCGGTCCGGGCTTCGCGCCCGGGGAGCGTCCGCTCGTGGGTCAGTTGACCGCTGTAGTGGTGGCGGTTGCGGAGCCAGTCGGCGAGGTCGTCCACGGGCCTACGTGGGGGTTCGGCGCTCTAACGGCTTCCGGTGGCCGACAATTTTTGGGCGACGCGAGCCTATTGTCTAACGTGACCGACCCGGAGTACGACGGGGTGCTGATCTACGACGGCGACTGCCCGTTCTGCTCGGCGGCGTCGTCGGCTCTTCGCCGCGCGGACAACGTGGGTGCCGTAGCGCACGGCGACGACGCGGCGACGGCGTTCCTCGATGCTCAGTTCGACGACGCGCCGTTCGCGCTGGTGTTCGCCGACCGCCAGACCGAATGCGTGTACGTCGGCCGTGACGCGGCCCGCGAACTCTGCGACCGGGCCGGGGTGCCGGTCCTCGTCCAGGACGTCGTCGGAGAGAACTACGAGACTGTCGCGGACGCCGTGCGGACGGTGGTCGGCGCGGACCGCAATCCCGACCCGTTCCACGGCACGTACGAGTTCTCGGCCGGCGCGGCGGAGACGTACGGGCCACTAGAGTCGGCTGCTGGAAGTATGCCACTCCGCATGGAGTAGTTCACCCCGCCGGAAACGGATTTCCAGCGCTGTGAAGCAGAGTTACACTGCGGTAAACACTAAGTGTGGAGTGCCCGAACATACTGTCGTATGTCCGACGACAAAAAACACGCCAGCGGAAGCGTCAAGCCCGGAGACACCTCGCGACGCGTCGGCGTCGAGGCCGTCCGCGAGCGCGGCGGCGACCCCGAGGAGATCCGCGAGAAACTCGTCGACGCCATCGGCGCGGAGTTCACGACGTACTACTACTACACGAACCTCAGGTGTTTCCTCGCCGGCGAGGAGGACCTCAAGGAGATCACGGAAGACGCCCGGCTTGAAGACCGGGCGCACTTCGAACTCGTGATGCCCCGGGTGTTCGAACTCGGCGGCCAGCTCCCGACGGACATCCGGGAGTTCGCGGACCGCGCGTCGTGTCCCGACGCCCACCTGCCCGAGGACCCGACCCCGACGAACATCCTCGAGACGCTGCTGGAGGCCGAGCGGTGCGCCATCCGCACGTGGGGTGAGGTCTGTGACATGACCCGCGACTGCGACCCGCGAACCTACGACATGGCCCAGCGCATCTACAACGAGGAGGTCGACCACGAGGCGTGGTTCATCGAGTTGCTCAGCCGCGAGCGCGACGGTGAGACGAACCCTGCGGGCCACTTCGTCCGCGGCGAACCCGGTGACGCCCCCTACTCCACGAACAACCGCTTCAACGACTCCGCGTGAGTCACTCCGTGGAACTCGTCGTTCCGGAGGACTGCGAGATTCCCCAGGCCGGCGAGACCGTCGACGTCGAGGTGCCGGAGGGCGAGTACGTGCTTTGGGCCGCCCGCGAGGCCGGCGTCTGGCTGCCCGCGGACTGCCAGCAGGGGTGGTGCTGTCGCTGCGCTGGCGAACTGCTCTCCGGGGAACTCGACCAGACGGACGCCCGGCGCTACTTCGAGACGGACCGCGACGCCGCGCTCCACCTGCTGTGCACCGCGGTCCCCCAGTCCGACTGCCGGATTCGGGTCTGCCAGTACGAGGAGATGCTCGACGAACGCGCCAAACAGGAACTGCCGCCTGGCAACTCGAAGCGGTAACTACTAGCCGGCGGCTGCCGGAACTGTGGACATGTTCCCGCGGCTCGCGTACCTCGAGTGGATAACCGGACGGCCGGAAGTCGCGCTCTACGACCTCGCCACCAGCGACATGCGCGGCGACCGGGACCACGAACCCGACATCGTCCCCGAGCCACTGGAAGGGCTAGTCGACCCGCCGACCGGCGCCACGCTCGAGACGCAAATTGCCGGCGAGTACGGGGTCCACCCCGAGCAGGTGCTCGTCACGGCGGGCGCCTCCGTCGCCAACTTCGTCGCGACTGCCGCCGCACTCTACCCCGACGCCGACGCGACGGACCCGGAGGCCGCCGAGCCCACCGCGCTCGTCGAG
The DNA here is from genome assembly GCA_000230955.3 of Halobacterium sp. DL1. Taxonomy (NCBI): domain Archaea; kingdom Methanobacteriati; phylum Methanobacteriota; class Halobacteria; order Halobacteriales; family Halobacteriaceae; genus Halobacterium; species Halobacterium sp. DL1. The sequence continues at coordinate 1,474,020 of CP007060.1, forward strand.
AAACCTACCTACGAGCCGCTCCTGAAGACGCCGCAGGCGGTCGGCGGCGACGTCAACCGGTTCATCCGCGAGGAGAAGTCCCGCCTGGTTCCGGACCGCGTGGCGAAGGCGATGACCGACGACACCCGCCTCGTCACGGTGACGAACCGCCACAACCCGAGCGGACGACTCGCCGGCCGTGAGACGCTCGCAGAGATGGCTGCCGTCGCCGACGACAACGACGCCCGCCTGCTCGTCGACGAGGTGTACGCCCCCTACGTCGCGGAGCCAGTCGACGGGCCGTTCGGCGGCCCGACCGCCGCTGGCCTCGACGGCGCAGTCGTCACGAACTCGCTGACAAAGTTCCACGGCCTCTCGGACCTGCGGATCGGCTGGCTCGTCGCCGACCGGCCGTTCGTCGAGCGCGCCCGCTCGGTCGCCTACCACGTTCCCGGCGTCTCCGGCCCCGGGCGAGCCCTCGGGAAGCGCGCCTTCCACAACACCGACGAACTCGACGCGCGGTCCCGGGAGCTCGTCGCCACGAACGCCGACCTGCTCGCCTCGTTCGTCGAGAACCGCGAAGACGTCGAGGGTGTCCTCGCGCCCGGTAGCACGTTCGCGTTCCTCGACCCCGTGAACGTCGACGGCGACGAACTCACAGAGACTGCCTGGGAGGAGGGCGTGCTCGTCGTGCCTGGCCGCTTCTTCGGCGACGAAGAGCGCATCCGCGTGAGCCTCGGGCGGTCCCCGGACCACGTCGCGGCGGGCCTCGACGCACTCGCCGACGTTCTCGACAGCTTCCGATAGCCTCCGTTTCAGACGGGGCCGTGCCTTCAACACTTATGGTCCCCCGCTCCATTCACAGCCACATGGACTCCGAAGCAGACGAAATCACTTCGCTCGTCGGCCGCGAGGTGTACTCGAACAACGGCGTCTTCGTGGGCGAAGTCGAGGACGTCCGCCTGAACCTCGATTCAGAGATGGTGAACGGTCTCGCGCTCAGCGAACTCAACAAGCAGCTCTTCTCGGCGGCCGAGACGGGCAAGAAGGGCGTCATCGTCCCCTATCGCTGGGTGCGCGCCGTCGGCGACGTCGTGCTCATCAACGAAGTCGTCGAGCGCTACGAGAGTCCCGAGACAGAAGAAGAAGTCGCAGTCTAGCGTTCTTCGAGCAGTTCTCTCACGCGTCTCTGCAACAGTTCGTCCTTCGCGACAGCTGGCCGCAATTGGGTCGACCAGTTCTTTGGGAGCGCTCGCTACGCCCTGGCAGCGAGGTAGACGACACCGAGTTCGTGGAGCGCCGGGTGGGGAACCGCGTGTAGTCGGGCGTTCTGCACCTCGTGGAGCGCGTCGACGAACGTCCAGTCCTCCTCGGCGGCGAGGGCCAGGGCGACGAGCGTGGCGCTCCGGGAGATGCCCGCCTCGCAGTGGACCAGCGTCGACCCGTCCCGCCGGTAGAGCAGGTGCGCCGCGTCGGCGACCGCTTCGAACGTGCGCCAGTCGTTGTCGGCCCCATCGCTCAGTGGGTGGTGGTGCGTCGTGAGTGGCTGTTCGTCTCCGGTCACCGAGAGCACGTGGTCGAACTGTCGCTCGTGACGCTCGGGGTCGGCCGCGTGGACGTTCCCAATGAACAACTCGCGGTCTCCGACGCGACGGACGACGGCGCTGTCTGCCGTGTAACCGAACGGTCGAACGAAACAGGTAGCGGGGGCCGAGTCGTGGCTCGTCGACCGTCCGACCGAGCCGTCCAGCGCGGTCCGAGTGGCCTAGCTGCCGTTACTCCCGCTCTCGGACTCGACGCCCATCGCGTCGAAGAGCTTCCGGGTGACGGCCTCCTCGGTCAGCGAGAGCAGCGTGTTCCGGTTGTCCTCGGTCGTCTCGATGCCCGTGAAGATGCCGAGCGGAATCTCGGCGGACGCCTGCGTCGAGTGACCGGCGGCCTCGCCGATGTCGACGAACGCGTCGGCGAGCACGCGGCCGATGTTCAGCCGGATGTCCTTCGAGCGCGCCGCGAGGTAGATGGTGTCGTCGACGATGCCGAATACCGCCGTCGTGGTGATGCCCTCCAGATTGAGGAGCTGCGAGGCGGCTTGCGCGAGGGCGTCGCGGTCTCGGATGAACCCGGCGTTGGAGACCAGGTGACTCCCCTGGACCTCGCGGCTGGTGATGGCCTCCGCGAGCACGTCCAGCGTCTCGGGGCTCATGTTCGGCGACTCCACCTGTTCGAGGGTGTCGTGGTCGGCGAACGGGTAGAGGTACGCCGCCGCGGTGAGGTCCGCTGGCGTGGTGTCGCGGCGGAAGTCCAATGTCTCCGCGCGGATGCCGTAGAGCAGCGCCGTGGCGACCTCCTGGCTCACGGAGAGGTCGAACTCCTGGATGTACTTCGTGAGGATGGTCGACGTCGCGGAGACGTTCGGGCGCACGTCCGCGAACTCCGAGTCGAACGGTTCGTCGACCTCGTAGTGGTCGATGAAGATGTCGACGTCGTGGTCGATGCTCACCTCGCCTGCCTTCGCGGGGTCGATGAGCGCGACCGTCTCGTAGCTCGAAATGTCGACGTCGTCGTACGGCGTCAGTTCGATGTCGAGGAGGTTCACGAACGCGCGGTTCTCCTGGTGGCCGATGTCCCCGAAGTAGAGGATGTCTGCGTCGACCCCGAGGTGGGTGGCGATGGCCTGCAGGGCGGCGGCCGCGGCGATGGAGTCGGGGTCGGGGTTGTCGTGCGTGACGATGGCAAGTCGACCCCCGGTCCGTTCGATGACCTCCGCTAGCTGGCGGGCCTTGTACTCCAATTCGCCGGACTCGAGGGCGCGAAGCGCGGCGTCGGCGATGACCGACGACGGGTTGATGACGACGTCGGCCCCGAGTTCCGTCAGTTCGTCGCTCGTCACGGGGTCGCTGGCGCGCACGACGACGAACTGGTCCTCGTTGCGCCCGCGGATGTTCGCGACAGCTGCCTCGTTGGCGTCGACGTCCGAGGCCATGATGAGCACGACGTCGCGGTCGGCGACCAGTCCGGCCACCTCCTCGTCCCGGATGTCCGCGACCTGCGCGTTCAGGTCCTGGTCGCGGAGCGCCTCCACGCGGGAGTCGTCTCGGTCCACGATGAGAACGTCCTTCCCCCGCTCTACCAACTCCTCGGCGACGGCGTGGCCGACGCTCCCGCAGCCGAGAATGGCGTACGTGGACATCGAGGAGATGGTTGCCCGGCTACTCATGATGTACCCGGATAGCGGTGGCCCTCACTTAACGTTCCCGACCTGTTCCCGTTCGTGGTGCTCGCTTGCGGTGCTCAGTCGTAGGTCAGCGTCATGCCGTCGTCGAAGCGCAGGTCGCCGCCGTTGAGGTGGTCGCCGAGTTTCGAGAACCCGAGGACGAAGAGGTTCGCGACGTCCACCGGTTCCATCATCTCCGTCGCGCGGGACTGGCCCAGCATCACGTCCTCGACGACCTCCCGCTCGGTGATGCCTCGCTCCGCGGCGGTGTCCGGAATCTGGTCGACGACCAGCGGCGTCTTCACGTACCCCGTCGACACAGAGAACGACCGCACGTCGCCCTCGCCCTCTGCGGCGATGGACTGCGTGAGCCCCCGAATGCCGAACTTCGCGACGTTGTACGCGACCTTGTCCGCGGTGACGTAGTGGCCGTGGACCGACGCCATGTTGCCGATAGCGCCGCCCCCCGCGTCGCGAATGTGGGGGAGCGCGTGCTTCGCGATGAGCGTCGGCGCGCGCACCATCACCGCCTGCATCGTGTCGTAGACGTCCATCGGGAACTCCTCGAGCGGTGCGACGTGCTGGAGGCCGGCGACGTTCGCGACGAACCGGAGGTCGCCTAGTTCCGCTGCCGCATCGACGGCCGCCACGACCGCCTCGTCGTCCGTCAGGTCGGCCTCGACCGGGTGGATCTCGCCCGGCGCGTCCATCTCGTCGGCGGTCGCAGTGGTCTCCGAGAGGCCCTCGGCGTCCACGTCCAGCGCTGCGACGGTGAGTCCGTTGACCGCGAGTGCGACCGCGGTCGCCCGTCCGATACCGGACGCCGCACCGGTCACGAGCGCCACGGTCTCCGCGCCGAAGCGCTCGTCGTCGACGACGTGGATGTCCTCGCGTTCGAGCGTCGGTGACTCGACTGACATGACGGACGTGTTCCGCCCGTGCGAACTTAAAGCCGTACCGTGGTCGGCGTACCGAATCAGAACGTATTTTAGTAGCACCCTGCAAGAATTGACTGCGCTGGGCCGGTAGCTCAGTTCGGCAGAGCGACGGACTCTTAATCCGTCGGTCGCGTGTTCAAATCGCGCCCGGCCCGCTTTTCCACGGACCTGTGACAGAGAGCGACCAGCGTGTCGCTATCTCGCAGTCCCTCCCTATAGCGGGCAGCGATCTGAAGTACGGAACGAGCGACTGTCAGGAGCGAAGTTCCGGCGATTCAAATCGCGCCGGGCCCGCTCTTCATTCACCGACGTCAGAGAGTCACTTCATGTCCAGCGACTGCGCTCGGCGGCCGGATGTCTTCACCCGAGTGCGATGAGAGAGGCGTCGGTAGCCGACGTCTCGACGCCCGTGGTGACGCTAGCCCCAATTGCGGCGAGTATACCGAGTCCGACCAGGAGACAGAGGACGAGCCAGTAGAGCGGATAGCCACGTTCCACGGTGAGGTACAGTCCGACGCCGACGAACCCCGGCACGAGCCCCGAGAGGAACAGAACGACGATGCCGACGCCCCACGTGAAGTGGTAGTCGCCGGTGGCGTGGTCCGCCTGGAGGCCGCGAACCACGAAGTAGGCGAGTGTGAGGAACGCCGCGAGGGCGCCCAGAAGGAAGACGCTACTCGGTAACTCGATAGCTGGGGCCATAGTGGCGAATCACGAACACGTCACAAATAGTTCGGGTGCTTGGCCTTGGCGCTCACCAGTCGGCTCCCAGTTCGCGCCGACAGCGGCCTCCTTCAGGTCGTCTTCGATGATAACTGGCCTGGCGTCGACCTGCCGACCGTGGGGGCGGCCGTCGAGGATGACTTCCACCGCGGGCTGTCGAGTTCGACGGCGCAGCGGCGTTCGCCCGGCCGTTGGGAACGTACCGTAGATTTATCCCGTGGACGGGCGTTTCACCGCGTATGTATCGCGTACTGGTGCCGGTGGACGAGGACGTGGACCGGGCGGTTTCACAGGCGGGCTACGTGACGGACCTGCCAGCAGCGGCGGAGAACGTGGAAGCGGTCCTGCTGTTCGTGTTCACGGGTGACGACGGGGACCTGCCTTCGGAGATGCAGCAGTTCAAGACCGCCGACCGCATCCAGTCGGTGCGCCGCGCCCGGGACCACCTCCAGGACCACGGCGTCGAGACCATCGTCCGCGACGACTCCGGGGACACCACTGACGACATCATCCAGGAGGCCGAGGAGTACGACGTGGACGCCATCGTTCTCGGCGGCCGGAAGCGCTCGCCCGCGGGGAAGGCTATCTTCGGGAGCGTCACGCAGTCGGTCATCCTGAACACCGACCGCCCGGTCGTCGTCACCGGGAAGAACAGCTGAGGCGCTAGCGACCCCCGTTCAGGTGTCGATGCGGCAGCAGGCTCCTTCGGCTGCGTTCGACTCCTCTATCCACGTCCCGAGGCAGCCGTAGTTACAGAACGCGCCCTCCTGCTCCCGACTGCCACCTCGTTCGCGCTCGACGTAGACTGCGTCGTACGGCGCGAGGTCCTGCCCGCAGTACGTACATTCTGTCATACAGGTACGCTACGGCCGCCGGTCAGAAGTAGTCGTCCACCGCGACGAGTACGTCCCAATTACGAGTTGGTCCACTCACGCCGTTCGAAACGCGCGAGTACCGACAGTGTGGCGCATCCGCTACCGCATTCGGCAATGCGAACCCAGGGAGAGCGGAGTGAAAGTGTAACGGGACGTCTGAGTCGGCTTTTCCTGCCACTTGCGCGCTCTTCTGGGCGTTTTCGGCACATGGGGCGTTCGGAGTCGAACGCTTCACTTTCACTCCTTGCGAACCGGCAGGCCTTATTGGCGCGCTGGCTAATCGGTTCGCATGAGCGCGTTCGCGGACCTGCCCAAGAGCTGGCAGGTGTGGAACGAAGACGAGGCCGGGAGCGCGATTCTCGTCTACCGGCCCGACGTCTTCGACAGCCAGCAGTTCCCCGCCCCCTGCCTCCCGACCATCCGGGTCAGCCAGCGCCCGCCGACCGAACGCAGGCGCCGCGCGGGGTCGACCCACGAGGGGTGGTGGGTCTGGCTCACGCTCGAACCGGAGGTCCGCGTGCAGTCGGTGGATGCCGACTTCGACACGCGCCCTGCTGCAGTCGCGGGCGCCGTCGAACTGGCCGAGCGCTTCGACGCGGGTGACGTCGATTTCCGCGACGCCTACCAGATTCCCCGTGAGGACTACCTCGACGAACTCGACGACCTCACCGGCGACTGACGCCGCAGCAACGACGGGCAGGTCAGCTGTCGGGGAACTTAACCACGCTCGCCCCGAACCCCCGACCATGTCTATCACGCTCCTCGGCGCGCGGCTCGCCGAGCCGGGCTCGGAGTTCGTCTACCGGGGGGAGTCCACCGCCTGCGAGGGCTGTCCCTACCGCCAGCAGTGTCTCAACCTCGAGGAGGGCGTCCGCTACGAGGTAACTGAACGTCGCGAAGGCGGCCAGGTGCTCGACTGCGCGGTCCACGACGAGGGCGTCGTCGCGGTGGACGTCGAACCAGCGTCGGTGACGGCGAACGTCCCGTCGAAGGGCGCCTACGCCGGCAGCAAGGGGAAGCTAGCGGGCCCGTGTCCGCACACAGAGTGTCCGAGTCACGAGTTCTGCGAACCTGCGGGTGCGGAGTTCGAGGCCGAGTACCAGATATCGGAGATTCTCGGCGACCCGCCCCACGACTACTGCGCGCTCGACCGGGAGTTGACGCTCGTGGAGTTCGCGCCCTCCGAGGACTGACCGAGCACGCCAGTGCGCTGGCCGCGGTAGCCGAAGAGGTCGCTGTAGCCGTACGGTGAGACCAGTACCGGCCAGAACGGCTCGTCGGCGACGAACTCCTCGCCGTCGGCGGCGGCGAACCGCTCGCCGGCGTCGACGCGCTCGAAGTTCTGGACGAACACCCGATAGTCGTCGGCGATGGGCTTCGGAATCGGCTCCCCCATCTCGTAGAGCGGGAGTTCGTGGGCGACCGTGTCACCGGGAAGGGCGCCGGCAGCTGTCAGGAACTCTCGGACGAGGCGGTAGGCGTTCTCGTCGGCCGTCTCGGAGCCCTGGAGGCCCGCTTCCACTTCGATGATGTCGGCGTCCGCCGCGAACAGTCGTCCGTTCTCGAGGTCCGTCGCGTCGACTAGAGCGTTCACCGAGAGGTGGGGAACGATGGCCTCGATGGTGCTGTTGAGTCCAGACGTGATGGCGAACGGCTCGGCGTAGGACTGCGTGGAGTGAATCGAGAGCACCGTACAGCCCTCGATTTCGTTGTCGAGCTGCTGAGCTAGCTGGCGCTCGTAGGCGTCCGCCGGGACGCTGTCCGTGAACGCGCGATTGAGGTCCGCGTCGATGTACCGGACGCCGGCCTCGAGCGCGCGCTCGCTGGCGACGATGAGTTTCACCGGCCGCAGCACCTCCGGGTCGTCCTCGATGAGTCGCTCGATTGCACGGACGCCGCACGTCTCGTCGCCGTGGATGCCGCCGACGATCGCTAGCTCCGGAGTCCCTTCACCGAGCTGTTCGACACGCATATAGCCACATTAGCCGTTCCGTAGTGAAAGGGGTTGGTGTTACGGCACGGTGGAGCGACGGGAGCCGAGAGGATTACGTGGCCCGGGCCGGAATTACCGACATGGACGACCACACCCGCGACCCGAGCGTCGCACCGCCGCTGGGCGACCCGACGGGGTGGCGGTCCGCCGAGCGGGTGTGGGAGCACGCGACCCTCCGCCGGGCCTGCGAACACGGGGTTCGGCTCTACAACGCCGGGGAGTTCCACGAGTCCCACGACTGCTTCGAGGACGAGTGGTACAACTACGGCAGCGGCACGACCGAGAGCGCGTTCCTCCACGGGATGGTCCAGGTGGCCGCCGGCGCGTACAAGCACTTCGACTTCGAGAACGACGACGGGATGCGCTCGCTGTTCGACACCGCGCTCCAGTATCTCGACGGCGTCCCCGCGGACTTCTACGGCGTGGGCGTCGCGGACGTGCGGGCGACCCTGCGGGCGGCACTGAAGGACCCGTCGGTCCTCGAGGAGTGGCAGATAACCATCGACGACGCGGAGCCGACGGCCTACCCGGCGGACTACGAGTACGCCGAACGGCTGGAGTGAGCCGGGGCGATTCCGGGTCCTTTCGGTGCGCTTATGTAAGGCGTAGCTGTCAGTACGACTCGAAAACCACACTGTCAGTATGATTCTACCAACAGCAATTCCGGGGTGTCGGCGGTGAGCCGCGTCGACGACCTCGTCGCACTCGTCACGGGGCACAGCAAGGCCGCAATCGCCATCATGCTGGTGTTGACCGTCGCCATCGGCGCCGGCGCGCCGATGGTCGACCAGTCGTCGTCGCTCGACCAGTTCCAGTCCGAGAGCGACGCCTCCGAGAAGCTCGAGTACATCGAGGAGAACTTCCAGACGAACAGCGAGAACTCGACGACAGCGCAGATTATCGTGCGCGGCGACAACGTGCTCTCGAAGGACGCGCTCGTGAACACGCTGGAGTACGAGCGCGCCCTCTACCAGAACGAGACCATCGCGCCGACGCTCGCCGACGAGAACGCCATCACCGGCGTCGCCAACATCGTCGCGCTCGCGGCGATACAGACCGAGCAGGGCCGCGAGGTCCAGCGCATCGCCACAGAGTTGCAGGAACGCCAGTCGGCCCTCGAGGAGCGCTCGACCGCGCTCAACGACACCACCGACCTGCTCCAGGCAGAGCTCACCTTCCTCCGGCAGAATCCGGGCGCGAGCGTCTCGTCGTCCTTCGAGTCGGTGCGCGCGAACAGCTCCGTCGAACTGAACCAGACGGACGCCGCCATCTTCGAACGCGCGGCCGAGTCGCTCCGGAACGCGACCTCCGAAACCGAGGCCCAGGAAGCCTACCGTCTCGGGACGCGGGGCGTGCTCGCGGACGACTACCGCGAGCTACAGAGCCAGGCGGGTGAACTGGAGTCCCTCGCAACCGACCTCGAGACCGAGCGCGCGGAGCAACAGGCAGCACGGAACGCGAGCCTCGATGAGCAGATCGCGCAGCTCCAGTCGATGAACGAGTCGGAGGTCGACGCCTTCGTTGGCACCGTGCTCGGGGAGGGACAGAACGGGAACGGAGGCTTCTCCGTCTTCGCGCTGATGCCGTCGAGCTACGAGCCGGGGTCGACGAACGCCGAGGCGACCATGCTCGTCGTCCGGCAGAGCGCCCAGGGGGCCGCCCCGACCGGGCAGGTGACCGACGAGGCCATCATCGACGCCCAGTTCGCGATGCAGACGCTCGGTGAGGCCAGCGGACAGGACTACCTCATCTTCGGTGCGGGCATCATCTCCGAGGAGATCAACACCTCGATGACCGACAGCCTGCTCATCGTCGGGCCGCTGGCGGTCGTGTTCGTGCTGCTCGCGCTCACAATCGCCTACCGCGACGTCCTCGACATCCTGCTGGGTCTGTTCGGCATCGCCGCCGTCCTGACGTGGACGTTCGGGTTCATGGGATGGACCGACATCGCGTTCAACCAGATATTTATCGCGGTGCCCGTTCTCCTCATCGGCCTCTCCATCGACTACGCGATACACATCTTCATGCGCCACCGCGAGGAGCGCCAGAACGGCAACGGCGAGGGCGTCCGCGGTTCGATGCGGGTCGCGCTCAGCGGTGTTGGCGTCGCGCTCGTCTGGGTGACCGCCACCACGGTCATCGGCTTCCTCTCGAATCTGACGAGCCCCGTGCCGCCCATCCAGGAGTTCGGCGTCGTCTCCTCGTGGGGGATCGTCGCGGCGCTGCTCGTCTTCGGCGTGCTGATTCCCGCGCTGAAGGTGGAGATAGACGGCTTCCTCGAGTCCCGCGGCTGGGACCGCCAGAAGCGCGCGTTCGGTACCGGCGGCGGCCGCTTCAGCAGCGCGCTGGCGGTCGGGTCGACGGCCGCGCGGAAGGCGCCCGTGGTCGTGATCGTCCTGACGTTGCTCGTGACCGCCGGTGGCGCGTACGGCGCGACGCAGGTGGACACCTCCTTCAACCAGGAGGACTTCCTCGCCGAGGAGCCCGCGGACTGGATGAAGGACCTCCCCGAGCCGTTCGCGCCGGGCGAGTACACCGCCAAGCAGAACCTCCGCTACGTCAACGAGCGGTTCGTCCGCGAGGACTCACAGGCACAGATACTGCTCGAGAACGACGTGACGGGGGACACCGCCCTGGAGCGGGTGCAAGCTGCCCGCGACGCCGCAGCCGAGAAGGACGTCACCCAGACGCTCTCGAACGGCCAGCCGGCGATACAGGGCCCGCTGTCCACGATGCGGGCGGTCGCGGCCCAGAACGAGTCGTTCGCTGAGACGTTCGAGGCGGCGGACACTGACGGCGACGGCGTCCCCGACCAGAACGTCGCCGGGGTGTACGACGCGCTGTTCGACGCGGCCCCGGACCAGGCGAACACCTACATCTACCAGAACGAGGACGGGGAGTACGAGGCAATGCGCCTCGTCGTCTCCGTGCAGGGCGGCGCGTCCGGCGAGGACATCACCACGCAGATGCGCGACGTCGCGGACGTCGCGTCCGGCGACGGCATCGAGGCGACCGCGACCGGGAGCGCCATCCTGAACAAGATCGTCCAGGACCAGCTGCTCGAGACAGTCGTCCAGAGCCTGCTCATCACGCTCGTCGCGGTGTTCGCCTTCTTGATGGTGATCTACCGCATCACCGACGGGAGCGCGACCCTCGGCGCGGTGACGCTGCTCCCCGTCGTGTTGAGCGTGGCCTGGATTCTCGGCACGATGTACCTCGCGGGCATCCCGTTCAACGTGCTCACGGGGATGATCACGAGTCTCACCGTCGGACTGGGTGTGGCCTACAGCATCCACCTCAGCGAGCGGTACACCCAGGAACTCGAGCGCAGCGGCTCCGTCTGGGAGGCGATGCGCACCGCGGTCACCGGCACGGGCGGCGCGCTCCTCGGGAGCGCGGCGACCACCGTCGGCGGCTTCGGCGTGCTCGCGTTCGCCATCCTGCCACCGCTCCAGCAGTTCGGCATCATCACCGGGCTGACCATCATCTACGCGTTCCTCGCGGCCGTGCTCGTCCTGCCGACGCTGCTCGTCATCTGGACGAAGTACTTCGGCCCCGACTGGGCGAACACGGACTTCGAGGAGGGCGGCGGTAACGCGGGCACCGACTCGGACGACACCGACGACGACAGTCCGTCCGGTGACGTTCCAGCGGCCGGCGGTTCGGCCGAGATGGTCCCCAACGGTGGCGCAGTTGCGGCGTCATCGGCGGCAGTCACGGCCCCAGACCCGGCGAGCGAGGCGACTCGCGAACTCGACCGCGACGTCGTCCAGCCCGGCGGAACCGTGCAGGTGACGGTCCGCGTCCCCGACCGCGATGGTCGGGTAGCGCTCTCGGAGTCCGTCCGCGGCGGCGCAGTGACGAGGGTCGACCCCGACGGTGACCCCGTCGAGGCAGTCGCCGGCGGCGACGGCGTCCACGTCGCGTGGCCGGTCGCCGACGGGGCAGCGGCGACCTACGACGTGACCGTCCCCGATACGGCGCCCGACGGCTCCGAGGTGACGTTCGTCGGCCACGTGCTCTCGGGGGGTGAGGAGCGCGACGTCGCTGGTGAAGCGAGTGTGACCGTCGTCGCGGACATCTTCGAACGCGTCTTCGCCCAGGCTGGCGTCACCAACGCCGACCTCGGGGCCGCCAGCGCAGCGTTTCGCGACGGCGACCTCACGCCCGACGAGTACGACCGCGTCGTCCGGGAGTGGGTGCGCGAGCGCCCGGGGGCCGAATGAACGACGACGACGCCATCGGCGCCCTCAAGCGCCTCGGTCTCACGACCTACGAGGCCCGCGTCTTCGTCGCGCTCCAGAAACTCGGCACTGGGTCGGCCAGCGAGGTAGCGGACATCGCCGACGTGCCCCGCTCGCAGGTGTACGGCGCCGCCGAGGACCTGGAAGGGCGCGGACTCGTCGACGTCGAGCAGTCCAACCCCACGCGGTACCGGCCCGTCGATGTCGAGGAGGCACGCGAACGGCTCTACCGACAGCTCCGTTCGGAGAGCGACGCTGCCTTCGACTACCTGGAGTCCGTCCGCGAGGAGTACGGCACCGACGAGGAGGAGAGCGAGTCGATCTGGACCGTGCGGGGCCGGTCGAACATCGTCTCACGGGCCGCACAGCTCATCGGGTCGGCGAGCGCCCACGTGGTCTACGGCACAGACACCACGGCGGAACTCGAACCGGCAGTGCGGGAAGCGCTGGGTGCGGCCGCCGACGCAGGCGTCGAGGTGACCGTCGTCAGCGAGTCCGGGGACGTCCTCGACGTGGCCCGGACGCTCGGTGCGCGTACCGTCTCCGTTGCCGACCAGCCGACCCCGGAGATGGGCGCGGAGCGCGTCGTGATGGCTGACAGGGACGCCGTGCTCATCAGCGTCGAGAGCGACGACGGGACGGAGACCGCCTTCTGGAGCCGCGACACGGCGTTCGCGGGGATGCTCTCCTCGCTGCTCGGGGAGTTCGTCGCCGACGTCGCCGGCGAGCAGTAGGGGTTTTCCGGTTCGGCCACGCAGTCGCCTGTATGCCGGTCGTTCGCGCAGACACCGACGCCCGCTACGACGATGCGATCAGCGTCAGGTACGAGGTGTTCGTCGAGGAACAGGGCGTCCCAGAGGGTCTGGAGGTCGACGAGCACGAAGCGGAGTCGCTGCACTTCGTCGCCTACGACGCCGAGGAGACGCCGGTGGGTGCCGCTCGCCTCCGCGAGTACGAACCCGGGGTCGGCAAGGTCGAACGAGTCGCCGTCCTCGAATCACGCCGCGGCGAGGGGCGGGGCGACGCACTGATGGACGCGCTCGAGGACGCCGCTCGCGAGCGCTACGACGAACTATACCTCCACGCGCAGCTTCCCGCAGCGGGGTTCTACGACCGCAGGAGCTACGAGCGCGAGGGCGAGCGATTCGAGGAGGCGGGCATCCCCCACGTCGCGATGCGCAAGCGCTTCGAGTAAGGAGGGCCGAGAGCGGCCGAGATACTGACACCGAGGGGAGTGGCCTGAGCCGGCGGACCACTCCAGACGACTCCACTCCCCGGACCCAGTTAACTGTATTCTGAACGATACTTCAGTAAGCGAACAGAGAGGAATCGCTGTCGGCAGGTCGAACAGACGACAGCTACAAGGAACGTCGCGGCGACTCACCAGTCGAATGGATGTCGACACTGCCGCCCAGACGTGTACCGACGTGATGGACGCGGTGAGCGAGGCGGTCGTCACCGACCGCGAGTTCCTCGAGACGGTTCTCTCCGGCGCCCTCGCCCGCGGCCACGTCCTACTGGAGGACGTCCCTGGGACGGGGAAGACGCTGACGGCCCGCAGTCTCGCGAACGCGCTCGGCCTGGAGTTCACCCGCATCCAGTTCACACCCGACCTCCTCCCCGCCGACATCACCGGGTCGCACGTCTACGACGCCGCCACGGAATCGTTCACGTTCAATCGCGGCCCCGTCTTCGCGAACGTGGTGCTCGCCGACGAGATCAACCGCGCGCCGCCGAAGACGCAGGCCGCGCTCCTCGAGGCCATGGAGGAGGGGCAGGTGAGCGTCGACGGCGAGACCCGCCAGCTTCCGGACCCCTTCTTCGTCATCGCGACGCAGAACCCCGTCGAGCAGGAGGGGACGTTCCGCCTGCCGGAGGCCCAGCGCGACCGCTTCGCCGTGAAGGCGGGCATCGGCTACCCGGACCGCCCGGGCGAGCGGGAACTCATCGACCGCCGAGCCGACCGCACCGCCACCACGCCCGTGGTTTCCCAGGTCGTGCCGGACGACGCACTCGCCGACCTTCAGGCGGTCCCGGAGACGGTCGCTGTCGCCGACGGCGTGCGCGATTACGTCGTGGACGTCGGGCGAGCCACCCGCGAGGACGACCGCGTCGAGGTCGGTGTGAGTCCCCGCGGCACGCAGCGCCTGTTCGAGGTGGCCCGCGCCCGCGCCGTCATCCACGGCCGGGAGTACGTGACCCCCGACGACGTGAAACGAGTCGCGCTCCCGGTGCTCGTCCACCGCCTCGTCCTGACTGGTGCGGCGACTGTCGAGAACACCGACCCCGAGGACGTCGTTCAGGACGTCCTCGAACGGGTCGAGGTCCCCGCAGTCTCGTAACCGTCGGTTCCGTCGGCGGGACTACGCCGCCGTTTCCGCCGCTCCGACAGACTCCTCGCCGTACGTCTCTCTGAGGTACGCCACGATGTCGTCGCTCTCGTTCATCCCGTCGACGCCGTGCTCCGAGTCGACGAGCACGGGGACTTCGGACTGGTTGCTGAGTTCTCGCACTTCGTCGCGTCGGAACTTGAAGAAGGAGACGCGGTGCGTGGTGTACTCCAGGTCGAGTTCGTGGAGGACGCGCTTCACCTTCCGGCAGTACGGACAGAGAGGCTGCACGTACAGTTCGAGCATACCGGGAGTTGGGAATCCCGCAACATAGTTCCCCCGTCGTCAGTCAGCGAGCGCGGCGACGAGTGCCGCGAGACCGACGCCAGCGGCGACGAGCGCGGCCAGGGCGGCGGGGGTCGCGGCGACGCTGGAACCGATGGAGAGCCCGTAGAGGGCGTTCGCGCCGTGGTACGCGAGCACGCCGACGACGACGCTCGCGGCGACGTGGACGAGTTCGACGCGGGCGGTGGGGACACGCCGGTCGAGTTCAGCGCCGAGGCCGACGCCGTACTCGCCGGCGTCCCAGGTGACCATCCCGGCCGCGACGAGTCCGAAGACGAACCCGGGGCTGGCGTTCTGGACGCCCGCGACGGCGCCCGCGAGGACGAGTCCCGCGGCGGCGACGGCGGCGGGCGCCCCGCGCTGCGGAACCGCGCGGAGGCGGCCGAGAGCCGCGAACGCGAGCAGGAGGGCGGACAGCCCGATGAGGGGGACGACGAGCGCGGCGAGCGCGAGCGCGGGTTCCCCGAACACCCTGACCGCGTTCTCGAGGAGCGGGAGGGCCTGTTCTGGGGCGGCGTCGCGCGCCGCTGTGACCAGCTGGGAGGCGTAGACGACGCCGACGCCGACGGCGAGGACCCCGCCACCGACGGTGGGCGCGACCCGCCGCAGGCTCTCCCGGTGGTCGCCGGTCGCGAGTCGCGCCAGACGGAGCACGGCGTACGAGAGCAACGAGAGGCCGATGGTGGCGAACATCAGCGGCCTGAGCGGCCCCGCGGAGGCCAGCGTCCCGACGACTGAGACGACGCTGGCGGGGACCTGTGCGACCATCGACTGTCCCATCCCGGTGACGAGCGCCACGAACGCGGCCACCCACGCGACGGCGAACAGGCGCCAGACGGAGAGACAGACCACCACGAGCCAGCGGGTGATGCGCGCGACCGCGTCCCGGCGGTCTCGCGGCGCGAGTTCGACGAGCGGTGCGACGTCCACAGCGGCGGCCAGCATCCGCGCCGTGATCGCCAGGAGGACGAAGAAGACGACCACGTCGACGGGGCTCCCGGTGGGCGTCACGGCGAGGGAGACGACCTCCCCACCGAATTCCGCGACGAAGCCGGTGCCGGCGTCCAGCCCGAGGACGATGGCTGCGACCACAGCGAGGCCGGGGAGCGCCGTGGTGGCGACGACGACGGAGAACGCGCGGCCAATCGCGCCGCCGCCGACACCGCCCGTGAACGCCGCCACGGCGCCGAACGCGGCGGCGGCGAGCGCGAGCAGCACGAACGGGTCGAGCAGCCCCTCGAGGAGCGGGAGGTCGGAGAGCGAGAGCGCCATCGCCGCGAGCACGGCGACGCCGCCCAGCGGTGCGAGCACCGACGCCCCGAACACCGCGAGCGGTTCCTCGCGGCTCGCCAGCCCGGTCGAGACGGCGAGCACCGCGCCGCCGAACGCGGCGAACACCGACAGATTCCCGTATGAGACGCTGGCGTCGTCGACGGCGAACGCGACCACGGCGAGCACCGCTACACCGGCGACCAGCGTCGGGCGCTGGACGGTCCGGCTCGTCGTCATCGCTCACCCCTCCTGACTGCCGCCGCGGCCCGGGAGACGGCGCTCGGCAGCGACTCGTCGGGCGACCAGTCGACGACCTGCGCGCCCGTCGAACGGAGCGCGTCCATCGACAGCGCGCGGTCGGCGGCGGCGAGCGTCCGCCCCGGGGTAGTCGTCGTGGTCACGTCCGGGCAGACCGCGGTGACGCGGTGGTCGTCCGCCACGAGGCGGCGCGCGAGCATCGCCGGGAACTCGTCGAGGGTCGGCGAGCAGACGACCACCTGTGTCCCCGGGGACATCCGTCCGGCGAACCGCCGCACACGGGCGTCCTCGCCGTCCGCTGCGCCAGCCCACGGAGTGCCGCCGTCTGCCGTCATCGGCTCGGGACGGGCCGCCTGCTCGCCTTCGTCCGTCGGAGCGACCGCGTCGGACTGGTCGGGTTCGTCGACGGACTCGCTGTCGCCGTCCAACGCAGCGTCAAGCACCGAGGAGATGCGCGCGTGGTGTGCGTCACCCGACCCGGGCGGCACCCACGCGGGGTCGGTGGCGCCGGTGAGGGGGTCGTCGATGCCGAAGACCGCGAGGCCGACCTGGTGACCGCCGGTCTCCAGCGGTTCGACGGACTGGGCCGCGGCGTACGCCGACAGCGCGGCGCCGGAGGGCGTTCCACTCTGCGCCGATACGTCGGCGGACGGGCGTGCGTCGACGACGAGCACGACCGCCGCTGCACGCCGCTCGCGGTAGTTAACGGTGGAGAGTTCACCGGTCTTCGCGTAGCGCCGCCAGTTGATGCGGCTGACCGGGTCGCCGTGCTGGTAGTCCCGCGTGGAGTGGAATTCGATGCCGGGGCCGCCCGTGTCCGTCGGCAGCGACCCCGCATGGGCGGTGGTTTGTCGACGCAGCGGGATGTCCGCCACGGTCACGCGGCAGTCGAGGCTGTCGGCCCCGTCGGCGTCGACTGCTGCGGTCCGGGAGGCCGCAGCACCCAGACCGCGGAGTCGGACCGTCGCCGGGTCGAACGGGAACTCCCCCCTGTCGGCGACGACTGTGTACTCGAGGGTCGTCGACTCGCCGGAGGGGACGGCGAACGCGCCCTCGGTCTGCCCGTCGACGACGCGGAGTCCGTCCGGGACGCCGTCAGCCACCCGAACGTCCGGGAGCGCGCTGTCGCCGGCGTTCTCGACGGTCAGCGTCACTCTGACGCGGTCGCCGGGAAGCGGTGACTCCTTCGAGAGCGACCGGGTGAGGCGGAGGCGTTCGGGACTCGCCGGCGTCGAGAGGGCGCCGTAGACGACGAACACGAGGGGGATGGCGGCGGCGACGAACAGCGTGCGCTGGCCGCTGAGCGCGCCCGCGGCGGCCAGCGTCAGCGTGGCCAGCAGCGCGCCCGAGAACCGCGACCCGGTGGTCACTGGGCCACCTCCGTGGCGAGGCCGTGGACCGCGTCCGCCGCGCGCTCGGCGCGGCTCCGGTAGGCCCGCTCGGGGTGGAGCCACCCCCGAAGTCGTTCCCGCAGCGGGAACGGCGGCGCGCGCTCGTCGCCGACGAACGCCGCGGCGACCACGTCGCTCGTCCACTCCCCCGCGGCGACGGCGTCTGCCGCCCGGTCCTCGTCGACGCCGTGGCGGCGAGCGAACGCGCGGACGGCGGTCACTCGCACCCGCTCCCTCACACTCGCGCGGGCCTCCTGGGTGAGCGGCGAGTCCGCGTCCTCCGTCGCGATGCGCAGCGCGTCGTCGACCGACTCCCCGGGGTCGTCGGGTTCGGTGACAGTGCGCTCGCTCGCTAGCGGAATCGGGCCGTCGCGGGCGTCGTTGCTGCGGCGCTGCTGGAGCGCGTAGCCGACCAGTAGCGAACCCAGAACCCCCGTGGCGAGCGTCGCGTCGATGCCGGACACCGGACCGGTGACGGCGGCCGGGGCCAGGCCGACTGCGATGCCGGCGGCCACCGCGATGCTAGCGACGCCGACCGCACCGAGCAGCGTCTCGCGTGCTGTCGTCACTGGTCCTCACCCTCCTCGTCGTCGTCACGAAGCGACGCGAGCGCGTCCCGTGCCCGGTCCAGCCGGGACCCGGCCGCCCGGCCGCCGTAGGCCGCGTCGCGGAAGGCGTTGGTGAGCGCGTAGACCGGCTCCCTGGGGAACCCCGCGCGGACTGCTCGCCGGGCCACCTCGCCGGGGGTCTTCGTCTCCCGGCGTTCGACGCCGACAAGCGCCACGAAGCGCCGCCAGACCGACTGCAGGCGGCCCGCGGCCTCTCGGTCGGTCTCCGCACCGTCCGCCCCGGGCGCTCCTTGAGCCTCCTCGCGTCCTGCACGGGCGGCCGCGACGACGCCGGAGACCCATGCCCCCACGTTAGGGGCGCTGAGGCGCCCAGGTAGGGACGCAAGCCACGCTAGCACGCCGCGCCAGCCGTCCTCGGCGGCCTCCCGGAACTCCGCAGTCAGTTCCTCCACGGCGTCGACGACGCCGACGAGCGCCCCGACCATCGTGGACACGGCCTCGCTGACGACGTGCACGAGCGCGTCGACCAGCGAATCGAGCGTGACGCCGTGTCTCCGGGCAGTCAGCGCGACGCCGCCGAGCGCGGCCAGCGCAGCGAGCACGGCGACTGCCAGCGTCGGGAGGACCCCGTCGACGTACGTGGTCACGAATTCGTCGCCCGCACTCGCCGTCACCGCCGGCACCCGCGAGAGCGGAATCTCGAACTGCACGCGGCCCTCGGTGTCCGTCGTGCCGATGGTTCTCCCGTTCAACTGGACGACGGCGTCGCTGACCGCCTCGCCGCCAGCGGTGACGTGCGCGGTGGCCTCGGTCGTAGGGAACGGAGCCAGCAGCGACGGCGACACGGCGACCGAGAGGTCGTCGACGGGGTAGGTCGTCGTCTTCGTGACGCCGTCCCGCGTGGCCGTCAGTTCGACCACGCCGCTCGCCTCCTCGGGAATCTGAACGGTCACGCGGCCGTCGGTGCCCGTCGTGCCCTGTCGTTCGCCCGCGACGCTGACCGCTGCGTTCTCGAACTGCTTGCCCGCGATAGTGACCTGGAGCGGGAGTTCCGCGCCGGGTTCGACCTCGCCGTCGAACTGGAAGCGCACGTTCGTGTTCACGTCGAACCGCTGTGTCGTGCCGTTCGTTCCGTCCCCGTCGTCCTGCCGGGCGAACGTCGCCGCGCCGAACCCGCCGGCACTGGCGCTCTCCAGCGTTCCCACCTCCGTTCCAAGCGAGTCGTTCTCCCGGGGCTCGACGGTGACCTCGATGGACTCGGCGTACGGCACCGTGAACTCCACCTCGCCGTCCGGGTCCGTCGTGCCGACGTGCTCGCCGTTGACGGACACCGCGACGTTCGACGCCGGAACACCGGCGGTCGTCACGGAGGCGGTCACCCGGTCGCCGGGGACCGCAGACTGGTTCAACTGCACGCGGAACGACGGCGAGTTCTCGCCGAGTCGCTCGTCGGCGGACTGGCGGGGCGCGCTCGGCGTCGGGTCGAAACGGACCCAGCCGTAGCGTTCGAAGTAGACCTCCACCCACGCGTGCGCGTCCGCGCCGCGGACGAGATAGCGACCGTCGCCGACGCGCTCGCCCGGCGCGTAGCCCGCGACGTACCGCGCGGGGACGTCCTGGGAGCGCAGCAGCACTACCATCGCGGTGGCGTAGTACTCGCAGTACCCCTTCTCTTGTTCGAAGAGGAACTGGTCGGCGATCTGGTCGCCGGGCTTCGGGACGTCGCTCAGCGAGTAGGTCTTCTCGCTCTCGAGGTACGTCTCGACGGCTCTGGCGGCGTCGTACCGGGTGTCGGCGTCGTCGACCAGGCGGTCGCCGAGCGACTGGACGCGGTCGGTCGTCTCGACGGTCGTGTACTTCGTGGAGGCGATGGTCCCCCTGACGCGGATGTCCCTGAGGGTGCTCGCTTCGGTCACTGGGTCGAGGGTCTGCACGCGGTATTTCTGGCCGGCTTCGAGCCCCGGTTGAGCCCGGATGCCGCCGGTACTCGTCGGGAAGAACGTCTGGCTGCAGTCGTCGGCGGTACACACCTGCCGGATGTCCGCCGGCCGCCACGGCGTGGGGAGCGCCGTGGCGGGTTGGCGCAGCGTGACGGTGTGCCACTCCAGATTGCGCTCGTCGATGGGGCGCGTCGGTGCGATATCGTTTACGCTGTCTCGCTCCCAGCCGGAACCGGTGTACTCCACGTACGCCCCGGTGCGCCAGTAGCGCGGTTCGTCGGTCTCCGCGACGAAGTGCGGCGTCGCGGCCCGGGTCCGCTGGGACTGGGATATCGGGCCGCCGACCTCCGTCGAGTCACCCAGCGAGAGCGCACCGAACGTGCCGCTGCCCCCCTCGAGGTTCACGTCGGGCTGGTCATTACCGAGGAGGTCGCGGAGGCCGTCGAACTGGCTGAGGAACTCCGGCGCCTCGCTGGGCGCTTCTGGGGAGTCGAGCCCGCCGAGCGGTGTCTCTCCGGCGAGCACGGGGGCTGCAGTAGAGGCGGCGACGAGCCCGAGAACGGCGACGACAGCGAGGAGGGCGCGGCGACTGTCGGGCCCGTCGGACGGGACGTCGTCACTCATCGTCCCATCTTTGGCCGGCACGGCACGTATATGATTCGGACACTACAGTCGCCGCTGAACCCAGCCACTCAGTCGAACTCGCGGACGCCGACGGCAACCAGGATGGCCTGTGAGAGCACGACGAGCGTCAGCGCGGCGGCGAGGAGCAGCGTCGGGGCAGCCAGTAGCCTGGCCACCCGGTACGGAAGGACCAGCCTGCTGAACCCCAGAATAACGAAGCTGACCAGCACGAGCGCGAGCGCGGTCAGCGAACGAGTGACGAACTGGCTCCGGCGCATAGGCGTACTGGGTAGGCCCGGGGTTTAGCGGTTTCCCGTCGGCACTACGCGTCGGCGTCCAGTCGCTCGTAGCGCTCCTCGAAGCGCGCACGACAGGAGCCACAGCAGAAGTGGTGGCGCTCACCGCCGATGTCCGCCGTCGCGCCCTCGCTGGTCACCGTGTTGCCACACTCGTCGCAGGCGAGCGCGAGGTCGGCACCCCCGACGTTCGGCTGCCACCGCGATTCCGCGACCAGCGTGACGTCGTAGCCGGTCACCAGCGCGGGGTCGACGGAGTCCTCGACCCACGCGCGAACGTCCTCGACGGGGAGTCGCGCGGAACAGAGCACGTCACCGCCGGCAGTGACGAAGACGTGTTCCACGGCGTCCGTCGCCGAGACGGCGTCGCGGACCGCGTCCACTTCGCCCGGCACCGCAGTGAGTTCCACGAGCACCTGGGCGCCCTCGCGGAGCGTCGACCGGTCGATGTCGACCGTGAAGCGCTGGACGATACCGCTCTCGCGGAGTTTCGCCACGCGGTCGGAGACGGCGGGTGCGGACAGCCCCACGTCGTCGGCGATGTCGCTGTACGGTCGGCGGGCGTCCGTAGCGAGCAGTTCCAGAATCCGTCGGTCGGTCCCGTCGAGTTCGGCCATACCTCCAGATTTGAGTTCGGAATGCAAACCAGTTGCGCACGATTAGTGCTGTTTCCAAAGCGAGTACTCGTGAGAAGGACGGAATCAGAGCCAAAACGACGTTACTGTTCGAGCCCCTACGCGAACACATGGCACGAACCATCACCGTCCGCGGCATGAGCTGTGGGGGCTGCGAGAGCACCGTCGAGGAGGCCTTGACTGGAGTCGAGGGAATCACCGACGCCGAGGCCGACAGGGAGTTGGAGCGCGCGACAGTGGAGGGTGACGCCGATCCGGACGCCCTCGTCTCGGCCGTCGAGGACGCAGGGTACGAGGCCGAAGCGTAGGAGCAGTAGCTCTCAGAACTGTTCGTCGAGGAACTCGAGGAGGGCCTCGAGGCGCTCGTTCGGGTAGTAGCGGACTCGGGAGCCGTCCTCCTCGTACTCGATGACGCCAGCCCCCGCGAGCTTCGGGAGGTGGCGATGGTGGAGTCGCGTCCGGACCGCCTCGTGGGACGCGAGTTGCTTGCCGACCGTGGGACCCAGCGCCGCACAGACGGTGCTGACTAGCTCCTCGACGCCCGCGCAGCCGTCCTCCTCCTCGACCAGTTGCCGGAGGACGATCCGGCGGGTCCGGCTGGCGGCGAGTTCGAGCAGTTCGTCCGTCCCGAGTGGCTGGCTGTGGTTCTCCATTGGTCCCTCCTGGTTCGGCTCGCGGTGAGATTTCTCCGACCACTAGTGTTGACGGACTGCTGACTGAAATGTACTATGCTACCGAACAACGTATTCGGAACTAGACCCTGCCGACCGAAACTGTGCAGACCGAGAGATGGCGGCGGAGGGGTCCGCTCCCGGTGTCGTTAACCGGTCCGACCACTAACTCTCAGCCATGACGACCAACACGGCGACGTTCGGCGGCGGCTGTTTCTGGTGCATCGAGGCCGCTTTCGAGGAACTCACCGGCGTGACAGACGTGACCTCGGGCTACGCTGGCGGCGACGTCGACGACCCCTCCTACCGGGCGGTCTGCAGCGGCGACACGGGCCACGCGGAGGTCGTACAGGTGACCTACGACGGCGACGAACTCGACTACGAGGACCTCCTGGAGGTGTTCTTCACCGTCCACGACCCGACGACGCTGAACCGCGAGGGGCCCGACGTCGGTTCCCAGTACCGTTCTATCGTGCTCTACCACGACGACGACCAGCGCGAGCGCGTGGAGGCGTTCGTCGACGAACTCGCATCGAGGGACGCCTTCGACGGCGACATCGTCACCGAGATCGAGCCCCTGGAGAAGTTCTACCGTGCAGAGGAGAAACACCAGGACTACTTCGAGAAACACCCGAACCAGGCGTACTGCACCGTGAACGTCGCGCCGAAGGTGTCGAAGGTCCGCGAGCAGTTCGCCGACCGGGTCCAGTAACCAGTACCGCACCCCCAGACGAGCGGCTACTCGTCACCGCGCTTATGAGTTTGCCGTCCTGCGATTATCACGGCTGATGACTGCGCTCAACTCTTATATACGACCGTTTGCCAAGAGCGAGTCGCGTAATGTTCGAGTTCATCACAGAGGAGGAAGAACGCGGTCAGGTGGGGATCGGGACACTCATCGTGTTCATCGCGATGGTCCTGGTCGCCGCAATCGCCGCGGGCGTCCTCATCAACACCGCCGGCTTCCTGCAGACCAAGAGTGAAGCCACCGGCGAGGAAGCAACTGCACAGGTATCCAATCGCGTCACTGTCATTTCCGCGTACGGTAACGTCACGGATAGTCAGTCGATCGACTTCGTGAACGTGACGGTCATGCGTGCGGCGGGTGCCGAGAACATCAACCTCTCGGAAGCCACCGTCCAGTGGATCGGCCCGGACCAGGCCAAGACGCTCACGTACAACGGCTCGGACGCTGGCACAGTCAACGGTGCCGACAGCGGTAACTTCACGACAGAGGCGGTGAAGGGGACCGAGGACCAGGTGCTAATAAGTCAGGACTCCCGCATCAACCTCGTCATGAACGCGTCTGCCATCGACACTGACCCGCTCGCCGAGGGCGAGCAGGCGCAGTTGACGATCACGACGCAGTTCGGCTCCCAGACCGAGTACTGGATCAGCGTGCCCGAATCGCTGCAGGGCAAGAACGTCGTCAAGCTGTAATCTGTAGCGTTCTCTCAGCCGATCTTCTTTCTACTGCGTCTCTGGTACGTAACCTAGTGGCAACCGGCGTTCCAGAGCGGACGGCCCTATGCAACTCAGTTGCTCGACGCGTCGAGCTCCGGTTTCACGCGGGAGAGCCGCATGGCGTTCCCGGTGACGGCTGTGGTCATCCCCGCGTCGCCGACGAGCACCGCCACCCAGATTGGGACGAGGCCGAGCGGGACGCCCGCCGCGAGGACGGCTTTCGCGGCGAGGCTGGTCCAGACGTTCTGCCGGATGACGCGGTTCGCGCGCCCGGAGAGGTCGTAGAGGTAGGGGAGTCGCGTGAGGTCGTCGCCCATCAGCGCGATGTCGGCCGTTTCGAGGGCGGTGTCCGTGCCCGCCGCGCCCATCGCGACGCCCACCGTGGCGGTAGCGAGCGCCGGCGCGTCGTTGACGCCGTCGCCGACCATCGCCACCGCCTCGAACTCCTGGGTGAGTTCCTCCACGGCGTCGACCTTCTCCTCGGGCAGTAGCTCCGCGCGGAACTCGTCGACGCCGACTTCCTCCGCGATTGCGCGCGCCGTGCGTTCGTTGTCGCCGGTGAGCATCACGGTGCGCTCGACACCGAGGTCCCGTAGGCGCTGGACCGCGGCCGCGGCTTCGGGGCGGACCTCGTCGGCGACGGCGATGACGCCCTCGACCTGCTCGTCGGTGCCGACCAGCACAACGGTCTTCCCCTCGGACTGGAGGCGCGGCACGAGGTCCTCCAGCAGGTCGAGACAGCCGCTGCGGTCGCAGAGGTCCCGGCTCTTCGCCGTCACCGTCCCGCCGTCGGTGGCTGCGTGGACGTGCGAGAGATCGAAGCCGAGTTCCTCGAAGAGGCCGGGCTTCCCGGCGTAGTGCGTCCGGCCGCCCAGGTCGGCGGTGACGCCTTTCCCGGTGATACTCTCGAACGCCGCAATGTCGTTCGCTTCGACGTCGCGTCCTTCGGCGGCTTCGACGATGGCGTCGCCGATGGGGTGTTCACTCCGCGATTCGAGACCGCGCGCGCATTGGAGCACGTCCTCCTCGCTGCGGCCGCCCAGCGGTACGACGTCTGTGACCACGAGTTCACCCTTCGTGAGCGTCCCCGTCTTGTCGAGCGCGACGGCCTCGACGGCGCCCATCGCCTCGAGGTGGTTGCCGCCCTTCACGAGAACGCCGTTCTTCGCCGCGCTCGTGATGCCGGAGACGACGGAGACGGGCGTGGAGATGACGAACGCGCAGGGGCAGGCGAGCACGAACAGCGTGAGCCCCCGTAGAATCCACGTCGCCCACGCGCCGCCCAGCAGGAGTGGCGGGACGACGCCGACGAGGATGCCCGCGCCGACGACGACGGGCGTGTAGTACGAGGAGAACCGCTCGACGAACTGCTCGCGCTCGGTCTTGTTCGACTGGGCGTCCTCGACGAGGTCGACGATTCGCGCGAGCGTGTTGTCCGCGGACTCGGCGGTCACCTCGATTTCGAGGTAGCCCTCCTCGTTGATGGTGCCCGCGTACACGTCGTCACCAGAAATCTTGTCGACGGGGACGCTCTCGCCCGTGATGGGCGCCTGGTTGACCGCGCTCTCGCCATCGACGACGACGCCGTCCATCGGAATCTTCTCGCCAGGCCGCACCACGACCCTGTCGCCAACGCGGACTGCCTCGACGGGTACGACGGTCTCCTCACCCTCGCGGAGGACGGTCGCCTCGTCGGGGGAGAGCTCCATCAGTTCCTCGAGGGAGTTGCGCGCGCGGTCCATCGAGTACCGCTCCAGCAGTTCGGAGACGCTGAAGAGGAACGCTAGCGTCGCTGCCTCGAAGTAGAGTCGTTCGCCGAACGCGAGGCTGGCGGCGATGGCGCCGAGGATGGCGACGCTCATCAGCAGGTCGATGTCGAGGCTCAGGTTTCGCAGCGAGTAGTAGCCGTTCCGCACGATGGCCTGGCCGCCAACGGCGATGGCGACCAGGAAGAGCGCGTCCGAGACGAACAGTTCGGTGCCGAGCAGGGAGGCGACGCCGGCGTTGTTCCCGGTCAGCAGGAACTCGAAGAGGAAGCCGAGGGCGACGAAGACGCCGCTCGTCCAGGTCTTCAGCGCGCGGGTGCTCGTCCAGACCGAGTCGGCTGCCTCGTCTGTCGCCTCCGCGCCGGGTCGTCCAGTCACCTCGTAGCCCGCGGCCTCGACGGCCGAAACGAGGGCGTTCTCGTCCGTCCGCTCGGGGTCGTAGGTGACGGTCAGTTTCCCGGTCGTGATCTGGGGGTCAACGTCCTTGATGCCGTCCAGGGCCTGCACGCTGTTCTCGACTTTGCCCGCACAGGAGGGGCAGTCCATCTCGGGGACGGAGAACGCCACCACCGTCGCGTCGTCCCGGGCGGCGTCAGATTGTGTCATTACCTGGAGCTAGCAGCCACGTAGTTATTAATTCGGCTGTTAGATTCGTCGCCGGATGTAGGTGTCTCTAATAAAACATCGGGGGCGAGTTGTTAATTCGGCCGGTGGAGCGTACGGAATCGCAGAGTGGTCCGCCCCGTAGTGCATACGGGGGAGCGTCGAACGTGTTCGGGAAAACGAGGGTAGTGCGGAGGCGAGAAGTCGACCGTGTATGCCGACACTCGACGTCCGAGACATCCCACCAAAGGACCGCCACTCACAGATCAGGACGACGTTCGACGAGATGGATAGCGGCGAGGTGATGCAGATCGTCAACGACCACGACCCGAAACCGCTGTTCTACGAGATGCAGGCCGAAGTGGAGGAGTTCGACGCCGACGGCTACGAGGTCGAACAGCGCGGTTCCGACGAGTACGTCGCGGCGTTCCCGAAGGAGTGAGCGACGTTGTCGCTCTGGACGCGCTCACCGAAACGCCCCACGCGCACGTCTTCCCCGGCCGAGAGCCACAGACGGTGCGCCTCACGCTCGAGGCGGGCGAGTCAGTCCCGGCCCACCAGCACCCCGAACGGGAGGTCGTCTGCCACGTGTTGGAGGGTGAACTCTCGGTGTCGCTAGGGGCCGACTCGGTGAGGGTGACGGCGGGGGAGGTCGCCCGCTTCGACGGCGCACAGGACATCTCCCCCAGCGCCGTCGAGGACGCCACGGCGCTGCTGGTTCTGGCGAACCGGCACGACTAATCGCTGCCCGTCGTGCCGACGAGGTGACTCGACGTGGCCTCGATGTGTAGGGAGCCCAACTATGCCGCGTCCGCTGGAGTGGAAGACACGAACGCCTGCGTGGTTCCATGAACGAGCACGACACACCAAATCGGGTTGGCGACGGCGACAGCATCACTCACACGCGAGACGCCGACGAGTCGGTCACGCACAGTGTCGTCCGGGCCGTGGCCGCAGTGACGGGAACCGACCCGTTTCGTCTGCCACCGCTGTACGACACGGTCGACCCGGAGGCCCTGAGCCAGGTGGTCGATTCACTCTCCGAACGGTCCCCGTCGTCCCGGACTGGACAGGTCTCGTTCCGGCTCGACGGCTGTCGCGTGACGGTCCACGCGGACGGTCGAACCGTTGTCACGCCGCCCGACAGAGACGACAATTGAGACCAGCGCCCGGGCCGCCTCATGCGCCTTCGGGACTTGACTCCTGGCCGTCGAACAGGACTGTGAGGAGGTTTCGCTCGGCGGCGTGGATGTGCTCGGAGAAGGTCGCCGACGTGATGTCGAGTTCCGCAGCGACGTCCGCTCCCGTACACTCGCGCGGCCAGTCGTAGTA
Source organism: Halobacterium sp. DL1 (assembly GCA_000230955.3). Lineage (NCBI taxonomy): Archaea > Methanobacteriati > Methanobacteriota > Halobacteria > Halobacteriales > Halobacteriaceae > Halobacterium > Halobacterium sp. DL1. The sequence goes on from CP007060.1 coordinate 1,501,482, forward strand.
GCCTGCGTCGAACGCCGCCTCCAGAACCTCGCGTTGTCGGTCGGTGAGTTGGGTCTGCAGGACGCGCTGGAATACGGACCGGGAGACCATCGGCCGCATCGACTCCTTCTCCCGTTTGGTGTTGAGTGTAGCGTCCGGGTGGTCGTCGAGGAACGACTCGACGACCGTAGCCGGGTCGTACCTCTCCGGAATCTCGGCGACGATGTGGCCCGACCCCTCAACTCCCCGTACCTGCCGCGGGAGGGCGCCGAGTTCGGCGAGCCTGAGGGCCGGGCAGTCACCGGAGACGACGAACTCGAAGAGTCCCCCAGACTCGTCGGTCGTGTGTAGAGTCGCGTCCACTGTCGGCTTGTCGCTCACGTGGCTCTCGACCTGCTCGATGTCGGAGCCAGTCACGTTGAAGAACTCGGAGTACTGGCCGTCGTCGCGAGGGAGCATCTCCGCTAATTCGAAGGTACACCGACCGTCCGCGGAGGCGCCGACGAACGGATGTGCCGAGTTATCGGTGACGAACTCGACCTCCACGATGGAGCCCGGTTGGCCGCTAGTGGTTCTCTCCGACATCGATTATCGTGGGCGACTACTCGGGGTTGACGCAAGAGTCCTGTGGCAGTTCTGGAGACACCCGATGTATCCCCAACGTTCGACTATGGCAGGGGCCGAACGGGTAGGGAACCAGAACCGGCTACCTGCGACTCTCCGAGTCCGGCGGCAGCTGACAGTGACGACGTCTTTCGCGCGTTCGACGGTGGCGTAGTCGTAGCCCCGGTCGTCGAGTTTCGGGTAGAGGCGCTGTGGTGTGCGGTCGTTCATCTGGACGAGCAGCGTCTCTGCCGCGAGGTTCGGGAGCAGTTCGAGCGTCCGGCGAGCGGGTCCGGCCAGTCGGGGCTCAGGGCCATGGAAGGGAACTGGGTCGGCAGCGACAATGCGGTTCTTCCAACCCGTTCGTTCGAACATGTTCGGGAAGAACACTTGGGCCTCCGGCCGTTACGTCCGAACATCTTCGCATGGCCCGCGCCCAACTCACCATCGACCTTCCCGACTCGGTCTGGATATCCCGGATATCCGCGGCACACCCGGAGACGCTGTTCCGCGTGCTCGCGGCGTTCTCCGACGACGGCGAGGGCGTTGCACTCCTCGAACTGAGCGGCCCGGACGTCGTCGAGGTGCTCCAGGAGATGCACGACGAGGACTCCGTCCTCAGCCTCGAACCCCTCGAACGCGACGACGACTCGGTACTCGTCCAGTTCGAGACGGACGAACCGCTGCTGCTGGTCACGCTCCGCGAGGCCGGCCTCCCGCTCGAACCGCCGCTGGAACTGACCGGCGGGAAGGCCAGCCTCGAAGTCGTCGCGCCGCACTCGAAGCTCTCGGACCTACAGGAGCAACTCGACGCCTTCGGCATGGAGTTCGAGGTTGGCTACCTCTACGAGTCCGGGGACTCCAAGCGACTGCTGACCCCCCGCCAGCAGGAACTACTCGTCGCCGCCATCGAGGCGGGCTACTACGACACGCCCCGGGAATGCACGCTCACCGAACTGGCCAACGAGATGGACACCGCCAAGTCGACGCTCAGCGAGACGCTCCACCGCGCCGAGGAGACGGCCATCAAGCAGTTCGCCGCGAACCTGCCGCAGTTCGCCGGCGAAGTGCCCGCCTGAGGCGAACCCGTTCGGCGAAAACTCCCAGAATACGCACTGACGGGACAACGTTTTGCCCGCGAATGCCGAACGGTAACACGGGTCTTACCATGGCCGAACAACGCCGATACTACCAGTACCAGTGCGAGGACTGCGGGTTCCGAACGCGCTCGCCGGACCGGGCGGAGGTCGTCGACGTGGTCCAGCGACACGAGCGCGAGAAACACGGCCTGGAGCGCGGCGAGGACGCAATCACGCCGGAGCTGCGCGAACTCGAACTCGAGGGACTGCCAGACAATTCCTGAGAGCCATCGCCCGGGTGCCCCGGGCGAAGCGGCTACTCGACGTGGACGCGGGTGACGTGGCCGCCGCAGCCACACTGCTCGACGTACTCCCACTCCACGCCGCCGTCGAAGGCGTCGACGAGCGGGTCGAAGAGGTACGTCTCGGGGTGGCCGTGGTCGCCGTGTGTGACGAGGTTGACGTGGTAGCCCGGGGCGGTGTGTTCGACGGCGTCCAGGGCCTCCTCGACGACGAGAGCTGCATCTTCGGCGTGGCGGGGCTTCTCCAGATTCGCCGACCAGGAGTTCTCGTGGACACCGTCTGTGACGTTCTCGACGTCCTCGTGGGACACTGATGCCATGGTGGATTGTACGGCGGGCAGTCGCGAGTACCGAGCGCCGAACGTGTTCGGCACAAACCCCGATCCATCACGAACGATTCGACGGCAGAACTAACTGGAACTGCGCTGTCAGGTGCACCGATGGTCGGAAGCAACTGGGACGAAGTGCGGAGTGCTGTCGCCGAGCGGACGGACTGCGTGCTCGCGAACCTGCATGCCGACTGGGGAACGACGCGGACCGCCGACCCCTTCGAGTTCGGGCCGCGGTCGTTCGACCCCGAGAGACCGCCGGCGTCCGTCGAGGCGCAACTGGAGCGCATCGCCGGCATTGCGTCGGTCATCCTGTTCTACACGCCGGAATGCGAGGAGACGGTGCTCGTCTACAATCCGGGCGGCTTCTGGGAACCGCCCGGAGGGGTCATCGAGCGCGCCCAGACCCCCGAGAATGCGGCACGCGCCGAGGCCCGCGAGGAGACCGGCCTTGAGGTCGAACTCACGGACCTCCGCTACACCGGCCGCATCGAGTTCCAGTACGCCAGCGGGGCGAGCGTGCCGCTCCCGCTCGCCCAGTTCGTCGGGCACCGCGTCGACGGCTCTCTGGAGGTCGAGCGCGAGGGCTCGGATCACCCCGGCGTAACACGCGCCACGGGGCTCTTCGACGCGGCGACGCTCCCGGAGGGAACCCGCGAGCACGACGAGATACGGGACCTGCTCGCAGACTCGTCGACGAGGTAGCACGTCGGGTCCGGAGCAAATAGCCCGCCCGCGCTCAGCGCGCGGAGCCGCGACCCGCCGCGACAGACAGATTGATACAGGAATCTTCTCGTCCCAGGGCCGGGGATTCCCACCCCCGAGACTGGCCGAACATGTTCGCCGGTGTTCTCGTCGGCTGGGAACAGTTTCCGGGGAACGGGAATCACCGTCCCGGGCTTTACCAGCGTAGTGCCAACGTCGAGATGTCTATGAGAGACCGCATTGGCGCACCCGGAACCGGGATTTCCCGACGCGAGTTCGTCGCGGTGACGGGCGGCGTGGGCACCGCCGCACTCGCCGGCTGTACCGCTCCGGCCAAGTCGAACCCCGAACGCACCAGTTCGACAACCACGCAGAACCGCGCCCAGGACCTCCCGACGACGAGTCCGCCGGAGATCGTCGACGTCCACGAGCAGGGCAACGAGGTGACGCTCAAGAGCATGCCCGCGGTCCACGAGGCCCACCCGCTCGACACGATGGGCGGCCCCGTCGAACTCCCGCGGGTCTGGGCGTTCCAGGCCGACGACGGCGACCCTAGCGTCCCCGGTCCCATCATCCGCACGGTGGAGGGCGAGGACATCGAGGTGACCCTCGACAACACGGACGGTAAGCGCCCGCACACGCTGCACTTCCACGGCGCCCAGAAGGCCTGGATGGACGACGGCGTGCCGACCACGACGGGCATCCGCGTGGACGCCGGCGAGAAACACACGTACACTATCCCCGCGAACGTTCCCGGGACCCACGTCTACCACTGCCACTACCAGACCCACCGGCACATCGACATGGGGATGTACGGCATCTTCCGCGTCGACCCCGAGGGCTACGAACCCGCCGACAAGGAGTACTTCATGACAGTCAAGGACTGGGACTCCCGGCTGAACCGGAAGATGGCGGGCGAGAACGTCGACTACAGTCCACGCACGCGGAACCCCGACGTGTTCACCATCAACGGGAAGGTGGCGCCCCGGACGCTCCACCCCGAGGACGGCTCCCCGATGATCGTCGAGCAGGGCGACACGGTGCGCGTCCACTACGTCAACGGCGGCTACATGAACCACCCGCTGCACATCCACAACCACCGCTTCCAGCGCGTGGAGAAGGACGGGGGCGTCATCCCGGAGGCGGCGCGCCACGACATGGACATCACGAACATCGCGCCCGCCGAGCGACACACCATCGAGTTCGAGGCCGACTCCGAGCCGGGCATCTACCTCATGCACTGCCACAAGGTCAACCACGTGATGAACGGGAGCTACTACCCCGGAGGGATGCTCACGGGCATCGTCTACAAGGAGGTCATGGACACCGACATCTTCAGTCAGCTAATGGAGTACGCGGGGTACGAGGCCTGAACGTGGAACCATCCACCAGAACAATGTCTACTAAAGATACCACGATGGTCGACAGACGCACCGTACTCCGAGCGACTGCCGCGGCGGGCGCAGCAGCGGTCGGCGGGAGCGCGCTCTCCGGGACCGCCAGTGCCCAGGAGAGCGGTTTCGCGTCCTGGTTCAGCAACGTCGGCAACTACGACGGTGTCGTCGAGGAGACCGGCAAGTCGGAGGTCACCATCGAGGTGGGCGCGGAGGCCAACGGCGGGCAGTTCGGCTTCGGGCCCGCAGCGGTGCGGGTCGACCCCGGAACGACGGTGACCTGGAAGTGGGTCGGCGGCACCCACAACGTGGTCGCCGACAACGGGAGCTACGAGAGTGAGACGACCGGCGAACAGGGATTCACGTTCTCCCAGACGTTCGAGGAGGAGGGCGTCTCGAAGTACTACTGCGTCCCCCACGAGACGATGGGGATGAAGGGCGCCATCGTCGTGGGTGACGTCGAAGTCGACGACAGCCCGGCTGGCAACAGCAGCCAGAGTGGCGAGAGCGGCGAGCAGCAGTCCGTGGACTTTGGCGGCTGGTTCGAGAACGTCGACAACTTCGACGGAGTCGTCGACCAGACGGGCAAGTCCGAAGTGACCGTCGAGGTTGGCGCAGAGGCCAACGGCGGGCAGTACGGCTTCGGTCCGGCGGCAATTCGCGTGGATCCGGGGACGAAAGTGACCTGGGAGTGGGTCGGTGGCACCCACAACGTGGTCGCCGACGACGGGAGCTTCGAGAGCGCGATGCAAAGCGAGCAGGGTGCCACCTTCTCCCAGACGTTCGAGGGAGAGGGGGTCTCGAAGTACTACTGTGTCCCCCACGAACAGATGGGGATGAAGGGCGCAGTCGTCGTCGGGAGCGGCGGTGGTGGGTCAGGTGGAAGCGGTGGCGGTGCGCTTTCCACGACGGACATCGGCGTGCTCGCGTTCGCGGGCGCCCTCGTCGGCGGCCTGCTCTCCCCGTTCGCGCTGAAGGCCGCCAGTAGCTCCTCGAAGCAGACGGGGCGTAACGGCCCGCAGACGCGACGGAACTGACCCCCAGCGACTTCCGCCGGTTGCCGACTACGGTTCTGTCCGGAGTCGGAGCACGACACCGATAACGCCGACCGTCAGCGCCGCGACGACGATTCTCACGATTCCCCCGCCGAGCGCTGCCGTCGCACCGCCTGCGGCCGTCCCGCCGGCGACGCCCGTGGCTGCCGGTGCCGCGAACAGACAGCAGAGGCTCAGAGCGCCCCCGAGGGCGAGGAGCGCCCGACGAGAGACTGACTCGGAGTCTGCGTCCGAATCGGCGCTGGTCATCTATGCGTAGGATACGAAGAACGGTTGTTTGACTCTTTGGGCGGCGAGCCTCCTCGCCCTTCGCCGCGTCAAACGCAGAAGCCAGGTTCACCGTCGAATAGAGTATCTGGACTGTCTCGTGTCGGGGTCAGACCGTCGCGTCGAGCCGGGCGACGACGAGCTCGTGAATGTCCTCGTCCATCTACTCGGTGTAGTCCTCGATGAGTGAGCGCAGTCGTGCTTCGTCCTGGACGCCGACGAGTTCCTCGACCTGTTCCCCGCCCGCGAACAGAACCAGCGTCGGGACGCCACGAACTCCGTACGCCGCGGCGAGTTGCTGGTTCGCGTCGACGTCGACCTTGGCGACGGTAGCGTCTGTCTCGGCAGCCAGCGTGTCGACGACCGGTGCGAGCATCTGGCAGGGCCCACACCAGTCGGCGTAGAAGTCCGCGAGGACGACGCCGTCCGCGACGAGGTCGTCTAGCTCCGCCTGGCTGTCGATACTCACAGGTTCGGTAGGTGTGACCGTACTCGATTCGCTGGTAGATTCAGTTGTCATCACTGCACCGTAAGCGCCGGCCGGATTTAAGGTTTTGGGGAAACTGCACAATACTGATTGGCCGGTGATTGCTCGGCATCGGAAACCCAGGCTCCTCCGTGGATTCACTGGGCCGGAACGAAGCGCAGGCGAGGCGAGCGGCGGCTACTGAACTGTCGAGAAGCGAACCTCGAACGGAGCGAGTGCGAGATGGGAGTTACCGAAGAGCGGAAAGATAGGACGACTGGTGCGAGCGACGGAGCAGACGAGGAGCCGCGAGTGAAGCGTAGAGCGCAGAGAGCGGGGTAAGGCACCCTCAGCTCTCGGCCGGGGTCGCCGCGTCGCCTCGCTCGTACTTGGTCTCGAACTCCTGGATGAGCTGCCCCATCTTCGCGTACCAGTCGTTGAGCAGGCGCTGCATGTCGCCCGCGATTTTCGACGGGTCCGTCGGGGCGTAGACGTGGTAGTAGCCGCCCTGGTCGTAGTTCACCTGCTCCTTCTGGATGAACCCGGTCTGGAGCAGCCGCTGGATGGCCCGGTAGGCGGTCGAACGCTCGCGGTCGACGGCGTCAGCGATCTCGTCGACCGTCAGCGCTTCGTCGGCGTTCACGAGCGCCTGGAAGCACTCCCTGTCGAGTTGTTTGAGCCCGTGGAAACACTCGAGGAGCCCCTCGCACTCCATGTCGCTCTGCAGTTGTTCGGCCATCGAGTCTGGCATTGGTATCACCCGAGTGTAGCAGCCGTGGCGATAAAAGACTTGTGTACAAAACGTACAATCGCACGCACGCAACCGAGAGACGGCCCCTCAGTCGGCGCTCGACTTCGACGCCCTGGATTCCGCACGCATCTCCCTGACGGAACTGACGACGACAGCGCCGGCGACCAGCATCGCCGCGCCGACGATGATGACCAGCGAGACCGAGTCGAGGACTGGCATGTCGATGGCGTCTCCGACTTTCCGGACGGCGACCGCGATAGCGCCGAGGAGCAGCATCACGCCGAAGTACACCTTGATGTCGTCCTCCTCGACGAGGCTGGTCGCCGCGGCGCCCATGCGGGCACCGAGCGCGCTTCCGGCCAGCAGCGGGACGACGATACTCAGGTTCACCGCGCCGTCGATGGCGTACAGGTAGCTCCCGATGCCCCCCGAGAAGACGATCTCGAAGAGGTCCGTCCCGACGGCGATGGGGACCGGCACACCGATGAGGTAGAACAGCGCGGGCATCCGGATGAACCCGCCGCCGACCCCCAGGAAGCCCGAGAGTAGACCCGTGGCGAACGCGACGACCAGGATCATCCACAGCGATACGGTCACGCCGCCCCGGAGTTCCATCATCGGGGGCACCCGGTAGGACTGGATTTTCTTGGCGACGTCGGGGATGTCGTTCGCGTCGACCTCACCGTGGGCGGCGTCGGCGTCGTGGCTGATGCCACCGCCGCCATCACCCCACGTCGCGGTGTACGTGATGAAGACGCCGATACCGCCGAGCAGCCCCACGTAGATGATGCTGACGACAGTGTCGGCGATTCCCATCGCCTGTAGCGCGTGGAGGCCGATCTTCCCGACCTCGATGCCCGCGGTGGTGCCGGCGATCATCAGCACGCCGAGTTTGTAGTCCACCTGACCGAGGTCGCGGTGTTTCAGCGTCGCGATGACGGCGGTCGCGAAGACGAACGCGAGCCCGGACGCGACTGCGACGTCGGTCCGGTAGCCCATCACCATCAGCGCGGGGGTGACGAGGAACGACCCGCCCATCCCGAAGAAGCCGAACAGGAGGCCGATGAGGACGCCGAAGCCCGCGAACATGGCGAGCAGGGGCGTGGCCACCCCCAGGAGCTCCGTGGTCATTCGCCACCCAGCGCCCTCACGAGAGTCGGCCCGAGGAGACGTTCCATCGCGCCGTACCCGACGTACAGCAGAATTGCTTCGACCAGCACGACGCCGACGACGAGTGCTGCGCCACCGACACCGGACGCGTTCTCAAGCCCGAACATCGATGCTCACTCCGTTCGATATTGTGAAGTTCATGGATTTCTGCTCACGTCAAGGTAGCCGACACCACCACTTAACGGTTCTGGGAGTATTGTACAATACAATCAATTATGGTTCGCTGTACGATGTTCCGGACGGACGCCGTGCCGCCACCTGCGAAACGCGGTGCTGGCGTCCGATTACGAGTGGAAGACGGCGCCGAATCCGTAGGCGAGCGAGAACGCGACCACGAACGACGCCACCCAGGCGCCGACCGTCACGAGCAGCTTGCGGGCGCTGATAGCCTGCGGCCTCCCACAGCGGCACCGCTCCCGACGATGGCGCTGACGACGATCTCGTTGAACGACACCGGGACGCCGAGCAGGACGGCGGTCTGGGCGATGAGGAACGACGGGACGAGCGCGGCGATGGAACGCCGCGGCCCCAGCGAGGAGTAGTCCTGTGCGAGGGACTTGATCATCCGCGGCGCACCCGTCCAGGAGCCGACGAGGATACCCACCCCGCCGCCAACGAGGACGGAGAACGTTGAGGCCACGCCGACGTCGTCGAGCAGCGGGAGCAGCGGCCCGACAGCGAGGCCGACCTGGCTCCCGCCCGCGGAGAACGCGACCAGCGACCCCAGCGCGAGCAGCATGCGCCTGAGCCCGCCCGCCTCGTCGCGGCGGACGTCCCAGTGGACGAGCAGCGCAACGCCTCCGGCGACGACGAGGGAGACTCCGACCACAGCGACAGTCCCCTCGACTCGCAGTAGCCCCAGGCCGAGTTCGACGACCGAGCCTGCCGACCCATCGTGTCCGAGGGACGCGAACTCGACGTTCGCGAGCACCGAGCCGACGAGCCCCGCGAGGGCGGCGATACTGAATCGCTCGGGGACGCCGGGCCGAGGGAGGAGGCTGGCGACGACGTACGCGATGCCCCCGCCGACGAACGGCGTCAGCACCCAGACGGCACCGATCTGGCGGTACTTCGGCCAGACGGGCGTGCCGCCGAGGGCGAGTCCGATACCGATGACGGCGCCGGTGACGGTGAACGCCGTCGCTATCGGGTAGCCCGTTCGGATGCCGACGGCCATCAGTCCGGCCCCGATCGCCAGCGCGAGGATGACGCCGCCCGCTGGCAGGCTGACGCCGCCGACCAGACCGCTACCTACGGCCTCCGAGACGTTCGCGCCCTGCGTGACGGCACCGGCGAAACCGAAGAGGCCAACGACGAAAGCCGCGCGCATCGTCGGGATGGCGTTGGCGCCGACAGCCGGCGCGAACGGGGTCGCGCCACTGGACCCGGCACCGATGACCCAGGACATGAAGAGGCTCGCGACGGCGGCGACAGCGAACAGAGCGAGGAAGGCTACGTCCATCGGTGGGTCGAGGCCAAGATGTGGTGTTCAGTCGGCCCCCGCGGTCGCGGAGGACGTGGCTGTGCTTCGGCTCCGCCACCGGCCCTGTGCGTACGCCCCGAGGAACATCCCGGCGATCGCCCAGAGGATGGTGACGTTGCCCACGCCGAGGCTCGCGTACGCCGCACCCGGACAGATTCCCGAGAGCCCCCAGCCGACGCCGAAGACGGCCCCGCCGACGAGGACGTTCCTGTCGAAGGACTTCAGGCGGCGCTCGTAGTGGTCCCCCGTGAGCGGCGCGCGGTCGAACAGCTTCGGCCCGACGAAGAAGCCGAGTCCGGAGACGACTGCGCCGCCGAACATCACGAACAGCAGTCCGAGGTCCTCGAACTGGAGGAAGTCCAGCACGACCTCTGGGCGAGCCATGTGGCTGTAGCCGAGGCCGAACCCGAAGACGAGCCCGCCGACGAGTATTAGCGGGATGAACAGGGGATGTCTGTCGCTACTCGCGGGTCGCTCCGTCTCGCGCATCTACGGACTCACCCCCAGTTCCGAGACGAGCTGTGCGGTGACGATGGCGACAGTGAGGAAGGTCACGACGCCCACGATGGACGTCTTCGACGCGGAGCCGACGCCGCAGACGCCGTGGCCCGAGGTACAGCCCTTCCCGACGCGCGTGCCGACGCCGACGAAGACGCCGCCAACGAGCAGGCGCCACGGCTGGACGTCTGTCGTCCACGCGCCAGCCTGGAAGAGCACCGCGTAGACGGCTCCGCCGAGGACGATGCCGACAGTAAAGACGACACGCCAGTCTCGGGAGGCGACGTACCGCTGGAACCGGGACTGGCCGGAGACGTACGAGAGCGTCGACTCCAGGAACGTGCTCGCGCCGGCGGCGATGCCGGTCCCGAGGTAGATGATGGCCGCCCCGAGGCCGACGAGCAGGCCACCGACGGCGTAGCGACTGATGCCGTTGGGGAACAAGTCGGCCGCCAGCTGGAGTGGGACTAGGTCAGTCACGGTCGGGGGCTTCAGTCACCCGCGAGAGACTCCTGGCTCGCGGCGCAGTTGTTCGGCCCGAGCTCCAGCGTGAATGCCTCCTCGTCGTCGACCTCGTTCTGGCCGAGGTTCGCCGCGATGATGTCCTCGTAGTTCGCGGGACGCGGTGGCATGTCCGAGAGGACGAGGTCGACGAACGCGTCTTCGTCCATCGTGAGCGCGCCCATCTCCGCGACCAGGTCGCCGATTGGCGCTGTGTAGGTGCCGTCCTCGGCGGGAACGGCCGCGTCGCTGAAGTGAGCGCCGCCGACGAGCGTGTCGTCGGGGAGTGCGAGGACGCGCTCCTGGAGGGACTCGTAGAGCGTGCGTGCGGCCTCGGGGGTGCCGTCGTCGCCTTCCTCGAGGTCCGGGCGGGCGACGCTCTCAACGAACAGTCCGTCGCCGGTGGCGAGCAGGCTGTCGCCGAGGAGGTAGGAGGTCATGCCCGTCGTGTGACCGGGCGTGTAGACCGTCTCGATGGTGGCGTCGCCGACGTGGAAGCTGTCGCCGTCTGCAGTCGTGGTTACGTCCTCTGCGTAGGTGACTCCGCGATCGACGGCCGCTTCGGGAACGATTCCTTCGACGCCCTCGCTTGTGAGTGCTCGGACCCCCGAGATGTGGTCCGCGTGCACGTGCGTGTCGATGGCGTACTTCAGGTCGACGCCGAGGTCGTCGGCGTCGGCGAGGTAGCGGCCGGTGAACGCGCGCAGCGGGTCGACGACTGCGGCCTCGCCACCGTCGTAGAGCAGGTAGCCGAGACAACCCGAGGACGGGCGCTGGTACTGGAGGAGTGTGCCGGGGCCGTCGTAGCGGGTGACCTCGACGGCCTCGTAGATTCGAGCCCAGCCGTTCATGCCGTCTTCGAGGTTGTCGACGTCGTAGCCGCAGGCCTTGAGCGTGCCCGCGACGAACTCGCTGGCGCCCCCCTTCGCGCAGAGCACGGTCACCTCGCGGTCGTCGGGAATCTGCGCGAGGACGGCCTCGTCGACGTCGTCCTCGAGGAACTCGAAGTAGGGCACGTTGATCGAGTCGACGTTCTCGCCGTCGACGTGCCATTCCTCGTACTCCGAGGCCATTCTCGCGTCGAGGAGCGTGACGTCCTCGCCGGCGTCGATGCGGCGCTTCAGCGCCTCGGGGTCGACTGTCTCGACCTCTGCGTCCGGAGTCGGGAAATCTTCGGGGTTCATGTCGTACACCCCTGTCTACTGGACTGACGCACATAAGGATTTGCATAGTAGTTCGAATACAACACAATACCCTTTGGAGCAATTGGTGGATAACGGCGCCCAAACATCCGTTGTGTGCACGTGGCGCCCCTGAACCAATATATAACGGGTTACAGTAGTTTGCGTGAATTACAAGAACCGGCATTCTTTTACACCCACAGTTGGTATTGTGAGTTAGCTCCAATACACAACATCGGGGTGACCCACTATGAGCGAAGAATACGAAATCACGGAGACGCTCGACGTGAAAGGTGCATCGTGTCCCATGCCGGTCGTGAAGACGAAGTCGGCTACCGACGACCTCACGGAGGGCGAGGTGCTCGAGGTGCTGGCGACCGACTCCGGCAGCCTCAGCGATATCGACGGCTGGGCGCAGGGTACCGACGGCGTCGAACTGCTCGACCAGGTCGAGGACGACGACGTCTACAAACACTACGTCGAGAAGACGGCGTAACATGAGTTCGGAAACAGCCACCGAAGACGTCGACAGCGAACCGACGACTGAGGCCGAGCTCCGTGCTCGTGTCGAGGAGCTCGAGGACACGGTAGCTAGCCTCGAGAACGAGGTGGGCGACGACCAGCAGAAGATGACCATCGTCGCCACCCAGGGTTCGTTCGACATGGCCTACCCGCCGCTCATCCTCGCCAGCACGGCCGCCGCGTTCGGCTGGGAGGTCGTCGTGTTCCACACCTTCTGGGGGCTGGACATCCTCCACGAGGAGAAGTCGCGGAACCTGCAGCTCTCGGCCGTCGGCAACCCCAGCATGCCGATGCCGAACGCGCTCGCCGCGCTCCCCGGCATGGACAGGATGGCGACGAAGCTGATGGAGAAGAAGGTCGACGACAACGGCACCGCCACCATCGAGGAACTCGTGGAACTCTCCCTCGAGCAGGGCGTCGACCTCCAGGCGTGCCAGATGACCATCGACCTGATGGACTACGACGAGGACGACTTCTACGACGACGTCACGGTCGGCGTGGGCGCAGCGACGGCTGTCCAGCACATGGCCGACTCCGACGTCCAACTGCTCGTCTGAGGACGACCGCTACCAGTTCGAGTTATTCTGGCGGGTAGGCTCTGAACGAGTCGCCGAATCGCATTTCGGGGCCCTCGGACCGCAACGGACCCGAAAGAGTTTGTCCCGCTAGGCGCAATACTACACACGATGACTGTACCGTTCGACCCGTCACAGATAGAGCCTGACGACATCGGCGAGGAAGAGACGACTCTCGAGATGAGCCACGAGGACGCAATCGAGCACACCCGCGAGGTGTTCGAGGACGCGGGGTTCGGCGTGCTCGTCGAGTTCTCACCCTCCGAGGTGCTCAACGAGAAGGTGGGCGCGGACCGGGACCCCTACTACGTGCTCGGCGCGTGCAATCCGGAGATGGCCGACCGTGCACTAGACGTGACGGATCAGCGCATCGGCGCGCTGTTCCCGTGCAACGTGGTCGTCTGGGAGGAGGAACCCGGCCTCCAGCGCGTCTACCACGTCTCCATCATGCGCATCGCGCGCCTGGTTGGGATGGCGCCGGACAGCGAGGAGATGGCCGACATCGTCGCCGACACCGGCGAACTCGTCGACGAGGCGTTCGAGAACCTCTGACGATGGGGCACCACACGTTCGACGCCTCCCGGGCCGACAAGCTGGAACAGCCCGCGGATCGGTACCGGTTTCTCTCCGTGGAGGAACTGCTGTGGGCACTCGACCTCTCCCCCGAGGACACCGTCGCCGACCTCGGGAGCGGCACGGGGTTCTACACCGACGACGTGGCACCCCACGCCGGCGACGTGTACGCCGTCGACGTCCAGTCGGCGATGCACGACTACTACCGCGAGAAGGGTGTCCCGGAGAACGTCGACCTCGTCACGACCGACGTCGACGACCTCCCGTTCGCAGACGGGTCGGTCGACGCCGCGTTCTCCACGATGACGTACCACGAGTTCGCCAGCGAGGCCGCGATCGCAGAGATCCGACGCGTGCTCGGCGACGGCGGCCGCCTCGTCGTGGTGGATTGGGCGGCAACCGGAACCGGCGAGAGCGGACCGCCGACTGACGAGCGCTATACCGCAGCGGAGGCGGCCGATGCGCTGGGAGTCGCCGGGTTCGAGGTGGACCACCAGGCCGTGCGTCCGGAGACGTTCCTGCTGGTCGCGACGGTCGAGTGAGTGTTTAGCATTCGGGGACGGGTTGAGCTGGTCGAAGCGACGCGGGACCGCTACTCGAAGCGGTCGACGGCCTGCTCGTAGCGGGCCGACGGCTCCTCCCAGTCGACGACCTCGAAGAAGGCGTCGACGAAGTCGCCGCGAGCGGGACCGTAGTCGTAGTAGTAGGAGTGCTCCCAGACGTCCAGCGCCAGGATGGGGTGGCTACCCCAGAGCGCGCCCTGGTCGTGTTTGTCCACGACGACGTTCCGGAGCTGCTCGGAGTGGCTGTCGTAGACGAGGAGTGCCCAGCCGCCGGCGGCCGAGGCTGCAGCCTCGACCTCGCCCTTCCAGCCCTCGTAGGAGCCGAAGTCCGCCTCGATGCGGTCGCGGAGGTCGCCCCCGGGTTCGTCGCCGCCTTCCGGACTCATCGACTGCCAGAACAGCGTGTGGAGGACGTGCCCGGAGCCGTTGTGGGTGACGTTCCGGATGGCACCAGCCGAGTCCGAGAAGTCCTTGGACTCGCGGTTGGCTTCGAGCGTCTCCTCGGCGCTGTTCCAGCCGCTGACGTAGCCCTGGTGGTGGGTGTCGTGGTGCCACGTGAGCACCTGTTCGCTGATGTGGGGTTCGAGCGCGTCGTAGTCGTACGGGAGCGGCGGCAGTTCGTAGTTCGACATGCAGACGACACGAGACCCCGTCGCCCCTTGGTGGTTTCCGGAAACCGGCTTCAGTTGCACTGCTGATAGTTCGTCGGTGGCGGGAACTGCCCGGACATTGTCGGCGGTTTACGAGTACTTTTGTCCCGCTGTACGGTAGAACGACACATGGACTTCGGACTCACCGACGAGCAACGAGCCATCCAGGACGAGGTGCGTCGATTCGCCGAGAACGAGATACTTCCCGTCGCCAGCGAGTACGACGAGGCCGAGAAGTACCCGTGGGACGTGATGGAGAAGGCAGCGGAGGCGGGACTCACCGGGCCGGGCATCCCGCTGGAGTACGGCGGCGCGGGCTACTCGCCAGTCGAGACGGCCATCATCGTCGAGGAACTGTTCGCTGCCGACGCTGGTATCGGCCTCTCCGTCTCCAGCGCCGGCTTCGGCGCCGAGGCGATCATCGCGTTCGGCACCGAGGACCAGAAGGAGCGGTTCCTCGAACCCATCGCGGCGGGCGACGCCATCATGGGGTCGGCCATCAGCGAACCTGACGTGGGCTCCGACGTCTCCAGCGTCTCGACGCGCGCGGAGAAGGACGGCGACGAGTACGTCATCAACGGCAACAAGATGTGGATCACGAACGGGTCCGTCGGGGACTTCTTCGTCGTGCTCTGCCAGACCGACCCCGAGGCCAGCGGCCGGTACAACGGCTTCAGCCAGATCGTCGTGGAGTCCGACCGCGACGGCTTCGAGGCCGAGAAGATCACGGGCAAACTGGGCATCCGCGCTTCCGACACCGCCGAACTCCTCCTCGACGACGTCCGCGTCCCCGAGGAGAACCTGATCGGCACCGAGGGCGGCGGTTTCCTCCAGCAGATGCAGTTCTTCGACGAGACGCGCACGATGGTCGCCGCCCAGGGCGTCGGCATCGCCCGCGGCGCCACCGAGCGCGCCCTCGAGTACGCCAAGGAGCGCGAGCAGTTCGGCCGCCCAATCTCGGACTTCCAGGCCATCAAGCACAAACTCGCGGAGATGCGCACGCAGACCGAGGCCGCCCGCACCATCACCCAGAAGTCCGCCTGGAGCGTGGAGAACAAGGACGAGCAGCTCACGGCGCTCGCGTCGATGGCCAAGGAGTTCGCCTCCCGCGTCGCCGTCGAGGCGGCCGACGAGGCCGTCCAGATCCACGGCGGCGCCGGCTACGTCAACGACTTCGACGTCGAGCGGTTCTACCGCGACGCCAAGATCACCCAGATCTACGAGGGTACCACGGAGATTCAGAAGAACATCATCGCCCGCGAGTTGCTGGAGTGAGGCGCGGAAGAACCAGTAGTACCAGTTCCCGCTGAACGCCGCTCACCCCGACTCGTCGGGGTCGAGCGAGAAGTGGTACTGCTTATCTCGTCGTTCCGTGACTGTCAGCTGGTCGACTCGCGTTCCATCCACCGAGAGCGTCGTCTCGAACGGGTCGCCGTCCCGAGCGGCCGACGCGTCGAGGGTGAGCCGAGAGGCCCTGGCCACGTCCTCGCGGTCGAAGAACAGTTCGGCTTCCCCGTCCTGGCCACCGAACCAGCGCTTCCCACCACTCGAAGACCCTCCGTACACTCCAACGCCGATGTACGGGTAGAGCAGTTTTTCACCCATGTCGATTCGCTTCTCGTACCCTGTACTCGGGTTAGAGAGTTCGAGGTAGTCTACGTAGAGTGCGAGGTCCCGAGCGAAGCGCGGGTCCGCCTCCGAGTTCAACTCCGTCTCCGCTACGGTGTGGTCGAAGGAGAACACCACATCGGCGTACGCGTCGAGGTTCAGGTACACGCCGTCTCCCTCGGCGAACTCCTCCTCGAGAATCTCCATGTACGTCGTCCCGTACTCCTCGCTGGGCTCCACGTTCGTGTACTCGTGGCCCTCGTTGAACGACGTGACCAGTACAGCGTTCAGGTCCGGGTCGACGAGGTCCAGGACGCTGTTGCACCACGACCGGAACGACGACGGCGAGCGTTCCATCACCGGATTGTCGCTGTCGCCGTTCCACTCCGTCTTGTCGAACCCGGGCATGATGCCCGGGATGAAGTCGACGTCCGTGTCCGCGGTCGCGAACCGCCAGTCCCGGTACTCTGCCAACGAGTACTCCGGAACGCGCTCGTTGACGTTCTCGACTGGTTCGTAGAACCCCGTGTAGTTGGAGACGGCGTCGAACGCGAACATGTGGTCGGCCTTCCCCGGTTCTCGAACCTCGAGCGGCATGTCGGCGACGACGTAGAGCTCCTCGCCGATTGCGTCGGCTGCCGCGTCGAACGCTCCCCGGATGTCGCCGATGAACCCGCCCGCGACGTACATGTAGACGACGGGCTTGTCGTCGATTCGCAGGTAGTTGTCGTGGCCGAAATACTCGTCGGCGAGATACTCCACGTCCTCGACGAACTGCTCGCGGTTGGCCTCGTCGTCGAAGTCCACGTTCCAGCCCGGGTCCTGCTCGAGACGGTTCGTCGTCTCGTAGAGGATGGAGACCTGTACGTCACCCAGGGCGTCGGCTGGAAGCACGTGGTCGACGAACGTCTCGTTCGAGTAGCTGTCCGGGCCCCACCAGCTGAGGCTCAGCCAATTCACTCCGAACTGCCGGCACCACTCGAGGTGCTGTTCGATGACCGCGGGGTCCTGGGCGTCGTACTCGCCGAGGGTCGGCTTCCCGGGGTAGCCCGCGTCCCAGTGGTCGCCGTTCCCCCACCACCCGTAGTAGTGCACACCCACGAGACGGTCGTCACCGACCGGCGCCGAGGGTTCCCCGACGTACCGCGTCTCCTGTCGTTCGGTCGCTGACGCCTCGTTGCTGTCGGTAGCTGTCACGACGACCTCGTACTCGCTGCCACCCATCACGTCGAGGGAGGCCTCGAACGACACGGTGCTGGGACCGTCGAACCGTTCGGTCGTAGATGCGTCCCCAGTAGCGACCGCCACAGCTTCGACGCCAGCCTCCGCGGACACGCTCCCGGTCACTGTGAGCGTTCGTTTCTCGGTCGTCTGTGGGTCGTCGTACTCGACCACCAGGTCCGCCACGGACGGCGGCACCTGGGTTGTCTCGGTCGTCTCGGTTCTCTCGCTGGTCTCGATTCCCCCGGTCGTCGTGCCAGTAGTGGTCGTCGACTCGGAGCCGCTCGACTGACACCCGCTGGTGGCCGTAATCAGTGTGGAGCCGGCGAGAGCGAGAAACTCGCGTCGAGGGCTGGAGGTCCCGTCGCTCATTCATGTCAGTCTGCTTCGAGGGTCGACTTAAAACTGTCTCACGCGAGCGTTCCCTGAGGTTCGCTCGTCAGCGGACCGCTCTCGTTCGTGTCGACTAGATTTCTGTGACGCGGTTGTCCACGTTCTCGACTGCCTCGGCGTCCTCCGGGAGCAGCGCCGCAACGAGGAAGTCGGTGTACGCCGCGACGTAGTCGACCAGCGCGGCGATGCGGTCGGCGTCGATGGCCTCCAGTGAGTCCAGCAGGAGGAACGGCACGTCCTCGTAGACGTCGTGGACGAGGTAGCCCGCGAGCGCGAACACCAGCCCCGTCACCTCGCGCTCGCTCTCGGAGAGGTGGGCGACAGTGTCCTCGTAGGCCGTTCCGTCGGCCGAACGGACCACGTGGAGGTCGAACTCGGCGTCCTCGGCTGCGCTCCGGCGGTCTCGGCTGGCCGTCGTGCGCTCGATCCAGATGCGTTCGACGTTGTCGTAGTCCAACATCTCGAGGACCGTCGCCATGTGGCCGTTGAACGCCTCGACGGCCTCGCTCTCCACCTGGTCGACGCGGTCCCGGAGGTCGGCGAGTTCCGAGACGATCTCCGCGCGGCGCTCCTCCAGGGCCTCCCGTTCGGAGAGGCGGTCGTCGAGGTCCGCGACGGTCTCCCTGACGTCCGCGAGGTCGGCGTCCACGCGGTCGAGTTCGGCCTCCAGTTCGTTGACCCGCTTCGCGCGGTCCACCGCCGTCTCGTGGCCGCCCGCGTCCTCGACTGCGGCTTCCAGTTCCTCGACATCGACTGCGAGTTCGTCTCGCTCGGCTTCGAGGCCCGACACGCGTGACTCGCGCTCCGCTATCTCCGACTCGACGGCGTCGAGTGCGGCCTCGACCTCCGCGCGTCGCTCCCGGACGTCGGCCGCCTCGCGCTTGCGCTCGGTGAGTGATTCGAGTTCAGCCGTGAAATCGTCCTTCCGCGCGCGCTTCCGGTCCCGGAGGTCCCGCAGGCGCTCGACGGTCGCCTCGATGCGCGAGCGCTCTACCTCCGTCCCGCACGTCCAGCAGACGTCGGTCCCCTCTTCCGCGACCAACGCGTCCGTCAGCGTCCCGCCGTCCGAGCGCTGCCCGCGGTTGCCCTCGGCGGCGCCGACCTCCTCTGCTATCTCTTCGTGAACGCCCTCCCCGTCGGCCAGCATCTCCTCGTTGAACCGCACGATTGCCTGGAGGTCTCCGACCTCGGCCTCCAGTTCGTCGCGCCGCCCGCGCAGTTCGCCGATGCGGGCATCGATGGTCTCCCCCTCGACGTCCATGGTGGGCAACGACTCTCGCTCCTCTCGGAGCTCCGCACGCTGCTCCTGCAGCGATTCGAGGCTCTCGCGCTCGGTCCGGAGCTTGAACCGGACGTCCTCGAGGTCCGACCGGGTCGCCTTCAGGTCGGCCAGCGCCTCGGACTCCTCACCCTCGGGCGCCTCCACGTCAGCGAGCTCGTCACGCGCGACGGACAGCTCCTCACGTCGGTCCTCGCGTTCGGCTTCCAGTTCGGCGACGCGCTGGCGGCGGTTCTCCAGTCGGGCGGCGACGTCGTCGAGGGTCGCAAGTTCGTCGTCGACCTCTCGTTTCTCGGTCTCCAGCCGGCCGATCTGCCGGCGGAGTTCGGCGGTGTCCACGGGTCGGACGACGATTTCGCGGAGGTCGTCCCCGCGCTCGACGGCGCGCCGCGCCTCGTTGTCCTCGAGGAGGAACGCGAAGAGGTCGGCGAGTTCGGAGTCCCCGAGCAGCGGGTCGCCCCCGAACGCGACGGTCCCGTCGACGCGGCCGAGCGTGCGCTCGTAGCGCTCGTCGGCCAGTTCGAGGCTCACGCTTCCCTTCTCGGCATCTCCTTTGAGGGTCGCGCGGTCGCTCCCGACGACGGCCATCACGGCCTGGAGGAAGGAGGTCCTGTTCGTCGCGTTCCGGCCCGCGAGGACGTTCACGCCGGGGGCGAGCGTGACGTCCGTTTCGTCGATACCGCCGACGTTGCGCGCGTGTAGATGTGCCGCGGACTGCCGCGCGGCCGACTCGTCCATGACTCTCCGTAGCTCACGGTCAGATATAGTTCTTCATCTTGGCGGACTCACTGGTCGCAGTCGCAGCCGCCCCGGTCGAGCAGCTCGGCGGCGTCGTAGTCCGCCCCGCAGTCCTGACAGAACACGCGAACGTTCACCAGGACGTCGGTGTCGCCGACGTCGATGCGTCCGGTGTTCGCCGACCGCTCGACGGCATCCGCCGTGACGGACGCCGCGCGTGACTGCAGGCGCCGCAGCGTCTCCACGTCCCGCTGTAGCTGGTCGCCGTCGTCTTTCCGCTCTGCGCCGCGGTACTCCCGGAGGTACGTGTGCACCGCCTGGTGGGAGACGAAGTCCTCGCGAAGCGCCTCGACGTCCACGCCCTCCCGGGACAGTTCGAGGCGCTTCTGCGTGCGCACGCCCTCGCTGACGTCGTCGCCCGTCAACACCTCGTAGGTCGCCGCGACGTCCTGTTCGACCGGGTTAGCACCCACGTCGGCGAGCGCCGTCGCGAGCAGGCGGCGGTTGAATTCGTCGGCGAGCGCCCGGAGACTCGTCCGCTCGTCGCCAGTCCCCGTCCACCGGCGTTCGAGCTCCTCGCCCGCGCCCGACAGGTCGTACTCGTCGATGAGGCGGCCGACCTTGCAGCGCGTCGGGTCGCGGGTCTCCGGGCCTGTCATCGACTGTACCGTGGGAACGGTGGAGGAAAAGCGTCGCGGTGTGAGGGAGGGGGGAGGCGCAGACCTCACGGCTCGCAGCGCTCGCCGTTCGAGTTATCGGAGACTCTCCTCGCGGTCGAGTCTCCCAAGCCAAGGGTGCGATTTGAACGCACGGATTCTCGATTACAAATCGAGTGCTTGAACCACCCAAGCTCCCTTGGCGCAGTTCCGGCTTAGTCGGGGTCCTTTGTGTGCGTATCGCTTTCGGCCGGTCGTTCTAAGGTGACACGGTTGGGGTCGTACCCCCGGCGCTCGTACAGTCGGCGGGCGCCCTCGTTGTCCCACAGCGCCTCGACGGCGAGCACGTCGGCATCCCGCTCGCGCAGTTGGGCTTCCGCGTGGTCGAGTAGCGCGCTCCCGACTCCGCTGTCCCGCGCGTCCGGGACCACATAGAGGTTGTCGACGACGCCCCGCGTCACGTCCGTCTCGTACAGTCCGGTCTCGACGTGGAACATCACGAAGCCGACCCGCAGTCCATCCCGCCGCGCCACGCCCACGCCGCCGGTGTGGACGTACTGCGCGATGAGTTCCTGCGCTTGCTCGCGATTCTCTTCCGCGAGGAGGTGCGAGCCGTGGTCGTGCTGTTCGGCGGCGAGCGCCACCCACTGGTCGGCCACGGCCGGGACGTCGCCGCCCGTCGCGGCCGTCACGTCCATCAGCGCAGCGCCTCCACTGCCGCCAGCGGTTCGCCCGTGAGCATGCGGAGGGCAGCGCCGCCGCCGGTGCTGATGTGGTCGAACCCGGAGAGACTGAACTTGCGGATGGCGGCCGCGGTGTCGCCGCCCCCGACGATGGTGTACTCGGCCCGCGTGGCTGCCTCGTAGAGACCGCGCGTCCCCTTGGCGAACAGTTCGTCCTCGAAGACGCCGGCGGGACCGTTGAGGATGGCGGTGCCGGTCTCGGCGAGCACGTCCGCGTACGCCTCGATGGTGTCGCTCCCGAGGTCCATCACGGCCTCGTCGTCGCGGGGCGGGAGTTCGGAGACGGGGAGTTCGCAGCGCTCGCCGTCGCGCGCGACGGCCACGTCGACGGGTAGCTGGATGCTCTCGCTGTAGGATTCGAGCAGTTCCTCCGCTCGCTCGATCTCCGTCTCGTAGCCCCGGTCGTGGATGAGTTCCGTGCTCCGGCGCCCGACGTCGACGCCGTCGGCTGCGAGGAAGATGTTGGCGACGACGCCAGTGCACAGGACGTTCTCCGCGAGGCCGTTCTCCAGGGAGTGCTCGGCGACCGCCACCGAGTCCGGCACCTTGGCGCCGCCGACGACGTACGTTCGCGGGGTCGGCGTCTCCTCGATGGCGCCGAGTACGTCGAGTTCCTCTTCCATCACGCGACCCGCGTACGAGTCGAGCAGTTCGGGGAAGCCGACGAGCGACGGCTGGGAGCGGTGTGAGGCCGCGAACGCGTCGTTGACGTAGGCGTCGAGAGCCGAGGAGAGCCGGGAGACGAGGAACGTCTCCGCTGCGCGCGCCGGGTCGAACTCCATGTACTCCTCGCTGTAGAAGCGCGTGTTCTCCAGCAGCACCGCCTCGCCACCGTCGAGCGCCTCGATGGCCTCCCGCGCCTCGGCGCTGAACGTCGCGTCGCAGTAGCCGACGTCGTGGTCGAGAAGGTCGTCGAGGCGGTCGGCGTGCGATTCGAGGCGCGCGAACTCGTCACCGCCGGGGCGGCCCTGGTGGGCGAGCACCGCGACCCGCGCGCCGGCGTCGAGCAGTTCGGCCAGCGTGTCGACGTGGGCCCGCAAGCGAGCGTCGTCGGCCAGCGAGTCGTCCTCCGCGAGCGGACTGTTGATGTCGACCCGTACACCGACCGCAGCGTCGGCCGCCGGGAGGTCGTCGAGGGTCCGTATCGCCATGTACGAAAAGGGAGCCTAGCGGCCTGTATATGCGTTACTGTCTCCGAGGTCGTGAGGGTAGAACTAACGAACGGTAGCAGTCAACTAAACCGGCCGGGCGGCTCAGACGGAGCGACACTCGATGCAGAGGAGCTGGCCGTTGACCGAGACGAGTTCGCCCGTGAGCCCCCCACAGCTCTCGCAGACGCCCTGCTCCGCGTAGTCGGTCTGTGCCTCGGTGAAGTCCTCGCGGGCCGACCCGTCGCCGAACTCGCTACCGGAGTCCTCGCCGGCGGTCGCGCTCACGGCCTCGGGTGGCTGTTCGCGAGCGGGCCCCACCACGGTTGGCGCGATGTCCCGGGCCTCGACGATGCCGCGGACGCCGTCCCCGTCGGTCACGAGCACCCGGGGGTTGCCGGTCCGCCCCATCGCGTTCGCGGCGTCCGCGACGACGGCGTCCGGGGGGAGCGATTCGGGCGTGTCTCGCATGACGTCCGATACGGTGGTGTCGGCGAAGCGTGCGTCGTCGAGGAGCAGGTCGAGGATGGCCTCGGTTGTCACGAGACCGACTGATTCGTTGCCGCGCAGCACCACGGCGCTCGTGGTGTTCTCGGCCCGCATCAGTTCGACCGCGTCGAGCAGCGCGTCGGATTCGCTCACGCCGACGAACTCGTGGGACATCACGTCCCTGAGAGCTAGTTGGGGCATGTCAACAACTAACACGTATCTGCGCTAAAAATGTGTTCCCGTAACGCGTATCACCACTTCGCCCCTACGTTCACGGCCTGCGGCAGCGGGGGGAACGCGGTAGACGAGGACTGCCAGGACCGCCGACACGTCCACCGTGGCGAAACGCTGCATTCAACACGATTCGCCCCCGTGCGTGTAGCAATGACCATCCCGTCGTTCGTCGTCGGCATCGCAGGGGGGACCGGTGCGGGGAAGACGACGGTGGCCCACGAGGTGACGGAGAACGTCGGGGAGGCAGTCACGCTCATCCCTCTCGACAACTACTACGAGGACCTCAGCCACATGGCCTTCGAGGAACGAGCGGACGTCAACTACGACCACCCGTCCGCGTTCGAGTGGGAACTCCTCCGCGAGCACCTCGACGCCCTCCTCTCCGGGCAGTCCGTCGAGATGCCCCAGTACAGCTTCGAAGAACACCTCCGCGAGGACGAGCGCGTCACCGTCGAACCCACCGACGTCATCGTCCTCGAGGGCATCCTCTCGCTCTACGACGAGCAGGTCAACGAGATGCTCGACCTCCACATCTACGTCGAGACGGACGCCGACGTCCGCATCCTCCGGCGCATCGAGCGCGACGTCGTCGACCGCGGTCGCGGCCTGGAGGGCGTCATGGAGCAGTACCTCTCGACGGTGAAGCCGATGCACGAGCAGTTCATCGAACCGACGAAGAAGGACGCCGACATCATCATCCCGGAGGGCGCCAACTCCGTCGCGGTGAACCTCCTCGAGGAGAAGGTACAGGCCGAGAGTTCGGAGATGGCCGCGTGGGCCGCCCGCGAGGACGGCGAGCGCTACGCCGACAGCAGTCAGCCAGTCGGCGACACGAAGTAGCTACGCGCTCGGGTGGTACTCCAGGAAGTCGCCCGCCCGGAGCGCCCCGCCGACCCTCTTGTGGAAGTCGACCTTCGTCTCGAACTCGTCGACCTCCACGTACTCGAAGATGTCCGCGACGGAGACGACGAGTTTGTGGTTCAGTCGCACCGGCCAGTCGCCGTACTCCTCGACGAACGCCGCCGCGTCCAGCGGGAAGTCCTCGTGCTCGTCGGTCATCTTCGAGAGCACTGCGAGCCCGTAGTTGCGGCCACCCTCGCTACCCTTCTCCCCGTCCGGGTCGTGAATCCAGTTCCGCCCCGAGGGGTCTTCCATCTCTGCCATACACGGACGGTTCCGCGCTGGCCCCAAAACCGTTTCTCAATAGCGCTCACTGGACAGGCGGAAACTCCGCGTCCAACTGACCAAACGACAAGGGGAGCATTCGCGGGCCGAGCGGTTCGCAGAACCCGAGGCCCAGCGATTCACCGCGCGAACGGAGTGAGCGCAGGCCGACGAACGAACGGAGCGTTAGCGAAGTGAGTGAGGAGTGCTTTTAGCGTAGCTTTTGCGAGCGCGAGCCGGTGTCTCGCGCGCTGGAAAAGGTACACGGTGAGGATGGGATTCGAACCCATGAGGCTGACGCCACCGGTTTTCAAGACCGGCGCATTAGGCCGCTCTGCCACCTCACCACGCGGACAGGCGTACGAACGGTGGACGGTTGAAACTGTCGTTGTCCGGCGGTCGGCTACTCGCGGACGAGCGTCGGGTCGCCGTCTTCGGCGACGACGCGGAGGCCGAGTTCGTCGACACGGGCCGCCGTGTGGGCGGGAACGAGACGGCCTGCGGCGCGGCGCGCGCTGAGTTCTGCGACGAGCGAGCGCAGGTCGTCGCCGGTGCGGACCCGAATCGACCGCGGGAGGAAGTCGACGTCGTGGCCGGCGTCGAGCGCGCGGGCGGTCAGGCTCTCGACCTGTGGAACGTCGTAGGCGCCGGTGAAGTCGATCGGGGAGGTGAACCCAGCGAAGTAGACGTCGCCGTCCGCAGCGGGACCGAGGACGACCGGACTGCGTCGGAGTTTCATCGCGGCGCTGTCGACGTCCTTCCGGAGGAACAGCGGCGCGTCGGGTTCGACCGCAGCGGCGGAGGTGACGCCCTCGCGTTCGAGCAGGTGGGAGACGGTGTTTCCCACGCGAGCGGCCTTCGAGGAGCCGACCTGTACCTCGACGCGCGCGTCCTCCCGCTGCTCGTCGTCGAGGACTGCATCGACGAGCGCGCGGACTTCTGCCTCCGCGTCGGCGTCCGTGGGGACGTGCTCGTCTGGGATATCGTCGTCCGACCGGTAGTTCACGAGCAATTCGCCGCCGCTCTCGACGGCCGCGAGGAACGCGTCGGCGGCCATCGCCTCGTACAGCGACGTCGCTTCGGGGGCGGTGAGCGGCGACGTCCCGGGGAACTTCGGGAGGACGAGTCCCTCCCGCGGCGGGTCGATCGTGACGGCGACGACGGTCATACGTGCTTCTGGGTTCCCGGGTGGCTTGAACGCGGTGATACCGGTCCAGCAGAGCCAAAGTAGACCGCCGACTGCGTCGTGCCCAAACCGACTAAGTCCGAGTACCCGAAACAAAGCAGTCGATGAACGCTCGGAAGGCCCTGACTGGGCTCGCACTGGCCTCGATTCTTGTCGCAGCGGTCGGCGTTGTCGCCTCCCTGGCGGCGGCGCTCGGGCTGCTCTCGAACGCCGCGACGCTCGCGTTCCTCGTCGTCGCCGTCATCCTGGTCGTCGGCGCGGGCGTCCTGGGAACCGGGGGTCCGAAGCACACGAGAACGCCGTACTGGCGGTAGAACCCGTCGCCTTCCGTGGTCGCAGTGGTGGCTGACTACCGTCCGCGCCGCCCTTTCGTCTGCCGGTAGTCCGTCCCCAGAAGGTCGAGGAAGAACTCGATGTAGGCCTCCGTCTGGTCGTCGGTCTGGTCGGCGGGGTGGACCATCGGCGCGAGTTCGAACCCGCGCCCGCGGATGGTCGTTGCGTGGCACTCCTCGACGTCGAACGACTCGGCCGGCTTCGTGGTGTGGTCGCGGGCGAGTTCGGTGAGTGCGCGCTGGCCGACGGGTACCAGTATCTCCGGGTTGATCATCCGCACGTCGGCGTTGAGGTACGGCTCGCAGGTCGTCACCTCGGTGTCGGTCGGCCCGCGGTCCGGGTGCCGGCAGCGCGTGAGGTACGCGAGGTAGGCGTTGTCGAGTTCCGGGTCCTCGCTCGACGGGAGGGAGTTGTTCAGCCCGACGCTCCCGAGGATGTGCTGGAATTTCTCGCCCACCTCGTCGCCAGTGAACGGAACACCGGTGCGCTCGGCGCCCGCGCTCGGCATCTCGCCGACGAAGACGAAGTCCGCGCCCACGTCCCCGTAGCCGTGGACGACGCGCTCGCGGACGTCACAGAGTTCCGGACAGTTCCGGCACTCCTCGTCCATCCCGTAGGGGTTCTGCTGGCCGCGCTGGTGGGCGTCCATCTGTCCGGTACTCGGGGCGCCTCGCAAAAAGCCGCTTCGCTCGAACTCGCTACTCGTTGCGCGGACTGCTCGGGTGGTAGTCGGTGTCGTACTCGCCGGGCTGGCCGTCGAGGCGGTCCGGGTTGATGCGGCCCCCGAGCAGCATGAAGTCCAGAATCGTCAGGTTGAGCATCGCCTCCACGACCGGGACGCCGCGGGGCGGCAGCACGGGGTCGTGGCGCCCGATGACCTGCTCAGTCTTCTCCTCGCCGGTCTCCCAGTCGACCGTCTGCTGCTCCTTGGGAATCGACGTGGGCGCGTGGAGCGTCACCTCGCCGTAGATGGGTTCGCCGGTCGTGATGCCGCCCTGCAGGCCGCCGTGGTCGTTCTCCACGGGGACGGGGTCACCGTCCTCGCTGAACTCCCAGTCGTCGTTCCGGTCCTTCCCGGTCCGCTCGCGGGCCTCGCGGCCGAGACCGAACTCGAAGGCCGTCGTCGCTGGGACGGAGAGCATCGCCTGTCCGAGTCGGGCCGTCACGCTGTCGAAGCGCGGGGCGCCGAGGCCGCGCGGCACACCCTGAACCTCGAAGTAGATCGACCCCCCGATGGAGTCGCCCTCTGCCTGGTACTCCTCAATGAGCTCCTGCATCTCCTGGGCCGTCTCCGGGTGCGCGCAGCGGACGTCGTTGTCCTCGGTGTGTTCGAGCATCTCCTCGAAGGACACTTCGGGCGCTTCGATGTCCCCGATCTGGTTGACGTGGGCCTTCACCTGCACGCCCTCCTTCTCGAGGATCTCTTTGGCGATAGCGCCCGCGGCGACCCAGTTCACCGTCTCGCGCGCCGAAGAGCGGCCGCCGCCACCCCAGTTCCGGGTGCCGAATTTCGCGGAGTACGTGAAGTCGCCGTGGCTCGGCCGCGGGGCCGTGACGAACGGCTCGTACTTCCCGGACTCGGCGTCCTTGTTCTGGATGGTCATCCCGATGGGCGTCCCCGTCGTGTAGCCGTCCTGGATGCCGGAGTTGATGGTCACCTCATCGGGTTCGCCCCGCGAGGTGGTGATCATCGACTGGCCGGGCTTCCGGCGGTCGAGTTCGCGCTGGATCGTCTCCTCGTCGAGTTCGAGTCCCGCGGGACAGCCCGAGACAACGACGCCCATGCCCCGACCGTGGCTCTCCCCGTAGGTCGTGACCTGGAACAGTCGCCCGAAGCGATTACCGTTCATTGTGGGAGGATACGGCGGGAGGGATTTAGTGCTTGCAGTACGCGCAACGGGTGCCGGTCAGTGGGCGGCCCAGCGAACCACCGACAGCCTGGGCAATCTGGTGACTAACTGGGGTGTTTCTATCGATATCTGGCTAGTACAATGAAGGCAGATGATTGCCAATTCGTTTCAAAACCCACCCAACTGCCCCCAACGAGCATTTTTGCGAGTACTTAATCCTTGAGGTGAAGTCCTTATTGTCGGCGGTGGCCTTCAATATTCGATATGGCAGAGTCGATGCGGGTGGACGGTGCAGGAACCGAGGCTCAGATTCATAGCGCGCTAGCGAACGAACGGCGTCGTCACGTGCTCTCGACCCTGGAGGAAGCCGAGTCAGAACTCACGCTGACCGAACTCGTCCGCGAGGTGGCGCGTCGCGAGCGCGGCAACGAACCGGGAGCGACCAGCGACGAGGTGAAGCGGATTCGCATCTCGCTGTACCATCGCCACCTCCCGAAGCTCGCGGACGTGGGGCTGGTCGAGCACCATCCCGGGAAGAAGACGGTCGCACTGACGGACGAACGCGAGTAGCGGTCCAGCTGTTACCGGTCGACGTCGGCACCGAGCCCGGCGAGCACCTCGAAGAAGTCGGGGAACGAGACGTCCACGTGTTCTGCGCCAGCTATCGTGGTCTCGCCGTCGGCGACGAGTCCAGCGACGGCGAGCGCCATCACGAGACGGTGGTCGCCGCGGCCGTCGACGTGCGCGCCGACGAGGTCGGAGTCGCCGCCGTGGACGAGCAGTTCGTCCGGGCGCTCCTCCGTCTTCACGCCCATCTTCGTGAGTTCATCGGCCATCGCGCTCACACGGTCGGTCTCCTTGTAGCGGACGTGCTCGGCGTCCGTGATGCGCATCGTGCCGTCGGCGGCAGCGCCGAGGACGGCGAGCGTCGGCAGGAGGTCGGGCGTGTCCGCGACGTCCACCGTGACGCCGGAGAGCGCGGACTGGCGGACGACGATTTCGCCGTCGTCTTCGTGCCAGTCGACGTCCGCGCCCATCTGTTCGAGGACGTCCACGATGGCGGTGTCTCCCTGTGCGCTGGGGTACGCGCCTTCGACGACGACGTCGCCGTCGGCAGCGAGCGCGCCCGCTGCGAGCAGGTAGGAGGCCGAGGAGAAGTCGCCCGGGACGTCGTACTCGCCCCCGGCGGGGTCGTAGGTCTGCTCCCCATCGACGCGGTAGCCCGCCTCGGTCTCCGCGGCCTCGACGCCGAAGTCCGCCAGCACGTCGAGGGTGATGTCGACGTAGGGCGCGGACTTCAGCTCCGTCGTCAACTCGACGTCGATGCCATCCTCGGTGGCGGCGCCGGCCATGATCAGCGAGGTGACGAACTGCGAGGAGACGTCGCCGGGCATCTCGACGCGCCCGCCCTCGATGGGGCCGTCGACGACGAGCGGCGCCTGGCCGTTGCCCCGCGTGGAGCGCGCGCCTCCGCCGAGGGACTCGATGGCGTCGAGGAGTGGTCCGTGGGGGCGCGAGCGCAGCGATTCGTCGCCGGTGAGGACCGTGGTTCCGTCGGCGAGTGCCGCGGTCCCCGTGACCAGGCGCATCGTCGTACCGGAGTTCTCGCAGTCGACGACATCCGCCGGGACCGATGGGTCGCCGCTGAACCCGGTCACGTCCCAGTCGTCGCCCTCGCGGTTTTCGCTGCCCCCGAACGCCTCGACGGCCGCCGCGGTCGCCCGGGTGTCCGCGCTTTTCAGCGGGTTGCGGACTAGCGCGCCGTCGGCGTACCCCGCCGCGAGCAGCGCGCGGTGCGTGTAGCTCTTCGAGGGCGGGGCGCGCGCGGCGCCGCTCACCCGCGAGTTCCCGACAGTGGCTTCCATGGGCGCGAGGACGGCGCGCCCACCCAATAGGGTTCCGGAGGCGGTAGCGTTTAGGTGCCACCTCCACGACTCGGTGGCATGGACCCCGACCTCTCTCGACTCGACGAGTACCTCGACGAACGGGGACTCGACGGCTACGCGTTCTACGACGACGCCTCGAACTCCGACCTCTACTACGTCACCGGCTTCGGCGCCCCCGACCCGTTCTTCGCCGTCTACACGCCCGACGCCACCGGTATCCTCGCGTCGTCGCTCGAGTACGGTCGCGCAACCAGGGAGAGCCGAGCGGACGTCGTCAAGCGGTTCTCGGACTACGACCTCGCCGAGAAGCGCGCCGAACACGGTCCCGAGAAGGCAGGACACCTGGTTCGTGCGGAGTTCCTCGCGGACCTCGGTTGCGAGGCTGTCGACACGAACCAGAGCTTCCCCCTCGGCGTCGCGGACGCGCTCCGCGAGGAGGGGCTCTCGCTCGACCCGGACGACGACAACGTCGTGATGGACATCCGCGCGGTGAAGACCGAAGAGGAGGTAGAGCACGTCCGCCGCGCCCAGCGCGCCAACGAAGCGGCGATGGCACGCGCCGAGGAACTAATCCGGGGTGCGGACGTCGTCGACGGCGTCCTCCACCACGACGGCGAACCGCTCACCAGCGAGTTCGTGCGCCAGGAGATCGAGATCACGCTGCTCCGCAACGACTGTTCGCTCGACGAGACCATCGTCGCCTGCGGGAACGACGCCGCCGACCCGCACAACCGCGGCAGCGGCCCGCTCGAAGCCGACGAGTTCGTCATCGTCGACATCTTCCCTCGGGACAAGGCCTCGAAGTACCACAGCGACATGACGCGGACGTTCCTCAACGGCACGCCCTCCGAGACGCAACAGGAGTGGTACGACGTGACACAGGAGGCGCTGGAGGCGGCCCTCGACGCCGTCGGTCCCGGCGTCCCGAGCGAGGCGGTCAACCAGGCCGTCGTCGACGTCTACCAGAAGCACGGCCACCCGACCATCTTCACGGACCCGGAGACGGAGATCGGGTTCATCCACTCGACGGGCCACGGCGTCGGCCTCGACGTCCACGAGAAGCCGGGCGTTTCCCGCGGCGGCGACGAACTCCGGGCTGGCCACGTCGTCACCATAGAACCTGGCCTGTACGACCCTGACGTCGGTGGCGTCCGCATCGAGGACATCGTCGTCGTCACCGAGGACGGCTACGAGAACCTGGCCGACTACCCCATCTCGCTCGTGGAGTAATCGCTCAGCTGCGGGTGTCGGTGTTCTCCTCGCTGAGGTCGTTGAACACCGCGAGGAAGTCCGACTCGTCGAGCTTCCTGACCATCCGGTCGAGATTCGACCGCTTCTCCGCCAGCTCCGCGCACAGCGACTGGTAGCGCTCGTCGTCGACGAGTTCGTCCTCGGTCTTCGACGTCTCGAGGGTGGCGCGCTTCGAGGCGAGCGAGAAGTAGCTCTGCACCTCTTCGCTGTACAGCGAGCGTGCGAGTAGCTGACTGACGAGCGTCTCGAGGTCCTCGCGGTCGACGGGCTTCACGACGTAGGCGTCGAACCCGAGTTCGAGGATGTCGAAGTCCGGGTCGACGGCCGTCACCATCGCGACCTGGCAGTCGTTGCCTTGCTGGCGGACGGTCTGTAGTACGTCGTCCCCGGAGCTCTCCGGGAGTCTACGGTCGAGCAACACCACGTCAACGTCCTCGTCGAACTGGTCGAGGGCGCTACTGGCGGTGTACGCCGTCCGCACGTCGTAGCTGGGACTGAGCCAGTCGGCGAACAGGTCCGCGAGTTCGCGTTCGTCCTCGACGACGAGGACCGTCGCCGTATGTGTCATTCCAGACCGTACAAGTCAGTCGGGTTGTTTAGTTCTTTCCCGATACAGTAGTCTAATTGATGGGTTCGGCGTTCGGACGCACGACCACAGTGCCCTCCTCGGTGACTCTCACCGCGCCGTCAGACTGGGTGACGAGCCAGTAGACGAGCCAGAGTCCCACGCCGGAGCCGTGGCGCAGCGGCGTCTCGTCGGCCCCTGCCAGCGTCCTGCGCTCGTGCTCCGGGATGCCGGAGCCGTTGTCCCCGACGCGCACCATCGGTGGGTCCGGTTCGACGGTGACGTGCACCATCGAGTCGGTGGCATCGTTGTGCTCGGCCGCGTTCGACAGCAACTCCCGGACCGCCAGGCGAAGTCGGCTGTCCGCTTCCAACTCACAGGTCACGGTGATCTCGAAGGAGACGCCGGGGAACTCCTCGGCCACCCGCTCTACTTCCTCGCGCACCATCTCGCCAAGGGGTTCCTCCGGGCCGACGCCCGCCTCCAGGGCGCGCTCGAGCTGTCGGGCCTTCTCGCCGGCCGCCAGCAGGTCCTCCGCGGCGGTGACGATGCTGTCGACGTCCTCGTCGTCGCCGAGGCGCTCCCGGAGTCGTTCCGCCCGACCGAGCACGACGTTCAGCGCGTTCCGGACGTTGTGCCGCAGCACGCGGTTCAGGACGCGGAGGCGCTGCTCGCGTTCCTCGCGGCCCGTGACGTCTCGGCAGACCCAGACGTAGCCGTCGCCCGCGAGCGCGGTCATCGAGAGGTCCTGTGGGTACGTCGTCCCGTCGCTGCGCCGGGCGGTGACCGTCCCCTGCCACTCCTCCTGCGCTCCAGCGTCGAACTCCTCGAGCACGGCCGAGACGCGCTCGCGGGTGGCCTCCGGGTAACAGACCTGCCACGGTTCGCCGACGATGCTGGCGGGACTGTCGGCGCCGTACCCCTCGGCGAACGCCGCGTTCGCGTAGGAGACCGTCCCGGAGTCGTCGAGCACCGCGATGCCGTCCATGGCCGCGTCGAGCGCGCGCAGGAGGCGGAGGTGCGACCCAGCCCGCCAGCGGTCCCGGTCGCTGTACGTCCCCGCGATTGCGGCACCCAGCGCGCCGGTGCTCACGTGCTGGATGACCACGTGTGGTAGCGTCGCCTCGACGCCGTACGCACCGACGAGGACGGCCCAGAGGTCGAGCGTGAGGACGACCCCCGCACCGCCGATAGCCCACGCGAAGACCGCGTCCCCCCGGGCGCCGGCGGGCGCGCGCAACCAGAACCAGAGTCCGTAGCCGAGCAGCGCGAGCGCCGGCAGTATCGTCGCGACCGCCACCATGGGGGCCGGTGAGACGTGAGTGGCGAAGTGGGCGAGTGCCGCGCCCGTCAGTGTCACCCCGAGCGCCGGGACCAGCCAGCGTCGGGCGGTAACGGGCGCGGCGAGGTGGTCGTCGACGGCCGACATGGTTTCGGGGATACAGCGGAGGGATAAAAATCCACGCGTCGGCGAGCGAACGCCTTTTGCCGACCGGGACGCAACCGTCGGTCGATGGACGTACTCGTGGTGGGGGCCGGCGACGTCGGACGGTGGTTCGCGGCGCTAGCGGACGCACCGGTGGCGTTCGCCGACGTGGACGACGAGCGCGCCGCGGCGGCCGCCGAAGCACACGACGGCTGTGCCAGGACGGTGTCGCTCGACGCCGACGAGTCCTTCGGGCTGGTCGCCGTCGCGGTGCCGATGAGCGCCGCTGCCACCGCCATCGAGGACCACGCGGGGAAGGCCCAGCAGGCCGTCGTGGACTTCACTGGCGCGATGGAGGCGCCGCTGCGCGCGATGGCGACGGCGGCCCCCGCACGCGAACGCGTGAGTTTCCACCCGCTGTTCGCGCCGGAACACGAACCGGGCCGAATCGCGGTGTCGTCGAGCACGCCCGGCCCGGCCACCGACCGGGTTCGCGAGTGGCTCGAAGCCGCGGGCAACGACCTCGTCGACGTCGAACCAGCGGAGCACGACGAGGCGATGGCGACGATTCAGGGGCGGGCCCACGCCGCTGTGCTCGCGTTCGCGCTCGCGGCCGACGACGTGCCGGAGGAGCTGGCGACGCCGGTGTACGAGTCGCTATCGGAGCTCGCGGACCGCGTCACCGACGGGAACGCGGGGGTCTACGCCGACATCCAGGAGACGTTCGGCGGCGCGGACGAGGTGGCCGCCGCCGCGCGCCGGCTCGCCGACGCCGAGGACTTCGCGGAGGTGTACGAGGATGCCGGTCGATAGAGACGCGATCCTGGACAGCGCGAAGTACCTCCGCGGGGTCCGCCCGCTCGACCCAGCCGAACTCCGGGAGTACGTCACCGACCAGCCACACGACGCGGTGGTCCGGCAGGTGCTCCGCGAGCACGCCGCAAAACTCGGCGTCGTCGAGCGCGACGACGGCACGTTCGTCCCCGCCGGCGAGGATCCGGTCTACCCGGAGTTCGACGGCGTCAAAGCGCTCCCAGCGTCGTACGAACGCGCCGTGGAGAACCTGCTCGTCGAGCGCTGGGGACCGGAGTGGCACACGGGGGACTCGGGGGACACGTTACGCGAGACAATTCGGCGGTTCAAGGACGACTACTACCGCCAGGCAGACGTCGAATACGACCGCGACGTCGCGCTCGGCTACGCAGTCTACCACCTCGCGACGTACTACGCGGCGGTCCAGTACGTGCTCGCGGACCTGGCGCGAGACGGCCTGCTGACCGGACATCTGCGCGTCCTGGACCTCGGTGCGGGCATCGGCGGCCCCGCCCTCGGGCTGTTCGATTTCCTGCCCGAGGACGCGCTCGTGGAGTACCACGCCGTCGAACCGAGCGCCGCGGCCGACGTGCACGAAGAACTGCTCGCGGAGGCGCCGCGGAACGTCCACCCCGAAATTCACCGCGAGACGGCCGAGGCGTTCGAACCCGAGGGCGAGTACGACCTCGTGATGGCGTGCAGCGTCCTGAGCGAACTCGACGACCCGGTTGCGGTTGTCGAGCGCTACCTCGACTGTCTCGCCGATGACGGCACGTTCCTCGGGCTGGCGCCCGCGGACAAGAACACGAGCACGCAACTCCGCCAGGTCGAGCGCGAGGTAGAGCAGCGCGGGGCGACGGTCTACGGCCCGACGCCGCGGCTCTGGCCCGGGGAGCGGCCGACGGACCGCGGGTGGAGCTTCGACGAGCAACCCGAGGTCGAGGCGCCGGCGTTCCAGCGCAAACTCGCGGAGGCCAGCCAGCGCCCCTCGGAGTTCCTCCACACCGAGGTCCGGTACTCCTACTCGCTGTTGCGGACGGACGGCCGCCGCCAGCACGCGGTCGAGTTGAGCGCGGACCGCCTGCTGAAACTCGCGGACGCCGACGACCGGGTGACCGACCGCACGGACACGGTGGTCGCGAAACTCTCCCGGAACCTCGCGGACGAAGACGCCAACCCGCTGTTCAAGGTCAGCGACGGCAGCGAGCGCGACGACTGCTACGCGGTGCTCGTTCGGCCGACGAGCCTGAACCGCGACCTGCTCGACGCCGACTACGGCGACCTGCTCTCCGTGGAGTCTGCGCTCGTCCTCTGGAACGACGACGAGGAGGCGTACAACCTCGTCGTCGACGAGGAAACAGTCGTCGACAGCGCCTAGAAGAACTCGTCGGCCCGCCTCGTGGCGAACTCGTCGAGACGCGCCGGCCGTTCTGCGACCCACGCTGCGCCGTTGATCTCCGCCTCCTGGACGGCAATCTGGCCGCCCGCGTACGCCGCGTCGAAGAACACGTGTAGCGTGTGGCTCACCGTGTCGTCGTCGGGGTCCTCGCTGCGCCAGCGGGCGTGCTGGAGGTGCCAGAGCCCCGTGATTTCACAGTCGACGCCCGCCTCCTCGCGGACCTCCCGGCGAGCGGCTTCCTCGAAGGACTCCTCGCCTTCCAGACCGCCACCCGGCACTCCCCACTCCGACTCGCCGCGGGGCAGAATCACGAGTGCCCGCTCGCGGGTCTCCTCGCCGCCGGAGTAGCTCTCGCTGCGTTCGCCCGCCTGGTCGGGCTGGCGCACCGTCCAAGCGTACGCGCTTCCGACGTAGCCGTCGCGGGCGTTCTCGACGTACTCCGGGAACTCCGCGGTCGGAACCTCGACGGTCTCGTCTTCGACGGGGACGGCCACGTATGCGGACTGCAACCGCTCCACCTGGCGCTCCACGAACTCACGGTTGATGGCCGTCTCCGTCATGGAGCCGAGGCTTCTACCGGTTCGACAAAATACCTGGCGGAACCCTGCTCGATCAGCCCACACTGCGCAGGCCCGCGACGGCGGCCGGCAGACAAATCCTCTTTACCCCGGCGGCCGACAGCGTACCGTATGCACTGGTCATCTGCGGGAGTGTCTCTGTTCTGCGCCGTCGACGCGCCGTCCGAGCGGGGTGCTGTCTGACGTGGTCACGGTCCTCGCAGTCGTCGGCATCATTGTCGCGGCGTTCGTCGGATTCAACATCGGTGGCTCCTCGACGGGCGTCGCGTTCGGGCCGGCGGTCGGTAGCAAACTCGTGCGGAAAGCGACCGCGGCGGGACTGTTCAGTGTGTTCGCGCTGGTCGGCGCGTGGACCATCGGACGGAACGTCATCGCGACAATGAGCGACGGCATCGTGCCCGCCGCGCAGTTCTCGCCCGCGGCGGGCGTCGGCGTCCTCTTCTTCACGGGCTTCTCACTGCTCATCTCGAACATCTACGGGGTGCCCGCCTCGACGTCGATGACCGCCGTCGGCGCCATCGTCGGTCTCGGGCTGGCAACGGGGTCGCTGAACGAGGCGCTGATGTTCACCATCGTCTCGGCGTGGATTGTCGCGCCGCTCGTCGGCTTCGCCATCGGCGCCGTCATCGGGCGGTACGTCTACCCGCAACTGGACGCGCGGCTGTCGTTCACGCGCCTCCAGCGGGAGTTGATACAGGTCGACCGGTCGGGGTCCCTCCCGAGACCACGGCTCAACCAGAACGCGTCGCCCCGCGACCTCGTGGCGTCGTTCCTCGTGCTCGGCATCGCCTGCTACATGGGGTTCAGCGCCGGCGCCTCGAACGCCGCGAACGCCGTCGCGCCGCTCGTCGGCAACGGGACCGTCGACACCAGCCAGGGCGTCCTGCTCGCCGTCGCGGCGATAAGCCTCGGCGGGTTCACCATCGCGCGCCGCACGCTCGCGACGGTCGGGGACGGCATCACCGACCTCCCAATCCTCGCCGCGCTCGTCGTCTCGACGGTCGGCGCGACCATCATCACCGTCCTCTCGTACTTCGGCATCCCGGCCAGCCTCGCGGTGAGCACGACGTGTTGCATCATCGGCCTCGGGTGGGGGCGGGCGAGTCGCGCCGTCACGCTCGCCGAACTCGCCACGCCCTCCGTCGAATCGGACCCCGGACCGGGGCTCTCGACGGGCGCGCTGGCGGCGCCGTCCGTGGACGCGGACGACGGTGCTGGCGGGACGACCGTGGGCGACTTGGCGAGCGAGGAGCGTATCGAACCGGAGACGCCCACCGAGGAGACACCGTCCGTCCCGCCCATCGGCGAGGAGGACATCGAGGAGCTGACCGCGGAGGACCTCTTCGACCCCGCGGCGACCACCAGAATCGTGTTCCTCTGGGTCGCGACACCGGCGCTCTCGGTCGTCGGCTCCTACGTGCTGTTCGCGTTCCTGCTGTGAGTGAGAGCCCTGGGGACCGTCGCTCCCGCCACCTACGTTTATGCGGTAATCGCCCGTTGTTCCCGTATGGTTTCACGCGTTCTCGTGCCGATGGACGGCTCCGAGATGGCCGAACACGCCCTCGAATACGCTCTGGACGTGTTCCCCGACGCCGAAATAACCGTCCTCACCGTGGTCGGGGAGCCGTCGGCGTTCTGGGCTAAGGCGACAGCGCTCGCGCTCGAGGACGACATCGCGGGGGCTGCCGAGGAGCGGGCGGCACCGGTCCGCGAGCGCGCCCGCGAAATCGCCGCCGACCACGACACCGAAATCGAGACTGACGTCCGAGTCGGTCACCCGAGTCGTGCGATCCTCGACGTGGCTCCCGAGTTCGAAACGGTCGTCGTCGGCAGCCACGGCGGCTCCGTCGCGGACCGCCTGCTCGTCGGCAACGTCGCGGAGACCATCTTCCGACGGTCGCCGGTTCCGGTCGTCGTCGTCCGCTGACCGATACACCTCCCCAGTCGTTCACCCCCCGTCGGCGGCCGTCGATACGCTTTTTCACCGGGGCGCCGACGTTCGCCCAATGGCAGACAGTCCGGAAATCCTCGTCACCAACGACGACGGCATCGACGCGCCCGGCATCCGCGCGCTCGCCGAGGGCCTGCGCGACGTCGGCAACGTAACCGTCGTCGCGCCCGCGGACAACCAGAGTGCGACGGGGCGAGCGATGTCCCGCGAGGTCACCGTCGACGAGCACGAACTCGGCTACGCCATCGGCGGCACGCCGTCGGACTGCGTCGTCGCGGGCCTCGAGGCGATCGGGCCGTACCCCGACCTCGTCGTCTCCGGCGTCAACGAGGGCGCGAACCTCGGGATGTACGTGCTCGGGCGCTCGGGGACCGTCAGCGCCGCTGTCGAGGCGGCGTTCTTCGGCGTTCCAGCCATCGCCACGTCGCTGTTCCTCACGAGCGAGGACTTCGGCTCCGAGACCCACCCCGAGGACTACGAGACTGCGGTCGAGGCGACAGTGTACCTCGCGGAGCAGACCCTCGAGACAGACGTCTTCGAGCAGGCCGACTACCTGAACGTGAACGCACCCCACCCCGGCGTCGAACCCTCGGGCGAGATGAAAGTGACGCGGCCGTCCCACGGCTACGACATGACCGCCGAGCGGAACGGCGAGACAGTCGTCCTGAAGGACCGCATGTGGGACCTGATGGACTCCGGGGAGATCCCGGACCCCGCGGGCACCGACCGCCGCGCCGTCGTCGACGGCCACGTCTCCGTCTCCCCGCTCACCGCCCCGCACACCACCGAACACCACGAGGCGCTCGACGGCCTCGCCGACGCCTACTGACGGTCAGTCGAGTCGGCAGTCCCGGAGCAACGCCTCGGCGTCCACGAACTGCTCGGTGTCCGCGGGTGGCTCGCTGAACCACGCGGTGGCCGCTATCTCGTCGTCGTGCTCGCCGAGGTCGTCGCCGAACTCGGTCTGGTCGGTGCGCGCCGCGAACGCCACGAACCAGCCCCGCACGCTTTCCTCGCCAGCGCGGAACACCTGCTCCTCGACGCGTACCGGCCGGCGGATGTCCGCATCGAGACCGGTCTCCTCACGGACTTCCCGCGCTGCGGCCTCCGCGAACGACTCGCCGGCCTCCACGCCTCCACCGGGCAGCACCCAGCCATCGCTCCACTCGGTCTCCACGAACGCCGCCTCCCCGCGCGGGTTCCAGACGACCGCGCCCGCCGCCGTCCAGCCATCGGCGGTCGGGTCGAGGTCCTCGGGCGCCACGTCGAACTCGCGGACCGCGTGGGTCGAGTCTGACTCGGCGATGAGGGAAGCGACGGCACTGTGCATACCTCGTCACTGGCGACGCGGGCGAAAAAACCAGCGGTGGTCTCTCCGCAACGGGTGGCCTCTATCTAGTGACTATCTGTACCGATTCTGGGTCGTACAGCGCCAGCATCCTGCTGTCCCCGTACTTATACTCAGAAAGCGTACCTGTTTTTGGTGTAACATTATGGCTACCGACGCTGCTGACGCGGTCGACGACGCGAGACACGAGGACGACTACCGAACAGAACTGGGAGAATCCGAAACCGGCCTCGACGAGAACGTCGCCGGCGCGCTCTCCTACCTCCTCGGCGCACTCACCGGGATACTCTTCGTCGCGATAGAGCGCGACAACGAGTTCGTCCGGTTCCACGCCGCCCAGAGCATCGTCGTGTTCGGAGGTCTCCTCCTGGTCAGTGTCGGTGTGAGCGTCCTCAGTACGGTTCTCACGACTGGAGCCCTCGGTGGCGGTGCGGGGGCCCTCGTCTTCGGCCTGCTCTCGCTGTTCCTCTCCCTGTTGTGGTTCGGCGTCTTCCTCGCAGGGTTCGTCCTCTGGCTCTACCTCATGGTCCGCGCGTACAGTGGGGAGACGCCACGAGTCCCTGTCGCCGCGGGCATCGCGGACCGCCTCGTCTGAACGGGCCCACCTGGGGCCTTCCACCAGACACAAAGCACTCGACACAGAACTCTTCTCCGAACGATGAATCCGACTGTCGTCGAGATGCTGGAACGCAACGCCGAACACGCGGCCTCCTTCCACGACCGGTTCGACGGCGTCCAGGACGCACAGCACCCGGAAGCGGTCACTGTCTCCTGCTCGGACTCCCGGGTCCTCCAGGACCACGTCTGGGGGAACGACGAACCCGGCCACCTCTTCACGTGCAGCAACATCGGGAACCGCGTCGTCCAGCGGACGGACGACGGGACCGTCGTCTCTGGGGACGTGCTCTACCCGCTCGAACACACGGGGACGGACACCGCCGTCGTCGTCGGCCACACTGGCTGTGGCGCAGTCACGGCGACGTACGACCACCTGACCGACGGGCTCTCGGAGCCGCCGGGCATCGAGCACTGCATCGAACTGCTGGCGCCTCACCTCGAGGACGGCGTCGAACTGCTCCCGCCGGACCTGGACCGCGAGGAAGCCATCAACCACTTGGTGGAGTACAACGTCGACCGGCAGGTCGACGCGCTACTGGACAGCGACGACGTCCCGGAAGCCACCGACATCGTCGGCGTCGTCTACGACTTCCACGACGCCTACGGCGGGCGGCGCGGCGAGGTCCACGTCGTCAACGTGGACGGTGAGACCGACGTGGAGAAGCTGCAAGACGCGCACTCAGACGTCGAGTCGCGGGTTGCGAGGCGCTGGGAGTACTGACAGAGCGCTCGCTCGAGTCGCCGCACGGTGATAGCCCCACCGTTCCGGAGGAATCATAACCCAATATCTCGACTCCGACACCATGTCCATCGACTGGAGCGACATCACGCACGTCACGAAGGTGGACCCAGCGGAGGACCTGCCGACGAACCTCGACATCCTGGACCACACCGACCTCGTCATTGTCGGCGGCTCCGACGGCGTCACGGAGGCCAACTCCCTCGACGCCATCGAGCGGATTCGCCGAGCGCTCCCCGACCTGCCGGTGTTTCAGGAACCGTACAGTTCGGGCCACGTCTCCTCGGAGACCATCGACGCCGTGGACTACCTCTCGATTCCGGCGGTGTACAACGGCGACCGCGACAACTTCGTCGCCAAGCACGTCGAGTTCTTCACCGAGATCGCGGCGAAACCCCAGGAGACCCTCGGCGCCGGCCTCCCGGTCGTCGGCGAGGTCATCGCGTCGAAGGGCCGGGACGCCGTCGCACAGCTCTCCGAGAAGATTCTGCCCGAGGGCTACATCGTGCAGAATCTCGACTCGAAGGCCGCAACGGAGTCCGGCGTCGACGAGGCGTACACCACGGACCAGGTCGCCGGCGCGGCGCTCGCCACAGAGTCGTTCTACGACTTCCCCATCTTCTACGTCGAGTACTCCGGCACCTACGGCGGGCCCGAGGACGTCGAGGCGGCGGCGAACTATCTAGACGACACCGTACTGTTCTACGGCGGCGGTATCGAGACCCACGAACAGACCGAGGAGATTCTGGACGCCGGCGCCGACGCCGTCGTCGTCGGCGACTGTTTCCACGACGACCCCGAGCAGTTCCTTGAGACCCTCCCCTGAGCGCTCGGGCCCAACACACTTTTGCTCGGCACAGCCGAATTTTACGTGATGACCTCGCCAGTCGCCGGTGTCCTCCTCGCCGGCGGACTGGCGGCCGCCCACTTCTTCGCCGGGAAGCTCCGGTTTCTCCGGTCTGTTCCCCGTAGTCGGACGCTCTCCGTCGCGGGCGGCGTCTCCGTCGCGTACGTGTTCGTCCACCTGCTCCCCGAGATAACGGAACACCAGGCAGAACTCGCGGAGCACGCCCGGGCGATGAACGTCCCCGGCCTCGCGGCCACCGAGCGAGCGCTCTTCCTGGTCGCTCTCGCGGGGTTCGCCGTCTTCTACGGCCTCGAACGGCTAGCCGTCAAGTCCCACGCGGAGACCGGCACCGACGACGTCGAGGGGAAGGCGGAGACGGAGACGACAGAGCCGGTGTTCTGGATCCACATCGCCTCGTTCGCGGCGTACAACGCGCTCATCGGCTACCTCCTGTTGCACAGAGAGGAAGCGGGCACGGTCAGCCTGCTGCTGTACTTCACGGCGATGGCGCTGCACTTCGTCGTGAACGACTACGGCCTCCGCGAACACCACAAAACAGCGTACTCCCACTACGGCCGGTGGATTCTCTCCGCCGCCGTCTTCTTCGGATTGTTCGCCGGCTTCCTCGTCGACGTCCCGGCGGTCGTGTTGAGCCTCATGCTCGCGTTCCTCGCCGGCGGCGTCGTGCTCAACGTCATCAAGGAGGAACTCCCGGAGAAGCGCGAGAGCCGGTTCTGGGCGTTTCTCGCTGGGACGGCGAGTTACACAGTCGTACTGTTGCTCGTGTGAGCGGAGACGTCTGCCGCTTCGCGGGAGTGAGTCGAACTGTTCACAGCGACTCGACGAACTCGCTCAGCACCTGGTTGAACCGTGCTGGTTGCTCGAGCGTGATGCAGTGGCCACTCTCCTCGAACAGTTCGAACTGGGCGTCCGGAATTAGTTCCGCGGCGTACTCGACGGAAGCGACAGTCCGCCACTTCTCGTCGGCGCCCGCACAGACCAGCGTCGGGACGTCGATATCGGGGAGCACGTCCCGGTAATCCCGGAGCAGTTCGAGTAGCAACGCGCTCTGGACCAGCGGTGGCGTCCGGGAGTCCTCGTCGAACATCGTGGTTCGTAGCTCCCGGGACGGTGGGTCTTTGACCAGTTCCGTGATGCTCCGTTGAGTGAGGCCGACGGGGTCAGTCTGGATGGCGACGAGGGCGTCTCTGAGGTCCTCAACGGTGTAACTCCCGTGGTCGTAGTCCTCGCGTTTCAACGGCGACGGTTCCATGTCGACGTCGACGAGCGCCCGTGTCCGGTCGGTGCCGAACTGGTCGACGTACTCCCACGAGACGATCGCCCCCATCGACCACCCGACCAGAACGACGTCACGGAGGTCGAGTGAATCCAGGAACGTGTGGAGGTCCAGTGCGTACTGAGGGAGAGTGTGCCCCAACTCCGTTTTCTCCGACCGGCCCTGTCCCCTGAAGTCGAAGGCCAGCGCCCGGTACTCGTCCGACAGCGCCGTCAGCTGGGGTTCGAAGTACCGGAGTCCCGCCGCCCCCCGTGGAGGAAGACGATTGGTTTCCCCTCCCCGTGGTCCTCGTAGTAGAGGTCCGCGCCGTTGCACTGTACGACTGGCATATCTGCACATTCGCGCTGGCGGACGATAACGATGATGCGGAGAGCACCGACCGCTAGTGGAGGTGTCGGAACGCGTGATTCCGTGTGCTATTATCGCTCGCTCCGCTGGACCTGCCCGGTCACGTGTCGTCCGCAGCGGAAGAAAATCCGTCTTTGGTCACCCAGCGAACGACATTTTTTAGACTCATCTAACTTCTTAGTTAGACCGATAGCATTATCATATTCGGGTCGACTACTATCGACTGACAATGACCAACAGGACTCGAGCGAAGACGCCCCCACCCGTCTCGAGGAGGGACGTCCTCCTCGCCGGGTCGGGCGTCCTCGCCACGGGGCTCGCTGGCTGCCTCGGCGGTCTGGCGAGCGGAACCGACCCCGGAGAATCAGGGGACGGGCCCGTCGCCGTCGCATCCTTCTTCAGCTTCTACGACTTCGGCCGGAAGATCGCAGACGGCACGCCGGTCACGGTCCGCAACCTGATTCCGACCGGACTCCACGGGCACGGCTGGGAGCCGAACGCGAGCATCACGAGGGACATCATCGAGGCCGACGCGTTCGTCCACGTCGGGCCGGAGTTCCAGCCCTGGGCCGACAGGGCGATACAGACGCTGAAGGACGACGACGTCGATACGCAACTCATCAACGTCCGCGAGAACGTCGAACTCGTCGACCTCGCCGCCAGTCTCGACCCCGACGAGGAGGGCGTCGGCGACGGCCGCGGGAAGGACCCCCACTTCTGGCTCGACCCCACCCGCGCGAAGCAGTCTGTCGACAACATCACCGAGGGGTTCGTCGAACTCGCGCCGGACCACGAGTCGACGTTCCGGGAGAACGCCGCGGCGTACAAGCGCGACGTTCTCGACCGCATCGACCGCGACTACCGGGCCATCTTCGACGCCGCCGACCGCGACGTCGTCCAGTTGGCCGCGCACAACGCGTTTCAGTACATCGGTGCCAGGTACGGCGTCAGGATGCGTCCGCTCGTCGTGAACCTCGCCGCCAGCGGTGATGTCAAACCCTCCGACATCACCGAGGCCAAGCGCGTCATCGACGAGAACGGCATCGAGTACATCGGCGCCGGCGTCTTCGAGACCCGGAAACCCGCCGAGCAACTCGTCGCCGAGACGTCGGTCGAAGCCTACTACCCCGTCACCCCCTACGCCGGCGTCCGTGAGGAGTGGGTCGAGGAGGACTGGGGGTACGAGGAAATCGCCTACAACATCAACATGCCCACCTTCGAGGTCGTTCTCGGGAACAAACCGCCCGAGGAGGCCGGCTACGACGGGTGGAACGAGGAGTGGAGGAACTTCGAATGAGTTCCCAGACCGGAACTGCTCAACAGATGGCAGAGGACGCGCCCGTCGTCGAACTGGCTGGCGTCGACTTCGGCTACACCGCGACGCCCGTCGTCGAAGACATCTCTCTGCAGGTGGACGCCGGCGAGTACGTCGCCATGGTCGGGCCGAACGGGTCGGGCAAGTCCACGCTGATGAAGCTAATGCTGGGACTCATC
This sequence comes from Halobacterium sp. DL1, assembly GCA_000230955.3. Classification (NCBI taxonomy): domain Archaea; kingdom Methanobacteriati; phylum Methanobacteriota; class Halobacteria; order Halobacteriales; family Halobacteriaceae; genus Halobacterium; species Halobacterium sp. DL1. Next base: position 1,545,730 of record CP007060.1, read on the forward strand.
AGACCAGACGACGGCAGCGCTCGCCTGTTCGGCGAACCCGCCCACGCCTTCCAGGACGGGTCGCGCATCGGCTACGTCGCCCAGCACGCCAGCGCCTCCAAGGAGATGCCCATCACCGTCCGCGAGGTCGTGAAGATGGGGCGGTTCCCCCACGTCGGCTTCGGGTGGCTCTCTGGCCGCGACTGGGAAATCGTCGACCGGGCGCTGGAGACGGTCGGGATGTCGGCGTTCGCGAACCGCCGCGTGACGCAGCTATCCGGCGGGCAGCGCCAGCGGGCGTTCATCGCGCGAGCGCTCGCCAGCGAGGCCGACCTCCTCGTCCTCGACGAACCCACCGTCGGGGTCGACGTCGAGTCGGTCGACGCGTTCTACGACCTGCTCGAATCGCTCAACGAGGACGGCATCACGATACTGCTCATCGAGCACGACCTGAGCGCGGTCACGAACCACGCCGAGCGCGTCGTCTGCCTCAACCGCGAGATCTACTTCGACGGACCGACCGACGCGTTCGTCGAGAGCGACGCCCTCGGCCGCGCGTTCGGTACCGCGGCGACACTCATCGGTGATGCTGCATGACCGACGCCCTAATCGTGGCGTTACAGCTCGGGGTACTGGACTCCGTCCTGGCGCCCCTCTACTGGCTCCTCTCGCTGTGGTCGGAGCTGCTGTTCTGGGTCGCTGGGGCGACCGGCCTCGAACTCCTGCAGTACCGGTTCATGCACCGGGCCATCCTCGTTGGGCTCTGTATCGGCGTGATGGCCCCGCTCATCGGCACGTTCCTCGTCCACCGACAGCTCGCGCTCATCGGCGACGCGCTGGCACACACCGCGTTTGCGGGCGTCGCCGTCGGATTGTTCCTCAACGCAGTGCTCGACCTCGGCGTCTCGCCGTACCTGACGGCCGTGGTCGTCGCGATGATCGCGGCGCTTCTCATCGAGTTCATCTCGGAGGTGACCGACGCCTACAACGACGTCTCGATGGCCATCGTCCTCTCGACGGGGTTCGCGCTCGGGACGGTGCTCATCAGCATCAACGCCGGCGGACTCGCCGTTGGGGTCAACCAGTACCTGTTCGGGAACCTCTCGACCGTCTCCGCGGAGAACGCAGTGATTCTCCTCGTCCTGTTCGGCGTCATCGTCGCGACGGTCACGCTCACGCGCAACCAGTTGCTCTACGTGACCTTCGACGAGACCGCAGCGGCGGTCTCCGGCATCTCGGTCTCGTGGTACAACCGCGTGATGGTGATGCTGACGGCGCTGGTCGTCGTCGGCGCGATGCAGATCATGGGCGTCATCCTGGTCGCGGCGATGCTCGTCGTGCCAGTCGCGGGCGCCTCGCAGGTCTCCCGGAGCTTCACCGAGTCGCTGTTCGTCTCGGTCGCCCTCGCGGAACTCGCCGTCCTCCTCGGCATCGGATTCGCCTACTACGGCGAGGCGACGGCAGGGGGCGTCATCGTCCTCGTCGCCGTCAGCATCTACGTCCTGACTGTCGTCGCCGGTAAGTTACAGTCGCGGGCGAGCGAGGGGGACGCAGCCGTCGGAGCCATCACTGCAGACGATGCCGAATCGCCCTCGGACTGACGGTACTCCGCAGGTTGAAGGTCTGTACGCTTCTAACTGGCCTCGCGTTGTTCGACTTAGTTCAGATACCGGACTGAAGTTTCGGATACGCCGAGTAGGACCAGCGACCTCCTGTTCGTCTGCGTATCCGATGCATCGAACTGCCAGCCCCCAACAACTATACTTGGTGTTCACAAACGACGGGAGTAGAAATGGCCTCGACTACTGATGGAAATCCAGCAAATCAGGAACTTGCTGACGTGAACGTCGGGGAGTTGCTAAAAACCCGACTTGAGAACTCTTTGCCCCGGGTTCTCTGGGTTCCGATATTCTACGGGGCATGCGTTCCAGTAGCAGTTGTAGGTGGGTTCCTGTGGATGGTATTCTGGGCGGGAATGCCATGGACCGGGTTCGGGGGGATAATCTCCGTTGTAGGCCTCGTCTTTGGTGTCCAAGCAGCGTACACGGCGATTGGTGTCTTAGTCGCGTTGATCGTTGTTGCAGCCGGTGTATACGGGAATCTCGAACCGGCCCAGGTCGACCGGGTTCGGGACTATGGAGCACGGGGCAGGAGGTATGCCAAATGGCACATAGTCAATTCGATATTTTGACATAATGTCCCTCACCTGCTTCGCCCGCTATTCCGCGAGATCTGAGTGCGATTTAGAAGTGTCGCGTCTACCCACAGGCTGATTACGCATGGCAATAACCGAAGTGTAGTCGGATGACAGATCCAGATTCCGGTTCATCGATCGCGCGTCGGGCGTTCGAGATAGTGAAAATACCAGTCCGGGGAGTTGTCAAATCTGCAAAATTCCTCGACAAAGTCGCTGACGGACTCATCAGCATCAAGGACCACTCTATCATGACCGTCACGAAAGAAGGTGTCCGGGTGATAAACGAGGCCTACGACGATGTGTTCCGAGGGAAGCGAGAGTAGGGAAGCAGACTGTGTGCAGCGATTGACGTTCGTCGGAAGAATCCCTCCAGAAACCTGATTCTCGTTTCGCATCGACTGGGTGGCGAGCGTGGCCACCTGGCAGACCCGGGAACGAATCACTCACCAACCCTGAAACGATGGAGCCACTACCGGAAGAAGTCCCACCCATCGTGGCCAAGTACACGCCTCGAAACTCCCGATTTCGGCTACCGACTCTCCCGCTGCTCGGCCTTGTTCAACTCGATGAGCAATCTGAAGACGGCCTTCACGAGATTCGGGTCGACGTCGAACGCTTCGGCGTTCTGGCCGGCGCGCTCCATGACGGCCTCCTCCTGGGACTCGTCGGTGGTCGCCATGTCGCGTTCGTCCTTCACGGCCGCGATGGTCTCGGCGACGTACGTCCGTCGCGCGATGAGGTCGACTATCTCGCGGTCGATCTGTTCGATCTCCGCGCGCAGTTCGTCCAGGCTCATGTCGTCCGGGCCCCGTCCGGCCGCGTCGTCGTCAGCCGGACCGTCCCCGGGTTCTCGTTCCATACAGATTTCACCTCCTTGAGTGCCGCCCGCTCCCCGACCGCGACGTAGCTCGGCCCCGTGCCCGACAGCGACGCCCCGTCTGCGTGGGGGAGCGCGTCCACGATGGGCGCCGCCGGGAAGTCGAGGGCCGCACAGAACGCCAGTCCGTTCACCGTCATCGCAGTGCCGTACTGGCCGCGTGCCGCGAGGTCGGCGACGTGCTCGGCCAGCGGCGCGACGTGCTCGCACCGGGTCACGTCGGCATCCGCGGAGAACGACTGGCGGGGCGGCGTCCAGACGACGGCGTCCCACTCCACCTCTTCGCGGAACAGCAGTTCGTCCGCCTCGTTGTCGGTCATCGTTAGGCCGCCGAGCATGCTCGCGCTGGCGTCGTCGAACGCGCCTGTGACCGTCACGCCTGTCTCGCGTGCGGCTTGCACGCCGACTCGCGCCGCGTCGACGCGCTGGACCTCCTCGGCGCGGCCGAGCGCGTCGAGGGTCGCGAGCACCGTCGCGTTCGCCGCCGCGCTCGAACTCTTCAGCCCCGAGGCCAGCGGTATCTCCGTCTCGGTCCTGACCGTGCCGCCCTCGCCGTCGCCGAACTCCTCGGTCACGAGGGAGACGCAGCGCTCGACCAGCGCGGTGTCCGCGCCCGGGTGGTCGACGACCTCACCGGTCACGCGGCTGGCGTCCGGGTCGAGGGATACCGACGCGGTCACGTCGAAGTCGATGGCGAACGCGCTCCCGACGCCGGTCGCTAGCGCGTTCAACACCGTGCCCGCGGCTGGTGCGACTGCACGGCCGTCCATGTGTGAACCTGCCACGGGTCGTACTTACGACTGGCGCTTGGGGCAACGGCCGGTCTTCGCGGGCAAACGGCGGGCTTTTCCTGTCACGCCGAAAACCCACAGTCATGAGCGCCCGCAACGACATCGCGCCGAGCACCATCGGCGTCGAGCTCGACGAGGGTGGCGTCTACGTCGAGTACACCGACGGCCGCCGGACGTTCTACAACGGCGTCCCCGAGAAGGTCCACGGGACGGTCAGATGTCGACCCGGCAAGGACGTCCACGTACTCGTCACGGACCCCTCCGAGACGGAGGGCGTTCTCGTCTACGTCAACGACCTGAAGACCCACGACGACATCCTCGAGTCCTCTGGTGTCGGTCGCGTCCTGCTGGACCCGGGCGAGGAGGAGGAACTGTTCCCTGGTGTGACAGTCCAGGTAGACGGCTACGCGATAGAAGTGACGGCCGACCCGGAGGAGGCGCGCGGCCGGGTGTTCGTCTTCGAGGAGGACGAGATCGGCGAGTACTCCTACGAACTGTTTCCCGAATCGTAGCCTGGCCTACTGCAGATAGGAGGGACCCTCGCCGTCGCAGTTCTCCTCGTGCTGGCGGGCGTCTCCTTGATCGTCGAACATGAGACCACATCCCTCACAGCGGTACCAGGTCATGTCGTCCCGCTCTGTCGCCTCGACCATGGTAGAGGATGGGTGGCCAGTGCTAAAAACCGTTGCCCCGCTGAGATTGTAGCTCTGCCAACAGTCCGTCGTACGCGCTGGCGGGGCCGGTCGTCAACTCCTCCCGAGTCCACTCTCTCCGGATTCGGCCGTCGACGAGCACCGTCAGCGTCTCGTACTCGTCGCGGAACGCCGCGAGGTTGTGCGTGCACGCGAGGACGCAGTGGTCGTCGGCGTACTCCGTGGCGACGGCGACGAGACGGCGACGAGTGGCTGGGTCGAGGTCCGCCAGCGGTTCGTCGAGGATGAGCGCGTCGGGGCGCTTCAGGAGCGCGAGCGCGAGGTCGAGTTTCTTCCGGAACCCGCCCGAGAGGTCGGTCGCCGCCCGGTCACGCTCCGGTCCGAGTCGCAGTCGCGTGACCAGCGTCTCCCGCCAGGACGCGCTCGCGCCGGTCAGCGACGCGAACACGTCGAGGTTCTCCCGGACCGTCAGTTCGGGGTAGACGTTGGGCACCTGGAAGGCGTAACCCAGCGAGTCGGGGGTCGAGACGCTGCCCGAGTCCGGGCGGGTGAGACCCGCGAACAGTCGCATCAGGGTCGTCTTCCCAGAGCCGTTTGGGCCAGCGACGCAGTGCAGTCCCTCCCCGAACGCGACGCTCACGCCGTCGAGGGCGGTCGTTCCGTCGTACGTCTTCCCGAGATTGTATGCTTCGAGCATCAGGCCCTCCGTTCGTACAGTTCAACCGCGCCAGCGAACGCCAGCGCCGCGACCACGACGGCGGCAGCGAGACCGAGCAGCCAGTCGGCGTACAGGCCGATGGGGTCGTCACGCAACACGAACCCCCTGGTCGAGATGGCCGCGTAGTGCGTCGGGACGTGGCGGACCAGCCACCGCCGCGCCGGCGAGAAGAACCCCACCGGGTACGCGAACCCCGAGAAGCCGAGCACGAACAGCAGGACGAGGAGGTTCACGATGCGCCCCCAGGCCCCGAAGCCGACGAGCAACATCACCGTCGCCGCTGTCAGCGCGAGCAACAGGAAGGTCAGCAGTGTGACGACGACGGTGCCGACGCCGAGGACCTGGACGCCGGCGCCCATGTAGATGCTCATCAGGTCGAACACCGCCAGCGGGACGATCAGCAGCGCGGCGAAGAACGCGAGTTTGCTCGCGACCACGGCGTGCAGCGACGTCTCCACGCGCAGGCGGTCGAGAACCGCGGCCTCGGAGTCGAACGTGTACGGGAAGTAGACCAGCGCCACGAGCGCGACGAGCGTGAGTACGAACGTCGGCACAAGGTACGACGACAGCGAGTACTCCGTCCCGACGACGTGTCTCGTCACCTCCACCTCCCGCGGGAGGGTCCCGTCGAGGCCGTAGGCGACGATGTTCTCGATGGCCTGGGCGGGGGTGAGGTACGGGACGACGCTCCCGTCGACGTACACCCCGAACTGCGCGGTGCCGAGCGACCCGTCCGTGAGGTTCGGCGGCACCGTAACGACGGCATACACCTGCTCGCGGGCGAGTGCGTGCATCGCCGACGACTGCGTCGTGAACGTTTGCGGGTCGCTGAAGACGGTCACCGCCGCCGTCGCGATGTTGAGGTCGTCCTCGGTCACTGCGGCGGTCTGGGGCGCGATAGCTATCGGCGTGTCCGTCGGGAGCACGTGCTGGAAGCCGAAGGTCGCGTACGCGAACACCGCAGGGAGCACCACGAGGATAGCGAACAGCGCGAGAATCTTGTGCCGCCCCCACGTCAGCTCCTTGCCGAGCAGGGACGAGAAATCCATCTATGCGTCCGAGGCGCTCCCGCTCGCCGTCGCGGAGGCGCCCGCGTTCATCGTGTACATCGTCTCGACGAGCTCCTGGAGGTTCTCGACGTTGTCGGTGAACGAGACTGTCGTGGTGTCGCCGTTCTGGGAGACGGAGAGCTTCTCCAGAGTGGACCGAATCTGCTCGTTGCCGACGCCCGACTAGATGGAGAGGGCCCCGTCGACGAGGTCCGCGGTCCGGGAGGCGTCCCCGCTGGACTCGCTGACCATGTTGACGTTCGCGGTGACGCTGTCACCGGACGTCGAGAACGACCCGGAGACGAACTGGACGGTGTTGAACGCGCTCGTGTCGAGCGGAGAGTTCGCCCCGAGCTGTTCGCTCGGAATCTGCTCCTGTGGGACGTTCATGGCGAAGCGGACGTAGCCGTCGTCCGTGTCCTTGTACTCCGAGCGCAGTTCGCCGCTGAGTGCGTCTGCGTCGCCGGACTCCACGTCGACGACGCTCTTCACTGCGGCCGTGTCGCCGAGTGCGAACGTGCCGTCACCGAGCGCCGCGACCGCGTTCTGGTTCTCGAAGCCGTACGTGTACACGGTCGTGTCGCCGTAGGACTCCTCGGCGAGTTCGGTGCCGGACTCCTCCATCGAGGAGATGATCTCGTCCTCGGAGAACTCCGTGGTGACGATCATGCCGGCCTGCTCGGCGTTCGTCGCCACGGTGTCGCCGGGCGACCCGAAGAACGTCACGTCGTTGAACTTCTGGGGGTCGAGTCCGGACTCCTCCTCAAGCGTGTCCAGCATCTCGGAGACGCTCTCCGGTCCCTCGTAGTACTGGGACGTCTGGGCCTGGGTCTCGAGGGCCGTGTTGGCGAGCGTCCGCAGCGAGTCGTCGCCGACCATTCCGCTGGCGTCGACGTAGCCGACGAACTCGGCGTTCGCGGGCACGCTGTCGAGCTGTGCGCCGCTACCGCCACTCTCGCCGCCGGAGCCGAGGATGCCTGTACAACCTGCCGTCACAAGCATCGCAGCCAGCGCGACTGCGAGCAACGCCTTCCGTCCGCGCAGGCGGGGACTACCTGTCATAGCCGCTACTTTGCAACACCGCTATGAATAGCTTGTGACGTACAGCAGCGATTGCGACTGACCAGGTAGGGTTTCCCTACCTCGATTTTGGGATGGCTGGTACCACCCCACACACCACCGTAATCGACTTCCACAGCACCCACCATCTATCACCCGATGCCGACCGTCCGCGACCTCACACCCGACGACGCCCCGGCGCTGACTGCGCTCTACGAGGAGTACGAGTGGTGGGCGGACAGGACCGTACCGACCGTCCGTGAGGCGCTCACGGAGACCGAGGTAGCCGTCGGGATCGAAGCCGACGGTGAACTGGTCGCCGCCGCCCGCGTCCTCACCGACTACCAGTACTACGCGAACCTCTACGATCTCATCGTCGCCGCGGACCACCGCGACGACGGCCACGGCGAGACGCTGATGGAGGCAGTCGTGAACCACCCCGACCTCCAGTCCGCTCCGGGCGTCTCTCTGCTCTGCCGGGACGGCCTCGTCCCGTTCTACGAGTCCGTCGGCTTCGAGGTGTTCGGCCCGGAGTTCGAGGTGCCGGAGGGCGGTACCGAGGAACTCGTGCGGATGACCTACGCGTTCGACTGACGTCGCCGTGATGTCGGGCACTCGAGTCGCCCGCAGTCACTCTGGCCGGACGCTCCGCTCGGGGTCGAAAGGGAGACCGAGTGTGTCGAAGACGCTCCGTCAGCGACCGACGTCGGTGTCGTCCAGCAGGAACGGGGCGTAGCCGGCGTCGAGGGAGAGTCGTACTGCTGGCAATCGGTCGGATTCTACGCCGACGCGGACGCTGTGGTAGCCGGCGTCGAGCAGGCGCCGGGTCGCCGCCGCAGCGAGCGCCCGTCCGAGTCCCTCCCTGCGGTGTGCCGGATCGACGACGAGATAAGCTAGTTCGCCGCCGAACGGGAAGTAGTGGTCGCCGGCGTCCGGATTGTGGATGCCGGAACACGTGCCGACGACGGCGTTCGTCGCGCGCTCGACCGCCACGAAGCAGCCGTTGGGCAGCACGCGGTCGCGGAAGGCGTCGAAGGTCTCGTCGTCGACCGCCCACCCGCCCGCCTCGACGAGGTCGAGGACCGCCGCCCTGTCGCGGCCCGCCAACCGGCTCTTCCGGAGCGCGAACTCGTCGGGAACCTCCGGGTCTGGCGGCCGCAGTCCGTCGGGCCAACAGAGGTAGAGTGTCCCCTCGCCTTCCGGCGCGTCCTCGGTCATACGCCCTGTTCGTCGCCGAGCGTGGAACGCGTTGCGGTCACGGACGCGGTTGCGGTGGGCACTCTACCAGAACGCCTTCGTGCGGGCGTACTCCCGCTCGCGTTCGAGGATGTCGCGGTAGAAGTCGGCCTCGTCCTCCCGGTGGCGGTTGATGACGCGGGCGGCGTTCTGCGGGCCGACGCCGCGGGCGGAGAGCGCGATTATCGCTTGCTTGCCGTGGCTCTGGACGATGCTCGCGTTCCGGTAGGCCCGCTCGGTCTGCTTCTCCTGTTCCTCGTCCTTCTCGTCCGCCCGGACCGCGGTGACCACCTCGTCGGCCCACGGCGACAGCGCGGCGATGCGCGTCGACCCACAGCGCGGGCATTCTGGCTGGTCGCTCACGCGGCTCACCGTCGTCTCGCGCTCCCAGTCCTTGCAGTGCGTGCAGAAGAGGTTCACGCGGTCGTCCTGGATGCGGTCCCGGATGGCCTGCACGACACTCGCGTCGGCGTTCTGCGGGGTGAGTAGCTCCTGACCGGACGACCGCCCGCCGGTGCCGATGGCGGTGCGCTCGCCGACGATTTCCACGTCGAGTTCGTCGGACTGGATGGCCTCGAGTACGGCGCTCGCGCGTTCGACGTCGAGGTCCGTGTGGAATACCTCGCGGATGGCCTCGTCGTACACCGGCGTGTCCTCGAGCGCGCCGAGGAGGCGGGAGAGGCCGACGCCATCCCGACCTTTCCATCGCTTGAGCGCCCCGAACTTCGCGGCGACCTGCGCGAGCGTGAACTTCAGCGTGTCCGAGCGCTTCAGGCTGAGTTCCAGCAGCGGTTCGACGTGGTCGGGGTCCGTCTCGCGGAGCAGGTCGACCACCTCGTTGGCGCTCACGCGCGCCGGAACCTCCAGTTCGATGCGGTAGGGTCCGACGTCCATCCCCACCGAGGAGCCGGTCTGCTGGCCGAGCAGTGACGAGAGCAGGCGCCCGAGCGTCTCGTTGGTCTCGTGGCCGAAGCAGGCGTTCACGCCGATGGTTTGTCCCATCTGCTCGACGACGAGTCGGTCGTCGGTCGGCACCGGCGTGTCGGCCTCGACTTGCCGGCTGACCTGGTCGAGCGCCTGCTCGGTGGTGTACTGGTCGGTCGGGTAGCGAGTCGTGAACTCGCGGGCCACGCCCTCGCGGGTCCCGCCCGCGGCGAGCTGGTCGCCGGCCACCTCGCGCATCTCGCCGACCTCCTGGGCCACGTCGTAGGGGACTGGAATCTCCTGGCCTGTCCACGACGGCACCTCGCCCGCCGGGTCTTCGATGGGCGAGACGTTGACCTCCTCTTCCTCCTCGTCGATGTTCGTGATGCGCCACATCTCCCCGCGCTGGACGAACGTCGCGCCGGGTTCGACGAAGTTCACGACGAAGCGCTCGTCGAGTGTCCCGACCTGCCGGCCCGCGGCCATGTCGTAGACGTCGTACGTCTCCTCGTCCGGAATCATCGAGAGGTTCGCGTAGTAGTACTGCCACGTGCCGCCAGATTTGGAGATGGTGTCCTCCTCCTCGTCGACGTAGACGACGCGGTTCGAGTGGAGTTCCAGGGCCACCTCGCGGAACGTCGACTCCTTGAGGTCGTGGAACGGGTACGCCCGGGTGAGTATCTGGTAGGCGTGGCGGGCGCTCGTCTCACCGAAGTCCATTGCGATGCCGACGATCTGGTTCGCCACGGTGTCGAGGCTACCGTGGTGTATCTGGGTCGTCTCAACGTCCCCGGCGGCCGCCCGCCGGGCGATAGCGAGCGCCTCGAACGTGTCGTCCGGGTGGCCAGTGATGACAGTGCCCTCGCTGACCTCGTCGCGGCGGTGGCCCGCGCGGCCGACGCGCTGGAGCAGGCGGGCAACCTCCCGGGGCGACGCGTACTGCACGACGTGGTCGATGCGCCCGACGTCGATGCCGAGTTCCATCGAGGACGTGCAGAGCAGGCCGTCGAGTTCCCCGGCCTTGAACTGGTCCTCGACCTCGATGCGGGCGTCCTTCGACAGCGACCCATGGTGGACGCCGATGTTCGCGTCGAGTTCCTTGAACCGCGAGCCCAGCGCCTCGGCCGTCTGGCGCGTGTTCACGAAGACGAGCACCGAGTCGTGGGCCTCGACGATGCGCCGAATCTCCCGGACGTGGCTCGCCATCTCGGGGCTGGTCATCAGTTCGTTCCCCATCCGCTCGTCCGCCCGCGTCACCTCTGGTTCCCTGACCGTGAAGTCGACCTTCGAGGCCACGTCCACCTCGATGATTTCGCAGCCCCGTCCCCCCGTGAGGAACGCGCCGACCTCCTTCGGGTCGCCGACGGTGGCAGAGAGGCCGATTCGCTGGAAGTTCCCCGCCAGCTCGACGAGTCGCTCTAGGCCGATGGAGAGCTGTGTCCCCCGCTTCGCGCCCGCGAGTTCGTGGACCTCGTCGACGACGACGTGGCGCACGTCGGCGAGCCCGTTCCGCAGTTTCTCTCCGCTGAGCATCGCCTGCAGCGTCTCCGGTGTCGTCACGAGCACGTCCGGCGGGTCGTTCGCCTGCTTCGTGCGCTGGTACTGCGTCGTGTCGCCGTGGCGCACGTCGACGTCGATGCCCAGCGTCTCCCCCCACCAGTCGAGGCGCTCGCGCATGTCGCGGTTGAGCGCCCGCAGCGGCGTGATGTACAGCGCAGCAAACCCCTCCGGCGCCCCCTGCTCGGCGATGCTGTTCAACACCGGGAGCATCGCCGTCTCCGTCTTCCCGGTGCCAGTCGGCGCGACGACGAGGCCGTTTCGCCCGTCCGCGAGCGCCGGAATCGCGCGGCGCTGTGGCTCCGTGGGCGTGGAGAATCCGCGCTCGGAGAGCGCCTCGCGGACCTCGGGGCCGAGGTGCGAGAACGCGTCCATCCCCCGCGTCTCAGTCACTGTCCGTCGTAGGGGTGTGACGGCCAAAAGCACGTCGCCGGTGAAGAAACGTTCACAGAACCGCTTTCAGGGAGCGCCACGCCACTCCCACCGATGAAGGTCGGAACCACCGTCGGACCGCACATCGACGTCGTCGAAGGTGACACCGACTCCTTCGACTTCGTGGAACCCGCGCTCAATCCCCGGGACAATCCGGTCGACGACATCGACGCCGAGCACTGGCGCGACGAACTCGACGCCGCTGGCCTGGACTGCACGGTCCACCTCCCGCACTTTCCCCACCTCGCGACGACAGTCCAGGAAGTGGACGAGGGCATCCGACAGTACCAGGAGCGCGCACTGGACGTGGGGGCGACCCTGGGCGCCACGAAGGCTGTCGTCCACGGGAAGACCCGCCTGAACGACGAGGGGGACAGAGCGGCGTTCGTCGAACAGGCGAGTTGGCTGGCCGAGGCCGCCGCCGAACGAGGTGTCGAACTCACAGTCGAGAACATGGGGTACTCGGGCGGCTTCACGCTCGACGAACTCCCGGCGGTCGTCGAGGAGGCGGGCGCGAGCGTCTGCTTCGACGTCGGCCACGCGTTCCGCGAGGGCGGACAGGACGCTGTCGAATCGTTCCTCGCCGACCACGGCGACATGGTCAGCCACCTGCACGTCCACGACGCTCGCTCCAGGGGAGACGACCACATCCCGGTCGGCACCGGCGAAGTCGACTTCGTCCCCGTGATGGAGTGGGCAGGGGGCCGCGACGTGACCGTGGCGGTCGAACTGCTCGTCGACGAGTTCGCTTTCAACCGCGACAGCGTCCGGCGACTCCGGGAGATGGCGTCCGACTGACGGCCGCTACACGTGGTCGTAGCGGCCGAGTCGCGTCCCGTCGAGCAGGTAGAGCTGGGCGTTCGGACAGCCCTCGGGGAGGAACGGCGCGAGGAAGCCCTGGCCCTCCACGTTCACCCAGGTCCCGCCGGAGAGGTCGTTGAACGCCGGGAACACCGAGAGGTCGCCGTTCACGTCGATGGCCTCGCCGTGGTGTTCCTCGAACGGCGCGGCGACCAGTGGGCCGCGGAGCCACGCCCGCTCGACGCGCGTGCCGCCGACGTCGTCCTCCAGGCGGACCGCCGGGTGTTCGTGTCCGACGCAGACCGCCTCCGCTTCGAGCACCTCTGGGCTCGGCCAGGTGTGGCCGTGTGCGAAGCCGATGTCCCCGATGCACGCGCCCTCCGGCGGCGTCACCTCGATGTCGAACTCGTCGCCGATGCCGCCGTCGTGGTTGCCGACGACGAGCGTCACTGGCACGGTCAGGGCGTCGAACAGCTCCGCGAGTTCCTCGCGCTCGTCGCCGACCGGCGTCGCGATGTCGTGGCCCAGGTCGCCGAGAACGATCACCCGGTCGGCACGGGTCTCCTCGACGAGTCGCAGCAGGCGCTCGCGGCGCTGGGTGCTACGGCTCCGCACTTCGAGTCCCTCGCGGCGCAGCGACCTCTCGATGCCCGCGTGGTAGTCTGCGACCACGAGCGCTCTACTACCGACGTCCGCGATGGCGGCGGGTGCGCCCGGCACTGGCTCGACGAGCGCCATCCGCTCAGATGGCCTTCAAGTGGTCGTCGCCGGACTCGTAGCAGCGTCCGCTCATCAGCGCGGACTGGATGGCGTCCTCGACCTCACCCTCGTCGACGTCGTGTTCGTCGACGGCCGTGGCGACGATTGACTCGCGGCTCGCGCCGTCGCCGTCGTCGAGTTCGCCCATCAGGTCGACGACGTAGTCCTCGAGATCGAGTTCCATCGATCCCGCCTCGTCGTCCTCCCTGTCGGAGGACGACTCGTCGTAGGCGTCCTCGGTAAAGTCGTCGAGGTCGTCGGCGTCGTCCTCCTGGGACTCGTCGAACGCCTCGTCGGTCTCGTCGAAGTCACCAAGGTCGTCCGCTTCGTCGTCTCCACCGTTCGTCTCTGCCGTCTCGGCGGTCTCCCCGGTCTCCGCGTCCGGCTCGGGCTCGTCGAGGTCGGTCTCGCCGGACTCCGGAATCTCGTCGCCCGAGCTGAAGCCGACGTCGTAGTTCTCCTCTACCTCCTGGCGCTCGTCCTCGGAGAGTTCGTACATCTCGCCGTCGCTGGACGCCGCGTCCTCCGTGGCAGGTTCGGCGTCGCCACTGGTTTCGTCCGCGTCCGCAGTCGTCGTTTCGGTGGTGTCGGTCTCTGCGTCCGCCGTCGCCGTCTCCGCGGTCGCTGTCTCGTCCGGTTCCTTAGAGGTGGACGCCGGTTCGGCGTCCGCCGGCTCCCCGTCCTCGGCCGCCGGTTCGGACGCCTCGACCTCGGCGGCTTCGGACGCGTCTTCGGTGGTCTCGGCAGTCTCGGATTCGGCCTCTGTGGACTCCGTCGCCCTGGTCTCGACCGCTTCCGCCTCGGTGGTCGCGGGCTCCGCTTCGGCAGTTTCCGGCTCGGGTTCAGCTTCGGGCTGCTCGACGTCGACGTCGCCGAGGTCCGCGGCGAAGTCGAGCGGGACCTCGCCGCCCTGGTCGGGGGAGAGTTCCAGTTCGCCGGCGGACTCCACGTCGCCGGAGACGACGCGGGCAGCGTCGAGGGCGAGTTCCCGGACCGCCGCGAGGTAGGCTGGTGACGTACCGTAGTGGTCGAGCGCGAGCGGGATGCCCGCGGCGAGTCCGTAGTCCACCCCCGCAGATTCGAGGACCTGGCGGAGCTGGTCGTCGCGTTCGACGCGCTGGTAGGCCGCGGCCATCGTGGCCACGCGGTCGACGGTCTGCTCGGCGGTGGTGACCACCCAGCGGTCGCGGGTGTCGGCGTCCACCTCGCTAACCGTCTCAGGCCGGATGGACGTGTAGACGACGTCGGAGTCGTCCGGCGAGAACGTACGGGCCTTCCCGGTCACTGCGACGAACGACGGCGTCTCGGCTGATTCGAGGGCGGCGAGTGCTTCAGGCTGGTACTGGCCGGCGTAGACGACGAACGCGCCCGTCGGGTCGACGACCCGGGCGCGAACGACGTCCTCGTTGACCTGCTCGATCTCCGTGAGCACACCGACGACGAACACGCGGTTGACCCGCGCTCCCGTCGGCGTTACGACGTAGTTCGGCGCGCGCTCCTCGTCGCTCTCGGCGTAGCTGTAGTCTGCGTCGTCGAACTCCGCCGCGAACAGCCGGTAGGCGACTTCGCGTCGGTTTATCTCCTCGGACTCGCTCACGCGAACCACCCCGTGGTGGTGAGGGTGAGGTCGTCACGCGCAGTCTCACCGCAGGTGAGGAAGCGTGGGACGGAACTCATGCTTCCACCTCCGAGAGGAAGCTACGGGCGCGCTCCGCTGGGTCGTCGTCGCTCTCGTCGAACTCGACGGTCTCGAGGTTCGCGCCGTACTCGTCGACCGAGAGGTGGCCGCGCACGCGGTACTCCGCGCCGACGAGTTTCTCCGCGATGGTGTCCGCGACGACCTCCTGGTCCATCGCGTCGCGGGCCTGCTGGCGTGCGTCCTCGATGCCGCCGCCGTACACCCTCTCGGTGAGGTCGCGGTCCAGGACGACCGTGACGGTCTCCGTGCCGTCGTCGAGGATGGCCTTCACGCGCAGGTCGTCCTCGCCCTCGACGTCGCCGTGCTGGCGGCACTGTCCCTTCTGGACCACGCGACCGCACTCCGGACAGCGCTGGATGAGCCCGGAGCCGTCCCGCACCTCGATGACGTTGCCGACGAGTTCCACGTCGTAGGCGCCGCCGCGTTCGACGGCTTCACGGATGGTGAGGCGGGTCGGACCGCCGATTTCGACCTCACGGTCGAGGGTCGAGACTGTCGAGAACTCCGAGACGTTCACGGACGGGACGCCCCGGAACTCCCGGACGTAGACGTCCTCGAGGCGTACGGAGGCGCCCTCGGTGAGTTCGTCGTGGGGGTTCCAGTCGGTGAACGGGAGGCGGGCGGACTCGTCGCCGAGCACGCCGCTCAGAATCTCCGTCTCGCCGTCGCGGCCGTCGATGGTCCGCGTCTCGACCTCTGTGACGCGCACCTCGACGTTTCGGCCGCGGTCGCCGGGCTGGAGGTCGGCGAGGTCGCGGTCGCCGCCCACGTCGTCGGGGACGTCGATGTCGTCGGCCTTGCTGACCGAGGCGGACTCGCCGAAGTTCAACTCGGCGTTGCCCTCCCACTCGCGGACGCTCGCGTTCCCGATGGTGACCGTGTCGCCGGGTTCGAGGCCGAAGTCCTCCCACGCGGTGTAGGATAGCGTTCCGGTCTCGTCGGCGAGTTCGCCCTCCCGGATGACGTGGTCGTCGCCCTGGTAGCGGATGGAGCGCTGCCCGGCCGTGAGGACTTTCACCGTGACGGTGACGTTGCCGCTGTCAGGTCCGATGTCGGCAATGTTCGCGGCGGTCGGACCGCCCGACTGGCCTTCGCCCTCGTCGCCGAACTTCCGGCGCAGGCTCCGCTTGGCCTCCTCTACCGGGACGCTGTACTCCACGAGGTTCTGCAGGTTCTCTTTGACCTCCGCTTTGTCTACACCGAGGTCGGAGGCGAGCTCCTCGGCGTGATCGTCGATGTTCATGCGTCTTGAAGTGGGGCAGCCCGGGATAAAAGAGTTCCCGCGAGCGGGCGCGCGGCCGACAGTGTGGAGGGTGGAGGGCGCGGACGGACGAGCGGGGGGCGATGCAACCCGCAAGCGCGCGGTGGAGCGAAACCGGTTTCCCGTCCCCGCCGCCTACCCCGGGTATGCACGTCGTCGTGAACGCCGCGATGAGCGCGGACGGGAAACTCTCCACGCGCCGCCGCGAGCAGGTCGCCATCAGCGGGCCCGAGGACTTCGACCGCGTGGACGCCCTCCGCGCCGACGTCGACGCCGTGATGGTCGGCGTGGGCACCGTTCTCGCGGACAACCCCTCGCTCACCCTCGACGACGCTGACCGCATCCGCGAGCGCGAGGAACGCGGGGACTCCCCGCACCCGGCCCGGGTCGTAGCGGACTCGCACGCACGCACGCCCCCCGACGCGAAGATTCTCGACGGCACCGCGGAGACGTTCGTCCTCGTCGCCGAGGAGGAGCCCCGGGGCCACCGCAAGTCCCTCGAAGAGGCCGGCGCGACGGTGGTCGTCGCGGGCGAGAACCGCGTCTGGCTCCCGGACGCACTCCCGCAACTGGAGAGCCACGGCGTCGAGCGCCTGATGGTCGAGGGCGGCGGCGAACTCATCTTCTCGCTGTTCGAGGCCGGCCTCGTCGACGAACTGTCAGTGTACGTCGCACCGAAGATAATCGGCGGCCGTGACGCCCCGACGCTCGCCGACGGCGAAGGGTTCGTCGACGACTTCCCGGAGCTAGCGCTGACGGGCGTCGAGCGCCTCGACGACGGCGTACTGCTCCGGTACGACTGCTAGGGAGCGCGGCGGCGAGTCGACGGACGCTGTCGCAGTCCGGTGAACCAGCCTGCGCAGAGACGCGGCCGAACTGCGCAAAGTCAGACCACCTGTCGGTAGACCGCCTCGATCCGGTCGAGTTGATTCGCTAGCTGGAGGTCCGCAACTGCCTCTCGGCCGTTGGAGCGTTCCCCGGAACGGAGCACCGCGACGAGCGCGTCCACGAGCACCTCGTCGTCGTTGCTGGCCGTCGAGTGCGTGACTCCTTCGACCCGCTGGGCGGTATCCCCGACGTCGGTCGTGACTACCGGGAGATTGCAGGCGAGCGCTTCCTTCACCGTGTTCGGCGACCCCTCCCGCGTGGAGGTGAGGAGCATCGCGTTGGCGGCGTTCATGTACCACGGGACGCGTTCGTGCGGTACTCCTGACATGGTCTGCAGTTCTACCGGGTCATCGAGTCGAGTCCTCGCCTCTTCCACAATGCGTTCCGCTCGCGAGAAGTTCTTCTCCTCCCGTGCAGGGCCATAGGGGAACAGTACCTGGTGGGCCTCGGAGTCCCAGCCGACCTCCGTGCGCGCAGTCGACTGTGGCAGTGGCCGGAACGTCTGGAACTCGACACCGTGTGGAATCACGTGACAGTCGCCGCCGACGATGTCCGCCATCTCCCGGGACATCACGACGACGGCGTCCGCGAACCGGGCACAGGCACGGCTGAGAAGCGAGATGTCCCCCGTCACGTCGCTCCCCCACAGGGTGAGTACGACCGGGTGGAACGGCTGGAGAACCGCCGGCGGGCCGGTTAGCCCGTAGTTGGCGTGGACGACGTCGTACGCTCCGGCCGCGGCGACGACCGCTCGTGGATAGTACCAGAGGTACGACGAAACGGGTCTACTCCCGGTGCGTTCCCCGTCGGTTCCGATGTTCCCGGGCACGGGGAGCGTATCGACGGTGTGGCCGCGGTTCCGGAGGCCCGCGACCTGCTGGCGGTAGAAGTTGGCGGTGTCGTTGGTGACGAGGCTGAGTACGCGCACTGCTTATCAGCTGTGGAACGGCCGGGAGCGTTCGAGAGCCCAGTTTCCACGTCCAGCGATGCCGAGTGACTGTCCGCCGGGGAGAACCGATACACTGTGGTTCTGAACACTGTCTGTCGCCCACTCACGACTGGCTGGTTCTCGCCGGTCAGACCCGTTCCGTGACATGAATCAGAGTGTTGTGTCCACCGTTGATTGGTACACCCCCCTTACTGAGTGTGGTGGCAATGGTTCCCCCACTCTCTCCGACAAAAGTACGACCGTCGTGGCTTCAGACGAACACACTCACTCGTTAGCGAGACCCTCCAATATCTGTCCGCTTCGTCGTTCTCGACCAGTTCGGGCTCGAATCTACGAACGGGACGGCTACCGCGTGAACGGGCGTTATAACAACGGATACGAGTAGCGAACACGTTCTCATCGATGGCTTCCAGACTCGAACGGTCGGTCCACCAGTCCACGACGGGGGCCGGTGATAGATGACCCGCGTCGTCTCGATCGGACTCGACGGTGCAGCGTGGCACAAACTCGACCGACTCATCGACGAGGGCCGCCTGCCCAACCTCGCGGAACTCACGAACGAGGGGGTCCGCGCCCCGCTACGGTCGGTCACACCGCCCGTGACGTGCCCGGCGTGGCGCTGCTCGACGTCGGGCAAGAACCCGGGGAAACTCGGTGTCTTCTGGTGGCTGAACGTCGACCGGGAGCGCGGAGAGATCACCTCGCCCGACGCAAATTCGTTCGAGACGGCCGACGTCTGGGACTACCTCGGTGAGGACGGCCATCGCTCTGCCGTCCTCAACGTCCCGATGACGTACCCCCCGAAGGCGATAGAAGGGACGATGGTTTCGGGGTTCGGCGCAGCGTTCGACCCAGGCGGGGACTCTGAGCAGTCGATCACCCATCCGCCGGAGTTCGAGCGCGAACTCACCGAGCGGTACGACTGGCAGACCACGATAGACGACGTCACGACACCAGACGGACTGGAGACGGCCTACGACGTTATCGACTCCCGCTTCGACCTGCTGTCGGACATCCTCGAAGACGACTACGACTACGTCCACCTCACCCTATTCTACATCAACGCCCTCGAGCACAAGTACGGGGACGGTGAGGAGACGAGTCGTGCCTGGGAGCTGATCGACGAGCGCCTCGGCCAGATAGACACCGAGGACACGTTACTCCTGCTCTACTCGGACCACGGCCACGGCCACATCGAGCACACGTTCGTCGTCAATCGGTGGCTCCTCGACAACGACTATCTCTCGCTCTCCTCGGACTCCTCGTCCGGGCCGGGGCTCTCACAGAAGCTGTACAGTACGCTCGAATCCCTCGAAGTGTCGCCGAAGAAGATGGCAGCGTACGGCCGGCGGTTCCTCCCAGAACCCGTGTACGACCGAATGATGCCGTCGAAGTTCCCGATATCGAGCGCGGAGCTGGCCGAGGAGGTCGACTGGGAACAGACCGACGCCCTCGCGTTCAGTCAGGGGCCGCTCTACCTCAACCGCGATCGGCTGGGCGACGACTATTCGAGCGTACGAGAAGAGCTCCGCCAGCAGCTGGCGGACCTGACTCACGAGGGCGAACAGGTGCTCTCGGACGTGCAACCCGCTGAAGACGTCTACGAGGGCCCGTTCGTCCCTGACGCACCGGACCTCCTGCTGTCCAGTCATGACGGGTGGGAGATCTACGGCGGCATCGTCCCCTCGACGTTCGAGTCCCAGGTCATGTCCTGGACGTCCGGGAACCACCCGGTCGGAATGCTGCTGGCGGCCGGCCCGGACATCGAGGCCCAGAGCCTCTCCGAGCGGTCGATTCTCGACGTGGCCCCGACGGTCCTCCACGCCCTCGACTCGGCGGTTCCGAGCGACGTGGACGGAACGGTGATAGACGAGATCGCCGGCACAGAGTCCCCCGTTTCAACTCGCGACCCGATCGACGGGTCGCGGACGGTCGAAGAGTCACGGAACGGTGACCTCGAAGAACACCTCCAGGATATCGGCTATCTGGAGTAGCAGCCGGCCTGAAGAACCTGCGTCCAAAATCTGGTCATCGGGCTACCTGCTGTCACGCCCTCGAGCGCAGCCGTCGGGAATCGCTTAGTGCTGGTGGCCGGTCGCCTCGCCGTACGTCATCCCGAAGCGCTCCTCGAACTGGTCGAGAGTCGCCTCCTCGATGGCCTGGAGTTCCTCGCTCGGGTTGTCCTCGTTGTGGTGGACGACCATGTGCGCGCGCTGGGCGAACGCCATCAGCGAGATGTCGCCGACGACCTGCGCCTGGGAGTCGTCGTCTTCCTCGCTGAACAGTTCGACGAGTTCGGCGGGAAGCGTGAGTTCGTCTGTGTTGCCGTCCGCGTCCTCGATGGTGAACGTGGTCTCGTTCATACTCGCACCGAGGCGACGGCGCCTAAAAGGGATGTGGGTACGCAGTTCTCGGCCGGGACCCGGCGTCAGTCGTCGGCGGGCGCCGCTTCGCTGCCTTCGCCGGTCGCCGCCGCAGCCTCGCTCTCGAGGTAGTCGTCGGCGTCGATGGCAGCCTTGCAGCCCATGCCGGCCGCGGTGACCGCCTGCTGGTAGTGGGCGTCGACGACGTCGCCCGCGCCGAAGATGCCCTCGACGTCGGTGTGGGTCTGCTCACCGCCCTCGCCACCCTTCGTCAGAATGTACCCCTCCTCGTCGAGTTCGACGCCCGTGTCCTGGAGGTACTCCGTGTTCGGCGTGTGGCCGATGGCGACGAAGAACGCCCCGACCGGCAGCGAGAACTCCTCGGTCTGCTCCGCGTCGAGTTTCTCCGTCGGGTGGCCCTCGGGGTGCTCGGCCAGCGTGACGCTCTCGACGCCGCCTTCCTTCGAGCCCTCGACCTCGAGAGCCTCCGTGTTCCACAGCACCTCGATGTCGCCGGCGTCGACGTGCTTCTGGACGCGGTCCTCCCAGTAGTCCTCCGCGCGGAGGTCCTCGCGGCGGTGGACGAGGTAGACGGTGTCCGCAAACTTCGTGAGGAACGTGGCCTCCTCGGCGGCCGCGTCGCCGCCGCCGACGACGACCATGTCCTCGCCCTTGAAGAACGCGCCGTCGCAGGTCGCACAGGTCGAGACGCCGAAGCCCATCAGTTCGTCCTCGCCCGGGATACCGAGAGTGCGCGCGCTGGCGCCGGAGCCCGCGATGACGGCGTCCGCCGTGTAGACGGTGCCGTCGGTCAGTTCGACGCGGAACGGGCGCACCGAGTCGTCGACAGACGCCACCATGCCGTGTTCGATGTCGGCGCCGAAGCGCTCGGCCTGCTCTTTCATGTTGTTGATGAGGTCCGGCCCAGAGATGCCCTCCGGGAAGCCGGGGTAGTTGTCCACCTCGGTGGTGAGCGTGAGCTGTCCACCGGGTTCGTCGCCCTCGAACAGCAGCGGGTCGTTGTTCGAGCGGCCCGCGTAGATGGCCGCGGTCAGCGCCGCGATGCCGGTTCCGGTGATGATGAGTTTGCGGTGCGCCTCGACGTCCGGTCCGTCGTCGGCGATGCCGAGCAGTTCGTCGAGTTCGC
Organism: Halobacterium sp. DL1; assembly: GCA_000230955.3. Lineage (NCBI taxonomy): Archaea > Methanobacteriati > Methanobacteriota > Halobacteria > Halobacteriales > Halobacteriaceae > Halobacterium > Halobacterium sp. DL1. The sequence continues at coordinate 1,567,069 of CP007060.1, forward strand.
CGGTCTGGTCGAGTTCGCTGGTGTCGTCCCAGCCGCCGATCAGTTCGTCGTCGACGAACACCTCGGGTGCGGTCTCCCTGCCGTTCGCGCGCTCCTTCATCTCCGCGAACAGGTCGTCGTCGCCGGTCACGTTGTACGTCACGTAGTCGACGCCCTTCGCGTCGAAGAGCTCCTTCGCCTTCTCGCAGTACGGGCAGTCGTTTTTCGTGTAGATCTCCACTCGGGGCTCGTCGCTCATACCTCTACTTCGACGACCACGGGGTTTGTAGATTGTGTTGACCGAACTGGGTGCCGCTTCGAGACACCCAAGCGCTTACGCCGCCACTCCACGGAGAGACGACCATGACCGCGGACCTCCACGAGAAGATGGACCGCTACGAGGGGTTGCTCGCCGAGGCGCTGGACGAGGCCGAGTCAGTCCCACCGGCGGGGACGCCGCTCGCCGAGGCGGCCGCCGAGTACGAGGAGATGGCACAGTCCTACCTCGAGGACGGGCGGCACTTCCGGGAACACGACGACCCGGTCAACGCCCTCGCCGCGTTCTCCTACGGTCACGCGTGGCTCGACGCTGGCGCGCGCATCGGCCTCTTCGACGTCCCGGAGTCGGGGCACCTGTTCACCGTGTGAGCGCCGACCCGAACGTCCGCTACGCTCCCAGTTGGGAGGTTTTACGGTACTCCGCCGCGACGGCCCGACCAATGGAGGCTGCGCTCTGGTACGTGTTGACCGGCACGCGCGGCGGCCCCAACCGGGTTCGCCTGCTGCGCGCCGTCGACGAGCAGCCGCGCAACGCGAACCAGCTCGCGGAGGACCTCGAACTGGACTACAAGACGGTTCGTCACCACCTGGACGTGCTCGTCGAGCACGACATCGTGGAGTCGAGCGGGGACGACTACGGTGCCATCTACCTGCCGACCGACCGGGTGCGAGCGAACTGGGACACCGTCGAGAACATCGTCGAGGAGGTCGAATGATGGGGCAATCCGGGCTCGAACCGGCCGAATTTGGGAAAGCGTATAACTGTTGGAGTTGCCAACGGTGGTGTAGATGACAGTCTGGGCCGACGTCTCGCGGGTCGCGATGGGGGTGAACGTGGTGCTGCTCCTCGCGCTGTGCGTCATCTGGGCGCGGAACTACCGTCGGTTCGGCTCGAAGCACACGCTCGGTCTGCTGCTGTTCGGCCTGCTGCTCCTCGGGGAGAACGCGCTCGGGCTCTACTACTTCATGATGCACGCGACGCTTGCGGGCTGGTTCGGAGGGCTGCCGGAACTCGCCGCCACCGCGCTGATGGCGCTGCGCGTCCTCGAGACGTTCGCCATCGCCTTCCTCGTCTGGGTCACCTGGGACTGAGGCTCGTCCGCGGGAGCGCGACAACCTTTTTCTGCGCTCCCGTTGGACAGTGGGACATGGCTCACGAGGCGTTCGTCCAGCTGGACTGTCCCGAATGCTCGAAGAACTGGGAGAGCACCCCCAGCGAGTTGCCCGCGCACAACGTCAATTTCAGCTGCCCGAACTGTCACGCGACCCGCCGGCTAGCGGAGTTCATGCGGACCGACCGGGACCTCGAGAATCTCAAGCGGCTGCAGTAATCAGACGGCAGACCGGGCGCCACACGCCTCGCAGTGGAGGCGCTCGTCGCCTTGCTCGTTCGCCTCGATGTTCGTGTCCGGCAGGCCACACTCCGGGCAGATGACGTACGTCTCGACGTAGTCGTCGAGCACTTCCTCGACGCGGCGCTGGCCGAACTCACCGGTGAAACGCGCGCGGCCGCGGTCGTCGATCTGTGCGCTCGTCCCGAGTTCGTTCTGGATGAACTTCAGCACGTGGTCCTGCTGTCGGCTCAGGTCGTCGAGGGTCGACTGGAAGTTCTCGTACACCGTGACGTTCCCCTCCTTCCGCACGTTCGGCTCCGGCACCTCGAAGCGGCTCTCGTTGCCCGCGATGTCGGGTTTCTCTTCCATCGCGCGGTCGAGTTGCTCTTCGTAGTCCATAGGAGGCAGAAGTGGTGTCCTGCACAAAAGCCTTTCATAAGAGGCGGCGGGAACAGCCGAGAACACGTCTCCCGTTCACTAGCAGTCGTGTTAACGGTTCTCAGGATAATACTATAACCCCTTACCCGTTAGAATCGGGTGTCATGAAGAAGCAGGAGCTAATCCACCTTCACGGCCTTCTCGCGGAGGTCGGGAACTACTACGAGCAGCGAGAGAACGACGACATTCCACTCGACGAGTACGAGGACCTCGGTGTACGACCGACGTCTATCCACAAGTCGAAAACAGACCACAAAGCAGCAGTGTTCGCACTGGCCGGCGGCATCACGTCCACGATGAACGACGCCGAAGAGACGGACGCGGTCCCGGCCCAGGCCGACTAACTCGTCGGAACGCGACGGCTCCTCGTACAGCAACACTCCACAGCGACAGCCTCGCTCTGCGGTCTACGTGCCGTCCGTCGACGGACCCCGGCCACCGTCCCCACGCTCCTCGCTCCCCGCGTCCTCGGTCTCCTCCGCTCCGTCCTCGCTCTCCTCGATCACCTCGACGGTGAGCACCTCCAGTGGGATGTTCTCCAGTCGCTGACCGATCTCCTTCCTGGCGATGCGGGCGGCGTGCTCCTCGCGCTCGACGTTGAACACGGTCATCTCGAGTTCCAGGGCGACGAGGCTCTCGTCGGCCGCGACGAACGCCGGTTCCAGGACCTCCCCGCAGTGTGGGCACGACCGGTCGCCCATGCTGATCTCGACGTAGTTGAGGTCCGGATTCAGCATCTCGCCGGTCTTCGAGATGGCGATGCGCACTGCTTCGTCTGCGGACTGCACGTCGTAGACGGGGACGGCAGCCTCGACGACCACCCTACAATCCATAGCTACCTGAACTGTTCGCGGGCAACGTAGAAGAAATTTGGCCCGGAACCGAACCCGTCTTCACCCGCGACGGCCAAATCCGGCCGATGGAGCGCGGCGCTATCGCCCTCGACGACGTTCCGGGTTCGGTGGACCTCCAGTCGACCCTGGAGAGCGGACAGACGTACCTCTGGTGGCGGCCCGACGGCGCGACCTACGACACGACTGGCGCGTACGGCGGCGACGCCTGGTACCGGACCGTCGTCGACGGCGACGTGGTCGAGGTCAGACAGACCCCGGACGCGGTGGAGTGGCGCGCGACGACGGACGCCGACCCGCTCGTGCGTGAACTGCTCGGCCTGCACGACGACCTCCACGAGATACGGGCGGCGGTCACGGACGACGAGCTGCTCCAGGCGGCGTGGGACACCTACGACGGCCTGCGCATCGTCCGGGACCCGTTCTTCGGCTGCCTCGTCTCGTTCATCTGCTCGGCCCAGATGCGCGTCGAGCGCATCTTCGCGATGCAGGAGGCGCTCCGGGAGACGTACGGCGACCCCATCGAGTACGACGGCGAGACGGTGCACGGCTTCCCCGAACCGGCGGCGCTCGCGGCCGCCACGGAGGACGACCTCCGAGACCTCAAACTCGGCTACCGCGCGCCGTACGTCCAGCGCACCGCCGAGATGGTCGCCACCGGGGAACTCACCAAAGCGGACGTCGAGGGCCGGGCGTACGAGACGGCACGCGACGCGCTCACCGGGTTCGTCGGCGTCGGCGACAAGGTGGCGGACTGCGTGCTGCTGTTCTCGCTGGGCTACCTGGAGGCCGTCCCGCTGGACACGTGGATGCGAACGGCCATCGAGGAGCACTACCCGGACTGCGACCACGGCAACTACGCCGACACCTCGCGGGCCATCCGGGAGCGCTTCGGCCCGTACGCGGGCTACACCCAGACCCACCTGTTCCACTACCTCCGGTCGGGCGACGACACCTGAAGACACTTACCGGACCCGCGAGCTTCGGCGAGTATGGTTTCTCGGAGGCGACTGCTCACGGCCGTCGCGTCGGCCGCCGCGGTCACCGGTTGTCTCTCGTCGCCGGACGCGTCGGCAGCTGACGGAACGGAGACGTCCACACGGACGACCGAAACGACGACCCGAACGACCGAAACGACGACCACGACGGAGAAAACGCGCGACCGGGCGACGGACGACACGAAATACGACCGGACTGTCGTGGAGAACCGGACGGACACCGAACACCGTGTTTCCGTGGCAATCGAACTGGACGGCGAGACGCTCCACGAGGGGACCTACCGTGTACCCGCGAAGACGGGGCTCCGCATCGAACAGCAGTTCGACTGGGGAACGCAGACGGTCCGGGCCGCCGTCGACGGCGGCGAGACGAGAACGTACGAGTGGGAGCACGGGTCCTGTGCGAACACGCCCCACCCGAACGGCAACCAGAACGCCGGCGTCGTCGTCGAACCGGGCGAGTGGTTGTTCGTGACGAACGGCTGTGACTACCTGAAACTCGGCCAGGTGTACGTCGAGGAGTACGCGCCGGCGTCCGAGCACACTGTCACGTCCACGACAGCGTAGTTTTTTCGCTGGCACGGACAATGGTGCACGTATGTCCGACCGCACACGCGCACACGTCTTCGTCTCGGGCACCGTCCAGGGCGTCTACTACCGCGCGACGACACGCGAGCAGGCGGGCGAACACGGCGTCGACGGCTGGGTTCGGAATCTGGAGGACGGCCGCGTCGAAGCAGTGTTCGAGGGACCCGAGGACGCCGTCGAGGCGATGGTCGACTGGTGCCACGAGGGCAGTCCTGCTGCCCACGTCGAAGACATCGAAGTCGAGTACGACGACCCCGAGGGCGAGACCGGCTTCCGCGTCCGCCGGTAGCCGCCGCGCGCCCCCACGGTTTTAGGGTGGACGGCGACGAACGACCGGACATGATCACCAGCGAGCGCATGGCCGCAGTCGATCGGAACGCGGCCGCCCTCGGCGTCCCACGGAAGCAGCTGATGGAGTCCAGTGGGAACGCCGTCGCCCGCGAAGTACGGGACATCGCCGACACCGGTGCGAGCGTCGCCGTCGTCGCGGGTCGCGGGAACAACGGGGGCGACGCGTTCGTCGCGGCGCGCTTCCTCGACGACTACGACGTCACCGTCCACCTGCTTGGCCGACCGGAGTCCATCGCGACCGACATCAGCCGCGAGAACTGGGCAGCGCTCCAGCAGGCGGAGTACGACACTCGGATAGTCAAAGATTCTCGGAGTCTCGACCTCGGCGACCCGGACGTCGTCGTCGATGGCATCCTCGGGACTGGCGTCTCCGGCGCACCCCGGCAGCCCGAATCGTCGGCCATCGAAGCCGTCAACGATGCCGGAGCGACTGTCGTCGCCGTCGACGTCCCCTCCGGAATGGACGCGGACTCCGGCGAGACGTCGGGAGCCGCCATCGACGCGGACCGGGTCGTGACGTTCCACGACCAGAAACCCGCGCTCGCGGACCGCGAGGACGTCACCGTCGCGGACATCGGCATCCCCGACGCCGCCGACCTGTTCGTCGGCCCGGGCGACCTCCAGCGCCTCGAACGCGACCCCCAGGCCCACAAGGGGGAGTTCGGGCGCGTGCTGGTCGTCGGTGGCGGTCCGTACACCGGCGCGCCCGCGCTCAGCGCGCAGGCGACGCTCCGCGCGGGCGCCGACCTCGCCTTCCTCGCCGTCCCCGACAACGTCGCGGACAGCGTGCGCGGCTACAGCGAGAACCTCATCGTCGACTCCCTCGTCGGGAACCGCCTCGTCCCCGAGCACGTCCCCGAACTCCTCGACCGAGCTGAGGACGTGGACGTGGTCGTGCTCGGCCCCGGTCTGGGCGACGCCGACGACACGCTCGCGGCCGTCATGGCGTTCCTCGAGAAGTTCGACGGAACCGCGGTCGTCGACGCCGACGCGCTCCAGGTCGTCCCGGAGGTGGACACCGACGCGACGCTCGTCTGCACGCCCCACCAGGGCGAGCTACAGGGGATGGGCGGCCCGAGCGCGGAAAGCTGGGAGGAACGGGCCGAAGCCGTCGAGTCGTTCGCCGCCGAACTCGGCCACACGCTACTCGTGAAGGGCGCCTACGACGTGGTCTCGGACGGCGACACCACTCGCGTGAACCGCACCGGCAACCCCGGCATGACCGTCGGCGGCACCGGCGACGTGCTGGCGGGCGCGACGGCCGCGATGTGCTCGACGCTCGACCCCGTTCCCGCGGCGAGCGTCGGCGCGTACGCCAACGGCACCGCCGGCGACCTGGTCGTCGACGAGCAGGGGTACGGCCTGCTCGCGACCGACCTGATCGATGCGCTTCCCCGCGCGCTCTGGGGTGACGGCGATGAGTGAAAATAGCGAGAACTCGACGGCCGGCGACGACCTCACGCACACCACCGACGACGGCGACGTCCAGATGGTCGACGTCGGCGACAAGCCCGACACCGCGCGACGGGCGGTCGCCCGGGGCGAGATTCGTCTCTCGTCGTCGACCGTCGACGCGATTCGTGCCGACGAAATCGGGAAGGGCGACGTGCTCGCGACGGCTAGAGTCGGCGCCGTGCAGGCCGTCAAGCACACCTGGGAGACCATCCCGATGTGCCACCAGATTCCCATCACGAACGTCGAGACGAAGTTCGACGTGCGCGACGACCGCGTGGTGCTAGAGGTCGCCGTCGAGACGACCGGGAAGACGGGCTGCGAGATGGAGGCCCTGGAGGGCGTCACCACTGGGCTGAACGTCGTCTGGGACATGGTGAAAGCGGCCGAAAAGGACGAGTCGGGTCAGTATCCAGGCACTGCTATCGAGGGCGTGGAGGTCGTCTCGAAGGAGAAGCGGGAACTGGACTAGGCCTCGGCGACGAGTTCGCTGGCCTTCGCGTGGGACTGCTCGACGACGGTGGGCCGAGCTTCGAAGTCGATGACGACCTGTTCGTCACCGTAGTCCACCTCGCGGACGTACGCGTGGTCGTGGACCCAGGAGACGACACTCATCGTGTCCTCGGTCATCGGGAGGACGAGTTTCTCGCGCTCCCGCGGCGGGAGTTCGGCGTCGATGCGCGACCGGAGCGTGTCGAGGTTGGTGGCTTCAAGGCCGCTCACCGCGACCGGGTTCGGGGCGAGCGCCGACAGCGCCTCCATCTTCTCCGCGAGTTCGTCCTCGTCCACAGTGTCGACTTTGTTGAACACGGTGATGATGGGCGCCTCGTTGCGCTCGTAGAGGGTGTCGTGGCTCGTCGTCAGCTTCTCGCGTATCTCGTCGATAGACTCGCCGGCGTCTACGACGAGGAGCACGAGGTCCGCCTGGTAGACGGATTCGAGCGTGGACTTGAACGACTCCACGAGCCAGTGCGGCAGGTCGCTGATGAACCCGACGGTGTCCGTGAGCAGGACGTTCCGGCGGTCCATCTCGAGGCGCCGGGTCGTCGTCCCGAGGGTCGTGAACAGCTCGTCCTGGGACTCCGCGGTGGTGTCGAGGTCGGGGTGGAGGTCCTCGTTCTCGTCGACGTCCAGGTCGTCGGCAAGCTGGCGGAGTAGCGTCGACTTCCCGGCGTTCGTGTAGCCCGCCAGCGCCACGAGGTCGAAGCCGGACTCCCGGCGGGTGTCCCGCCGCTGGGACTCTGTCTTCTCGATCTTCTCGAGTTCGTCACGGATGCGAGAGATCTGGGCCTTGATGTCCTGCTCGCGGCTCTCGTCGTACTCGCCCAGCCCCATGAACCCGGGTCGCTCGTCGCGCTTCGCGAGGCTCGTCTTGGCTTCGGCCCGCGGGAGTTCGTACCTGAGTTCCGCGAGCTCGACCTGTAGCTGGGCCTTCCGCGTGTGTGCGCGCTGCCCGAAGATGTCCAGAATGAGGCGGAAGCGGTCGCCTACCTCGGTGTCCTCGGGGAGCCGCTGGCCCAGGTTGTACGTCTGGTAGGGGCCGAGACGGTTGTCGAAGACGACCCGGTCGGCGTCCGTCTCGTCGACGACCACCGCCAGTTCCTCGACCTTCCCTTCACCGAACTGGAGGGCCGCGTCGGCTTTCCGCTCCTGGGTCACTTCCGCGGCCACGTCGTAGCCCGCGGCGCGAACAAGGTCCCTGATTTCGGCGGTGTCCGGAGTGCCGTCGTCGACGCGCTTGGCGACGACAGCCACGTTCGTATCGGTTCCTGTCACTCGCTGTGAGCTACGCCCCGGCGATACTTAACTTCGGGGCGAGGAACGTGTCACGAACGTAGCGACTGGACACAAGAGTCTTACCAGTTGGTTGCACAGTGGTTCCTATGCCAGACGTAGATCTGACCACACTCGGCATCGAGTTCGGCGGTGGTGCGGGCATCGGTGCGATAATCGGGTTCGCCGCGAAGAAGATCGCGAAGCTCATCGCGGTCATCGTCGGCCTCCAGCTCGCGCTGTTCAAGTTCCTCGAGTCGCGGGGTATCCTCGAAGTCGACTGGAACCGTCTCACGGCCGGGATGGTGAAGGCGACGGAAGTCGGGGCGGGCGGCGCGCCGCCGTCGTGGATGAACACCATCCTCTCGACGCTGTCGGTCAGCGCCGGGTTCACCGGCGGCTTCCTGCTCGGCTTCCGGCGCGGATAACTGGCTGCGGGCGGTTACCGTGTGTCCAGTTCGTCCTTTTCCTTGACTATCTGCGTCTCGCCCTCCCCCTCGGAGACCTCGTTGACGAGTCCGTAGAAGTCGTTTTGCATCCCCGCGGGGAACGTCAGCACGCCCACCCACGAGCCGTCGGCCTGCCACTCCTCGCGTTCGAGTTCCGCGAACTCACGGACGCGGGCCTGCCCGCTCCCGGCGTAGTCCGCGGGCAACTGGACGGCCACCGTCACCTCCTCGAAGCGGATGGGAATCACCGGACGGAGCGCCTCCAGAGCGTCGTCGACCTGCTGCTCGGCGGGCGTCATCGGGTCGACGGTGAACCCGGCCTCCTCCAGCGCGCTCTCGATGCGCTCTGGTGGGTGCGGGGCGTCGTCCATCTGCGGGTTGATGGCGTTCCGCGTGATGGTGTTGATGAGCTTCCGGCGCTTTTGCTCCTGCATCTCCTCTCGCTGCTCGGCGGTGATCTGGATCTCCCCGCGTTCGATGACCTCCGGGATGATCTCCATCGGGTCCGTCGTCCCGAACACCTCCTCTAGGTCCTCCTCGGCGGGCCGGTCGCCGCGGGAGGCGTTCTCGAAGACGTCGCGCGCGGCGATGACGTCCTCGAGTTCGCCCTCGAACTCGTCGCGTTTCATCTCCAGGGCGGCGTCGGGGTCCACGAGTACCTCGAATCGCTCCCCGTGCGTCTCCAGGCGAGCCGTCACGGCCTCGTCGAGTGAAATCATACGCGTCGTTTCGTCGGGTCACTAAAAAGACCTTCTCCCGCGAGTCGCGCTAGCACGGAACGTGGTCGCGGCCGAACCTCACTCCTCGCTCTCTTCGTCCGCGCCGCTCTCGTCCTCCTGGCTACCGTCGTCCTCGTCCTCGTCCTCGTTCTCCGGGAGCAGTTCGTGTTCGCCGAGGTACCCCCTGATCTCGTCGTCCGTCAGTTCGTCGAACGTGGCCGTCTCCACGTCGATGGTCCCGACGCCGACGTCCTTCGGCGTGAGGGAGTCCCGTATCTGGCCGAGCGCGCGGAGCGCGAGTTCGACGCCCTCGTCGAGCGTGAGGTCGGGTTCGTACTCGTCCTCGAGGTAGTCCTGGACGTCCGAGCGGTTCTCGCCGATGGCGATTGCCTTCCACTCGTAGGGGGTGCCCGAGGGGTCCGTCTCGTAGAGGTGCGGTTCGCCGTCGGAGACCCCGCCGATGAGGAGGGCGACGCCGAACGGGCGTGCGCCCCCGACCTGCGTGTACTGCTGGATGTGGTCGGTGATATCCTTCGTGAGCGTCTCCACCGCGATGGGTTCGTCGTAGCGGACGCGGTTGACCTGCGCGTCGCGGCGCGCGAAGTCGATGAGCTGGCGGGCGTCGGCGACGTGGCCCGCGCTCGCGATACCGATGTGGTCGTCGGCCTTGTGGATCTTCTCGACGGACGTCTCCTCCATCAGGTCCGAGCTGATGCGCTTGTCGACGAGGAGGACGACGCCTTCGGCGGTCCGGACGCCGATGCTCGGCGTGCCGCGCTTGACTGCCTCCCGCGCGTACTCGACCTGGTAGAGTCGGCCGTCCGGGGAGAAGATGGTGATACCGCGGTCGTACGCCTGTTGCTGGTTCTGGCCTTGCATATTTCACCTGCAGTCGAATGTCGTCGCGCCGACGAACGACTCGCCGAGTTCCACGTCGACGCGCTCGCCGCGGACGACGGCGCGCCTGCAGTCGCCGTCGAACGCGACCGTCTCGTCCGATGAGGATTCTGCTCCGTCTCCTAAATACTTTTCCGCGGCCGCTCTGATCGTGCCCGAGACGCCCCGTACGGCGACTCTGATGGGGTTACCGTGGACCGAGTCCACGCACGCGACGGCGGCGCGCGCCCGCTCGACCTCCCCCCGGCGCACCCTGAGGAGCGCCTCGCCGCTCCCCGAGTCGAACGCGAACCGGACGACGCGGAGGTCCGCGTCCGCGCTGCCCGCGTCCCCCACGAGGTTCTGGGCGGCGAACCAGACGCTGCGCTGGAACTCCCCGCGGGAGACCGCTGCGTCCGGCCACGCCTCGAGTTCGACGGCGAGGTAGCGCCAGCGCGGCCGGAGGTGTTTCGGGAGGTGCTTCACGCCACTACGTTCGCCGGGCACCCATTTGTCAGTTTGTGTTGAGCAGCGGGCAGCTACCGGCGCTCGGCGACCAACACGCCGACCTGGTCGTGGACCATCTCGACGGCCGTCAGCGCGTAGCCCGCGTCCGTGAACGCGTCCGCGAGCAGGCCGACCGTCGCGGGGTCGTCCACTTTGGGGCTGAAGAACGGGTCGTCGGGGTCCGGTTCGCCGAAGAACATCACGTCTCCGAGCACTATCTTCCGGGGGCCGAGAGCGGCGATGGTCGCTATCGCGTCGCGCTTCTCCGCGTCGCTCAGGTGGTGCATCGCGAAGTTCGAGGTGACGACACTCACCGCGCCGTCGTAGTTCGGCTCCCGGAACCGGCCTTGGCCGAACTCGACGTTCTCCAGGCCGCGCTCGGCGGCCTTCTCCCGGGCCTGGGCGAGCATCCCGTCGCTGATGTCGCGGCCCACGACGCGCTCCGCGGCGTCGGCGAGGCCGAGAGCGATGGCGCCCGTCCCACACCCCAGGTCGAGGACCGTGTCGTCGCTCTCGGGAGCGGCGTGTTCGAGGACGAGCGCGACGCACTCGTTGTACTCCTCGCTCTTGTCCTCGTCGTACTCCGCGGCCACCTCGTCGAAGCGAGCGGCGTGCTCGTCAAGCGTCTTCTTCATCGTCGGCGACTTCGACGCCCGGCGCAATGAACTCCTCGGAGAGCAGTTCCCGGTTGCGCTCCGCGAGAACACCCCACTCCTCGAGACCCGCGCGGACCTGCTCGCGGTCGAACCCGATCTCCTCGCCGACGGCGAGCAGTTCCCGGGGTGCGCGCAGTTCGAGGTGGGAGGTCGGGTCCGCGCTCACGACGAACGGCGCGTCGTAGTACTCCACGAGTTCCCGGAGTTTCCGGAGACCCCGCAGCGCTTGCACGCGCTCGCCGCCCTCGGCGCGAAGCACACCCGAGAGGTCGAACTCGATGCGGACGCCGTTCTCCTTCGCGGCCTTGACGATCACGTGGTTGACGTCGCCGTCGCCGCGCATCGGCCCGGCCAGCACGTCAACCTTCGGTGATTCCGCGACGAACCGATTGAGTTCCGGCGTACCCCCGCGCACGGCCAGCAGGGTCACTTGCTCCCGGAGGCTGGCGATGGAGCCGCTGGCGTGCGAGCGGTCCTCGGCGTCCACTTCCACGCCGTCCACGACGTCCACGTCGTACTCTTCGCGGACCGCGTCGAGGTCGGTCTCCGGGCGGGCGTCGCTCCGACTCCGCACCACGACGCCGTCGAAGCCGTCGCTCGCGGCGGTCAGCGCGAACCGCGCGACGGTGCTCTCGCCGTCTGGGTGGGCGTGGACGGCCTCGTACACGGACTCTCGTTGACACCCGCTCCTAAAAACGCGTGCGGTCCGGGCGCCGGTTAGCGTCGCCCAAACGTGTTAGGCAGACACCAACTATCTCGGCCGGACCCGTACTCGACGGTATGCCCGAGAGCACCGAGCGCGCGACCTGGACCGACCCCGAGACGTGCCCGTTCTGTGGCGAAGCGTTACGGAACGGCGGCGCGGGCTTCGTGGAACACGCCGACGCGAACGCCGACTGCAGGACGCGATTCGACGAGTGGCGGGAGAACGTCGCTGGAGACGTGCGGTCCGAGTGGTCCGGCTAGGCCGCTTCGTCGGCCAGCGCGTCGCGGGCGTTCTCCACGGCTGCCTCCTTGTTCGCGGGGTACGCCTCGACTTTCGCCCGGAGGGAGATGCCGTTGCCCAGGCGGGCGTCCCCGAGGAACGCCTCCTGCTTGTCGAGGTGGACGAACAGCGAGCAGTTGTCGTCGACGCGCTGGTCGAGTTCCCCGCGGATGCGGTCGATGTCCGCGCCGTCGCGCAGCTGGCCGAGGACGTGGCGCATCTCGTCGGCGCGCTCGACGCGCGCCGAGAGCACCACGATGCGGTCGCCGTGGTGGCCCGCCGATTCGGCGCGTTCGAGTTCGACGTCCTCCGGGAGGAAGTGCTGGAGGGCGTCGGCGACGCGGTTCTCGTCCTCCGTGTCGTAGCAGAACGCCCGAAGGTCGACGTAGTGGAACGGAACCTCGCTCATTGATTCTGGGTACTCACCGGACGCCTAAAAGGGACGCTACTGCGGGCCGCTCGCGGGTCGCTACTCTTCGCTGTCTTCTTCGGCGTCCTCGAGGTCCTCGCCGTCCGCCGCTTCGAGGTTGTCCGAGGGGACGCCGGCTTCCTGGCCGTCCTCGAAGCTGACGGTGTAGTTCGGCTCGCCGAACATCGTGTCGACGACCTGCGTGACGCTGCCGGTCTGGCCGTCGTACTCGCTGTGCTTGTCGTGCAGGACGACTTCGTCGTCTTCCTCGAAGCTCATACAACTGGATTCCGTCGGCCCGCTCAAAAACACCCCGATTCCGGCGCCTCAGAACGACGACAGCGTCACGTCACGCGTCCCCCGTAGCTCACGTTCCACCCGCGAGCGGTCCCAGCCGAACGGCGAGAGCACGGTCGCTGCGGCCCGCACGAGGCAGTCGGCGTAGTGGTCGGTGTCGTAGTCCGCACAGTCCTCGAACGGGAGGCGGACGCGCCGCCGGCCGTCCGCGTCGTCGTCCACGACGACGTACTCGACGCTCTGGCCGGGATGGCGCTCGACGCCGTGGGCCTCGTACCGCCGGAGCGCCGCGACCGTGCGCGTCTCCCGGTCGTACTCGCCGGCGGGCTTCGACGCACGGCGAGTCACCACGAGGTCCGCGGGAGCCACCTCGCCCGCCCGGAGCGTCGCGAGGTCCCGCGAGAGCGCGTCCACCACGACGCCCGGGCCGCCGCGGTCGAGGACGCGCAGCCACTCGCGCTGGCAGTCCGCGACGAACGACGGCGTCGAGCGGCGGCGCGCCTCCACGCCCCTGAGTTTGTGGTCGTCTTCCCCGGCGACCTTCCCGAAGTACGACGTGAGCGCGCCACCGCCGCCGTCGCGCCGGGGCACGAAACAGACCCAGTCGTAGTGGCCGTCGCGCTCGAGGCGCACGTCCCGGTTCTCGGTGATGCGCTCGCAGACGTCGTCCAGTGGCTCCGGGTCGTCGGCGGGCGTCACCCAGACGCTGTCCACGATGGCGTGGGCGACGTGCCAGCCCGCGGCCTCCAGCGTCTCCTTCGCGCCGAGCAGGATGTCCCGCGCGTAGGCGTTGATGGCCTCGTGGCACTCGATGCGGCCGAACTTGCTGTTCCGGTAGCCCTGGTAGCCGAAACACGACACCAGCACCCACTTGATGGCCGCCGACTTCGCTTCGAGGCGCTCGGCCGCGTCCCCGGTCGCCGTCTCCAGCGCATCCTTGATGCCGCGGCGGTCGTCCAGCAGCGGACCGAGCACGTCCCCGAGGAAGCCGTCCTCGGGACAGAGGTTGTAGCCGAGTTCCGGCACCACCATCCGGTCGGGGTGACAGTCGCAGAGGACGGTGTCCGGGCTGACGTTGTACTCGCGGATGATGTTCGGGTACAGCGACGCGAAATCCACCGCGTAGACGTCCTCGTGGCGGCCGACCTCCGGCGCGAGCGTCGTGCCGCCGCGGTCCGCGGCGTGGAGCGTGCGGGCGTCGGTGAACTGCTCGGGTTCCCACTTGTTCCACGGAACGAGCACGCCGCGGTCCAGTGCCTCCCGCGTCTGCATCGCGGTGAGGACGTTGCCGATGCTCGCCCACCCGGCCTCCTCGATGGGTTTCCACGAGCGCTCGACGAGGTAGCGCAGGCCAGCGAGCCCGGACTGCCCCCAGAGGAAGCTGTTGGACTCGTCCAGCACGGCCCGCCCCGGCACCGTGTACCGGGCGGGCGAGTGGCCGGTGCGCCCGTAGCTCTCGTACGTGTTCGCGCCCGACAACTGGGTGACGCCGCCCGCCTCGCGGCCCCACTGCAGCGACACGCCCACCTCGCTCGCGCGGTCGGCGGCGAGTTCGAGGAGTGCGCCGTGACTCACCACCAGCACGTCCGGGTTCTCGCGGGTGAGTCGCGTCGCCAGCGTGCGCAGGACGGCGCCCTCGTCGCCCGCGACGCGCTCGCCGTCGACCCGGAGTTCGGTGAAGTCGCCGTCGGCGAGCGCGCGGTCGGTCGTCCGCACCGCGAGCGTACGCAACTCGCGGTCCGGCGTCGGGTCCGTTCCCGTCTCCACGCAGTACCGGAACCCCGGCGAGAAGTCGACGTTGTACAGCCGGAACGTGCCGGGGGCGCGGCCGCGCTCGTGGCGCTCGCGCACCTCCCGTGCGAGCGTCCGGACCTCTCGGACGCGCTCGACGTCCACCGCCAGCACCTCGGTCCGGTCGTCCGCGTGCAGGTCGAGGAAACGCTCGACCCACCGGAGGTCGGCGACCTTCGGGTCGTCGTCGAGCGCGTCCGCGAGCGACCCGAGCGCGCCGTCGCTGGCGTGGACGAACACGGTCGGCCGGTAGTCGGTGTCGCGTTCGGCGCGCCCCCCGTCCTCGGTGAGATGCCACGCCGTCACGCCGTTTTCGTCCACGTCGAAGGCGTACGCCATCAGTCGAGTCGCTCGCGGAGGTCCCGGAGCGCCGCCTCCTGGGCGACCAGCACCGAGAGGATGGCGGCGCGCTCCGGGTCGACCGCGTTCAGGTGGCCGGCGGCGTGGGCGTGGTTCCGGGCGCGCTCGAAGACGCGGTCGAAGTCCTGCTTGCGCTCGCGGCGGAGCGCCCGCCGGAACGACTGGCAGCGCTGCTCGTAGGCGTCGAGGTGGTCGCGGTACGTCGCGTTCGTGCGGCCCATCAGACCACCACCTCCGGTTCCGGCGGCTCAATGCGCTCGGCCACCCGCCCCGCGACGTCGACCCAGTACGGGATGGTCGTCTGCCAGCCGTTCTGCGTCCAGTACGCCGTCGTCTCGACGTCCTCGCCCTCGAAACGCGGGCCGAACCGCGTCTCCTCGACGGAGAGTTCGGCGTCGGCGTGCTCGGCGACTCTGTCGTCGTCCGTGGCGGTCACGAGCACCGGCACGTCCCGCGCGTCGGCGAGCGCCGAGAGCGTGGACAGCGACGCCGTCCGGAGCCGCTCGGCCTCGCAGGCGAGCAGGTCGTCGTCGCGGTAGCAGTCGTCCACCGCGGGCGCGACGACGAGACTGGTCGGCCGCCGGGCGTCGGCCACCAGTTGCCGGACGAGCGCGTGGTGCTGGTGGGCGGTGAACGCCCGCGCCACCCGCACACGGTCGAGGACGCGGTGGGAGCGCGCGGCGTCGGCGAGCGCGTACGTCGAGGCGTGGTTCCGGGCGTCGACCCAGCGAGCGGGGCCGTCGCGGCGGTCCAGCACGGCGACGACGAGCGCCGCAATCTCGCCGCGGTCGCCGCCCCGGAGCAGTGTCACGCCCGAGTCGAGTGTCGGCAGTGGGTCTGCGCGTGGCATACTCCAAGCGAGTGTCGACGCCCCGGATAACGGACGGCCATCCTCGGGGTGAAAGTGAAAGTAGACGCTATCTGGTTACAACGGTGCAGGTGACGAGGCTGGAGTCCGGGTCCGGGACTGAACCGTCACGTCGGGCCGAAGGACTCGCCCTCGCGCTCCTCGGCGCCCATCCGCCGGAGCGCCGCCCGCGCGTTACTCGCCTCGTAGCCGAAGAAGACGTCCTTCGCGTACTCGTCGGCCACCTCGGCGGCGTGGACGAGATTCTCCACGTCGACGTTAACGCCGTACAGTTCGACGCTGAACGGCGCGTCGAGGGCGTCCTGAAACCCAGAGGCGATGGTCTCCAGCCAGTACGTCGTCCCGTAGTGGGTGTCGTATAGCGGGACGACGAACTCGTCGACGTGCTCCGAGAGTGCCTCGAGGTCGAGGCCCGCGCGCTCGTAGAGGTGCCCCGGGTAGGGGTCGGGGTAGAGCGTGAGGTAGACCCGTCCGGGGATGCGGTCGGCCGCCTCGGCGACGAACTCCGTGATGACGCTCGCGCGCCAATCGTACCAGTCGTCGTGAGAAGACTCCTGGAAGGCGGTCACGCAGCGCTCGCAGCGACAGTAGTCGTCCCGGGGGAAGCCGACGTCGTCGAGGCGCACGTCCTCGTTGAGTTCCGCGCACGTCTCGACGACGGTGAGCACGCCGTTCCGGTAATCTTCGGCGAGCGGACAGATGTACGCCCAGTCGAAGTACGGCTGTTCGCGGGTGGCCCGGTTGCCCTCGCTGTCGACGGGGACGAGGTCGGGTTCGGTGCCCGCGGTGGCGTTGTCCCCGAAGCAGGAGACCATGTTGACCGCGTTCTCCACGGGGTCGGTGTGTCGGCCGGTGACGTCCTTGACCTCGTAGAACGCGCGGTCGAACTCCGGCCAGTCGAGTTCCTCGGCGTTCCGGGTGACGACGCCGTACATGCGACTGCGTTGACCGCGCTGCCGCGTAAGTCGTTCGGAAAGAGAACGAGAGAAGCGTGTTCGTCAGTCGATTCGGTCGACGCCGTCGTCGATAGTCTCGGCGTCGCCGCCGAGGAAGAGCTTCCAGACTAGCACGATCACGACCAGGGCGAGGGCGAACTTCAGCAGTTTTCCAGCCATAGCTGTTAGTATCGTGCGAGGAAGTAAACGCTTTGTGGGGTCAGTCCCGCAGGTAGTCGGTGAGGTCCTCGCGGACGATCTCGTCGCAGTACTCGCAGCGGACGCCGTCGTCGATGACAGCGAACGTCGGCTGGACGGGTTCACCGGCGTTCGTGATGCAGTCGCGGTTCGGACAGCGCAGGACGCCGGTGACCCGGTCGGGGCGTTCGACCTGGCGCTTCTCCACGACGTCGTAGTCCCGGATGATGTTGATGGTGGCCTCCGGCGCGATGAGCGACAGCACCTCCAGTTCGGAGTCGCTGAGTTCGCGGCCCTCGACTTTCACCACGTCCTTGCGACCCATGCGGTCGGAGGGGACGTTCATGCCGAGGCTGACGGTCGCCTCGCTTTCGCCGTCGATGCCCAGCAGGGAGAGCACGTGGAGTGCCGCACCGGCGGAGACGTGGTCGATGACGGTGCCGCTCTGGATCTTCGAGACGCGGAGTTCGGTGTCTGTCATAGCAGGAGGTCGAGGAGGGCCATCCGGACCGGGACGCCGTTGTGTGCCTGTTCGAAGTACGTCGCGTTCGGCGCGTCGTCCACCTCCGCGGCGATCTCGTCGACGCGCGGGAGCGGGTGCATCACCGCGAGGTCGTCTTTGGCCGCCTCGAGGGTCTCGGCGGTGATGCGGTACTCGCCGGCGACCGCCTCGTACTCGTCCTCGTCGGGGAACCGCTCGCGCTGGATGCGGGTGACGTACAAAACGTCGAGGTTCGGCAGCACGTTCTCGAGTTCCTCGTGCTCGCGGACCTGCGCGCCGGCCTCGTGGAGGTCGTAGCGGACGCCGCGAGGGAGGCGCAGGCTCTCGGGGCTGACGAAGTGCTGGCGCGCGTCGAAGTTCGTGAGCGCGTGGGCCAGCGAGTGGACCGTCCGGCCGTACTTCAGGTCGCCCATGATGCCGATGGAGAGGTCCTCGAGGCCCGCCTGCTCGCGGATGGTGTAGAGGTCCAGCAGCGTCTGACTCGGGTGGTGGCCGGCGCCGTCGCCGGCGTTCACGACTGGCACGTCGACGTAGTCGCTGGCGAGTTTCGCGGCGCCCTGTTTGGGGTGGCGCAGCACGAGGCCGTCGGCGTACCCCTCGACGACGCGCACGGTGTCCGCGAGCGACTCGCCCTTCTTCACCGACGAAGATTCGACGGAGCCCATGTCCACGACGTCGCCGCCGAGGCGCTTGGCGGCCGCCTCGAAGCTCATCTTCGTGCGCGTGCTCGGCTCGAAGAAGCAGAGCGCGAGCAACTTCCCGGCGTGCAGGTCGCGGGCGGCGTCGGGGTCCGCGTCGAACTCCGCGGCCCTGTCGAGCACCGTCTCGACGTCGGCCCGCGAGAGCTGTTTGGCGGTGAGGAGGTGGTCGTGGCGCATCGGTTGAGAGCGCGACGCCCAGCAGGGTAAAACTCTCGGAGTGTGCCGGAAGTTAAAGTGCGATGGCGGGACCACCCACCACCGTGCTCGCAGTCGCTGGCGGCAAGGGCGGGAGCGGCAAGACGACCACCGCGCTCGGCGTGGCGAGCGCGCTCGCACAGCGGCGGCGCCGGCCGCTGGTCGTGGACTGCGACCTCGACGCGCCGAACCTCCACCTCCGCGCGAACGTCGAGCGGGACCCCGGACTCGACGCGGAAGACCCAGCCACGGTCGCCCAGGAATCCTCCGTCGCCCCCGGCGTGGACGTGCTCCCCGCGGGGGACGCCGACGGCGCGACGCTCGAATCCGTGCTCCCGGAACTCCCCGGGAGCCGTCCTGTCGTCCTCGACTGCCCGGCCGGCGCGAGTGAGGCGGCGGCGCGCCCACTCCGCGCGGCGGACGGCTGTCTGGTCGTCGCAACCCGCGGCCGCGAGAGCGTCGAGGACGCGGTCAAGACGGCGGCGATGGCCCGGGCGGTCGGCACGCCGGTTCGCGCCGTCGCAGTGTCCCGGGAACGCTCGGTCCCCAGCGGACTCGCCGGCGCGCTCGACGCTCCGCGCGTCGTCCCAGTCCCGGAAGCTCGGGACCCCCTCGCTAGCCCCGAAACGGACGCTGCGCACGCGGAACTGGCGGACTGCGCGGAGCCAAATAGTTAACTTGCAGCGGTTCGTTGCGGTCATCGAATGGCCAGGCGGCTCTCGACGGGCATCGACGTGCTCGACCGGGAACTGGGTGGCGGGGTGCCAGCGGGGACGGTGGTCGCGTACGAGGCGCCTCCCGCGAGCCAGGGGGAGCTACTGCTGTACGAACTCACCAAGCCGCGCCCGACGCTGTACCTCACCACCGACCGCACGGAACAGGCCGTCCGCGACGCCTTCGAGGCGACGAACGCGCCGACGGGGGACCCCCAGTTCGGCTACATCCCGGGCGCGGACTCCCTGGAGAACGCCCGACGCGCGTTCCGTAGCGTCCCCGAGGAGTCCACCGTCGTCATCGACCCTGCGGACGCGCTCGAGCGCGCCGACCGGGGCCGCTACGAGAACTTCCTCAACGAACTCGGCAACCACATGCGGAACGTCGGGGGCGTGGCCGTCCTCCACTGCCTCGACACCGACCACGAGGGACCGCTCCGCGGCACCACCGAGCATATGGTCGACGTCGTGTTCCAGTTGCAGGTCGAGGAGAACAGCGGCGAGGTCGAGACGACGCTCACCGTGCCGAAGTTCCGCGGCGGGAGCGCACTCGACGCCCCGATAAAACTGAACCTCCGCGAGCGCGTCCAGGTCGACACGAGCCGCGACATCGCGTAGCGACTCTACTATACCGGCGCTGCGTCGCCACTCTCTCGTACGTACGCTAAAACCCGTCCCAGACGGCGGTCCGTCCGGCGCGGGAGAAGGGGGTTACTCCTCGTCGCCTTCAGCTTCGAGTTCGTCGACGATCTCGTCGGCGTCGACGTCGGCGTCCTCGAGGGCGTCCTCGATCTCACCGAGGTCCTCGCCGCCGCCCATCCCGCCCATGCCGCCCATCATGCCGGGCATGCCCGCGGGCTGGCCGTCGATGATCTCCTGGACGATGACGCGGTCGAGGTCCAGCATCTCGATGAACTCGTTGAGCACCTGCTGCTTGCCCATCATCCACTGCTGGTTGAACTGGAGCTGCTGGGACTGCTCGATGTACAGCGTCTCCTTCTCGACGGTCTCCGTCTCGGTCTCGCCGTCGTCGTTCTCGACCTCCTCCTCGACCTCGTCGGTCTCGATCTGCATCTCGAGGTCGACGTCGAAGTACATCCGCATCAGGCCCTTGGCCTTCTCGACGCGGTCCTCGACCTCGCCAACGATCTCGTAGTCGTACTCGACGTCCTCGCCGGCCAGCGGGTGATTGAAGTCGACGCGAGCGCGGCCGCCGATGATGGCCTCGATGTGGCCCTGCTGACCGTCGATCTCGACGTGGGCGCCGGGGTAGCGGTCGTCCTCGGGGATCTTCTGGGCGCTGACGGTGCGGACCTGTTCGTCGTCGTACTCGCCGAACGCCTGCTCGACGACGACGTTCCCGGAGTCGCCGACCTCCTTGCCGATCAGGTCGTCCTCGACCTCGTCGAAGATGTGGCCCTCGCCGATGACGATGGTGCGCGGGGAGAAGTCTCGCTCCTCCGTGTCGACGCCTTCCTCCTCGGCGGTCTCCTCGTCGGTGGTGTCGACGAGTTCCTCGCTGTCGACCGTGTAGGCGGTGTAGGAGAGTTCCACGAAGTCGCCTTCCTGGAAGCCGCCCTGTTCAGCGTCGGATTCATCGGCCGTCTCGGCCTCGGGTTCGTCGCTCATACCCGTACGGACTCCCGTTCCACCCTTAAGAATCACGTTTCGTGCCTGTCAGCCTCGGTCGCCGCGAATCGCCCGGCGGGACCATCGCGTCGGCGTTCACGGAGAGCCACGCGGTCAGCCGCCGGTCGTCGTCGACATCTGCCGGTGCGAGCGTGCACCGGTCGGGGCTGTCGCGGTACCGGACGACGGTCGCCTGTAGTGGTTCACGGCCTGCGTCTACGTCGACCCTCTCGCCCACGTCGGCCTGTTGGGTGTCGGCGGACATCCTACTCGAGTGGTCGACGGTGGGCGCTTAACGGCTGCTAGGAGCCCAATGTAGCAGTACTGAGTGCTCGGAAGCGCGGGTCTTTTCTCGGGTGGCCGCGTCCGGTAGGTCATGTACGAAGTCGAAGTGAAGGTGCCCGCCGACCTCGATGCGGTGCGCGAACGACTCGCGGACGCAGGAGCGGGCCGGGTTGCGACCGTCGCCCAGGCGGACACGTACTTCGACGCGCCACACCGGGAGTTCGCGGAGACCGACGAGGCGCTCCGCGTGCGACGCGTGGCGACAGCGGACCCCCAGTTCGAACGCGACCGTCCGCTCCCGAAACTCGTCGACGCCGTCCTCGACGGCGAGGAGCATGCGAGTGGGGAGTCCCGCGTGACCTACAAGGGACCGCTCGTGGAGGCCCAGTCGAAGACCCGAGAGGAGTTCGAGACCGGCGTCGACGACGGCGACGTGATGCGCGAGCTCCTCGCGCGTCTCGGCTTCGAACCCGCCGCGACCGTCCGGAAACTCCGCGAGAAACACGAACTAGACGGGTTCACGGTCCTGCTCGACGCGGTCGAGGACGTCGGCGAGTACGTCGAAGTCGAGACCGAAGTCGACGGCGAGGCGGCGGTCGAGGCGGCCCGCGAAGACGCCTACGAACTGCTCCGATCGCTCGGTCTCGACCCCGGCGACCAGGTCCGGACGTCCTATCTCGGACTTCAACTCGAAGATGCGTAGCGCGCATACTGTCGGCACTTTCCCTTTTCGCAAGTTATAGAAGCGGAGGCCGGGTACGTTCGCGCAATGACCGAGCGGAACATCCAGGTCCAGTCTCTCGACCGCGGAGCGGTCGAAGACGAAACCGTCGAAATCGTCGAACGAAAGGGGCTCGGACACCCCGACTCCATCTGCGACGGCATCGCTGAGCACGTCTGTGAGTCCCTCGCCCGAGCGTATCTCGACCGCGTCGGCGAAGTCCTCCACTTCAACACGGACGAGACCCAGCTCGTCGCCGGCCGGGCCGCGCCCGCGTTCGGCGGCGGCGAGGTCATCGAACCGATCTACATCCTCGTCGTCGGCCGCGCCACCAGCCACTACGTCGACGACGACGGCACCGAGTACGACATCCCGGTCGAGAGCATCGCGCTGGACGCTGCCCGCGACTACCTCCGCGAGAACCTCCCGAACCTCGACCTCGAGACCGACGTCATCGTCGACGTGAAACTCGGCGAGGGCTCCGGGGACCTCCAGGAGGTCTTCGTCGAGGACGGTCCCGACGTCCCGATGGCCAACGACACCTCCTTCGGCGTCGGCCACGCACCCCTCACGGAGACCGAGCGCGTCGTCTACGAGACGGAGCGCTCGCTCAACGGAGCGTACGGCGAGGACAACCCCGCGGTCGGCGAGGACGTCAAGGTCATGGGGAAACGCGAGGGCGACCACATCGACCTCACCGTCGCCGCCGCGCTCGTCGACACCTACGTCCCCAACATGGAGGCCTACGAGGCCGAAATCGAGGCCGTCCGCGAGCACGTCGAAGAACTCGCTGGCGAATACACCGACCGCGACGTCACTGTCCACGTCAACACCGCCGACGACTACGACTCGGGGTCGATCTACCTCACCACCACCGGCACGAGCGCCGAGCAGGGCGACGACGGCTCCGTCGGACGCGGCAACCGCGCGAACGGCCTCATCACGCCCAACCGTTCGATGAGCATGGAGGCCACGTCCGGGAAGAACCCGGTCAACCACATCGGGAAGATATACAACCTGCTCTCCACCCAGATCGCCGAGAGCGTCGTCGCGGAGGTCGAGGGTATCCGCGACCTCCGCGTCCGACTGCTCTCCCAGATCGGCCGCCCCATCGACCAGCCCCACGTCGCCGACGTCCACGTCGTTACCGAGGCTGGCGTCACCATCCCCGACGTCGAACCCGAGATTCGGGACATCGTCGACGAGGAACTAGCCGGCGTCACCGACATCACCCAGCGCGTCATCGACGGCGAACTGGACACCTTCTGAAGCGCACTTTTTGCGCTGCGGGGGTGCGCCGAAGGCGCACTCCGCTCGGCAAAACTTGCGGGAAATCACTCCTCCTTCGGTCCCGTCGGTCCCTCAGTCGTCGGCCTCCGCTCCCGCCGGTCGCGGAGTGAACCACTTCACTCGGGTTCTTCGAACCGCTCACGGGTCACGTCGTTCCCCGTTCGCACGTTCGGCGGTTCTCGCTTCGCTCCGAACCGCCCGCCGCTCGCTCGCGGATGCTGACACTGCAGGCGCATCTATCAGCCATGGGGCTCTGCTCGCGTAAATTCAAGTAGGAGAGCAGGACCAACCCGTCGCGTGACCTGATTCCGAGTGCGGGTCCGGCCGAGGCGGGAGCGTGGCGAGCCGGCCCACAGCGACGAGTCGCCACCTGTACGCACCTATCCGAGCGGTCTGTCTGTCCGCGAGAAGGCGATAGGCGTTTAATGCCGGGACGGCTTGCATCGACCATGCTACCACCCGGAGCGGACTCCGTGGTCGTCCGACACGGCGACGTGGGGGTGAAGTCGAGCCAGGTGCAGGCGGACATGGAGACGACGCTCCGGGAGAACCTCGCGGCGATGCTGGAGGCCAGGGGGATTCCTGGGACAGTCGAGCGAGAGTGGGGGCGACTGCTCGTTCGGACGTCCGACCCCGACGCAGCAGCGACTGCCGCGGCGGACACGTTCGGTGTCGTGTCAGCCAGTCCCGCCGTCTCCGTCGCGCCCGAGATGGACGCCATCACTGAGGCGCTCGCCAACGCCGCCCGCGAACAGTACGACGGCGGCGCGTTCGCGGTGGACGCGCGCCGCGCTGGTGAGCACGCGTTCGACAGCCACGACGTCAACCGTGAGGGCGGCGACGCCGTCTGGCAGTCCGTCGAAGACGAGTTCGACCCAGAGGTGGACCTCGACGACCCGGACCTGACGTTCTCCGTCGAAGTCCGCCAGGAGGAGGCGTTCGTCTTCCTCGAGACCCGCGACGGTCCGGGTGGGATGCCGCTGGGCACCCAGAAGCCGCTGGTCGCGCTGTTCTCCGGCGGTATCGACTCGCCGGTCGCCGCCTGGGAGGCGATGAAACGCGGGTCACCCGTCGTTCCGCTCTACCTCGACCTGGGCCGCTTCGGCGGCCCCGACCACCGTGCCCGTGCCGAGGAGACCGCGCGGAGACTCGCCGAGTTCGCACCGGGAGAGGACCTCCGCTTGCGCGTCGCTCCGGCCGGCGACGCCGTGGAGGAGCTCGCCGGACGAACCGGCCGCACGCGGATGCTCTCCTACCGGCGGTTCATGTACCGGGTCGCCGAGCACGTCGCCGAAAGCGTCGGCGCTGTGGGCATCGTCACCGGCGAAGCGATGGGCCAGAAGTCGAGCCAGACCGCCGCGAACTTCGCCGTGGTCGACGGCGCGACGGACCTCCCGATTCACCGCCCGCTGTTCTCGCTCGACAAACAGGAGATCATCGCCCGGGCCCGCGACATCGGCACCTACCGCGACTCGACGCTCGACGTGGGCTGTAACCGGCTCGCGCCGAGCCAGCCGCTGACAGCGGCGCCCGCCGAGAGCGTCCGGAAGGACGAACCCGACGAACTGTTCGAGTGGGCGCGGGACGTAGCCGATGCCGTCGAACAGACCAGAGAGGTGGAGGCGTGACCCGCGTCTGCATCGTCGGCAAGGACGACGTCGACGTCCGCCTCGACCTCTTCTCCTACGAGACGGCGCGGAAGGCGCTCGCCACCTACGACGTGCGCTCGCCGTACGAGAACACGGTCGCCGTCGACACCGTGAGCCTGGGGGCCGCCGTCTCCCTGCTGAACGACCTGAACTGGTATCTCGTCCGTCTCGCCGACGAGGCGTTCGTGCTCGAACCGTCGATATCGGAGACCGAGTGGCTCTCCCGGGAGCTCGCTGCCGCGGTCAGGGAGAGCGAGGTGCGCGCGTCCGAGACGGACGCCCGCCTGAAGGTGTACGGCGTCGCGGACGGCGAACTCGTCGAACCGATGTACGTGACGAGGGTCCAGGGGGAGCGTCCCGACTACGACCTGCGGGACGTCGAGGAGACGGTCGTCGTTCGCGTCGCCGAGTCGGAGTTCCAGACCTAGTCGAAGACGCCCGCGGAGAGGTACCGCTCCCCGGAGTCAGGGAAGACAGTGACGACGAGCGGGCAGTCGTCGTACGGATCACCGCCGTCCGCGAGCGCGTCCTCGTCGATGTCGGCGTCCGCGAGGTCCTCGGCGTCGAAGCTCACCTCCGGGCAGTTGAGTTCCGGTTCGGCGATCCGCTCGGCGACGCGCTTCGCGCTTAGGTACGCGGCCCCGCTGGACTGTCCGACGAGGATGCCCTGTTCGCGGGCGAGTCTCCGGACTGCGGCCTCGGCGTCCGGGAGCGCCACGGTCTCGACGTGGTCGATGAGGTCGAGGTCGGTGATGTCGCTGACGAACCCTGGCCCCATTCCCTGGTAGTCGTCGCTCCCGGCCTTCCCCGTCGAGATTACGGCGTTGCCTTCCGGTTCGACGGCGACGACATCCATGTCGGGGAACTCCTCGCGGAGGCGCGTTGCCGTCCCGGTTATCGTCCCGCCGGTGCCGACGCCCGCGACGAACGCGTCGATTTCGCGGCCCTCGACCTGCTCGAGTATCTCCTCGGCGGTCGTCCGGTAGTGCGCCCGGGGGTTCGCGGGGTTCTCGAACTGGGAGACGCGGAAGCCACCGTTCGCTGCGGCGAGCTGGTCGGCGCGTTCGTTGGCGGTCGTCATGCCGCCGTCGACGAGTTCGAGGTCCGCGCCGTACGCCCGCAGTAGCTGCTTGCGCTCCTCGGACATCGACTCGGGCATCACGATGGTGAGGTCGTAGCCGCGCGCGGCCGCGACGACGGCGAGGCCGATGCCGGTGTTCCCGCTGGTGGCCTCCACGAGGCGGTCTCCGGGCTGTACGAGCCCCTCTTGCTCCGCGGCCAGCACCATCTCGCGGGCCGGGCGGTCCTTCGCGGAGCCGCCGGGGTTGAACCCCTCCAGTTTGGCCGCGATGGTCGCGCCCTCGGGCGCCGGTACCCGCACGAGTGGCGACCCGATGGCGTCCAGAATGCTGTCCTTCATCGAGTGGAACTACTCATCCGGGGGGTAAACATTTGGCGGGCAGTGGCAGTTGCCGCCGCCTCTACAGACTACCGAGGTGGGTGTCGCCGAACCCGGTCGGTTCCTTGAGTCCGTACCCCAGGGCGCGGTCCGCGCCGATGTGCGCAGCCCAGACGAGCCCGCCGAAGACGGCGAGTTCGGCGCCGAACGCGAGTCCACCGCCGGCGAGCGCGAGCGGCCAGACGTAGAGGTGGGTTGCGTTGTACGTCCATGACCCAACGCGCGGGCCACCGAGGTAGCCGACCATGCCGAGGTCCGGCAGAAGGACGAGCAGGAGATAGAGCCACCAAGCACCGTCGAGCGTGACGAAACTGCCCGTGGCCGCGAGGAACACCGCCAGCCCTTCCAGTCTGAGGAGGCGAATCGTCGCCATACGGACGTACACGTCAGTTCTGTGGATAATCGTGTCGGCCGGCAACCACCGCGACGAGCGCGAGCCTTTTGCCGGGTGCCCACCAAGCCGGATGCATGACGCTGAACACGATGGAGCCGAACCCGACGTGGGGGGCCGACGCCTACCCGGAGGTCGTCGAGGCGTTCTCGGCCCTCGAGGACGACGCAGTCGTGCGGGTGTGGGGCGCGGACTGGTGTGGCGACTGCCGCTCACAGCTACCGGACTTCGCCGCGGCGCTCGAGGCGGCGGGCGTCGAGAACGTCGAAGAGTACCCCGTCGAACGCGTTGACGGGGAGAAGGTCGGCCCGAAGGTGGAGGCGTACGACGTCACGCTCATCCCGACCATCGTGATCGAGCGAGACGGGGAGGAGGTCGCCCGGTTCATCGAAGAGGAGCCCGTCAGTCCCGAAGTGTACCTCGCGGAGCAGCTCAGCGACTGAACTCCGCGAGCCACTCCTCGATCTCTTCTGCGGTCGACAGTGGTGGCGAGCACGCGCGCCGGCAGACGTAGGCGGTCGCAGCCTCGTGGCTCTGCCTACCTGCCCAGATTGGCGGAGCGTCGGCGAGGCCGAGGGCCGCGAGCCACTCGTCCAGTTCGACGGCGCTCCGCGGCCGGCGGCTCAGTAGGCGGTCCGGCAGGTACGCAGTGCCGACCGTCCGGCGCCACTCGACGGGCAGCGAGTCCGCGGCGACGGTGACCTCGCGGTGGCCAGTGACGAGCATGTCGGCGGCGAGCACGAGCGTCGGGTGGGCCGCCGGACTGCGCTGGACGCGTTCGCCGTACCGTTCGAGCATCGCTTCGGCGGCGTTCGCGTATTCAGCGTCGGGGTCGAACGCGTCGAGGGCGAGCAGCGTCTCCGCGGCGACGCCCACTGGCGAGGGCGTGGGACCGCCGTCGACAGCCTGCGAGCGCACGTCGACGTCCTGGACGGACGCCGGCGTCTGGTAGAGCGCACCCGTCTCGGCGTCGTAGCAGGCGTCGAGAAGCGCGTCCGCGAGGTCGAGTGCGAACCCGAGGTGCGCGTGGTCGCCGGTCGCCTCGTAGGTCGCGAGCGCGCCCGCCGCGAGGTAGGCGTAGTCCTCGGCGTAGCCGATGCCGGCGACGTCCCCGTCGATGACCCGGCGCGCCAGACGCTCGCCGTCCCAGAGTTCCGAACGCACGTGGTCGATGGCCTCGGCCGCGCGCTCGGCGTAGGAATCCTCGTCTGCACGCGCCTCCGCACCGTCGAACGCGAGGCCGGCTTCCGCGTAGGCTCGCGCCATGAGCCCGTTCCAGCCGGCGAGCACCTTGTCGTCGCGAGCGGGACGCGGCCGGTCGTCGCGGGCGGCGCGGAGCCGTGTCTCTGCGGCGGCGAGCAGTTCGGCCACCTCGTCTTCCTGGTAGCCGAATTCGTCGGCCAGTTCTTCGCGGGACGCCGAGACAGTCAGGACGGTCTGGCCGTGCTCGAAGTTCCCGGCCTCGTCGACGCCGTAGCGCGCACGGAACAGGTCTACGAGGTCGCCAGGGTCAACGTCGGCGGGCGCTTCGTCGGCGTAGTCGGCAACCGCGTTCTCGACCTGTTCGGGCGTCCAGACGTAGAAGGCGCCCTCCACACGTTCTCCCTCCGGGTCGTCGATCGGCGGACTGCGCGCGTCGAGCGTGGCGTAGAAGCCGCCGTCCGGGTGACCGAGTTCACGGTCGACGAACGCGAGCGTCTCCCCGACCTCGTCGGCGTAGCGCTCTTCGCCGAAGGACCGATAGCCGTCCACGTACGTTCGGACGAGCGTCGCCTGGTCGTACAGCATCTTCTCGAAGTGCGGGACCGTCCAGTCGGCGTCCGTGCAGTAGCGGTGGAAGCCGCCGCCGAGGTGGTCGTAGAGACCGCCTCCGGCCATCGCGTCGAGTGCCTCGCGGACGATGTCACCGTACTGTTTCCCGTCGTCAGAGGCGTCGTGGGCCCGGAGCAGCGCGTCCACGCGGCCCGCCTGGGGGAACTTCGGCGCCCGTCCGAAGCCGCCGTTGTCGCGGTCGGCGGTCCGGGCGAGCGCGTTCGCCGCCTCGTCGAGCGGGCTGTCGTCGCCGAGGTCCGTTGCGTCCGGGAGGTCCTCGAGTTCGCCCTTCGCCGCGCTCAGCCACTGCTCCGCGCGGTCCTCCAGGTCGCCGCGCTCGGTCTGCCACGAGTCGGCGACGTCGTCGAGCAACTGCGTGAAGCCTGGCTGGTTCCGCTTGGGCTCCTTCGGGAAGTACGTCCCGACGAAGAACGGCTTCCGGTCGGGCGTGAGGAACGCCGACAGCGGCCACCCGCCGCCGCCCCGGACGACCTGGCAGACCTTCATGTACAGTGAGTCCACGTCTGGGCGCTCCTCGCGGTCGACTTTCACCGGGACGAAGTTCTCGTTCAGCGCCGCGGCGACGCCGTCGTCGGAGAACGACTCCTCCTCCATCACGTGACACCAGTGGCACGCGGAGTAGCCGATGGAGAGGAAGATGGGGACGTCGCGCTCGCGGGCAGCCGCGAAGGCCGTCTCGTCCCACGGCTGCCAGTTGACGGGGTTGTCGGCGTGCTGGCGGAGGTACGGGCTCGCAGCCTCGTCGAGTCGGTTGCGCCGCGTCGGGTCGGTCATGGCTCTCTCTCGGTGCTGCGAGCGGGTAAAACCCCGCGTAGAGAGACCGCCTGGAGGCCCGCCAGCAGCCCGTCAAATATGCACGAACGAGCACACAAACGCCCGGTCGAAGGGCAAGGTTTACACTTGTTTGCTCACTCCGTTCGGGTATGACCGAACGCGTCCTGCTCGTCGGTGGCGGCGGCCGCGAGCACGCCATCGCCGACGCGCTGGCCCCCGACTGCGACCTGTACGCCTGCGCGAGCAACCGGAACCCCGGTGTCGACCGCCTCGCCGAGGAGTTCCGCGCGCTCGACCCGAGCGACCCCGACGCAGTAGTAGAGTACGCAGAGGACGTCGAGGCGACACTCGTCGTTGTCGGCCCGGAAGGACCGCTCGACGCGGGCGTCGTTGACGCGCTCGAAGACGCCGGCATCTACGCCTTCGGCCCGAAGCAGGCCGAGGCGCGCATCGAGACGGACAAGACGTTCCAGCGGGAGTTCATGGCCGAGGCGGACGTCCCCGGACAGGCTGGCTTCGAGACGTTCACCGACGCCGAGGCGGCCGCCGACTACGTCGAGAACGTCGAGGGTGACGTCGCCGTCAAGCCCGCCGGCCTCACCGGCGGCAAGGGCGTCCGCGTCACCGGCGACCAGGTGACGAAGGCCGAGGCCGCCGACTACGTCCGGACCGCGGGCCACGACGAGTGGGTCATCGAGGAGCGACTCGTCGGCGAGGAGATCACCGTCCAGGCGCTCATCGCGAACGGCGAGTTCCGCGCGACGCCGGTCGCCCACGACCACGGCCGCGCCTACGAGGACGACGAGGGGCCGAACACCGGCGGCATGGGGAGTATCGCCGGCCCGGAGAAACTGCTCCCGTTCGTCACCGAAGCGGAGTACGAGGCGGCCCTCGAGACCATCGACGCCGTTGTCGAGGGGCTCCCGGACTATCGCGGCGTCCTCTACGGCCAGTTCATGCTCACCCCCGAGGGCCCGAAGGTCGTCGAGTTCAACGCGCGCTTCGGCGACCCCGAGGCGATGAACACGCTGCCCGCGATGGAGACGCCGCTGCTCGACGTGCTGACCGCGGCGCGGGACGGCAACCCGCTCCCCGAACTGACGTTCGCCGAGGTCGCGACCGTCTGCAAGTACGCCGTCCCAGAGGGCTACCCCACGAACCCCGAGGGTGGCGTTCGCCTCACCATCGACGAGTCGTCGGTCGGCGACGCCCGGCTGTTCTACGCGAGCGTCGACGCCCGCGAGGACGGCGTCTACACCACCACCTCGCGTTCGTTCGCGGTCGTTGGCTCCGGCGAGACGCTCGCGGAAGCGAACGCC
Source organism: Halobacterium sp. DL1 (assembly GCA_000230955.3). Lineage (NCBI taxonomy): Archaea > Methanobacteriati > Methanobacteriota > Halobacteria > Halobacteriales > Halobacteriaceae > Halobacterium > Halobacterium sp. DL1. The sequence goes on from CP007060.1 coordinate 1,597,623, forward strand.
CAGGCCGAGGCGGCGCTCACGGACCTCCCCGATGGCGTCCGCGTCCGCCACGACATCGGGAGCGAGGAACTGCTCCAGCGCCGCATCGACCACCTGGCCGAACTGCGCGGCGAGTAGGCGCTACTCGAGCAGACGGCGGCGTGCGAAGGAGACGACGCCGTCGAGGTAGCCCGTTCCGAAGACGGCCAGTATCACCGCGCCGAGCGTGTTGAAGACGAGGTCCGAGACGATGTCGTCGACCCCCTTTACCGCTAGTGGTGCCTTTGCGCCGACGAGTGTCGCGGCCACCCCGGAGCCGAACTCCAGTAACTCCCAGAAGACGCCCGCGGCGAGCACGAAGACGACGATGAAGAGGGCCCGGAACTCCCCGGGCACGTCTATCTCCGCGGAGTGCTGCTCGAACGTCCGCAGTATCACGTATCCGATGCCGGCGATGAGTACGGCGGAGACGGTGTGGGCGACGCTGTCGTACCATCCCCACCAGTCGTAGGGCCCCAGCGAGCCGATGGTGTGGATGAAGATGGAGAGCGTGATCCAGAGCGCGAGCAGCGGGTCTAGCGAGTAGCCGTACTCCCGGCGTACCACCGCGGGCAACAGGGTGACGGCGAGGCCGAACCCGACGCCGAGCGCGAGTCCGAACCGCGCCCGCACGAGCGTGTAGACGAGGAGCGCGAACAGCACGGCCTGCATCGCACGCACAGCGAGTCGTTCGGCTTTGTCGGAGCCGTCGTCCTCTTCGCCGCTCACGTTTCGTTCACCGTCGGTTCCTCCTGTGAGCCGGCGTCGTCCGCCTGTTTGAAGTACAGTTCGAAGGCGCCACTGAACACCAGCGCGACGAGCGTGACGAAGACGAAGTCCCACTGGACGTCCGCCTGGCTCTGGATGTACTCCGTGCCGAGCAACTGGTCGGAGTAGAACCGGACGATGGTCCAGATCCCCTGGATAGCCATCGTCGTCAGCGCGGCGAACGCGATGGCGAACCGCCGGCTCATCTCCACCTCCGTGTACGCCTCCAGTTCCGCGACGCCGACGAGTGCGAAGGCCGCGACGGCCGTGTACGCGGTCAACTCCTGGTGGAGGCCGAGCGACTGGGCCCCCATCGCGACGGCGCCGACGAGCAGGAGCGGCCACGGGACGAGCACCCGCCAGTCCCGGCTGAACAGGACCGGCAGCGCGGCGACGACGACGAAGAGGAGTTCGAACCCGCCCCAGAGGTATCTCGCCGCGAGGAAGCTCTGGGCGGCCGACAGCAGGACGACGCCGAGTAGCCCCCAGCCGATGATTCCGTTCGTCCGCTCGTCGGTGTTCCAGAGACGGTCTACCGACACAGCCGTACTTCGGTAGAGTTCCCTAAAGATATGAAGTCCGTACTCGGCTAAGGTGGCCGCAGGCCGGCGGTAAGGTGACCTTTCGACGGGACGGCCGGAGGGATATCAGTCGCCAGGCCATCGTCGATGCCTACGACTCCCGGTTCGGAAGTTCAGCTATCTCGACGTCCCCGCCGGTCTTCGGGTCCCGCTCCTGGGCCGCGTCGACGGCCGCTCGCGCGACGTCCGCCGCGTCCGCCAGTTCCAGGCCGACGTCCCCGTCCTCCAGTCGGCCCAGCGCGACGGACGATCCGCTCCCGATTGCCGCCTTCTCCGCGGACACCGTGCGACCGTCCGATCCGACCTGCAGGAACGCGGCCTGGCCCTCGCCGTCGTGGGTCGCCACGATAGCGTCGACGCCGAGGTTCTCCGCGATGTCGGCCGCAATCTGGCCGAAGCTGGTGAGGCCGAGTTCCCGGCCCGCCTCGACGTCGACCTGCCGCAGTTCGGCCTCGAGGCGGCGACCGAACTCGTCGACGTCGCCATGGTCGCCGACGACGCCGGCGGCGCCCCCCTCGAACTCGAACAGCCGGTGGGCGTGCTTGCTCGTCACGTCCCCGTCGTCGACGGCGAGCGTGTCGGCGGCGAGCACGACGCCGTCGGCGGTCTCGATAGCGACGACTACCCCCATCGACTCACCTTCGGGGTCGCAGCCTCATCGCCGACTCCAGCGGCGGAGGAGCCGCCGGACGGCCGTCGCCGCCAGAACGCCCGCCACCATCCTGCCCGTTCGGCCGGTCAGTCGCTTGCGGAGTCCGCCGCTGTCGGACCGGCCGCCGGACGACCCGCTGGAGGACGAGGCCGACCGGTTTCGTTTCTTTCGCCGTCCGGAGCGCAGCCGACGGATGAGGGCTGCGGCGCCGAGTCCGGCGACAGCCAGTCCGAGTCGCCGGCGCATCGACCCACCGCCGGAACTGGACCCACTCGACGGCTTTCCTCGGGCTCGCTCGCTCGACGTCGTCTCTGCTTTCGTGCTCGAACCTGACGGTAGTAAGCTGCTCATTGCAGCCTACCAGACGGGGTCGGCGAGTATAGTTAGCCAGTGCGGTCACGAACCAATGCAGAGGTTACGGGTCGGCGCTCGTCGGTGGGTCAGGTTCCGATCGAACGCGAGACGATGGCCACTCTTAGACCCCTTTACTGTGCCGGGTGGCAGCGTATTCCGCTCACGGGAGTAGTAGGTCCGATGGCACGGTCTCGACCACCACGGAGTCGTAGCCAGGAGGAACCGCCGGAGCACGGGTTGCTCCGGTCAGTCGTGAACGGCGCCCTGGGCGGCACGCTGGCGACGGTCGTGATGACCGCCTACCGGATGCCGGTAGCGTCGTCGCTGCCGCCGACGGCGGAGTTCTGGGCGCAGTACGTGGCGGACGGCGACGCCGACGACCACCCGATTCCCGCGCTCGTCCTCCACCTCGTCTACGGCGCCGGCGCGGGCAGCGCGTTCGGCGTCCTCTTCCGTCCCGTCGACCGCCGCATCGAGAGCGACGAGGCCCGCGAGACCGCCGGTGTAGTTCTCGGGGCGCTGTACGCCCTCACACTCTCAGTGTTCGGCGAGCGGGTGGTGCTCGGTGAACTCCTGGACGTGGACCTCGACGGCTCGGAGTCGCTGGTGTTCCACGTCGGCCACCTCGTCTTCGGCCTCTCGCTCGGGTCGTGGGTCGCGTCCCGGTCGACGTTCGAGGACCTCGAACTCCGGTGAGATCACTCCTCTATCTTCTGGACGATCTCGTTGGCCTGCTCCTCGGCCTGGTCCTCGCCGACGTGTTTGTCGATGAGGACGGACTGGACCTCCCAGTCGTCGCTGTCCTCGCGTTTGCCGGTCCGCACTTCGCTGCCGTCCGAGACGGAGTCCGACGCTTCGTCCGCCCAGTCGGGAGTCCGAATCGTCTCGAAGTCGTCGGGGTCGCGGTATCTGACGTGGATGTACTCGTCCTCGGTCTCCACGGCCGTCGGTTCTGGGTGGTCGGCCATGTGAGAACGTAGGTTGCGAACGTGGAAAAGACGTATGGCAGCCCCAGGCCACCGAGCACGCCGGTCCAGGGCTTGCACTTGCAGGCTCTCCCTGTAAGTGGCTGACGGCCGTCAGTTCTCGTATGCGCGACGTTCCAGTCGTCCGGAGTGAATCGTGTCGAGCCGTCGTGTGGCCGACCACGTGGCGATGAGTTTGGCGGACCACTTCTACGCGCTGCGGGACTGGGTGCCCGTGCCAGTGGACGGCGTACGCGTCGAAATCGTCCGGTGGGTGCTGCTGGAGGCGAACCGGCGGGCGGTCACCGGCGCGCTGCTCACGCTCACGTTCGTCTCGATGCTGGCGCTCGGGAACGTCTGGACGTTCGAGATGCAGCGCCTGTTCACCGAGACCGACAGCGTCCAGACCGTCCTCAACAGCCTCCTCAGCGGGATCATCCTGCTCGTCTCCGTCGTCGTCTCCATCAACTCCATCGTGCTCACCTACGACATCACCGCCATCAGCACCCAGCGCGAGCGCGTCCAGGGGACGACGGAGTACCGGCGGGAGATCGGGCAGATGGTCAGAAGCGAGCGGAGCCCGACGGACCCGCGGTCGTTCCTCGAGCTGATGACCCACGTCATGCAGGAGCGCGCGGAGGACCTCCAGGAGACTGTCACCCGGGACAACCACGAGGAGTTCGCCGAAGCCGTCGACGAGTTCGTGGACTCCCTCGAGACCTCTATCAGGACACTCGAGGACCCACGCGAGGAGGTCGGGGGCGCGGACTTCGGCACGCTCTGGCTCGGCCTCGAGGCGGACTTCGGTCGGCTGGTCGACGAACTGCAGACGATCAGGATCGCCCACGCCGAGGAGATTCCGGACGAGGAGAAAGAGGAGTTCGACAAGCTGATGGAGGCGTTCGAACTGTTCGAGACCGGCCGCCAGTACTTCAAGACGCTGTACTACTCCCGGGAGATTTCCGAGCTCTCCCGGACGCTGCTCGTCATCTCGTTCCCGTCGATTCTGGTCACCGCGTGGACGATCATGGCCATCGACGCGGGCACCATCCCGGGCTTCGGGCTGTTCGGCCTCCCGCCGCTGCAGGTCTTCCTGGCGACCTCGTTCACCATCTCACTGGCTCCCTACCTGGTGCTGACTGCCTACGTCCTCCGGACCGCGACTGTGGCCAGGCGCACGGCGGCCGGTGGGCCCTTCGTCCTGGACTGAGGGGTCACCGCTCGTGTAACTCCAGGTCCTCGTCGAGTTCCTCACCGAACACCGTCTCGTCGCCGACCGATTCGATGACGGAGAACTCCCCGCTCGACTCGATGACGATGGCCTCCACCTCGGCGAGCGTGCTGAAGTCGTTCTTCCGTGCCGCGGTCTCGAGTTCCGACCTGGTGACGCGCTCGCGTCGCATCGCGTCCCGGAGGAACTCCCCGCGGAAGTAGAGCAAGACGGGAGGGTTCGTCACCACCCGTCCGAGAGACGGCCAGCGGACCTTCAGCCTGGTGACGACGTACTGCAACGAGATGAGCAGCGCGAACGCCGCGACGGCCTCCACGAGCGTCACTCGTCTGGCCGTGAGGGCGCGACCGAAGACGGAACCGATTGCGACGGTGATGATGAAGTCGAACGCACTCATCGTCGACAGCGTCCGGCTCCCCGAGACGCGGAGGAACGCCACGAGCGCGATGTACATCGATACGCCGACGACGACGATGCGGACGAGTGGCCGCAGTCCGTCGAAGATGAAGGGGCTGCTCATTGTTCGATTGGGGGCCAGTGCCACGCGTCGCTGCGCACGAGCGCGAGCAGTTGCCGTCGCCGTTCCTCGAGGTCGTCGACCGCGTCCTCGAACTCGTCGTCGGACACCGTCGGGACGTCCGCAGACCGGACGCGGTCGAGGTCCGGCGGGTCGGGCGTCTCGTCGGCCGGATCGATGAACGCCTCGTTGAGCGTCTCGAGGTAGTTCTCGGTGGCGCTCCGCGCGTTCTCGACGAGCGCGTGGTTCGGGCGGTCGTCCTCGGTGACGCCGAACCTGAGGACGGTCAGCGCCTCGTCGAAGATGACGACAGCCATCGTGGAGGCGTGTTTGGCCTCCTCGCTGTGGTAGTAGTGGAGTATCGGGTAGGCCTTGTGCTGGGTGGCGAGCGTGTCGAGTCCGGCGGCCAGGGAGTTCAACGGCGGGTGTATCCCCTCGAAGTCCTCCCCGTCCCACCCCGTCTCGACCACGGTCTCGCTGCGTTCCCCGAGCCCCGTGACGCTGCTGGCGAACGACCGCTTGTCCGAGACGGCGCCCAGCACCGAGAGGACGTAGGAGACGCCCATCGTGACGAACAGCATCCCGCTGGCGGTCGTCAGCGAGGCAGCGATCTGGAAGCCGCCGTCCGCCGGGTAGAAATCGCCGTTCCCCATCGTGAACATGGTGTAGGCGACGAAGTAGATGCGGTCGATCCACGTGACCGGCGTGCCGCTCCGCGCGTTCGTGAGCGAGGCCCCGCTGCTGCCGAACACCAGCGTCCAGCCGCCCCAGATGGCGGCGACCCAGACGACGAGCGTCGTTGTCAAGATGATTGGGCCCGCCAGGCTGAGTACCCGCGAGCGCTCGCTCCCGAACTGTCGGAGGCCACGCCAGAGCCACGACGTCAACCGGGAGGACAGCGGGCCGGAGCCGCCGTCGACCCACAGCGTCGTCCAGAGGATGTCGACGATAGTGACGACGAGAACTGCGATTCCGACGACGAGGTAGACGAGACTCATGGTCCGGGAGAGCGTCCACTCGAGGCGTCTGTCGAACCTGTCCGGAACACGCTTCTACCGTCTCCGTCCTCGGGACGTTCGTTCGTTCACCCGCTCGCGGGCGACGTGACGCCGACGGTCAGCAGCCCGCACGACGATTCCGCGGCCGACGCTGACCGTTCTCGGCGTCGGACAACCGCCTCTCGTTCGCCCGAGCGGGGGTTCGTGCACGATAGCTCTGTACGTGACTGAGCGGCATAAGCAGCGGACTGGCACCTGCAAGCACCAGGTCAGGCTTCCTCGATGGGGTCGGAGACCGCGGGCTGCGGGGCCGTGAGTTTCGCCACGTCGGCCTCGAATCGGTGGGCCTGTTCGAGGCGCATCCGGCAGGCCTCTTCCTCGCTCAACGTCTCCCCGCCGTCGATGCGCGGCGACAGCGGTCGGTAGGCCGAACAGTCGAACCCCAGTCGCTGGAGGTAGTTCTGGACGGGCGACGGTCCGAGCCCGAAGTTGATGGCTACCCGGCTGAGGTCGTACAGTTCGTCGAACGGCGGGACGGAGATTCGGTCGTCCGAGACGCCCGGGCGCCCGACCTCGACGGCCTTCTCCTCGGTCTGTTCGACGAGTCGGCCGACGTCGGTGGCGAGCCTGACGACCTCCGAGGGGAGGGCGGCGTCGGGCGCCCGCCACTCGACCGTCGGCTGGCAGCGCCGGAGTCGCACGGGGTTCAACACTGTGTCCTCGGGGTCGAACTCTTCGTCGACCCTCGCGGGCGAGACGCCGCGGTCCGCGGCGAGAGACTTGAACGCCTCGTACGAGGAGTCCACGCGTCGTTCCCACTCCTCGACGGAGTCGGTGTACGCCCAGAGGTCACAGAACTGCGTGAACTCGTTACCGCACTCCTTGCGGTAGGCGTGGGCCCTCGACGACGACCGGCCGCGCTCGCCGCAGTAGTACGGCGAGGAACTCGTCAGAGCGAGCGCCGGGTCGAGCGCGGTCAGCAGGTTGAGCTGCCGGACCGTCTCCTCGCGCTCGAAGTGGACGTGGGTGCCGGCGCAGTTCTTCGCGCTCCTGACGCCGTCGCCGTATATCTCCTCGAACAGCTTCCCACGTTCGGTGTAGCACGGTTCGTCCGCCTCCGTGAGCGGCGTTCCCAGCGGAACTAGTCGCTTGTCGCTGGCGCGTGCGGCCCGGATGGCCGTCCGGAGCGTCTCCTGGAGGTCCTGGCGGAGTTCGGTCTCCGAGGCGCGGGGTTCCGTCTGCACTTCGAGGAGCGGCCCGATGAATTCGGGCTTGATCCGCTCGTGTTCGTCGGCGATCTGCCGACCCTCACACAAACAGCCGTTCTGGTCGACGACCCAGAGTTCTAGCTCGATCCCCGTGTTTACTGTCATTGTTGTAGGTTCTAGCCGCGAACGGCTACCGATTTGACATCGCTGAGACGACGAACGTCTCTACTTCACCGAAGACGAAGCGCCCGGTTGTGCCCGTCCCTTACTTGTGCAACCTCTTTATCACAGATAGGGGCCTGTGCGGCCGGATACTCCCCCGATATGGCCGTCGAAAGGGGGTTCCGAACACCACTGGAATCGTCCGCCGTCCCGTGGTATCGTGAGACACGGTCGCATCACGACTGGTGGGAAATCACGAAGCAGCACCGCCGGGAATCGTGGCCACTGGGAGGGGGCCTCGACTGACTGCCCAGTAACCACGAACTATCGATTCGGCTACCGCCGTCTCATCCGGTCGGAGCCGGCCGAATATCTACTAGGATTCGGTTACCGGTTACTGAGTCGAGCGGAGGCGACGGGTTCGCTTTCGGGGTGGAGGGAACGGCCTCAGCCGTCACTTGACGTGGGCGAGCGGAAAGTCGGCGGAGACGACGTTCGTTATCATCACCCGGTGGGCGCGGGAGAGGCGTTCCGAGAGCGCCTGGTGGGTGACGTCGAACTCGTCGGCGAGTTCCTCGAGGGTCACCTTCCGGGGGATGTCGTAGAACCCTTTCTGGAGCGCGGTCTCGAGAGTGACGTACTGCTTCTGGCTGAGTCCGTACTGTCGCGGGCGGACGGCCACCGTCGGGTCGTAGATCGACTCGATGTCGACGCGGAGGCCACAGTCGCGGCAGTGGTGGTACCAGTCCTCCATGGACTCCCGCTCGGCGAAGAGGACGCGGAAACACCACTTGCCGTCGAACGCCTGGGTCCGCAACACCGTGCCGTGGTCCCAGAACATCTCGCGGAAGCGGTCCTCCGTCGGCTTCGCCCACTCGACCCGGTAGACGGACTCCTTCTCTAGTGTGGCGAGCGGTGACACACCCTCGACGGTGGGGTCCTCGCGGAGTTCCGGACCGATGTCCTCGTCGGTCCCCTCGAAGGCCAGCACGGGCATCACCGAGTTCGGCCCCGTGGTGACCGTCCGCAGCACGTCGACTCTCGTCTCCGGCACTCCCGACAGCGTGTCGGCGAGTGCGAGCTGTTCGGCCGGAACGGCGATTTCGATGATTGATGTCATGAGCGGAGCGCTTCTCGTCGATTCGTGTTCGGCTGTACCAGCGACCGGGCGGACGGACCCGTGGGCGGCGAGCACGCTCCGGGCGGCGCCCGTCGGACGGAACTCCGTCTCGCACCTCCCTGTGCCTCCATTGCTTGGAGCCCACTGCGGGGGAGCACGTACTATCGATAGCCCCAATGTTATTTGGACTGTATCGTACGAAAGGGGCGTCTACGCCCCGATTTCAGCCGAATTTCGAACTGGCCCGTATCGGAGAGACTGGCGGTAGAGCCGGGTAAGGCCGGTCTGCGGGACCGACGACTGTGGGTCGGTCGCGCGTTCCGACCGGTCGCAGCCGAGACCGGCACAACACGCTTACGACGCATTGCCGTAGTTGGGGGCATGGCATCCGACGACGAACGGGACGCTAGCACCTCAGAGAGCGACGACAGCCGCCAGCAGGGGGTCGAACTCGGACCCCTCGACGAGGAGCTGGAGTCCCACGACTACCCCACCACGTCGACGGAGCTGGTCGAGGAGTACGGCGACTACGAGATCGACCTCCCGGGTGGCTCCCAGCGCCTCGAGGAGGTACTCGGTATCCTCGAACAGAACGAACAGGAGTACGAGGAGCCCGAGGACGCGCGCCAGGCCATCTACAACCTGGTCGGGTCGGAGGCGGTCGGCCGGGACCGCTACAGCGACCGCGGGGGCGATACCCCGGACGCGGGGACGGACAGCGAGGACGAGTCGTTCTGAGTCTCCCCGCCCGGCGAATCGAGTGATGCCGGGCGGACGCCCTCCCGGGACAGTTAAACACCACGCAGTCGCAGCCCCCGGTGCAATCCGACGAGCCGCCGAAGGGACTACTGCATGGATTCGAACGTCACGATAACCGAGGACGAGAAGGGCAAGAAAGTTGTCAACGAGCACGGCGACGCAATCGGTCGTGTCGTCGAGGTGCAGAACGGGACCGCACAGGTCGACCCCGACCCGGACATCACGGACACCATCATGTCGAAGATCGGCTGGAGCAGCGACGACGGGGGCACGTACGCGCTCGAACCGCAGGCTGTCGACAGGATCACGGACGACGAGATTCGCCTCGACCTGCAGTAGCGCCGTCGGCCGCGGACTCCTGTTTTTCCACCGCTGTCGAGGAGTGCAAACCGTCGATAGGCCTCGCTGTAGTCCCACTGGCAGTAGGTTGATGTGCGCGGCTCTACAACGTTATAGCATGGAAGACTCCGGAGACGATTCTCCCGAAGCCGTCAGCATCGAGAGTGGTGACACGGTGTACGACGACGAGGGGCACGTGCTCGGCATGGTCACCGAGTCCACCGACGAGGGGTTCGCCGTCGAGGTGGTCGAGGCCGGACCCGACGTCGAGGTGTCCGAGGAAGGCACCGAAGCGGCGGACGACGACGGGGAGGGGTACCTAATGTGGCGGTGCGAGGACTGCGGGGAGATGGGCGACCTCGACGACGGCATCCCCGAGGAGTGTCCGAACTGCGGGGCGCCAAAGGAGCACATTCACAAGGCCCAGGAGGACTGACCGCGGTCGCGAGCCGCCGTTTTTCGAGGCGACGGTTACTGCTGGACTTCCCGAGAGCGCGTCACGGAGCGCCGCTTGTACCGGTGGACCTGTCGATACGCCCTCCGGAGCAGTCGCTGGGTCGGCCCGGTACGCACTCTGGGTTCGACCCGGCCGTCACGGATGGCGTCGACGACGGACTCGGGAGTCAGCGTGTCCGCGTCGATGCGGGTGTAGGCGCGCCCGGCCTCTAACGGGAAGTGAGCGTCGCTGCCCGCGACAACGGGGAGCCCGAGGTCCTTCCCGAGTTCGTGTATCTGGTCGGCGTTCCGCGGGTGTTTGCCGCTGATCTCGACCGCGTCGAAGTCGGCGCCGCTCTCGTGGATGCTGCCGTGCCGGTAGGGGTGGGGGATGATGGCGGCGCAGTCCGCACCGTGAGCCAGGTCGACGACCGCCTGGGGCGTGAGTTCGCCGGGCGGCGTCCGGGACGGCGGGTCGGGTCCCACGACGATTGCGTGGCCCTCCGTCGTCGAGATTTCGATGCCCGGAATGAACAGCGGCGTCGTCGAGATGGCGCCGACGTCCGTGTAGTAGTCGTGGTTCGTGAGCGCGACGCCGTCCAGTCCGCGCCACCGACTCGCCAGTGCCAGCAGGTTCGCCCCGAGCGGGTCGTAGCGCGTCGGCTCACCTGCCCACTGGTGGAAGAACCGGGTGTGGGCGTGCAGGTCTACGTCGAACATCCGACCACCTCCGCGCTGACCGCGCCCGGCAGCCCTGTTCCACACCGACTCATTGCCTGTCCGGGTCGGGGTCGTACCCCTCTCCCACGGCCACCTCCACTCTCCCGGGGTCGGTGTGCACCGACAGCGACTGCCCCTCGACCATCTCGCCGTCCAGACTGAACTGCGTCGCCTCCGGCGTCTGGAGCGTGATGTCCAGGGCCGGCGCGTGGAACCGAGTGACGTACTCGGAGGCCCGGCCGAACAGCCGGCCCGCGACGGCGTCACCCATCAGGTCGAGCGCCGAGACGTCCTCGACGACGGTCACGTCGAAGCGGCCGTCCTCGACGTTCGCCTGGCTATCCTCGCCCGGGACGAAACGGCGGGCGTTTCCGACAAGCACCGTCATCGCGTTGCCCTCCCAGACGGTCGCCTCGCGGCCGTTCTCGTAGATGTCGACGGAGATGGGGAGCGACTCGAACTCCGCGACCGAGCGCAGCGTCGCGACAACGTACGCCAGCACGCCGAGGCGCTCTTTCATCTCGTCGGAGGTGTCCCCGCTCGATTCCGCAGTCAACCCCGCGACACAGGAGTTCACGAACAGGTGGTCGTCCGTCCGCCCGAGGTCGATGCGGCGCCGCTCCCCGTTCTCGATGACGTCGAAGGCGTCGTCGATGCCGGTGACGTCGATGTTGCTCGCGAAGTTGTTCCCCGTGCCCACGGGAATCACGCCGAACGTCACGTCGTCGAAGGCGTCCGCGGCGTCGATGCCGCGGAGCACCTCGTTGATGGTGCCGTCGCCGCCGGCCGCCACGACGGTGGACGCGCCGGCCGCGGCCGCCTCTCGCGAGAACTCGACGGCCTCCCCCTCGTTCTCCGTCTCCCGGAGGCCGTACCCCCGTATCGATGCCCTGTTCCGAATCGCCTCCGCGTGCTGTCCGTCCCCGCTGTTCGGGTTGACGACGACGACCGTCTCCGGTGACTCTGTTGCTGACATGGTGTGTACAGTGACTCCATCTCCGGGTGGACCGGCGAACACCGCGGCGGTTCTGACCACCCGCCGGCGACTGGGAGCGCTGCCGGCCGGTCGGACGACCCCCATCCTGGCGTCTCTAGGCATCCGTCGGCGGCCGCGGGTTTTGTTATGGACGGCGTACGGAAATCGGCCCGGAGAAAGCGCCCTGCACACTTTTCGACCTCCCAACCGACCGTCTACCCGTGAGCGGTGCCCCCGACCCGAGCGAAATCTTCCAGCGCGCCGTGGACGAGGGAAACCGACGTCTAGACCAGACGACACTCGAACTAGTTTCGACGAGTTTCATCGCGGGATTCACCGTCGTCTTCGGGATGGCAGCCCTCGGCATCGCCCACGCCGCCGTCGAACCGCAGTTCGGCGACGTCTCCAAGATCGCGGGCGGGCTCGCGTTCGGTCTCGCGCTCGTCTTCCTCGTCGTCGGGCGCACGGAGCTGTTCAACGAGAACTTCTTCGACCCGACCGCCGCGGCGGTCGACAACGACGACTCCTGGATGGTCGGTCCGCTCGTCCGCCTGTGGGCGCTCACGTTCGTCTTCAACTTCGTCGGGGGCGCCATGCTCGCGACGTTCGTCGCCATCGAGGGGGCGCTCCCGCCGGGCACTGCAGAGGCGCTGGTCAGCACCGCCGAGGATATCGTGGCCAGGAGCCCGCTGGCGCTGTTCGCCAGCGCCGTCTTCGGGGGCGCGCTCGTCTCGCTGCTGTCCTTCCTCCTCCAGGCCGTCGACAGCGACGGCGCGCGAATCACCCTCTCCTACATGGTCGGGTTCCTGCTCGCGCTCGGTCCGTTCGACCACGTTGTGGTCAGCGTCCTCCACGTCTACTTCGGGATGCTGTTCGGCGGCCCCATCGGCTACGGCGCGCTCCTCGTCACGATGGCTGTCTCGACAGCAGGAAACTTCGTCGGCGGTCTGGGCCTGGTGACGGTCTCGCACGTCGCGCAGGTGAAGGGGTCCCGCAGCGAGTCCGACTGAGTGGAGGACTCTGGCTGACAGCCTAGACCCCAACAGGGCCCACGGTCAGGCGGAGAGCCAGCCGTCCTCGACGTCCTCGAGCGAGTCCCCGAGCTTCCGGCCCTTGTAACCGTAGATATCGACGTAGCCGCACTCGGACATCAGTATCGGGTAGAACGGCCGGTCGGCGACCAGTTCCTCCCCGTCGACAGTGGCGTACACAGTCCCCTCCGGGACGCACTCGAAGTTCTTGACGTGGAGCTCTCCGTCGGCATCCGGACGCTTCGGGACGGCTCCGGTCATGTGGAAGAAATCCGGGTCGCCCTCCGGCGGATTCCCCGGGAGGGAACCGACCCGGCGGAGGAACGCTCGGGCCTGCAGTTCCGCAGAGATAGCAGCCGCGTCGGTTCCCTGGATTCCCACTTCGATCTCGACGAGACAGCCACACGTCGTAATCGTCCCTTCGTTGACGCCCGAGTGGTCGACGACGTGGGGGAGTGGCAGTTCCGAGATGAGTTCGTACTCCTCGGGCTGTGAGCGGTGGACCAGTCCGAACGGCTCCGGGTGTGAGTGCGTCCCGTGTATCGACACCGTGGTCAGTGGCTCGATCAGGTCGCAGAGTTCCGCCGCGAGACGCTGCTCTCTGTTTCCCTCCGAGTCGCCCGGAAACATCCGGTTGAGGTCCGAGTCGAGGAAGCGCTGGCCCGCCTCGACCGCTGCCGGGTTGGCGATGACGAACATCACTCCCCGCTGGAGGTCGAGGTCGGCCTGCCGGAGGGTACGCACGGCGTGAACGCCGCTCGGTTCGTCGCCGTGGACGCCGCCGACCACGGCCACCTCGGGTTCGCCTGGACCGGCGACGGTCACGTCCGGCGGGACGTACTCACCAGTCATGATTCCAATTTGGTTCGCACGTCCCTGAACGCTTCGCCGCACCCCGGTCTACGGGTGAGAAGTGCCGTCGAAGACAGTGTTGCGCCACCGGAGGGGCCGACGCGCCAGCGGGGTCAGCCGCTCACCTCGTCGGGGAGCGGGTCAGAGGAAGAACGTGACGATGGCGAGCACCACGAAGATGATGACGAGCCACTTGGCGATATCCATACTCAGCCCCGCGATACCTCTGGACCCGAGGACGGCGGCGACGATTGCGAGTATCAGGAAGAACACCGCCAGGGCGATGAGGTCACCCCCGAACTGGAGCGGCGTTAGCTGACCAATCTGCGCGACTGTACCTGCAGCCACCACGGTTGACGGTGTGAACGCCATGCCAATTCGAACGCGCCACGAACACTTCGTTACCTGATGCATAGTGTCGCCGCCTGTCGCCTCACTCGGGGCCGTCGACGGTTATGCTGCCGCTGAGTTCCTGCTCCGGTGCCGGACTGATGGCGACGCCCTCGTCCTCCAGACGGCGTTTCACTGCTCGCGCGTACGCTGACCGGACGTCCACGACGTACCCGGGTCGTGGCCGCTCGATCCAGTAGTGGACGCGGACTACGACCGCGTCGTCCCCGAGTTCTTCGACGTAGGCACTCGGCGCAGGTTCCTCGAGCACGGCGTCGAGTTCCGCCGCTGCCTCCCTGACGTAGCGCAGTGTCTCGGTGACGTCTGCCTCGTAGTCGACATCGACGTGGTCGACGATACGGTGTTCGGCCCGACCGTACGGACGGACGATGGCGTCGTTCGTCAACGCCGTATTCGGAACCGTGACGAGTTCGCCGTTCACCGTCTCGATGCGTGTCGCCCGAAGCTGTATCGACTGGACGGTTCCCTCGTACTCCCCCCACTCGATGTAATTCCCGACGCTGAACTCCGGGTCGAAGACGAGCACCAGGCCGCTAACCAGCGACCCGATGACCGTCTGCGCGGCGACACCGACGGCGAGCGTCCCGGCGGCGACGACGATGGCCGAGTCGCCGATGATGTGTCCGTACCCCGCGACCACGGCCCCGACCAGGACGGCGAAGAGCAGCACGAGGAGGCGGACGTACCGGGTTATCGCATCCTGGAGAGTCGGGTTGTTGCGGTTCCGTCGACGGACCGCCCGACGGACGAGCGGTTCGACCACGAACCAGCCGACCGAAACGACGACGAGAAACCCGAGGAGGAACCACGCGGCCTGGAGGAGGATCGGCACCAGTTCGACGAGTTCCTCGGGGCCACTGCCGGGCGTGGCTGTCGCGGGTTCTGCGCCGAGATGGTGACTGGTGGGGGACATGACAGACGCCCTGCTCCGTGGATACCCTCCGTCGGCCAATGTTATGTGGGCCGTACGGCTCCGAGGGTCGCTATCGGAACCACTCGGTTGTTCTCTGTCGGCACCGAGAACCCGCAGCATCTCACGCAGCAGACAGTTTGATACGTCTCGTCCCCGTAGCGTCTGTATGACCAACGAAGAGGTCACTCGACTGCTGAAGAAGGCGTACGGTGACGAGATCGAGACCGTGATGAACTACCTCACGAACTCGATCGTGCTCGACGGCGTACGCGCCGAGGAGATCAAGGAGTCCCTCAAGGTAGACATTCAGGAGGAACTCGATCACGCCGAACGGCTCGGCGAGCGACTCAAGCAGCTCGAGGAGGCGCCGCCCGCCTCCGCCGATTTCGAGGCCCACCAGCACTCCCTCCAGCCGCCCGAGGACACCACGGACGTGCCCGCTGTCATCGAGGGCGTGCTTGAGGCCGAGGAGGGCGCCATCGACACGTACCGGGCGCTCATCGACGCCGCGACGGACGCCAACGACCCGGTCACGGAGGACCTCGCGGTGACCATCCTCGCCGACGAGGAGGCCCACCGCACCGAGTTCCGTGGCTTCCGGAAGGAGTACGTCAACGACTGACGCGTATCGCGCGCTTTTTGGGCTGCGTCCGTCTGTCGGTCAGTATGGACGTGGCTTTCGTCGCGGCGGCGACGCTCACCGGACTGGTCGTCGGTGCCGTGTTCGCATCGCTTCGCATCCCCATCCCGGCCCCGGGGAATCTCGCGGGCGTGATGGGTGTCGCCGGTATCTGGCTCGGCTACCGACTCGTCAGACACTTCGACGTCGGCATCGACCTGGTGGACGCGCTCGGGCTGTAGCTAGTCGTGGGGTCTAGGCGCGTCGAGGTTCGGGCTGACAGACGGCGCGCAATCGAACCCGGGCCGGTGCGCCGCCAGTTTCCGCGTCGCCGGCCCGGGCAGCACTCAGGTCACACGGCGAGTTGCCCCCGCTCTCGTAGATAAAGCTACGCGACGGGGCGGCAGTGGAGAACTGAGGTAGGGAGTCTGCAGCCAGTTAGTACGAGCGTTCCTTCGGCTCGTACTTGCCTTCGGCGCCTTCGAGGAGCACCGGGCGGTACCAGAGTTCGGGTTCGCCGTCGTTCCAGGAGACGAGCGTGTGCTTGAGGTACTCGTCGTCCTTACGCTCCTGGTGTTCGGCCCGCCAGTGGGCGCCGCGGAACTCTTCGCGGGCGAGGGCGCCCATCGCGATGGCCTCCGCGACGTCGAGGAGGTTGCGCGTCTCGATGGTGTGCTGGAGGTCCGTGTTGAACGTCCGGGACTTGTCCGCGACGTAGACGTCCTGGTAGCGTTCGCGGGCCACCTGGATGTCCCGCAGGGCCTGCTTCAGGCCCTCCTCCTCCCGGAACACGTTGACGTTCTCCGTCATCGTCTCCTGGAGGTTCGCGCGAACGTCGGCGTGGTTGACGCCGTCCTCGCGTTCGAGGAGCGTCTCGATGCGCTCGGCTTCCGCGTCGCGCGTCGCCTGCACCACGTCGCCGGGGCCGCGAGCGTCTCTGCCGCCTTCCACGCTCGCGCCGCCGTCGGCCGCGGGTTCGGCCTCTTCGCGGTCCGGGGCCCCGACCGGCACGCCGATTTCCTCGCGCTCGGCGTCGTCGTACGGTCCAGTCTCGATCTTCGGCTCCGGCATGTCGGCACCAGCAGCGTGCCGACCCGCACGCGCGCCGAAGACGATGAGTTCCGGGAGCGCGTTGCCGCCGAGGCGGTTCGCGCCGTGGAGACTCACGCAGGCGCACTCGCCCGCGGCGTAGAGGCCGGAGATGCACGTCTCGCCGTGCTCGTTGACCTCGATGCCGCCCATCGCGTAGTGCTGGCCGGGCTTGACCGGCATCGGTTCGGTGAGGCCGTCGACGCCCTCGAAGTCCCGCGCCAGGTGGAGGATGTTCTCCAGTCGGTCCGTGATGCGCTCCTCGCCGAGGTGGCGCATGTCGAGGTAGACGTACTCGTCCTCGACGCCGCGACCTGCGGCGATCTCCGTGAGTTCGGCGCGAGCGACGACGTCCCGGGAGGCGAGTTCGCCGTCGTTGGTCGCGTAGCCGTACTCGAACATGAACCGCTCGCCCTCCGAGTTGTAGAGGATGCCGCCCTCGCCGCGCACGCCCTCGCTGATGAGGACGCCCGTAGAGGGGAGCGTCGTCGGGTGGAACTGCACCATCTCCATGTCCTCCATCGGGACCCCGGCTCGGTAGGCGATGGCGACGCCGTCACCGGTGTTGGCCACGGCGTTCGTCGTGTGGTCGTACGCCTGGCCGGGACCGCCCGTCGCGAGGATGACGCCGTCGCGGGCGCGGAAGCCAGCTATCTCGCCGCTCTGGACGTCCCACGCGACGATGCCGTTACACTCCCGGTCGTTCGGGTCGTCCTCGTCGGTGACGGCTAGCTGGCTCACGTACCACTCGTCGTACACCTCGATACCCCGTTTGACCACCTGCTGGTAGAGCGTGTGGAGCATGTGGTGGCCGGTCTCCGCGCCGGCGTACGTCGTCCGCGGGAACGACAGCCCGCCGAACGGCCGCTGGCTGACCGTCCCGTCCTCTTCACGGGAGAACGGCATTCCCCAGTGCTCCAGCTGGATGACCTCCTCGGGGGCGTCCTGCGCGAGGGAGTCGACGGCCGGCGCGTCGCCGAGGTAGTCCGACCCCTTCATCGTGTCGTACGCGTGGTCCTGCCACGAGTCCCCCTCGCGGAGCGCGGCGTTGATGCCGCCCTCCGCCGCGCCCGTGTGCGAGCGCACCGGGTGGAGTTTCGTGACGATCGCTACGTCTGCGCCTTCCTCGTCGGCGGCGATGGCTGCGCGGAGCCCCGCACCGCCACCACCGACGACGATTACGTCGTGTTCGTACATGTTCTACCAGAATTTGAGGTTCTGCTTGACGGCTTCTCGCTTCAGTTCCTGAATGTGTTCGGTGAGCGGGATGTCCTTCGGGCAGACCTCCGTACAGGAGAACTGGGTCTGACACCGCCAGACGCCGTGTTCCTGCTCGATGATCTCGAGGCGCTCCTGGCGCTTCTGCTCGCCCTCGCGCTCGTCCATGTAGAACTGGTAGGCCTTGTTGATGGCCGCCGGGCCGAGATACTGGTTGTCGCCCGCGGCGATGTTACAGGAGGACATACAGGCGCCACACCAGATGCACCGCGTGCTCATCTTCACCTTCTCGTGGTTCTCCCGGGACTGGCGCTGCTCCGCGAGTTCGCCCTCCGGCAAGGAGTCGGGGTCGAAGAACGGGTCGACGGACTCCATCTGGTCGTAGAAGTGGTCCATCTCCACGACGAGGTCCTTCACGACGTCCTGGTGGGGGAGCGGTTCGACGCGGACCGGCCGCTGGAGGTCCGATATCTGGGTCTGGCAGCCGAGTCGCTGCTGGCCGTTGACGAAGAACGCGTCGGAGCCACAGACCGCCTGGCGGCAGGAGTGGCGGAACGTGAGACTGGAGTCGTACTCGTCGCGCGCGTAGATGAGCGCGTCGAGCACCGTCATCCCCTGCTCGAACGGGATGACGAAGGAGTCGAATCGGGGGTCCTGCTTGCCCGCTATCTCGGGGTCGAAGCGGAACACCTTCAGCTCCACCGTCTCCCCGTGGATCTCCTGGGCGGCAGCATCGCGTTCGGTGTCCTCACGCTCTCTGCGCTCTCGTTTCTCGGCCAGCCGACGGTCCTGGTGGGGCGTGGTCGAGGCCTGTTCGGTCTCCGTTTCGGTCTCGGTCTCGGTTTCGGGTGTCTGGGTACTCATGTTAGAACCCCGCGAGCGCGTTTGCGACACGGATTCCCTGTGCGATCAACAGCAGGCTGGCGACGCCGAGCACGACCTGGGCGGCGCGCTTGGCCGTCCCGTCGAGGCCCTGGTTGAGGAGGGCGTTGTAGACGCCGTTGACGCCGTGGAACGTCGCGGTCACGAGGAACAGCACCATCGTGAGGTAGTAGCCAACTTCCTCCATGCGCGCCTGACTGCCCAGGAACTCGATCTCGTAGGCGTGGTGGACGAAGTGTAGCAGGAAGAAGTGGAACGCGAGCACGACGACGAGGAACGCTGCCGTGACTCGCTGGAGCAGCCACGTCGTCGAGTTCGAGTCGAACGAGGAGTATCGCTTCGCCATCTCAGAACGCCCCCGAGACGAACGTCGGCACGCTCGCGACCACGATGATGCCGGTCAACACGAGCGACGCGTAGAAGCTCTTGTCCTGCGATTCCAGCCCGATTCCCAGGTCGACGAACAGCAGGCGGATGCCGTTGAGGATGTGGAAGACGGCGACCGCCAGCAGTCCGACCTCGAGGATGCGGACGAGCGCGAGGCTCTCCAGTCCGCCGAGCGTGCTGTTGTACGCCTCCGCGCCCTGAAGCGACGTGCTCAGGACGGGAATGTGCATGAACAGGTACCCGACGAGCACCCACCCCGTAAACTTGTGAAACACCCAGGCCCACATGCCGGCTTGGAAATCCCGCCACCGGCCGAAATCCTCGACGGGGCCTCGGTCGTACGACTCACTCATACATCGGATGATGTGAGCCCTCGGCACATAGAAGTTACTACACGCGCGTCGTCCGCTCCCCCGCAAACGACAGACGTCGGCAGTTCGCGCTGACCGCCGTTGCCCCGCTCGTGACGTTCACGACGGCCGTTCGGGCATCGTCCCGCTGCGCTCCCGGAGGTAGGCGCGCTGGGTCCGTTCGTCCAGTTCCACGAGGTGACAGATCGGGTTCCCCGGGTAGACCACTGGGTTCTCCAGCGCGCCGGCGAGAAGTCCAGTGAACGGCGCCGTGACGGTGACGACGTCCGTCTTGAACGGATTGGAGATGGTGCAGATGGTGGCGCCCTCCTCGACGAGTTCGCCGGACTCGTAGTGGTGGTCGACGAGGCCCCCGGCGTCCGCGCGAATCCACGTCTTCTGTTCGGCCGAGACGACGGTGCGCCACCCCGGCCAGTTGACGGGTTCAGTTGGGTGGACAGCGTACTCCGCGAGGACGCTGGCGATGCCGTCGAGCGCCTGGTCTATGAGTCGGCGCTGAAAGCGGTGGGCCTCCCCCATCTCGACGGTGATGGTGGGAATGCCGCGCTCGGTGGCTTCGCGGCGGAGCGTCCCGTCGGCGCCGTCGCTGTCGATGATGACGTTCGTGCCAAAGGCCCGCGCGAGTCTGGGGACATCGTCGTCGCTCATGTCCGCTCGCACGTGAATCATGTTCGTTCGGCCCCGGGTGGACGTGTGGAAGTCGACGCCGAAGTCGCAGGGCTCGATGAAATTCCGGAAAACCTGGTCGGCCATGCGTTTCGAACTGGTCGAGTCCTCGTGGCCCGGGAACGACCGGTTGAGGTCTCGGTCGTACACCGGGAGATAGCGCTCCTGGGCGAGGAACCCGGGCACGTTCACGACCGGCATGCAGACGAGCGTGCCGTGGAGGTTGCTGTGGGGCCACTCGTGGGCCACCTCGCGGACTACCTCGACGCCATTGAGTTCGTCGCCGTGGATGGCCGCCGAGAGGAACACTGTGGGACCGGGTTCCTCGCCGTTGATGATGGAGACCGGGATGCGAACCGGGTCCCCCAGGTAAGTATCGCTAATGCTGTACCTGATGTCCGCGCGCTCTCCGGGTGGGACTCGCCCGCCGTTGTACGTGAACGCCCCCGCTGTCATGGCCCCGGCTTGGTAGCGGACACGTAAAACAGGGCGGAACTACCGACAGAGCTATCGGCACCATTTTGGTCGCGTCGGTGCACGATACCGACAATGGATGATTCTGTCGCGGTCGGCGTACTCAGCCTCCACAACAGCAAGGAGACGAAGGCCATCGTGAACGCGGTGGACGCGCTCGGTCACACCGGCGTCTGGCTCCGCGAGCACAACCTCTGCGTGGACATCGCCGACAACGAGGTCGTACTGGACCCGGACGTCGACGTCGTGGCGAACCGCCTGCTAATGTCGAACACCGAACAGCCAGCGGAGCTGCTCGGTCTGGCGCTCTCGCTGAGCCGCCTGCGTCCGACACTGAACCGCCCGGAGAGCGTGCTCACGGCGTTCCACAAGTTCGCCACCGCGACGACGCTGGCGGAGACAGGCGTCCGACTCCCCGACGCGACGCTCGCACTCGACTCGGACCGACTGAACGCGGAGAAGGCGAAGTACGGCGACGAGGTCGTGTACAAGACCGCCATCGGGACCCACGGCGGCGGGACCTGGAAGATCGGCGCCGACGAGCAGGTGAACCCACGCGTCGGCGACCGCTACGCGTTCCTCCAGGAACTCGTCGAACGCGACTCCGACCGCCACCGCGACCTCCGCATTTACGTCGTCGACGACAAGATCATCGGGACGATGCGACGGTACGCCCCCGACAACGACTGGCGGACGAACGTCGCGCTGGGCGGGGACGTCGAGGGCGTTTCGGAGCTCCCGGAGGAGGCCGCGGAGATGGCCCTGAGCGCGACCGACACCATCGGACTCGACTACGCGGGCGTCGACCTCGTGGAGGGGACCGACGGCTGGCACCTCCTCGAGGTGAACCCGACGGCGGGGTTCAAGGGACTGTTCAAGGCGACCGGCATCAGCCCGGCGCCGCACATCGCCAAACTCGCCATCGAGACGGCGGGCGGCAGCGTCGACGACGACGAGGTCGAACGGCTAGCGAGGACGCTGGACGACTCCACACCGCCGGACGTGGACACCCGACGCGAGCAGCTCTCCGAGGAGGTCAACGTGATCGGGTACACGGAGGACGTCCTCGTCTCGGGGACGAGTGGCACCGAGCGCGTGGTCGCGAAGTCCGACACCGGCGCCTCCCGGACGAGCATCGACACCCGGCTGGCGGCCGAGATCGGCGCCGGACCCATCAAGTCGATGACGAAGGTGAAGTCGGGCAGCATGAAGTCCGGAAAGGCGCGTCCCGTCGTGGACATCGTCGTCGGCGTCGCCGGCGACCGGCACACGGTCGCGGCGTCCCTGGAGGACCGCGGCCACATGGAGTACCCCCTGTTGCTCGGCCGGGACATTCTCGAAAACTACCAGGTCGACGTTCGCCGCCAGAGCGGTGTCGACCGGGAGAGCAACGAGGAGTAAGGGAGCGAAACACACGACGAGAGAGGGGTCGAACGGCTCACTTACCGAAAGTAGGGGAACTACTGTTGTGACGGGCGTGAACACCGCGTCGCGAACCTGATTCATAACAAACTCTCTCGTCTCCGAAGGTCGGACACCGCTGCGAAGCGGTCTACTATGACTGACGACTCCCACCGCGAAACGACCGAACGGAATCGAACGACGGCGACCGACGGCGGCTCGCTGCTCACCCGGCGCCGGATGCTAGCGCTCGGCGGAACGACAGTCGGCGCGCTCGCGTTCGGCGGGGTGTCGTTCGCCGGCGCCCAGGAGGACGACGGAGACGACGACGGCGACGGCCAGTCCGCCCGGCAGTACCGCGTGACCGTCGCGAACCTCACGCCAGGCCAGCCGTTCACCCCGCCGCTCGTCGCACTCCACCGCCCGAGCGTCGAACTGTTCTCCGTCGGCGAGCCGGCGAGCGAGCCGATCCAGGCGCTCGCCGAGAACGGCAACCTGGAACCCCTCGTCGAACTCGCCGGGAGCACGAACAGTGTCAGGGCGGCGGCAGTCGGCGACGAGCCCCTGGTCCCCGAGGAGGACCCCGGCGACACGGACTTCCCCTACTACACCGAACTGGAGCTGTCGGCGGACGCGAGCGCGACACACCTCTCGTTCGTCAGCATGCTCGTCGCGACGAACGACGGCATCGTGGGACTCGACACTGTCGAACTCCCGGACGAACTCAACGCCTCAGACACGCACTACGCGAACGGTTACGACGTCGGAACCGAGGAGAACACGGAGTCGTTCGAGGACCTCGTCCCGGAGGCGAGTCTGCTCATCACCGGCGAAGAGTCCGACGGAACCAGCGAGAGCAACCCCGACCTCGCCGAAGACGGCGTCATCCGCCCGCACCCCGGCATCGAAGGCGGCGGCGACCTCGACCCGGCGGTGTACGACTGGCGGGAGCCAACAGCGCTGGTGCAGGTCGAACGCATCGAGACCGACGAGGGGGACGGCGACGGCGACGGTGGCGGTGGCGGAGGCGGAGGCGGAGGCGACGGAGACCTGCAGCGGGTGTTCGAGGCCGACCTCTCTGGCGACAACGAGGTCCCAGCCGTCGACACCGACGCGTCCGGCACCGCGAGGGTGGCAGTGAGCGAGGACGGAGACCAGATCTCCTACCGTTTCCAGGTCCAGAACCTCAGCAACCCGGTTGCCGCCCACATCCACTGCGGCGGCCCCGACGAGAACGGACCGGTCGGCATCACGCTGTACAACGACGGCGTGTTCACGCCCGGGATCGCGGCGCAACCCGACGAGGGCAACGAGTGTGACTGGGAGACCCTCGACGACGCTGTGGCTGCGATGCGCGACGGCGACACGTACGTCAACCTCCACACCGAGCAGAACCCGCAGGGAGAGATCCGGGGGCAGCTCGAGTGAATCGGTGACGTCGGCACTGTGCCCGGTCCCACTTCTTCGGTGTCCTACCCCTCGTAGGCCCGCCAGAGGTAGAGCGAAGCGTACGAACGTACGGGTCGCCAGCGCTCGGCGATGTCCCGCATCTCAGCTCTCGTCGTCTCCGCGCCGTAGAGCGCCTCCATCCCCTTCCTGATGCCCAGGTCGCCGACCGGAAACACGTCCTCGCGACCCAGCGCGAACATGAGGAACATGTCCGCTGTCCACGGGCCGACGCCGGCGATGGACGTGAGTTCGTCGTGGACCGCGTCGTCGGAGAGGTCGGCGAAGAACGCCCGGTCGTAGCCCCGTTCCCGGTACGCCGTGGCAACGTTCTGCACGTAGTCCGCCTTCGCCGCGGAGAGGCCGACGTCCTGGAGGGCGAGGGGGTCCGCCGCCGCGATCACCGCCGGCGTTACCTCGAAGCGGTCGAACAGTCGCTCCTCGATGGCGTCCGCCGACGCGATGGACACCTGCTGACGGAGGATGGAGGTAACGAGGCGCTGGAACGTGTCCTCGACCAGGTCGAGTTCGAGTTCCCCGTGTTCGGCGACGAGCGGGGCCATCTCCGGGTCCGCCCGGAGCAGGTCGTGTGGGTCGGTCATGTAGTCGGCCAGGGCTCCGGTCGCCCTACGTGTTTTGCTCCGCGAGGAGGAACCCCGCGAGCGCGCTGACCCCGCTGTAGGCGGCGGGCGAGACAGCGTTCACGAGGTACGCCCCAGCGAACCGGACCTGGAGCGCCTCGCCGAACGACGCGCCAGCAGCTTGGGCGGAGAGCAGCGGGTAGGTGGCGAAGACGGCAACGCCCGTCCCTACCCCGACGACCACTGCGAGCGCCGTCCCCCGGGACGTCGTTCCGGGAACGCCCATCCGTAGCGCGCCGTACAGTGGCAGACCGAGCAGCACACCGAGTCCCAGCAGAGTCGCGACAAGCGTCTGGAGGAGGAGTTCCGTGAGAGACGCTCCGAGGGCGGTACTGGTGGAGTCGAGCACGAACAGTCGGAGGACCGTGTGCGAGAACCCGACGACGAGTCCGAGGAGGGCCGCGCGACGTCTGGCGTCCATAGACCGGCGTTCTCGAGCGCCCGACAAGTGCGTTGTGTATCGTACTTGACCGTTCCATCCACCGCGCTCGGGCGTCGCTCATCGGTTCCGGGACGGCCCGCAACGCCGTCTCGTTCCCACGCGTGTAAACGCGTGAAACGTTGTCAGCCGGCGAGAGGGAAACCTTCAACCGGTATCCGGCAGCATCTACCTGTATGGACGTAGACGACATCGAGACCGTCGCGGTGCTCGGCGCAGGCAACATGGGCCACGGCATCGCAGAGGTCGCAGCGCTCGCAGGCTTCGACGTGCACCTCCGAGACATCAACGAGGAGTTCGTCCAGAACGGCTACGACCAGATCGAGTGGTCGCTCGGCAAACTCGCCGAGAAGGAACAGATCGGGGAGGAGGATGCCGACGCCGCGCTCGACCGCGTCACGGCCTACGTGGACTTCGAGGAGGCGGTCCAGGACGTCGACTTCGTCGTCGAGGCGGTGCCCGAGAAGATGGAGATCAAGCAGGACGTCTACGAGGAACTCGAGGAGTACGCCCCCGAGGACGCCGTCTTCGCGACGAACACGTCCAGTCTCTCCATCACCGACCTCTCGGAGTTCACCGAGCGCCCCGAGCGGTTCTGCGGAATGCACTTCTTCAACCCGCCAGTGCGGATGCAACTCGTCGAGGTCATCTCCGGCGAACACACCGACGGCGAGGTCCTGGACCTCACCGAGGACCTCGCGGAGGAGATGGGGAAGACGCCCGTTCGCGTGCGCAGAGACTCTCCTGGCTTCATCGTCAACCGGGTGCTCGTCCCGCTGCTGAACGAGGCCGCGTGGCTCGTCCACGAGGACGAGGCGACCATCGCGGAGGTAGACTCCACGACGAAGTACGACATCGGCCTCCCGATGGGCGCATTCGAACTCGCCGACCAGGTCGGCATCGACGTCTCCTACGACGTCCTCGACTACATGCAGGGCGTGCTCGGTGACGCCTACGAGCCGTGCCCCATGCTCGTCGAGAAGGTCGAAGCCGAGGAACTCGGGAAGAAGACCGGCAAGGGATTCTACGACTACGAGAACGGCGGCGCCGACGTGCCGACCGACGAGACACGCGACGACGTGGCTGACCGCCTCACCGCCGTGATGGCCAACGAGGTCGCCAAACTCGTCGGCAACGACGTCGCGGACCCGGCCGAAATCGACGAGGCCGTGATGCTCGGCGCGGGCTACCCCGAGGGCCCCGCGAAGATGGCCGACACCGCTGGCATCGAACACCTCTACGAGACGCTCGCCGACAAGTACGAGGCGAGCGGCGCGGCGCGGTACGAACCCGCCGCCGAACTCGAACGGATGGCCAGTGAGGGCGAGCAGTTCCACGGCGCCGCAGACACCGAAGACGGTGGGTACGCCGGCTTCGACAACGTCAGCGTCACGGTGGACGGCAACGTCGGCCACCTCGAGATCGACCGCCCGCACCGGATGAACACCATCAGCGGCGACCTCCTCGACGAACTCGGGGAGGCAATCGACGCGCTCGGCGAGGACGACGAGGTGCGCACGATTCTCCTCACGGGCGCCGGCGAGAAGGCGTTCTCCGCGGGCGCCGACGTGCAGTCGATGGCGGGCAGCGCCGACCCCATCGACGCCGTCGAACTCTCCCGGAAGGGGCAGCAGACGTTCGGCAAACTCGAGGAGTGTGACGTCCCGGTCGTCGCCGGCATCGACGGCTACTGCCTCGGCGGCGGCATGGAACTCGCGACGTGCGCGGACATGCGCGTCGCTTCCCAGCGCAGCGAACTCGGCCAGCCCGAACACAACCTCGGCCTGCTGCCGGGGTGGGGCGGCACCCAGCGACTCAAGCACATCGTCGGCGAGGGCCGCGCGAAGGAGATCATCTTCACCGCCGAGCGCTACGACCCCGAGACGATGGCGGAGTACGGCTTCGTCAACGAGGTCGTCGAGAACGACGAACTGGCGGACCGCGCGTGGGAACTCGCCCGCGACCTCGCCGCCGGCCCGCCCATCGCTCAGACGTACACGAAGCGCGCGATGCTGGCCGGCCGCGACTCGACGGACGCCGGCCTCGAGACCGAGGCGCAGGCGTTCGGCCAGCTGATGAACACCCAGGACCTGATGGAGGGCATCAGCGCGTTCTCCGCGGACCGCGACCCCGACTTCGAGGGTCACTGACGCGGCCACTGGAGAACGACACGTTTAAACTACTCTCACGGGTACGCTGGACTGTCGCTCGGTTGGTGTAGTCCGGCCAATCATGTTGGCCTTTCGAGCCGACGACCAGGGTTCAAATCCCTGACCGAGCACTTTTCGAACGAAGTGAGAAAATCGCGCAGCGAAGGGATTCGAAGTAGAGAAGTCGCAGCCGTGAGCGTAGCGAGCGGACCGTCTTCGCGTAGTTCAAATCCCTGACCGAGCACTTCTCTAAAACCGAACCGCGTAGCGACTTCTGGGCGGCTACGCACTCGTCTTTCGTAAGCGCCGAGGAGGTCCAAAACTCTCCCCGGGCATGGAACCACGCAGCTACGCCGACCGAACGTTTACCCCGGATGGCGCGCAATCCCGGACCCATGCAGGAGTTCCCGCCGATGCCGCCCGTCGAGTCCGCGCCAGCCTCCCTCTTCGACGGCGGCCACCTCTGGCTCCAGGAGTGGGTAGACGGTGCGCCGCTACGGTTCCGGCTGCTGGAATCCGGGCTGCTCCAGTTCGCCAGCGATGAGGAGAGTCTCGACCCGGAAGACGTGCCGCTGGGCTACCGGCGGGCGGTCCGACACGTCCGGGAAAACTTCGACCGTGACGTGCTCCGGAGCGCGCTCGACGACGTCGAGTCGGCGGTGTTCTTCGGCGTCGCGCCGCGCCGGCAGTCGGTCGACTACGACTGGTCGCGCACGCCGCCGTTCCTCGGTCTGGACGTCTGGACGGCCGACGGCGACCGCCTGCTGCCGCCGGACGCGGTCGAGGCGCTCTACGAGCGTCTCGGTCTACAGCCCGTGAACACCGTCCAGAAGGAACTTCGGGCGACGGATTTCGACCCCGGGGAGTACGAACTTCCGACGTCGAACTGGTACGACGGACCTGCGGCGGGCGTGCTGATTCGGAACAAGACCGGTGACCGCGCGAGGCTCGCGGGTCCCGCGCTCGGCGAGCTCCCGGAGCCGTTCGACGGCGACGCAGCGGCCGCAGCCGAGCAGTTCGTCACGGACGAGCGCGTCGATTCCGCGGCCGAGGTGTTACAGTCCGAGGGACAGCAGGCCGACGTGGACGCGGTGGTCGAACGAGTGGTCGAGGGAGTCGCTCGCGAGGAGTACGCTCGGCTGTTCGGGGAGGACGCGTCCGTCGACCCCGACGCGTTCAGGTCGGCGGTCGCGGCGCGGGCGAGCCGGGTGCTCGGGTGAGCTGGAATCCGTGT
Organism: Halobacterium sp. DL1; assembly: GCA_000230955.3. Taxonomy (NCBI): domain Archaea; kingdom Methanobacteriati; phylum Methanobacteriota; class Halobacteria; order Halobacteriales; family Halobacteriaceae; genus Halobacterium; species Halobacterium sp. DL1. The sequence goes on from CP007060.1 coordinate 1,625,650, forward strand.
GCTGATACGGTCCCCCGGCGTAGGCCGCGGCGATGAGCCGCCGGTTCCGCTGGACCCGACCGCTACCCGACGGCGACGCGGTGACGGTTACGCGCGTCGTCGGCGACCACGAGGAGGGCGCGGACGGTCGACAGCGTCGCTACACGCTGGAGTTCCCGCCCGGGAGCGACGCGTCCGTCGAACCCACCGACGAGGTCCGTGCTCGAGTAGAAGACGGTACACACTGGGTGACCGTCGACGACGGTGCTGGCCTGACTCGCGTTCGACTCCGGGTCAGCGACGCGACGTCCGCCGTTCGGCTCCCGTCCCCCTCGTTCGACGAGCGCTGCACGGCCGCCATCGACGGGAACGAGGCGGCGGCCCGCGACCTGCTCGGTACTGTCGCGGGACCGGTCGCGCTGGCGTTCGCGTGCGGCGAGTTCCTCGACCCGGCAGCGCTCGCAGCGCTCCTGGACACGGTCACGAGCGCGGACAGTGGCGCCTCCGACGAAATCCACGCTGCCCGGTACGACGTCCTCCGGGCAGCGATTACGACGCCTGCGGGACCGACTGTCGACAGACGCGAAGCGTTCGAGACGCTGGCCGAAGGGCTGGACGCGGCACCCGCTATCGGCGACGTGGACGCGGTGGACGCACTCGCCGACGCACTGTTCGTCGCCTGCGACTCGCCGGGGGAAGCTCGCGCACTCCTCGATTCGCTCGGCTACGACCTGCGCGACCTGGAATCGAGCGGTGACGGTCGCTTCCTCGCGTACTACCTCGCCCACGTCGCGACGACCGGCGGTGTGAGCGCGGCGAAACACGACGCCGCCAGGCGGGCGACGGACCTGTCTAGCGAGGAGGCGACGACGCGGGCCGAGAACGCGGACTACTGGGACCGCGGCGCCGCGTGGCGGGACGCCGTCGTGCCCGCCGCCGACCGCTCGTTCGAGGAGTTCGCGTACGTGCTCGCGAACGCGCTCTACTGGACCGGCGAGGTCGGACGCGGCGACTCCCGGGCCGACGAACTCTGCTTCGCGGGCGCCGCGGCCGCCGCGCGGACCATCGACCTGGAGTGGGTCGTCGGCCACGCGCGCTTCGAGCGGGCGCGCGCCGTCGGCCACCGCCACCGGAGCAAACGGAACCACGCGCTCGCGCTGGCCGCGTTCGACCGTGCCCGCAGAATCGCCGGCCAGTACTCGTTCCTCGACCCCTGGGAGCCGAAGTACAGCCACGCCGTCGTCGCGTCGAACCGCCACTCGACCGCGGGGGACCACGCGGCCGCCATCGAAGCGCTCGCCGAGGGACGGGACACCCTCGAAGCGCAGGACGTTCCTGCGGAGCGCCTCGAGGAGATGCTGGCGCACCTCGACGCCCAGCGCCACGAGCGCAGCGCCATCCTCGCCGACGACCCCGAGTCAGAGGTTTCACATCTCGAATCTGCAGTCGAGAACTACGAGTCCGTGGAGTTCGAGCGCTCGCTCGAACGCGTCAGAGAGAAACTGGACGAGGCCCGCGACGCCGCCGACGCGGCCGTCGAGCACGAGGACTCGGGGGACGAGTCGAGCACTGAGTTCGTGGCCGATCTCCCCCGGAAGACGCTCCGCGCGACTGCGGACCGTGGGCCGACACTCGCCGACATACCGAGCCTCCACGACTTCCTCACGGAACCGGACCCGAACGCCGTGGGGAGCGCGGATCCTGGCGTGCTGCCGAACGAACGCGGAAACGACGGGTTCGGCGATCCCGACCCACGTGGCTACTGAGTCGGGTCGTGTTCCGGTCGACTACGATTCGTGGGGGACGGAGAGGACCACTGCCTCGCCGGAGATGACCGTCTCGTCCGTCTCGGCGGTGGTGTCGACGCGCAGTCGGTCGCCGCCGAGTTCCTCGAGGACTTCCACGCGCGCGGTGACGATATCTCCGGGATAGACGGGGTTCTCGAACTGGAGGTCCTGGGAGAGGTAGACGATGTCGCCCGGGAGGTCCGCGAGCGCGGCGCTGACGGGGCCGGCGGAGAGCATCCCGTGGGCGATGCGGCCGCCGAACATCGTCTCGCTGGCGTAGTCGTCGTCGGCGTGGATGGGGTTGTCGTCGCCGGAGAGGTCGGCGTACGTTTCGATGGTCTCCTCGGTCACGGTGATGGAGGCGTCGGCGGTGTCGCCGACGGACGCGACTGGCATACCCGGAACTCCCTGCCCGCTCGCCGAAAACCCCGTGGTTAACATGTGAAACACGGGGTTGAAGGCGGGGGTCGTGTATCAGTCACCTATGGAGACGGTTTCTCGTGACGGCGTCACGCTGGCCTACGAGCGGGCGGGGCCGGCGGACGCGGAGACGGTCGTCCTCGTTGAGGGACTGGGGTACGGCCGCTGGATGTGGCACTGGCAGCGAGACGCCCTCGAAGACGAGTACGACGTGATCATCCCCGACAACCGGGGGACGGGGGACTCCGACGCCCCGGAGGGACCGTACAGCATCGCGGAGATGGCGGCGGACCTAGACGCGGTGCTCGCGGACGCAGGGGTCGAGGCGGCGCACGTCGTCGGCGCGAGCATGGGAGGGATGATAGCCCAGCAGTACGCGCTGGACTTCGACCGCGCCGAGTCGCTGACGCTGCTCTGTACGTCGCCGGGTGGTGAGCTGGCCGAACCCACGCCCTCGGAGACCCAGCAGCGGATGTTCGACGTTCCGGAGGACCTCGACGAGCGCGAGGAGATCCAGTACAAGATGGAACCGGCGGCTACCGAGCGACTGCTTGGAGACGAGGACCTCGTGGAGCAGATAGTCGACTGGCGCCTCGAGTCCGACGCGCCCCAGCACGCCCGGGAAGCCCAGGGCGCCGCCGTCGCGGCGTTCGACGCCAGCGACCGCCTCGGAGAAATCGACGTTCCGGTGCTCGTGATGCACGGCACCGCCGACCGCGTTCTCCCCGTGGCGAACTCGCGGCTCATCCACGAACGGCTGCCGGACAGTGACCTCGAACTCGTCGAGGGCGGCCCGCACCTGTTCTTCGTCGAGGACGCGGCGCGCGTGAACGAGACGCTCCTGGCATTCCTCGATGACTGAAACGGGCGACTGGGTGGGCGACTGGAGCGCCCGCCGCGCGACGCTCTCCCCGGACGCTGACGCGCTCACGGACGCGACCACGGGCGAGACGTGGACGTACGCCGACCTCGACGCTCGCGCCAATCGGACCGCGCGACTGCTCGACGAGTTCGGCGTCGCCGACGGCGAACGAGTCGCAGTCGTCTCCCGGAACCGTCCCGAACTGGTCGACCTCCTGTTCGCCTGCGGGAAGACGGGTGGCGTCCTCGCGCCGCTGTCCCACAGGCTGGCACCGCCGGAGCTCGCGGAACTGCTCGACTCGGTGACGCCCGGACTCGTGGTCGTCGAGGAACCGTTCGACGAGGACGTCGCCGACGCGCTCCCCGACGACGTGGACGTACTCTCGCTGCCGACCGATGGCGACCACGCGTGGTCGGCGTTCGGTGAGGCGCTCCCGGCGGACGACTCGCCGGTGGAGACGGCCGACCTCTCGACGGACGACCCGTTCATGTTCCTCCACACCGGCGGTTCGACGGGCACGCCGAAGGAGACGGTGCTCACGCACGGGTCGGTGACGTGGAACGCGACGAACACGGTGACTGCGTGGGGTCTGCGTCCGGGGGACGCGACGCCGATGGTGTTCCCGATGTTCCACACCGGCGGCTGGCACGTGCTCACGCTACCGCTATTCCACGTCGGCGGACACGTCGTCGTCGCCCGTGACTTCGACCCCGGCGAGGTGCTGGGCTACGTCAAGTCCTACGACGCGAGCGTGCTGGTCGCCGTTCCTGCGGTCCTGCGGATGATGACCGAACACGACGACTGGGCCGACACCGACCTGTCGTCGCTGCGGTTCGCGAAGAGCGGTGGCGGGCCGTGCCGGCAGGCGGTCATGGAGACGTGGTGGGACCGCGGCGTCGACCTCTCCCAGGGGTACGGCCTCACGGAGTGCGGCCCGAACAACTTCTCGATGCCCGACGCCTGGCCACGGGAGAAGGCCGACAGCGTCGGCGTCCCGGCGATGCACGTCGACGCCCGTATCGTCGACGACGAGCGCGACCTCGTCGAGCAGGGTGAGGTCGGCGAACTCGAACTCCGCGGCCCGCACGCCGCCGCGGGCTACTGGCACGCGCCCGAGGAGAGCGCCGAGACGTTCGACGTGCCCGCCGTCGACGACCCGACGACTGTCTCGGAGCGAAGCGGCTGGGTGTCGACAGGGGACCTCGCCTGCCGGGACGCGGACGGCTACTACTACATCGAGGGCCGCAAGAAGAACATGTTCGTCAGCGGCGGGGAGAACGTCTATCCGCCGGAGGTCGAGGACGCACTCGCGGACCACCCAGCCGTCGACGAGGTAGTCGTCATCGGCGTCCCCGACGAGACGTGGGGGACGGTCGGGAAGGCCGTCGTGCAGGGCGACGAGTCGCTCACGCTCGACGACATCGACGCGTTCCTGGAGGGTCGCCTCGCGCGCTTCAAACACCCACACCACCTGGCGTTCGTCGACGAGATGCCCACCAGCGGCCCCTCGAAGATAGACCGCGAGGCTGTCACCGATGAGTTCGGCGACTGAACAGAGAAAACGTTTTCAACGTGCTATGCTACACTCCGGTTAGCAGCGAACAATGATTAACGTTAGCATGGAGATGGAGCAGTACGACTGCCCGTTCGTCCATGCGAGCGATCGCCACGAGGTCGCGTTCTCCTCGGTCCACTGCGACACCGGCCCGGACCGCACGGAGGTCCGGATGGTCGCCGAGGCCACGGACCGCGACGCACTCGAATCCGGGCTCTCTGCCGTGCGGAACAACGAGGGCGTCCGTGACTACGAACTGTTCTCGAAGGTGGACAACGTCGCGAAGTTCCGGACCGTCGTCGGTCCGACGGCCGCGATGGGCGTCGTCCACGACCACGACGGCTACATCACGGGACCGTTCTACGCAGAGGCGGGCACCGAGACGTGGCACGTCGGCTTCGACGAACCAGACCGTGCGGACGGCGCGCTCGCGGCGCTCGAGCGCAGCCACGAGTTCGACGTGGTGGGCCGCGACGACACGGACGAGGCGGAACTCCACCAGCTCGTGCAGAACGCGGGCGCGGCGATGACGCTCATCGAGGGCTGCCGGGACCTTTCTGACGTCGAACGCCAGACGCTGGAGGCCGCCGTCACGGACGGCTACTACGAGAATCCGCGGGACGCCACGCTCGGTACGCTAGCGGACCGCTTCGACGTCTCGAAGCCCGCGGTGTCGAAGAACCTCCGGCGCGGCGAACAGAAGATGATCCAGCGCGTCATCGAGGCCATCGAGAACATCGAGTGAACGTCGCCCCGCTGTTCACATGTTAACCCGGCCGTATTTGCAGGAAGCGTAACAGAGTAGGTGAGTATGACGGGGATTGGCACGTCACGTCGAACCGTACTGAAGACACTCGGCGCAACCGGCGCCGCCGGAATCGCAGGCCTCGCGGGCTGTTCGGGGCTCGGAGGGTCGGAGAACCCAGATACAATGAAAATAGGTGTGATGCAGCCGCTGTCGGGGAACATCGCGTACTACGGACAACAGGCGCTGTGGGGCTTCCTCTCGGGGCTCGCCTACAAGGGCGACACCGACCCCATCGCGGACCCGTCGACGGGGAACCACGAAGTGGACGTCGGGGGGACGACCTACGAACTCGTCGTCCGCGACTCGAAGTTCTCCGCTGACGAGGCGCAGTCCATCGCGAACAACCTCGTCACTGACGAGGAGGTTGACATGCTGTTCGGGTGTGCGTCCTCCACGGCCGCACGCCGCGTCGTGAACAACGTCCTGAGCGCCACCGACATCCCGTACATGGCGGGGCCGGCGGCGTCCGCCGACCTCACGGCCAGCAGCGAGACGTGTAGCAACCAGCTGTTCCGCGCGAGCGAGAACACGGCGATGGACGCCCGGAGCGGCGGGAAGTACGTCGCCGAGGAGTCCGACGTCAACAGCGTCTACCTGTTCGGCGCGGACTACTCGTTCGGCCGCGCGGTCGTGAACAACTACAAGCGAGTTCTGCAGGACGCGGGCGTCGAGATCGTCGGCGAGCGCTACGTCCAGCGCGGCCACTCCGAGTGGGAGGGTCTGCTCCAGCAGGCCGAGGAGGCGGGCGCCGAGGGCGTCGTCGGCGGCTTCACCGTCGCGACGCTCCCTGCGATGTTCTCCCAGTTCCTGCAGGGGGACTACTCCTACCGGCTGTTCGGCGGGTTCGCGACTCGCATCTCCAACGCCGTGCTCGGCCAGACGCTCCAGGGCGTCGTCGGCAAACCGCTCACGCAGGAGAAACTCGACGGCGTCAAGGCCGGCCCGTTCACGACGCGTTACCACTGGAACCAGTACGACAACGACATCAACAGCGACTTCGTGGAGATGTACTCGAACGCCTACGGGACCGTGCCGGACCTGTTCAGTTCCGGGACGTTCACCGCGGCGTCCGCCATCGTCCAGGCCGTCAACGAGGAGAGTTCGACGGCAGCCGAGGATATCCAGGCCGGCCTGACGGGGATGACGGTGACGGACACGCCGAAAGGCGAGGGCGGCTACACGTTCCAGGAGTACAACAACCAGGCCCGCTCCGAGATGACCATCGCGGACGTGGTGCCGACCAGCGACGAGTGGGCGGACAGCTGGAACGCCGCCATCATGCCGAGCGAGCCGCTCTCGCGGGTCTCCGGCGAGGAAGCGACGATTCCGAAAGACGGCGACCAGATGACCTGCTCGCTGTAGATGCTGCGCACGCGGGGATTGACCCGTCGATTCGGCGGCCTGGTCGCGGTCGACCACGTCGACTTCGAACTCGGCGAGAACGAACTGTGTTCGCTCATCGGCCCGAACGGCGCCGGGAAGACGACGTTCTTCAACCTGTTGACGGGCGTACTCGCCCCCAGCGACGGCACCGTCGAACTCCGTAGCGGGGACGGCTGGCGGGACGTGACCGCCGCCGGCCCGGCCGAGACGGCCCGGATGGGCATCCACCGGTCGTACCAGATCACGAATATCTTCCCGACGAACACCGTCCTGGAGAATGTCCGCGTCGCCGCGCAGGCCGACGCCGACACGGGTCGGCGGTTCTACCGCAACGTCAACGCCTTCGACGACCACGTCGAGGAGGCCTACGACATCCTCGACCGCGTCGACCTCGCCGAGGAAGCGGACACCGTCGCGGAGAACCTCAGCCACGGTGCAGCCCGCCAGTTAGAGGTCGGCGTCGCGCTCGCGGGCGACCCGGACGTGCTCCTCCTGGACGAACCGAACGCGGGCGTCTCCAGCGAGAGCGTCGACCGCATCGTCGACCTCATCGAGGACGTCGCCCGCGACCACGCCGTGCTGCTGGTCGAACACAACATGGACATAGTGATGAACGTCAGCGACAGGGTCGTCGTCCTCGACCGTGGGTCCGTCATCGCCAACGACCCGCCCGAGGACGTCCGCAACGACGAGGAGGTCCGCCAGGCGTACCTCGGCGGCTACGAACGAGAAGCGGAGGGGCGGCCATGAGCTTACTAGAAGTCGAGGGCGTCCACACGTACTACGGCGAGAGCCACGTCCTCGAAGGCGTCTCCCTCGACGTCGAGCGCGGCGAGGTGGTCGCACTCGTCGGCCGGAACGGCGTCGGGAAGACGACGACGCTCCGGTCGATACTCCAGTTGACGCCACCCCGCGAGGGCGACGTCCGCTACGACGGTGAGAGCCTCGTCGGACTCGACACCCACGAGGTGGCAGACCGCGGCGTCGGGTGGATTCCCGAGGACCGCCGCGTGTTCGCCCACCTCACCGTCGCGGAGAACGTCCGCCTGTCGGTTCCCCAGGGCAGCGACGAGGAGGCGGGCCTCGAAACCGCCTTCGAGGCGTTCCCGGACCTCCGCGACAAGCGGAACCGGGACGCCGGAACGCTCTCCGGCGGACAACAGCAGATGCTCTCCATCGCACGCGGCCTCGTCGGCGAGAACGACCTGCTGCTCGTCGACGAACCCAGCGAGGGACTCGCGCCGCTCATCGTGCAGAACGTCGCCGACGCGCTACGCGAAGTGGCCGAGGACACCACGCTGTTGCTGGTCGAACAGAACCTCCCGCTGGCCCTCGACCTGGCGGACCGCTTCTACGTCGTCGACCACGGGACGGTCGTCGACGAGGGGACCACGGAGGGCGTCACGACCGACGACGAGCGCTTCCGGAGGTTGTCGGCATGATCGGCGCTATCGCCGCCTTCCCGGACCCGGCAACCCTCTTCGAGGTGTTCGTCTCCGGGCTGGCGAAGGCGTCGCTGTACGCGATGATGGCGCTCGGTCTCACCCTCATCTTCGGTCTACTCGGCGTGCTGAACTTCGCACACGGGTCGCTGACGATGCTCGGCGCTTACATCGCCGGCCTCGTGATGGTGACGTTCACCGGCAGCGCACCCGCAATCGCGCTGTTCGTCGTCGCCGCCGTCGTCGCGGGCGTGCTGGTCGGCGGCGTCGGCGCCGCGATGGAGGTCGGACTGATACGGCGACTGTACGACCGGCCGCCCATCTACCAGATTCTCCTGACGTTCGGCGTCACGCTCGTCATCGACGAACTCGCGCGCATCGTCGTGCTGTTCTACGGCATCCAGCCGAACGCGGACTGGCGCACCGCAACCCAGACGAAACCGACGTCGATGGGCGGGTCGATGGACCTGCTCGGCGCCTCCATCGGCAACCTGGAACTGTTCCAGATAGCGTGGGGCGTGGCCACTGTCGTCGCCGTGTGGGCGTTCCTCAACCGGACGCGCTACGGCCTCGTCGTGCGCGCGGGCAGCGAGGACGACGAGATGGCGGCCGCCCTCGGCATCGACGTCCGACGGGTGTTCACTGTCGTGTTCGCGCTCGGCGCCGCCCTCGCCGGGTTCGCCGGCGCGCTACTGATGTGGGACTCCGTCTGGGGCGCAAGCGTGCCGCTCGCCTCCGAGACACTGCTCCCGGCGTTCGTCGTCGTCATCGTCGGCGGCCTCGGGTCGTTCCGGGGGTCCGTCCTCGCAGCGCTGCTCGTCGGCATGGTCGACGCGGTGATGACCCACGTCTTCAACCTGGGCATCATCAGGTTCTCCGGCCTCTCCGAACTCACCATCTTCCTCATCCTCGTGGGCGTGCTCGTCGTGCGCCCGCAGGGCATCTCCGGGTTAGCGGAGGTGGGGGGCCATTAGCACCGAGACGGTCGGGAGCGGGGACGCGACCGACACGGAGACGACCTGGGTCCGCCAGTACGCCCGCGACCACGTCGCCCACCTGCTGGTGGTTGCGTTCTTCGGCGTCTACCCGCTGATATACTCGTTCTTCGGTGGTGTGGCCGAGTTCGAGGCGTTCCTCCCGAAGACGGAGACGATGATTGCGGTGTTCTACTTCGGCCTGTTCGCGATGAGTTTCGACTTCATCAGCGGCTACACGGGCTACCTGTCGTTCGGTCACGCCGCGTTCTACGGCACCGGCGGCTACTTCGTCGTGCTCGTCGCCAGTGGCAAGATTCCGTTGCTGCCCGCGCAGACCCCGTTCATGGTGAGTCTGCTGCTCGCCGGCGTGCTCGCCGCGCTGCTCGCCGTCGTCATGGGGTCGGTGTCGTTCCGGCTCTCCGGCGTCTACTTCGCGATGATCACGCTCGGATTCGCGCAGGTGCTGTACGTGCTGATGCGGGACTGGGACTACCTCGGGTCGAACCCCCGTGACGGCGTCTCCGTCAGCAACCAGCTACACCCTCAGGGCTTCGAAATCGGGGTACCGGGCGTCGACGCGCTCAACTTCGCCATCGGGCCACTCCGGGGGGACGAACTGGAGTTCCTCTTCCTCGACCTGGGGGCGACGGAGGTGTCCTACTACATGGTCGGGCTGGTCGTGCTGGTCAGCTACCTCGCGATGCAGCGGATGGTCCACTCGCCGTTCGGGCGCGTGCTCGTCGCCATCCGCGAGAACGAGGAACGCGCCCGCGCGGTCGGCTACGACACGTTCCGGTACAAACTCGCGGCGTTCGCCGCCAGCGGCTTCTTCGCCGGCATCGCGGGCGGCCTGTTCGCGGGCTACCGGCGGTCGGTCACGCCCGAGAACTCGCTGTACTTCCTCGTCAGCGGGGACGCGCTGCTGGCGTCCATCATCGGTGGGTTCGGCACGCTCGCCGGCCCGCTGTACGGTCGGCTGTTCGACCGCTCCATCCGCGAGTTCCTCTCGAAGACCGGCGGCGGTGGTGGCCTGCTGCCGTTGCTCCGGGACCACGTCCCGTCTGGCGTCCTCGACACCCCAGTCGTCAACGGAATGACCGTCGGCCAGGGCATCGAGACGTTCCTCAACGGACACGCCGCGCTCTACCTCGGCGTCGTCTTCGTCGTGTTCGTGCTGTTCGTCCCCGGCGGCCTGCTCGGGGCGGTCCGCGACCGCCTGGGCGGCACCGTCGCGAAACGCCTTCCCGACTACCTCGCCAACTTCCGACGATGACAGTCTCCCTGACCGGCTACGGCGTCTACACGCCCGAGGAAGTCCTCACCGGCGAGGAGATCGCCGCCGAGAGCGGCATTCCCGAGGACGTCGTCGTCGAGAAGATGGGCATCCGCGAGAAGCACGTCTGTCCGCCCGACGACGACCACGTCACGGACATGTGCCTGAAGGCCGCAGATGACGCGCTCGCCGATGCTGACATCGACCCCGCGGACATCGACCTGGTGCTGTATCACGGCAGCGAGTTCAAGGACTACGTCGTCTGGAGCGCTGCCGCGAACGTCGCCGAGCGACTCGGCGCGGAGAACGCCTACGCGACCGAGAGCTACACGCTCTGTGCGGGCGCGCCGCTGGCGCTCCGCCAGACGCGCGCCCAGATCCAGACCGGTGACGTGGACACCGCACTCCTGGTCGCCGCGAGTCGCGAGGAGGACCTCGTGGACTACGGCGACGAGGACGCGTCGTTCATGTTCAACTTCGGGAGCGGCGCTTCCGCGTTCGTCCTCGAGGGCGACGCCGGCGACCGCGCGCGAGCGGTCGTCCACGAGAGTGCCGCAGTCACGGACGGCAGTTTCTCCGAGGACGTAATCATGCCCGCGGGTGGGTCGAAACACCCGCCGACCCACGATACGGTCGACGCCGGGATGCACACGCTCACTGTCGCGTCCGACGACATGAAAGAGCGCATCGCGCCCGTCAGCGGCCCGAACTTCCTCTCGGTCGCCGACGACGCCCTGGAGAAGTCCGGGCTGACCCGAGAGGACGTCGACTTCGTCGCGCTCACCCACATGAAGCGGTCGTTCCACAACTGGCTGACCGACGAACTCGCTGTCGACACAGATGGCCACCACTACCTCGATGGCTACGGCCACGTCCAGAGCGTCGACCAGGCGCTCGCGCTCGACGAGGGACTGGAGGGCAGAAGCGTCGAAGCGGGCGACACGGTACTCTTCCTCGCGGCCGGCACTGGCTACACCTGGGCGGCGACAGTGCTGGAGTGGCGCGGCTGAATCGGCTCCCGGTCAACCCACCTCCGGTACGGGTGGGTCGAAGTCGGCGTCGTCGCGCCGGACGTTCTCGACGGCCTCGACGCCGAAGCCATCGGCGAGCGCGCTGCGGCCCGCCGCCTCAGCGTTCGGCGCGTCCTCGACGTCGAGGGTGACCGCCACCGTCGCGTCGACCTGGAGGTCGTTGAGCCGTGGGCGGAGGTTCGTCACGTCGACGCTCTCGACGCTCCTGACGGCAGCGATTCGTTCGACGACGCCCTCGGCGCCGCTGTCGAGGTCGCCGCTGTCGTTGCGCGGTACGTGCATCGTGACGTCCGCGACGACGCGGACCGCCTGGCAGGTCGTTGCCATAGACTCCCACCGAGAGTCGAACTCGGACGGCTCCACGGGCGTGCCCGTCGGGAGCGGACACAGCCCGCGCTCACCAGTTGTCCCAGGAGAAAGACGCGCAGGTGCCGTCACTGAATGGCGACGGCGTCCGCGTCCTCCCCGGGGATAGGCCACCGCGTTACGCGGCGAGGGTGGACGCGGACTGCGCGTTCGGGTGATATCCGGCGACCACGAATCCCACGAGAGAGCGCTCGAAGCAGCCGCTGACGCGAGCGGCGGCCCCTGCGTGGATTGTGGTCGTCATCGGTGTGTCACCCGGTGTCGGACTCGGTCGGACCGAGCCTCGATTCGATTGGTACGTCCACGCCCCGTACAATAAGTTTTGTTCCGGTGTGCGGGACGCTACCACTACCGTCGGCCATGGAGTTATCCCCGGCCGCTGGATACTGTCGGTCGTGCTCCGCCAGCGCCTCCCGTCGGTCGGCCGCGACACCGTCGGTGTGCTCCTCATCCTCGTCTCGGCGGCCGGATTCGGCACGCTCGGCATCTTCGGCGTCTACGCCCAGCGCGCCGGGCTCTCCATCCCGACCGTGCTCCTCTACCGGTTCGTGGTGGCGACCCTCGTCGTCTGGGCACTGCTCGCGTGGACTGGGCGGCTAACGCTGCTCCGGGGACGCGCGCTCGGGGTCGGCCTCGGCCTCGGCGTCTTCGGCTACGCGGCACAGAGCGGGCTCTACTTCCTCGGCCTGGAGTTCATGACCCCTGGGATGGTCGCCATCGTGCTCTACACCTACCCCGCGTTCGTCGTCGTGCTCGCGGTGCTGGCCATCGGCGAACGAGTGGGTCGGCGGACCCTCCTCGCGCTGGCGCTCTCGCTCGGCGGCGTGGCGCTCGCCATCGGCGCGAACCCGGCCGGGGCGTCGGTGATCGGCATCCTCATCGTGCTCGGTGCAGCCATCGCCTACGCCGCCTACATCACGCTCTCCCGGCGGATGCTCGACATCACACACCCGCTGGTGCTGACCGCCCACGTGCTCCCAGGGGCGAGCGTCACGTTCCTGACAATCGGCCTCGCGACGGGGTCGCTGACGGTGCCATCGGCGTCTCCCGCGTGGGGAATCCTCGTCGGCCTCGGGACGGTGGCGACGGCCGTTCCGGTGTTCGCGTTCTTCGCGGGACTCGAACGAATCGGCGCCAGCAGTAGTGGCATCGTCAGCACCGTTGAACCGCCGATAACGGTGGCGCTCGGGGCGTTGCTGTTCGACGACCCGGTCACCGTCGTCACGGTGGTCGGCGGCGCGCTCATCCTCTCCGCCGTCGTCATCCTCCACAGACGCTGAGAGGGAGGCACGGACGGTCGCCGCGCTACCGCACGGGAATCTCGACGAGCGACATCCCGTCGCCGACGGTCTCGCCCAGCACGTCCCGAAGTTCGTCGGCCGACTCGGGGCGGTAGCCGTCGATGCCGAAGCTCTCGGCGAAGGTCACGAGGTCGGGCGTCGTCAGTTTCGTGCCGAACGACTCCCCCGTGTGTTCCTCCTGCTTCTCGGAGATGAGGCCGTAGTCGTCGTCGACGAAGACGACGATGGTGTAGCCACAGCCCACGCGGGTGGCGGTCTCTATCTCGGCGGCGTTCATCAGGAAGCCGCCGTCACCGGTCGCCGCGACCACGTTCGTGTCGACCGCGAGGTCGGCCGCGAGCGCGCCCGGAACGGCGATACCCATCGACGCCAATCCGTTCGAGACGATGCAGGTGTTGGGTTCGTAGGTCGGGAAGTTCTGGGAGATGGCCATCTTGTGGCTGCCGACGTCCGACACGAGCACGTCGTCGTCGGCCATCGCGTCCCGGAGCACTGGTAGCACGCCCTCGACGGTAAACGGGGCCTCGGGGTCGGGCTCGCGGGAGACGTCCGAGACGATCTGGTCTCGGAGGTCCGCGTACCAGTCGGCGTCGAACACCACGCTCGCGGACCCGCACCACTCGGTCATGTCGCGGAGCGTCCGGCCGATGTCGGCGACCACCTCGACGTCCGGGGTGTAGGCCTCGTACACCTCCGCGGGCTCGCTGTCGACGTGGACGACGGCGGCGTCGCCGATGCCCCACTCCGCCGGGTCGTGTTCGGCGATGTCGTAGCCCACGGTGACGACGAGGTCGGCCGACTCGATGGCGCTCTTGGCCTCGCCGCGGGCGCCGGAGTCGAGTGTCATCAGGGAGTGTTCGTCGGCGTCCGACACCGCTCCCTTCCCCATGTAGGTGGAGACGACCGGGAGGTCCGTGGCCTCGACCAGGTCGCGGAGTTCGGCGGCTGCGCCCGTGCGGACGGCGCCGTTGCCCGCGACAAGCAGCGGTCGGTCGGCCTCCCGGAATAAGTCACGCACTCGCTCCAGGGAGGCTGCGTCCGGCGCCCCGACGCCGACGCGGTTCCGGACCGGGAGCGGACGCACGTCTGTCTCCTCGGCGGCCACGTCCTCGGGGAGTTCGAGGTGGGTCGCGCCCGGTTTCTCGTACTGCGCGACCTTGAACGCCTTCCGGACCGACTCGTGGACGATGTCCGGGTCGTTGAGCTGCGCGTTCCACTTCGTGACGGGCGCGAAGAGGTCGACGACGTCGAGGGCCTGGTGGCTCTCCTTGTGGAGCCGTTCGAGGCCGCCCTGGGCCGTGATGGCGACCAACGGGCTCTTGTCGAGGTGGGCGTCTGCGACGCCGGTGAGCAGGTTCGTCGCGCCCGGCCCGAGCGTTGAGAGACAGACGCCCGCGTCGCCTGTGAGTCGGCCGTGGACGTCGGCCATGAACGCCGCGCCCTGTTCGTGGCGCACCGGAACGAAGGCCACCTCGGAGTCCCGCAGGGAGAAGAGTAGGTCCTCCATCTCCTCACCCGGGAGGCCGAAGACGTGGTCGACGCCCTCGCGCTCGAGACACTCGACGAGGAGGTCGGAAGCCCGCATCTACTCCACCCACACCGTCTTCCGGTTGACGAACTCCTTGATACCGGCCTCGGCGAGTTCGCGCCCGTAGCCCGACTCCTTGACGCCACCGAAGGGCACGCGGGGGTCGGATTTGACGAGCTGGTTGACGTAGACGCAGCCGGCTTCGATGCGCTTGGCGGCGCGCTCACCTCGCTCTCGGTCCTCCGTCCAGACGCTCGCGCCGAGACCGAACTCCGTGTCGTTGGCCTTCTCGACGGCAGCGTGCTCGTCCTCGACCGACCACACCGCGGCGACGGGGCCGAACGTCTCCTCGCTGTCCGCGGGGCAGCCCTCCGGGACGTCCGTCAGGATGGTCGGCGGGTAGAACGAGCCCTCGCGGTCCATCGGCTCGCCACCGGTGACGACGTTCGCCCCGGCTTCGATGCTCTCCTGGACCTGTTCGTCGAGTTCCTCGAGGAGGTCCGGGCGTGCCTGCGGGCCGACGTCCGTCTCCTCGTCGGTCGGGTCGCCGACGGTCAGCGACTCGACCTCGTCGACGAACCGGTCGAGGAACTCGTCGTAGACGTCCTCGTGGACGATGAAGCGCTTGGCCGCGATGCAGGACTGCCCGCCGTTCTGGTTGCGCGCCCACGCGCCGGTCTCCGCGGCTGCCTCGACGTCAGCGTCGTCGAGGACGACGAACGGGTCGCTCCCGCCGAGTTCCAGCACCGTCTTCTTGAGATTCTCGCCGGCCGTCGAGGCGACCGCCTGCCCCGCCGGGCCGCTGCCGGTGACCGTCGCCGCGCGGCAGCGGTCGTCCTCGAGGATATCGGCGACGAGGTCCGAGGGAATGAGCAGCGACTGGAAGACGTCCTCGGGGTAGCCGGCCTCTCGGAACACCTCCTCGATGGCGACAGCACACCCCGGGACGTTCGAGGCGTGCTTCAGCAGGCCGACGTTGCCGGCAGTCAGATAGGGGGCGGCGAACCGGAACACCTGCCAGAACGGGAAGTTCCACGGCATCACCGCGAGCACGGGGCCCAGCGGTTCGTGCACGGTTTTCACGTTCGACCCTGCTGGACTCGGGTGGCCGTCTTCGCCGAGGTAGGCGCTCGCGTTCTCGGCGTAGTGGTCGCAGCCCCACGCGCATTTCTCGACCTCCGAGACGCCCTGTTCGATGGGTTTCCCCATCTCGCGGGTCATCGTCTCGGCGTACTCCCGCTTGTTCTCGCGGAGGACGTCGGCCGCGTTCGCTAGCAGCTCCTCGCGCTCGCGCATCGGCCGCTCCCGCCACTCGTCGAACGCCACTATCGCGCGGTCCAGTGCGTCGTCGACGTCGCTCTCGGTGTGGTCGTCGTACGTCTCGACCTGCTCACCGGTGGCTGGGTTGATCACCTGCATACGTGTGCTAACGCGCCGCACGTGTTTCAACCCTCAGTCGGGTGGTCGCCGACACCGCCACGTCACCCTCAGAACGGAGCGTCCAATCCTCTGCCACCCGACGCTCGAAAACCGTCATTTGCCCATAAACTATTGTCCGGGCCGACCCAGGAGGTCCGTCCGGGTAGTCAGTCCCCGAGGAACGACCTGAGCTGCGTCGACTCGGCCTTTCGCAGGTGTTCGGCCGCCGTGCTCGGTGCGCAGCCGATGGCGTCGGCGACGTCCTCGTGGCTGGCCGTGCGGGGAATCTCGTAGTAGCCCAGAGTGAACGCGGCGTCGAGGGCCTCCCGCTGGCGGTCGCTCAACAGCGAGTCGAGCACGCCGGGCACCCGCTCCATCCCGCCGACCTCCGTGACAGTCACGTCGATCGGGTCGGGGATTCGTTCGACGACCGCCTGGATGTCCGCCGCGGGCCCAAACGCGGAGTACGACACCGTCCCGTCCGCGGCGTACTCTATCGGGGGTATCGCGACGACCGGGCCGTGGTCGACGAGTTCGAACAGTTCCCGGACCGCCTCGTTGGTCGCGTCCCTGATGTAGACGTAGAAGTCGTTGGGCCCGGCGGGCGTGAGTTCGTAGTCGAGCACCTCGGGAATCTCCGCGATGGCCGCCTCGAACGGCTCCCGGTCGCCCTCCACGTAGTGCATGATGCCGAGTTCGTCACCGGAGAAGTTCCAGTGCATCGCGGTCGCCCGGTCGACGTACGGCGCGTTGACGATGAGGTCGAACATCGGGTGTATCTCGGCCTCGCGGCCGCCCGCGTCGAGGGTCAGGCGGACGTGGTTCATACGCGATGGTCCCACGCTCCGCGACTTAAACCCCACAGACGCGTCCGGCAGTTGAAACATCGTGGCCCGGCGCGAAGTCCCACGTGATGCCCACTCGGACCCTGCTCACTGGCGCAACGGGGACGCTCGGAGCGACGTTGCTCCCGCGACTCCAGGCCGACGGACACGACGTGCTCGCGGCGAGTCGGTCGCCGCCGACCGACGGCGACGCGAGATGGCAGACGCTCGACCTGACCGACGGAACAGGCGTGGAAGATGCGGTGAGTGACGTTGACGTCGTCGTGCACGCGGCGACTGCCCCACAGGGAGACAGCGAGGCCGTCGACGTGCGCGGCACCGAACGCCTGGTCGA
Source organism: Halobacterium sp. DL1 (assembly GCA_000230955.3). NCBI lineage: Archaea > Methanobacteriati > Methanobacteriota > Halobacteria > Halobacteriales > Halobacteriaceae > Halobacterium > Halobacterium sp. DL1. Next base: position 1,642,960 of record CP007060.1, read on the forward strand.
GGCGGCGACTGAAGCGGGCGTTTCCAACTTCCTCTACGTCTCCATCGTCGGCGTCGACGAGATTCCGTTCTCCTACTACCAGCACAAGCGGGAGGCGGAGGAAATCATCGAGACGAGCGACGTGCCCACGACAATCGTCCGCGCGACGCAGTTCCACTCCTTCGTCGGTGACCTGCTCGACGGCGTGTCACGTCTCCCGGTGTGGCCGCTCCCCACCAGGCTACGGGTCCAGCCCATCGCCGTCGAGGACGCCGCGGACGCCATCGTCGAGCACGCGGCGGCGGACCCCGCGGGCCGAGTGCCGCCGGTAGGCGGCCCGGAGGTGCTGACGCTCGGCGAACTCGCAACGGCGTACCGCGCCGCGAGAGGGCTCCGTCGCCTAATCGTCCGCCTGCCCCTCCCGGGAAAGGTCGCCGGCGGATTCCGCGCGGGCGAGGGCACCTGCCCCGACCGAACGGTCGGGTCGGTGACGTGGGAGGAGTGGCTCGAGACCCGATACGGGAGCGGAACAGGGGAACGGTGAACTGCGACGATCGGCTGGTCGCGGGCGCCGTTGCCGTCCACCTCGCGCTCACGCTCGGCCACGGCTGGGCGCACGCCTCGATTCCGGTGCCGTACGTGGAGTGGCAGGGCGTCTACGCAGGAGTCGTGTTGTTTCTCGCACCCGTCGCCGGCCTGCTCGCGCTGGTCGGCGGTCGGCAGCGGCTCGGCTACTGGCTCGTCCTGCTCGCTGGCGTCGGCGGCGTCGCCTTCGAGGGGCTGTTCCACTTCGTCGTCCACAGTCCGGACCACGTCGCATCGGTCGGGAACGCCGCGGGGCTGTTCGCCTCCACGGCGGTGCTGACGACGCTCGGGGACGCGCTCCTCGTCGCCGTCGCGTACTGGTCACTCCGCACATCCACGACGGCGAGCGGCGTCCGGAGGCCGCGTCACTCGGGTCCGTAGACGCCGGTGTCCAATTCCGCCCGCGGAGTGGCCTCACGGAGTTTCGCAATCTTCGTCGGGCTCCGGTGGCGGACGATGACGACGTCGTAGGCGTCGTCTGCCGCGACGCTCGCGCCGACGCAGCTCACCGTCGTGACCATCCGGCCGGCGTTCTCGCTGCCGATGAACACCATCGACGCCTCGGCTTCGCGTGCCACCCGTCGCACCCGCTTGGCCACCGTCCCCGCGCGAGCGTACCGGTCGACGACGAGGTGGCGAAACTCCGCGTCGGGGCAGAGCGAGCGCACGGCCTCGCGGAGTCTCGCCACGACCGTCTCCATCTCGAACTGCTCGTCGGCGTCGATCAGGTCTCGCTCGCGGGCGAAGCTCGCCCCGCCCTCCGGAACCACGCTCACGGCGAGCACCGGCTCCTCGAGGACCGCGCTGAACTCCGCAGCGCGCACCAGTGCCGCCGCGGCGAGCTCCGACCCGTCGAAGGGGACGACCAGAGTCATATCGAGTAGCTGTCTCGTGGTGGCAAAAGTCCCTCGGGTGTGTCCCAACTGATGGGAACAGTCGGTCGTCTATCTACGACCGACCTAACGACCCGAAATTCCGTTCCGGTCGACGAGTGTCAGGGTAAGACGACCATACTTATTCCATCATTTACGCAAGGTTATCCTACTCTACGGGCAGTTGTATCAACCCTCGATAAGCGAAGTCGTTTATATAAACTTCTGACATTAACACACTCTGTCGGCGGTGAACGGGGGTATACAACCAGCCGTTTCTGGTTGCGAGCCAGCGCGGACTTCGCCGTCTCCACTCGCGCCCCGTTCTCGACTAGATTCCGGGTCCGATCACCTTCTGAGCTACCCTTCCACTCCTGACGACCCCGCATCCCGGAGCGCTGCGAACTCGTCGCGAACGTAGTCGGCGTGTGCGTCCGCTACGAATTCCAGGAGCGTCTCACCAGCCTCGGCGGTCGCGGGGCGGGCGTCGCCGAGGACGCCGTTCTCCGCGTGCGTCTCCACTCCTTCCGCGAACAGCGCCGCCGCGGACACATGGTCCGTGTAGCCCTCGGGGAGGTCCTCTGCGACGAGTTCCGGAGCGAGAGCGAGCACCATCGCCGTCTCGCTCGCGCCGGCGTGGCTGACTGGCTCGTCGACCTCGATGCCCGCCTCCCGGAGCCCCGCCTCGAGCAGTTCCATGAAGCGCCGGAGCCCCGTGACCGCGACCACGTGGACGTCCGTCTCTCGCGCCAGTTCCGGGAACGCGGCGTCGACGACGGGAAACCATCCACCGTGTCCCGGGAGGACGACGACGCGCTCGAACCCCTGCGCCTCGAACGATTCGACGTAATCCCGGAGGAGCGCAGTCAGCGTCTCCGGCGAGACGGACACGGTCCCGGGAAGCCGGCGTGTTCCTCCGAGGGGCCGACTGGGACAGTGGGCGCGACGCGCTCCCGGACGTCGTTCAGCAGGTCGTTGAGGTGGCTCTCGGGGGTCCGGGAGTAGGCCGTCCGCGAGCGCGTGGCGCCGCTGAAATCCGCCTCGACGACTCCGAAGACGGCCTCCATCTCGTCGGGGATTCCGGGGAGAACGTAGACGTTCCCGCAGACGCAACCCGGGACGATTCCCTCCTCGTTCGGGACAATCTGGGCGCCCGCGGGATACTGGGACCCCGCCTCCACGTCGTGGTCGAACTCCGGGTACTCCTTCCGGATTTCTTCGACGGCTGCCTGGACCTGCTCCCTGGCCTCCGGGTGAGGTTCGAGCGACCGTTCGAGGGCCCTGGCCACCGCGTCGACGGTGACGTCGTCGGGCGTCGACCCGAGACCGCCCGTGGTCACGACGAACGTACACGACTGTCCCAGTTCGGCCACCGCGTCGGCGATTTCGTCGACCTCGTCGGGGACGACGCGGATCTGTCGAACCCGGACGCCGCGGTCGGTCAGGCGGCTGGCCAGCCAGGTCGCGTTCGAGTTCTCGATGTCGCCGGCGAGCAGTTCGTCGCCGACCGTGACGACCGCCGCTGTCGTGGGCATTCGTCGTCTCCTACGGTGTTGCGTTCCCTAACTCTAGGGGCGACCGACGAGAGTTCGCCGAGAACACTGCACCGGTGGGAACTTTGGGGGCGCGCGGTGTAGCGTGGGGTATGACGGAGCTACGGATGCACCACGTCGGCATCGTCGTGAGCGACCTCGAGGAGTCGGTCTCGTTCTACCGCGACACGCTCGGCTTCGACGTCGCCGCGGAGTTCACGGTCTCCGGCGACGGAATCGGCACGGCCGTCGACGCAGACGGCGTCACCGGCGACTTCGCCCACCTCGACGCGGGCGACGGGCTCGTCGAACTCATCGAGTACGACCCCGCGGGCGACGACGTGAGCGCTGACGCCATCACCCAGCGCGGGGCGAAACACGTCGGCTTCACCGTCGAAGACATCGACGCGTTCCACGCGGACCTGCCCGACGACGTCGACACTGTCAGCGAGCCGCAGCAGACCCAGAGCGGCGCGACCATCCTCTTCTTCGAGGACCCGGACGGGAACTTCGTCGAGGTGGTCGAGGCGTGACCGGAGCCCAGGGCCGTTCGCTCGCGACGAACTAACGACGCCTCCTGTTGGCTCGGCAGCGCGCAGTCTCGTTTCGGCAGTACCGATTCGGGGTCGTTCCGTCGGGCGGTCTCGTCCGCCTGTGACAGAACACACTCCTCGCTCGGAGCTCACAGAAGGGCAAGCGTTTATACTCGTGGACGCAATTTTTCCGGTGTAAACACGATGAGTGCTATCACACCACTTGTACGCGGGGGGCGGTAATCGATGGAGTTCGACGGGACGTTCACGCTGGAGGGTGCGACGACCAAGGAGGTTTGGCTGGCGTTCTCCGACCCGGTCATGATCAAGAACGCGCTGCCGGGCTGTCAGTTCCTCGTGGAGGTCGACTCCGCGGACCCCTCGGACGTGGACTTCGAGGCATTACAGGCCGAGGCCGAGGAGCGCGATGACCCGCCCACGCTCCCGGACGCGGACCCGGAGGACGTCGCCGAGCGGGCGTTCAAGGAGGGGGGCCACTATGCGGCGCTCCTGCAGTTGAGCGTCGGCAGCGTCAAACCCCGCTTCGAGACGGTCATCACCATCGACAGGCGCGAGATGCCCGAGATGGACGCCTCGGGGCAGGGCCAGTCCAGCAACAGCAGTTTCGACATGACCTCCGGCATGACACTGCACGAGGTCGACGACGGCGTCGACGTCGAGTGGTGGGCGGACACGGACGTCTTCGGTCGCATCGCGAACATGGGCCAGCGCATCATCAACCCGGTCGCCAACCGGGTCGTCAAGCGGTTCTTCAAGCAGGTCCAGAGCAAGATCAGCGACGTCAACGAGGACGACACCGGCGTCCGGGACCGCATCCGGGATCTGCTATGACAGCAGCGGTCCGCCCGCACCGGAGCGCCACGCTCGGGTGGTCTCGTCCGTAACCGGCACACAATGAATCCGGGAACCAGCCAGTCAGTCATCGAATCCGAGTCAGACCTCAGAGCGGCCTTCGAGGCGGCCGACTACGTCGCCGGCGACGAGATCGTCACCACGGTGAGCCTCGCGATGCGCCTGGAGAAACCGCTGCTGGTCGAGGGGCCGCCGGGCGCCGGGAAGACTGAGATAGCGAAGGTGCTGGCGTCCGCGCTCCAGTCCGAACTCGTCCGCCTCCAGTGTTACGAGGGACTCACCGCCGAGAACTCGCTCTACGAGTGGAACTACACGAAACAGTTGCTGGCCGTCCAGACGCGCGCCAGCGCCGGGGAGAGCGGCGGCGCGGAGAGCGACTCCGTCTTCTCCGAGGAGTACCTGCTCGAGCGGCCGCTGCTGCGCGCGCTGCGCGCCGGTACGGAAGCGCCGCCGGTACTCCTCATCGACGAGGTGGACCGCGCGGACGAAGCGTTCGAGGCGCTGCTGCTCGAGGTGCTGAGCGACTTCCAGGTGTCCGTGCCCGAAATCGGCACCGTGAGCGCCGACGTGGCGCCCATCGTCGTCATCACGTCCAACCGGACCCGGGGGCTCAGCGACGCGCTGAAGCGGCGGTGTCTCTACCTCTACATCGAACCGCCGGACTACGAGAAGGAACGCACCATCGTCGAGCGGAAGGTCCCCGAGCTGGAGGCCGCGCTGGTCGACGACGTCGTGGGGTTCGTCCAGGGGCTCCGGGGGACCTCGCTCCGCAAACAGCCCGGCATCTCGGAGACGCTCGACTGGGCGCGGGCCATCGCGGCCTACCACGCCGAGGGGGACGACCTCTCGGTCCCGGAGGTCAAGCGCACGCTCGCCTGCCTCCTGAAGGAGGCCGATGACGTCGAGCGCGTCGACGATGACCTGATAGCGGAGCTTCTGGCCGAGCGCCCGACCGCGTCGGCGAACGGGGCGGGGAGCCAGGGCGACGGATCAGATGGCGGGTGACGGGCCGGGAGATGAGTCGCCCGTCCGACTGTTCGAGGAGTCCGTACACGGCGAACTCGTAACGTTCGTCCGCGCGCTGCGAGCGGCGGGCGCCGCGGTCCCCGCGAACGCCGCCATCTCGGCCGCCGAGGCGCTGTCGGCGGTCGGTCTGACTGAGAAGGAGCGGACACGCCTGGGCTTGCGCGCCGCGGTGCTTACGCGGGCGGACGACCGGGACCTGTTCGACCAGCTGTTCGAGCAGTTCTGGGACCGCATCCAGGACGCGACTGCGGGGAGCCAGGACGATGCGTCCGACCTGGCGGACGACGAGGGGTTCGGCTTCGACGTGGATTCGGATCCAGCAGAGTCCGAGACAGTCGACGAACTCCCCGGGGAGTCCGACGGCGCCAGCGGGAGCGAACTCTCGGTCGGCGAACAGGAGAGCGACCCCGCGGACGTCTACGAGATGGCCCAGTACAGCCCCGTGGGCGCCTCCGAGTCGGTCGCAGCGACGTCGCTCTCGGCGGAGGAGGCGACGGCGGCAGCGACCGAGCGCCTCACCGGGGTGCTCGCGACGCTCGCGGGGCGGCTGCCCGAGCACACGGAGTCGGGGTCGCGGCCGGACGTCAGGCGGGCGCTGCGGTCGAGCGTCGCGACGGGCGGTGTCCTCACGTCCGTCCCGGAACTCCAGCGGAGACGGAGCGAGGTCCGCGGCGTCGTGTTCGCGGACGTGAGCCGGTCGATGCTGGACGTCCTCGACAGGTCGTTCCTGGTCGGGTTCCTCCGGGCCGTCCACCAGTCCTGGCGGTCCGCGCGGTCGTTCATCTTCGACACGGACGTCAGGGACGTCACCGACGCGCTCGACGCCGAGACGGCCGACGCGACGTTCACCGCCCTCGAGGACGCCGAGGCGGCGTGGGGTGGCGGCACGCGGATCGGCCACGCCATCGAGTCGGTGCGACGAACCGACCCGGACGTCGTGGACCGGCGGACGGTCGCGGTCGTACTCAGCGACGGACTGGAGATGGGCGACCTCGACGAACTGGAGTCCGGGATGGCGTGGTTGGCGCGGCGTGCCTCGCTGGTCGTCTGGTTGAACCCCCTCGCGAAGTCGGGGGAGTACGAGCCGACGGCGGCAGGAATGGCGACGGCACTTCCGTATATCGACTGTCTCTACCCGTTCGCCGGAGTCGAGGACGTCGACGCACTCGCACGCGAACTACAGCGCTACCCGCCCCAGCGGGTCGGTGTTCGGGCGGGTTCCGGCTACTGAACGCTTGCGTCGGCAACACCTGGGCAACCGGTGGCGTTTGTGACCCGCGGAATCCAATCTCTCGGTCACCCACTGAAATGATGGTTGTTCCGACAGAAACCAGAGGTTCGCCTGGACAGCCGTTAGTTCTGCGCCCTACGGGAGAGAGATTTTGGACTGCTCGTGTAATATATTATGTGTCAACGTAAGAGATTTGAACGGTACCTTTATAGTGAACGGGTGCCGCTTCCTTTGGTAATGGAGAGCAAGGAGCAAGAGTCGGGTTGGCTAGAGAGAACCGCGTCCATGGTCGCTGGGCGGGAGATACTGTTGCTTTTCGCGCTCATACTCTTCCCCCTGTTCCTCACGGGGAACTTCTCGCTCACCACACACGTGTTGATCTTCGCGATGTTCGCGATGGGCTACTACATCTCGCTGGGGGAGACGGGCATGCTGACGTTCGGCCACGCCGCCTTCTTCGGACTCGGCGCGTACGGCTCGGCGTTCTGGCTCGTCCACGTCGACGCCCCGGCCTACCTCGGCTTCTTCGGCATCGTCACCGGGACCCTGCTCGCCGTCGTCGGCGGCATCATCATCGGTGCGCTCTCTCTCCGGCGGCGAGGGACGTACCTGGCGCTCATCACGCTGGCGTTCCAGCAGATGGTCTACTTCACGTTCTTCCAGTGGGAGTCCGTCACCGGCGGCGACGACGGCCTCTACGGGCTCTCGACGCCGAAGCTCGGAATTCCAGGCGTCTTCGTGCTCGAGTTCGAGGAGGGACTCGGTGGGCTGGTCACCTCCGAGATGCTGTTCTTCCTCTTCGTGTTCTTCATCTTCACCCTGAGCGTGCTCGCGATCAGGCGGCTCAAGCAGTCGAAACTCGGCCACGTCTTCAACGCGGTCCGGGAGAACGAGGAACGCGCGAACTTCCTCGGCTACAACGTCCAGCGCTACCGGATGATCGCGTTCGTCGCCAGCGCGGGCTTCGCGGGCCTCGGCGGCACCCTCTACCCGGTCTACCTCAACTTCGTCGGTCTGAGCACGCTCAACTGGGTGCTCTCCGGGGAGGTCAACTTCTTCCTGCTGCTCGGCGGCCTCGGGTCGTTCCTCGGTCCGGTCGTCGGGACGATGTCCTACTACTGGGTGGTCGACGAGATCAGCGCCTTCACCGACCACTGGCAGCTCATCGTCGGCCTCATCTTCATCTCGCTGGTGCTGTTCCTCCCGGAGGGCATCGTCGGGACGCTCCGGAACTACGTCTCTGACCGCACGTCGTACACCATCCACGAGGTGCCTCCACGCAGCGATGACTGAACGCCACAGAACAGACGGACGCGCAGGCGGCGCAGTCGAACCGGCGACCACCCACACCACTACACGGAGTCGAACGTAACATGGTATCCACAAGCCAATTCCTGATTCAGGTACTGAACGGCCTCTCGCTGGCGAGCATCTTCGCACTGACGGCGATGGGACTGACTATCATCTTCGGGCTGATGGGCGTCGTCAACTTCGCCCACGGAGCGTACTACGGCCTCGGCATCTACTTCGGGCTCGCCGCCCTGCAGATGATCTCCGGGCCGTGGGCGTTCTTCGCGGCGTTGCTGGTCGCCCTGCTGGCGACGGCCGCCGTGGGGGTGGCCACCGAGGTGACCGTGATACGGCCGCTCTACGACCGCGACCTGATAGCGTCGTTGCTGTTGACCTTCGGGGTGATGCTCGTCCTCCACGAGGTCATCCGGCTCGTCTGGGGGGTCGGTAGCCAGACCATCAGCACGCCCTCCCTGCTCAGCTTCTCGGTGGGCCTGGGCATCATCAACTACCCCGCGTACCGGCTGTTCGTCATCGGGATGGCGGTCGTCGTCTCCCTCGCCGTCTGGCTGTTCCTCCAGCGGACGGACATCGGGATGATCATCCGCGCGGCCACGGAGAACCGCGACATGGTGAAGGCCCTCGGCATCGACATCGACCGCGTCTACACGTTCGTCTTCGCGCTCGGCGTCGGCATCGCGGGTCTGGCGGGCATCCTCCACGCGCCGATGATCAGCGTCTACCCCGAGGTCGGGACGACCATCGTCGTGCAGAGCTTCGTCGTGGTCGTCATCGGCGGCCTCAACAGCTTCCGCGGGTCCATCATCGCGGCAGTGCTCGTCGGCGAGGCGAGCGCGCTCTCGTACCTCATCTGGCCCCCGATGACCGACGTCGCCATCTTCATCGTGATGGCGCTGTTCCTCATCCTGCGCCCCCAGGGCATCTTCGGCAAGTCCCTGGGTGGACTCGAGTAGCCCGCACGCAGCCCCTTCCCTGGTCTGTTCTCAGTCGCCACTGCGAAAAACTACCACTGCCGAGAGAACGAGCGGCTGTCCCGTCGGCGACGTCAGTACCAGACGCTGCCGCCGTCGACGTTGACGTCCTGCGCGGTGACGTGGCGGCCCTTCTCGCTGGCGAGGTAGACGACCTGGTTCGCGATGTCCTCGGGGACGACGAGTTCGCCGAGCGCCGCGTCCTCGGTGAACACGCGGCGTTTGGCCTCCTCGTAGGAGACGTCCATCTTCTCGGCCTGCTTCTCGATGACGCTCTCGATTCTGGGGCCCTTCGTCGCGCCGGGACAGATGGCGTTGACGGTGACGTCGTCCTCCCCGAGTTCGAAGGCGAGCGTTCGCGTGAGTCCGATGACCGCCATCTTCGACGCCGTGTACGGCGTTCGGTTGGGGAGCGGGCGCTTCCCGCTGATCGAGGAGAGGTTGACGACACTTCCGGCGTCGCTCTCCCGGAGGTGTTCGGCGGCGTGTTTCGTGGTGAGGAACATCCCCATCACGTTGACGTCCATCGTCTGCTGCCACTCGTCGACCGTCACCTCCTCGACGGGGGCCGTGGGACCGGCGATGCCGCTGTTGTTCACGAGGCAGTCGAGGCCACCGAACTCGTCGACCGTCGCCTCGATGGACGACGCCACGGACGCCTCGTCGGTGACGTCGGTCTCGACCGGGAGCGCGCCCTCGCCGATTTCGTCGGCCGTCTCGTAGATGCCGTCGCTGCGCGCCGCCACGGCGACGTTCGCACCCTCGTCGGCCAACGTCACGGCTATCTCCCGGCCGATGCCCTGGCTACCGCCGGTGACGAATGCGGTGAGTCCGTCTAGCATAGGTGCTACGTGAGCGGACGGCGGCAAATAGTTGTTCCCGGTAACGGAAGAACCGGTCCACAGCCACCGGGAGAACGATACTATTGAATTTGTTATATTTGTGGGGGAGTCACTGGATTGACGGAGTCGCCCCTTCGGACGACACGGCGCGCGTGCAGTCCGAGATGCGGCAAATAGGTCCGGGTAACTGACGATGCACTCCCTGGGGGACTGGTTTAACCTCGGGTCGCACGAAATTATGCCGGATTTCTGTCTCTTATCGTCTACGTGGCACGTTTTAGAGAAACATTTATCAGGGATGTCTATGATAGAGATTCACGCACATTCATGAACGGGGAGAATTCGGCAAGCGAAACGCGGAGGAGCAGCGGCGTCTCGCGGCGCGACGTCATCAAAGCATCGGGGGCAGGAGGACTCGTCGGCATCACGGGACTGAGCGGCTGTCTCGACGTGCTGTCGGGTGGCGGCAGCGGAACGGTCAAGCTGGGGACGGCGTTCCCGTACACGGGCGCCTACAGCGAGGAGGCGAAGACACAGAAGCAGGGCGTCGACCTCGCAGTCAAGGAGATCAACGAGAACGGCGGCCTGAACGGAGACGAGGTCGAGGTCGTCGACCGCGACACGGAGCTTAACGGGGACACGAGCGCACGGCGCATCCGTGACCTCATCAACAACGAGGACATCGACCTGCTCGTGGCGAACCTCTCGGGAGGCATCTCACTGCAGACGAATACGCAGGCCAAAGAGGCCGGTATCCCGTACATGGCGGGCTGCCAGACGATCCCGGACTTCCACACCGAAGAGAACCTCTACGACTGCTCGTACACGCCGTACGCGCTGAACTACCAGACCCAGTACGCGAACGCCGCGTTCATCCACGAGAACCTCGGCGAGACCATGTACGGCCTCTACGCCGACTACGCGTGGGGCCAGGACTCCTGGAAACACCAGAAGAACGCGTTCCAGGAACTCGGCGGCACCATCGACGGCGAGGTCGCCGCGCCGCTCGGCGCGAGCGACTTCTCCTCGCAGCTCTCCTCCGCGGAGAACTCCGACGCGGACGTGCTGTTCATCCAGAACCTCGGCGCCGACCAGGCGACGTCGCTCAGCCAGGCCCGCGAGTTCGGACTCCACGAGAACAAGGAGATCTTCATCGGCCTGACGACGGTGACCGTCGCGCGGCGCGCCGGTCTGGACCAGTGGGACAACATCTACGCCGGCATCCAGTACAACGCGAACGCCGACAACCCGGCCACCAACGAGTTCGCCCAGAAGATGTCCGACGAGTTCGACAACCCCGGCGACTCCTACTCCGCGGTCTGTTACACCGCGACCAAGGAGTTCGAGCGCGCGGTCAACAGCGCGGAGAGCCTCGAACCCGAGGACATCACGAGCGCCATCAACGAGAGCCCGTCGTTCCAGCACACCAAGACCGGCGAGGAGTGGCGCGACTGCGACAACCAGGCCATCCAGGACTGGTACATCGTCCAGGGCAAACCCCAGTCCGAGCAGGAGGACGAGTGGGACATCTTCGCCTTCGAAGACACCCAGGGTGGCAGGGACCTGCTCCCCGAGTGCGGCGGCGACCTCTACACGTAACGCCACCTGAACACCGGTTTCCGCTACAATGCCACTACTGCAAACAAAAGGACTAACGAAGCGATTCGGCTCGTTCGCCGCCGTCGACTCGGTGGACTACCACGTCAACGAGGGCGAGATCGCGAGCATCATCGGCCCGAACGGGGCCGGCAAGACGACGTTCTTCAATCTCATCACCGGCGAGTACGAGGCGTCAGAAGGGACCATCACGTTCGGCGGGTCGGACGTCACCGACCTCGAACCGTACGAGCGCGTCCAGCGCGGGATTGGGCGCGTGTTCCAGATATCGAACGTCTTCCCCGAGCTGACCACTTTCGAGAACGTGCGGCTGGCGGTCCAGTCTCGCGAGACGGACGGCCAACGAGGGATCATGCAGAAGGTCACCGACGACCAGGAGATCATCGACGAGACCCACGACATCCTCGAGGAGCTGAAACTCCACGAGAACCGCCAGACGGTGGCGGCCAATCTCTCGTACGGGAACAAGCGACGCCTCGAGATCGGGATGGCCATCGCGCTCGACCCGGCGTTGCTGTTGCTCGACGAGCCGACGGCCGGCCTCCCGGAGGAGGAGATGCACGAGGTGTCGGAGTTCATCCGCTCGGTGTCCGACGACCACACCATCCTCCTCGTGGAGCACAAGATGGACGTCGTGATGGGGCTCTCCGACCGCATCTCCGTCCTCCACGAGGGCGAACTGATCGCGGACGGCACTGTCGACGAAATCCGCAACAATGAGCGCGTCCAGAGCGTCTACCTCGGGGAGGACAGCATCTATGCTTGAGGTCTCGGACGTAGACGCCTACTACGGGGAGACCCAGGTCCTGTTCGACGTGAACCTCAACGTGGAGCCGGGCGAGGTCGTCTCCATCGTCGGGCGGAACGGCGTCGGGAAGACGACGACGCTCCGGTCGATCCTCAACCTCGCCGAGGTCAAGGACGGCACGATCACGTTCCGGGGCGACGACATCACCCGGATGGACACCCAAGACATCGCGAGCCGGGGGATTGGCTACGCCCCCGAGGAGCGGGACATCTTCGCCGGACTGACCGTGCGGGAGAACCTGAAGATGGCCGCGACGTCGATGTCCGCCTCCCGGACCGAGAAGCGCATGGAGGCAGTGACCGAGCGATTCCCGAAGCTCCGGGAGCTGTACGAGAGCAAGGGCGGCCACCTGAGCGGCGGCGAGCAGCAGATGTTGACCATCGCTCGCGCGCTGATGGAGGACAACGAGATCATCCTCATCGACGAACCCACCGAGGGACTGGCGCCCCGCATCGCCGAGGACGTCAGGGACGCTATCGCCGACCTGAAAGGCGAGAAGACGGTCCTACTGGTCGAGCAGTCGACGAAGCTGGTGTACGAACTGTCCGACCGAATCTACGGGATGGTCGACGGCGAAGTCGTCTACGAGGGGACGCCCGACGAGGCCGAGGACACCGGCCGCGTGAAGGAACTGCTGACCATCCAGTAGACCCCCGAACCGCCCGCCGCTGAACCCCTGCTTCTGACCGTTATTGTGCGTCCTCGGGGCAACCTATAAGCAGCCGCTGCGCCGAACTACTCGCATGTACCGGGTACTCGTGGCGGTCGGCGACGACGAGGACAGAGTGACCAAACAGGTCGAGTTCGTGAAGTCGCTACCGGGGACGGCGGACGAGGTGGAGGTCACCGTCGTCCACGCCGTCGAGAACCGGAAGGGGTCCCGCGACCTCCAGAAACCGGACCGCATCCAGTCGGTCCGCCACGCCGACCGTACGCTCACCGAGGCCGGCTACAGCGTGACCGAGGAGGACGCCCGGGAGGACCCCGTGGAAGGCATCGTCACCGTCGCCGACGACATCGACGCCGACCTCGTCGTGCTGGGTGGTCGGAAACGAAGTCCCGCCGGAAAGGCGGTGTTCGGCAGCGTCACGCAGTCCGTCATCCTCACGACCGACCGCCCCGTGGCGGTCACCGGCACCTGAGCGGGCCCAGGCGTTGCCTAGAACCGATTCTACTGTTCTTTCGCACTCTACCCGTGGTCACTCCTCGCGGATGGCGACAGCGCGGATGGGCGAACCGGTGCCGTCGCGGATGGGGAGCGGGAGGCCGAGGAACGTGAACTCCTCGCCGACGACTTCGTCGATGTTCCGGAGGTTCTCCATGTGTGGGAGGTCGTGCTCCCGGCAGAGCGTGTGGCAGGGGTAGGTCGGGTCGTCGGGCGTGTCGGGGCTCGGCTGGTCCACGCCGAAGTTGACGACGCCGTGGTCGACGAGCCACTGGGTCGCCGCTTTGTCCAGCCCTGGGTAGTTCGCCGAGTACTCCCGCGTCGGGTGGGTCTCGTCGTAGTGACCCGTCCTGAGCAGGACGGTGTCCCCCTCCTCGACAGTCACCCCGGCGTCCTCGCAGGCGGCCTCGATGTCGTCAGCCGTGATGTACTCACCCGGCCCACGGTGCGAAACGTCGATGGCCTTCCCGGGGGAGCGGAACGTGTCGAGGGACATCTCCTCGATGGAGTCGCCGTCCTCGCTGTAGTGCCGTGGGGCGTCGACGTGCGTCGGGCCGTGCTCGCAGATGAGCAGGGCGTTCGTCTCGAACGTGAACGGCGGGTCGTCGTCAAGTTCCTTGCGGAGCATGTAGTCGATGTCCTCGAAGGAAGTGTCCCGCCACGTCACCGTCTGCTGGTGGGTGTGGTACACTGGTTGCCCCTCGTATATCTCCTGAGTGAGGTCGACGATGTCAGCCATAGGTTCACACTTCTCATGGCGTGGCGTGATTATAACGATAGGGGTGTACTGGACAGCACTACCCGGAGAACGGAGGGAGAGTAGCTGCTATTCGTCGTCGAGGAGGCGGGCCTCCGCGGAGAGCTGGTGGGCGTGGGTCCCCTCCAGTTCACAGATACGGGCCGCCCACTTCGCGACCTCGCCAGCGCCCTCTCTGGTCGCCTCCTGGTGGGTGAGCGTCTTCAGGTACGTCCCGACCCAGATGCCGCCGCTGTACTTCGACACTTCGAGCGTCGGCAGGCTGTGGTTGGTGCCGACGGCCTTGTCGCCGAAGACGACGGGCGAGTGCTCGCCGATGAACAGCGAGCCGTAGTTCCGGAGGTCGTCGACGAGTTCGCGCGGGTTCTCGACCATCAACTGGAGGTGCTCCATCGCGTAGTCGTTGGCGGCCTCGACGGCGGCGTCGCGGTCGTCGGCGACGATGACCTCGCCGTTCTCTTCCCAGGACTCGCGGGCCACGTCCTCGGTACGGATGCCGGGGAGCTGGTCGTGGAGTTCGTCGACCACGGCGTTCGCGTGGTCCTCGTCGAGGTCGATGAGTACCGCCCGCGAGTTCGGGTCGTGCTCGGCCTGCGCGAGCAGGTCGGTCGCGACGAGCCCCGCATCGACGGTTTCGTCGGCGATGATGAGCACCTCAGTCGGGCCGGCGAGGAAGTCGATGCCGACGTGGCCGTACACCTGCCGTTTCGCCTCCGTCGTGAAGATGTTGCCCGGGCCCGCTACCTTGTCGACGGCGGGGATGGTGTCCGTGCCGTAGGCCATCGCCCCGATGGCCTGTGCGCCGCCGGCGACGAAGATGTCGTCGGCGCCCGCCTGGTCCATCGCGTACAGTTGCGCGGACTGGATGGAGCCGTCGGACTGGGGCGGCGCACAGGCGACGACGCGGTCGACGCCGGCGACCTTCGCGGGAACGATGGACATCGCGGGCGCGGCGACCAGCGGGTGGCGACCACCGGGGATGTAGACGCCGGCCGTCTCGATTGGGACGATGCGCTGGCCGAGGTGGACGCCCTCCTGGAACTCCTTCTCGAAGGACTGGAGGTGCTCGCGCTGCTCTTCGTGGAACCGGTGCACGTTCGCGATGGTGTGGTCGATGGTCTCCTTCTCGTCGGCCGAGAGGTCGTCGTGGGCGGCCTGTATCTCCTCGTCACCCACGCGCAGGTCGTCGCGCTCGACGTCGTCCCAGCGGCGCGTGAACTCCCGGATGGCGTCGTCGCCCGACTCCCGGACCTCCGAGAGGATGTCGTGGACGGAGTCCGTCACGTCCTCCGGAATCTCGAGAGCTTTGCGCTCGGTTTCCTTCAGGTATGTTAGAGATTGTGACACGTATTAAAGATGCCCTCCAGTTCACAAAAGCGTTTGGGGGAGCTATCGGCGCGCCGATAGCTGTCACTGGGATCGAAACCGGAGGTAGAGGCAACATTCGGCAGTTACAACCCAGTACTGCTTCGGAGAGAGATAGAGTGGTAAGATACCAGTCACGTTCTGGAGGCGGTGCCGGTGGCAGTTCGCCGAACCGAGTGGTTCGAGCGCGACTCAGGCGTCCGGCCAGCGCTCGATGTAGACGTGCTTGTCGGTGTAGAAGTGGATCATGTCCTCGCCCTGGGCGTGCAGGTCGCCGAAGAACGAGTCCTTGCGGCCGCCGAAGTGGAAGAACGCCATCGGCGCGGACGTCCCGACGTTGACACCGAGGTTCCCGACGTCAGCCTCGTGACGGAACTTCCGGGCGTCGGCGCCACGGCCCGTGAACAGGCTGGCGGCGTTCCCGAAGTCGCTGGTGTTGAGGCGCTCGATGCCGGCGTCGACGTCCTCGACGGAGGCGAGGGCGAGCACCGGTCCGAACACCTCCTCGCGGGCGATGACCATGTCCTCGGTCACGTCGCCGAAGACGGTCGGGCCGAGGAAGTTGCCGTTCTCGTAGCCCTCGACGGTGACGTCGCGGCCGTCGACGAGCAGGTCGGCGCCCTCCTGGACACCGGTCTCGATGTAGTTCCGGACGGAGTCGACGTGGTCGGGGGTGATGAGCGCCCCGATGTCGGTGTCCTCGTCCAGACCGTACCCGACCGTCTGGTTCTCCGCGGCCTCCACGACGAGGTCCGTGAACTCCTCGTAGACGGACTCCTCGACGAGCGCGACGTCGTTCGCGAGACAGCGCTCCCCGCCGCAGGCGTACGACGAGGAGACGGTCTTCTGGGCGGCGAACTCCAGGTCCGCGCTCTCCGTGACGATGACGTGGTTCTTCGCACCGCCCTGGGACTGCACGCGCTTGCCGTGCTCGGCTGCCGTCTCGTAGACGTGCCGTGCGACGGGCGTGCTGCCGACGAAGGAGACGCCCGCGATGCCCTCGTGTTCGAGCAGCGTGTTCACCGTGTCCACGCTCCCGTGGACGAGCTGGACGACGCCGTCCGGGAAGCCGGCCTTGTCGATGAGTTCGAAGATCTTCTCGGCGACCAGCGGGTCCTGCTCACTGGGCTTGAGGATGAAGCTGTTCCCGGTGGCGACAGCGTACGGGAGGAACCAGAGCGGAATCATCCCCGGGAAGTTGAACGGCGTGATGGCAGTGAACACGCCGAGCGGCCGCCGGACAGCCGTCTCGTCGATGTTCGGTGCCGCGTTCGGGAGCGAACCGGCCTGCATCATCGACGGGATGCCACAGGCCACCTCGACGTTCTCGATACCCCGGCGGAGTTCACCCCGCGCCTCGTGGACGTTCTTGCCGTGCTCCTGGACGAGGACCTCCGCGAGTTCGTCCTGATTGTCCTCGAGCAGTTGCTTGAACGCGAACAGCGGCTGGATGCGCTCCTCGACGGGCCGCTTGCTCCAGCTCTCGAACGCCTCCTGGCCGCGCTGTACGGCGTCGTCGACGTCGCTCTCGGAGCTGTAACCGACGTAGCCGAGTTCCTCGTTGGTCGCCGGGTTCACGACCGGCTGACCGTCCTCTCCTGTCGGTGACTGCCACCCACCACCGACGTAGTTCTGCACCTGTTCCTCCTCCGTCAGGGGCTCCAGATCGCTCATCGGGGGTATGTTATCCCGAACCAAGAAAAGGGTTCGCGTGTGAACGGTGTTTAGTGTGACACGAACCGGGCTTCATTACCTTCGATTGGCCCGCCTGGACTGGGTTACCCCGACGATACCTTTTTCATACAGTGTTGGCATTATTCTACGAGACTTGTGGGAGAGTCACAATGGCAAGACACGACATAACACTCACTGTAAACGGGGAAGAGCAGACGCTTTCGGTAGACTCGGAGACGCTGCTCGTCCACGCGCTTCGCGAGGAACTCGACTACACGGGGCCGAAGGTGGGCTGCCAGAGCACGATGTGTGGCGCCTGCACGGTGCAACTCAACGGCGACCCGGTCAAGTCGTGCACCCTCTTCGCCGTCCAAGCCGACGGGCGCGAGGTGACCACCGTCGAGGGACTCGGTGATCAGGACGACCTCCATCCACTCCAGGAGAGCTTCCGGGAAGAACACGGCCTCCAGTGTGGCTACTGCACGCCGGGGATGTTGATGACTGCCGATGGCCTCCTCGAGGAGAACCCAGACCCCGACCGTGAGGAGATCCGGGAGGCCCTCGAAGGGAACATCTGCCGCTGCACCGGCTACGAGAACATCGTCAACGCCGTCGAGTCGGCGGCCGCGAAAGGGGAGGGCGGGAGCGATGACTGAGTTCACCGAGGGCGAGTCCATCGGCGACTCCATGGAGCGCCGCGAGGACCTGGAACTCATCACCGGCCACGGCGACTACCTCGACGACCTGAAGCGGCCGGGGATGCTGTACGTGTCCTTCGTGCGCAGCGAGTACGCCCACGCCCGCATCGAGGACATCGACACGGAGGCCGCCGAGGCCCACGACGACGTGGTCGCCGTGTTCACGCACGAGGACGTCGAGGCCGCGGGCGTCCCGGGCGACATCCCCCAGATCTACCGCGTGCCGAATCTCACCGAGACCGAACACCTCCTGTTCGCCCGCGACAAGGTCCGCTACCAGGGGAAGCCGGTCGCTGCCGTCGTCGCGACGGACCGCTACGCGGCGCACAACGCCCTCGACCTCGTGGACGTGAACTACGAGCGACTGGAGACCGTCACCGACCCCGTCGAGGCGGCCAACGAGGACGCGCCGACGCTCCACGAGGAGCGACCCGACAACGTCGCGTTCACGTGGGGGACCGGCGACGAGGAGGCCGTCGAGGAGGCGTTCGAGGCGGCCGACCGGACGGTCAGCTTCGAGTACGAGAACCAGCGCATCGTCCCGAACGCACTCGAACCGCGGGGCGCGCTCGCCGAGTACGACCCGTACGACGAGCAGTTGACGGTCCACACGCCGAGCCAGCAGCCGTTCCTCCACAAGACGATGCTCGCGGACGTCCTCGACCACCCCGAGCGAAAGGTCAGGGTGCAGGCGCCGAACATCGGCGGCGGGTTCGGGAGCAAGTCGATGGTCTACCCCGACGAGGTGGCGACCGCGTTCTGCGCGATGCAGCTGGACCAGCCCGTGAAGTGGGTCGAGACGCGCGGTGAAGCGTTCCAGGCCGACGAACACGGCCGCGGTCAGTACGTCGAGGCCGAGGCCGCCGTCGACGAGGACGGCCGGATGACCGGTCTGCGCGTCGAATCCACCGCCGACATGGGCGGCGAACTCGGGTCGAAGGGCTGTCTCGCACCGTCGACGACGTTCGGCCTGCTGCTGTCGGGCCAGTACGAGATTCCCGCCATCCGCTTCGACAGCACCGCGGTGTACACGAACCGGACGCCGACGGGCGTCTACCGCGGCGTCGGGCGGGCGGAGGCCATCTGCACGCTCGAACGACTGGTCGACAAAATCGCCCGCGAACTCGACGTCGACCCGGCGGAGTACCGCCGCGACCACCTAATCGAACCCGACCAGTTCCCCTACGAAACCGGCCTGGGAAGCACCTACGACAGCGGCGACTACGAGAAGGCCCTCGACAAGGCCCTCGACATGGCCGACTACGAGGAACTCCGCGAGCGGCAGGCGGAGCTCCGCGAGGAGGACCGGTATCTCGGCATCGGCATCTCCTGTTTCATCGAGTCCGGCGGCCTCGCGCCGTCGAGTCTCTCCGAGATGTTCGGAATGGGGCTCCCGGACGCCGCCGTGAAATCGAGCTACTGGGAGTCCAGCACCATCCGGGTCCACGGCTCCGGCGAGGTTACCGCCTACGTCGGGACGGCGAGCCCGGGCACCGGCGTCGAGACGACCCACAGCCAGATCGTCGCGGACAAACTCGGCATCGAGGTCGACGACGTCTCCCTCTACGAGGGGAAGGACACAGACAGGGTTCCCGACGGCACGGGGAGCGTCGGCTCCCGGAGCGCCCCGGTTGGCGGTGGCGCCATCAAGCACAGCATCGACAAGGTCGTCCAGAAGGCGACCGAGATAGCGGCCCACCACCTCGAGGCGAGTCCGGAGGACGTCGAGTTCGAGGACGGCGAGTTCTACGTCTCCGGGGCGCCCGGCCGGTCGATGTCGCTGCAGGCCATCGCTACGGAGTCCCAGGTCGCGACGGAACTCCCGGAGGACATGGAACCGGGTCTCGAAGCGACGTCGTACTACGACCCCGAGAACTTCACCTGGGCGTTCGGCACGCACGTCGTCGTCGTCGAAGTCGACGGCGAGACGGGCGAGGTGGAACTGCTCGACTACATCGGCGTCGACGACTGCGGCGTCCAGATCAACCCCCAGGTCGTCGAGGGCCAGATCCAGGGCGGCATCGCGCAGGGCATCGGCCAGGCGCTTTACGAGGGCGCGGTGTACGACGACAACGGGAACCTGCTCACGGGGGCGTTCCAGGACTACACGGTTCCGAAGACGACACTCATGCCAGACCTCACACTCGACAGCACCGAGACACCGAGTCCACACAACCCGCTCGGCGTGAAGGGCGTCGCCGAGTCCGGGACCATCGGCGCGACGCCGGCGGTGGCGAACGCCGTCGTGGACGCGCTCGAACCGTTCGGCGTCGAGAACGTCGAGATGCCGATGACCGACAGGCGCGTCTGGCACGCGATTCAGGACGCGGAGGAGGGGTCGTAATGTACCCCGACTCCTTCGACTACTACCGGCCCGACTCCGTCGACGAGGCGCTTGCGCTGATGGACGAACACGCCATGGACAGTCCGGCAATCCTCTCGGGCGGTCACAGCCTCGTGCCGACCATCAAGTCGGGGCTGGCGTCCCCGGACGTCATCGTCGACATCGGCGAGATAGACGAGATTACGGGCATCGAGGAACGCGAAGACCACGTCCACATCGGCGCGTGCACCCGGTACTCGGACGTCGTCGGCCACGACACCGTCGAGGAGCACGTCCCCGTTCTCGAGGAGGCCACGAGCGAGATCGGCGACACGCAGGTCCGCAACCGCGGCACGGTCGGGGGGAACATCGCCCACGCCGACCCCGCCTCGGACCTGCCGGCCGTCGTGGTAGCGACGGACGCGACGATTCACGCCCAGGGCCCCGAGGGCACCCGGGAACTCGCTGCGGACGACTTCTTCCTCAGCGTCTACATGACGTCGCTCGGCCCGGACGAGATTCTCACCGGCATCGACTTCCCGAAACTGGAGAACGGCGTGGCGGCCTACGAGAAGAAGCCAAGTCCGTCCTCGGGTTACGCGATGGTCGGCGTCGCGGCGCGCCTCGAGTTCGACGGCGAGACGGTCTCCGAGGCGGGCATCGCCGCCAACGGCGCCCTCGACCGGGCAGTCCGACTCGACGCGGTCGAAGCGGAACTCGAGGGGAGCGAACCGACGACGGACGCCATCTCGACGGCCGCCGAGGCGGCGACGGACGAGTACGGTGCCGACGAGATGATGGACGACATCCAGGCCGATGGCGCGTACCGCGCGCAACTCCTGGAGTCGTACACCCGGCGGGCGCTCGAGACCGCGGTCGACCGGCGATAGACCGTCCGGTCTCCCGGCGAACACTCCTCGATTCTCGCTCCGCGCTCGACGCAGCAGTCCTATTGTGACCACCGGAGGGACTGCCGGTCGGCGGTGGATTTATCGTTGTATGCCAACGTCCCACAGTACATGGAGACTGTTCTATGACCGACCGGGTGTACGACTACGCCGGGCCGCCACGGGTCTGCCACGAGGGCCACGTCTACTACGAGACGGACGTGATGCGGGAGCGGTACGACCTCCCGGACGTCGACCAGCGAGAGCAGACGGTGGCGGACGTCGAGGACCGACTGGACGTCGTCGTGTCGGGCGGGTCGATGGGCGGCCTGTTCGCGGCGACGGCGCTCCGGCAGGCGGGCCACGACGTGACCGTCTTCGAGGTGACCGAGCGGGGGAAGATGCAGGAGCGCGGCGCGGGCATCATCGCCCACCCGGAGATGCTCACGTACCTCGAGGAGCAGGGCATCGCCGACTGGGACGAGCTGGCGACCCACACCAACCGGACCCACCACCTCGACGGGGCCGGGAAGCCGGTGGACGTCGAGGGGCACGCGACGTACACGACGTCCTGGGACACCGTCTACCGGAAACTCCGGGACGACCTGCCCGACGGCACCTACCGGATGGGCAAGGAGACGACGGGCGTCGAGCAGCACGACGACGGCGTCACCGTCTCGTTCGCGGACGGCGACCAGGTTGAGGCCGACCTCCTCGTCGTCGGGGAGGGCTACCGGTCGTCGACCCGCGAGCAGTTCGCCCCCGACCGCACGCCGGAGTACTCGGGCTACGTCGCCTACCGCGGGACGCTTCCCGAGTCCGCGGTCCTCCCGGAGTACCCGTCGCTGTTCAGCGACGTATACAACCTCTACCACGCGCCGCGCTCGCAGTTCCTCACCTACCCCGTGCCGGGCCCGAACGGCGAGATGGAGCGCGGGGAGCGCCGCATCAACTGGGTCTGGTACTACCCCTTCGAGGAGGGCGAGGCTCTCGACGACCTGCTCTACGACAACCGCGGCGTCCAGCGCTCGCACTCACTGCCGCCGGGGCTGATGCGCGAGGCGGTCCGCGACCAGCAGATAGAGATCGCCGGGGAGATCCTCCCGCCGCAGATGGAGTGGCTCGTCCGGCAGACCGACGAACCGTTCGTCCAGTGCATCTACGACCTCGCCATCCCGAAGATGGTGTACGATGACGTCTGCATCCTCGGGGACGCCGCGTTCTTCATCCGGCCGCACATGGCCGCGGGCACCGCCCACGCCGCGGCGGACGCGCTCGAACTGGCCGAATCAATCTACACTACCGACGACCTCGACACTGCGCTCGCGGAGTGGGAGCGCGACCAGGTGGAGATGGGGTACCGACTCGTCGAGGAAGCGAGTCGGCGGGGCGACCGCTACACGGGACAGTTCTAGGGCCGGGTCGCTACTCGTTCTCGCGGCCCACCGGCGAGAGGTTGAGCGTCGCGTTCGCGGCGGCACCCGTCTGCGGGATGAGGTCGTCGCGGTTCACCACCTCCTCGACGATGGACTTGTCGACGGCGTCGAAGTCCGGGTAGTCCACCTCGACGAGGTTCCCCTCTGGGTCGTTGACGTACATCTGGGCGCCGCCGTCGGGGAGTTCGTAGACGCTCGCGTTCGAACTCTCGCCCCAGTTCGCGAACAGGCCGTCGGACTTGGCCCGCTGGTAGACACCCTCGAAGTCGTCGACGGTGACCCCGAAGTGGTAGTACGGGACCGGCTCCATGTCGCGTTCGAAGAGGTGAATCTGGCCGGACTCGGCCTGCAGCCACTGCACCGGCACCTCGAACTTCGGCGCCGGAACTCGCTCCAGGCCGAGCACGTCGCAGTAGAACTCCGCGGAGGCCTCCAGGTCCCTGGCAAGCACACTCACGTGGTTGAGACTAGCACGCACCATGGAGAATAGGACGTAAACTGAGGGGATAAGTGTTAATGTGGCTCCAGCCGGGTCTCGGCGCTCCGACCGAAGTGAGGGGGTCTCCGAGGTTCTCGGTCTGCGACACGCAGGCGTCGGGCCGTGGAATCGGTCAGTCGCCGAACCGTGTTGTTCTCGTAACCAGTAGGAATTTAGCGGCTCTCCACGGACTCTCCCCCATGTCATCGTACGGGCCGGACGACGTCGTCTCCCCCCGGAACATCGTCATCCTGAAGTCGCGCGTGGCGAACCCCACCGCGTCCACGCGGGAGCTGAGCGAGATACTGGAGGCCGACTACGGCATCGAACTCTCGCACAACCGCATCAGCGAGATCCTCCGAGAGATGGCCGAGGACGGCCTCTACCGGGAGACGGTTATCCCCGACCAGAGCATCTTCAACCACTACCTCTTCCGGCTCTCCTTTCACTACCCCAACTTCGCTGACCAGTGGGAGGACTGCTACTGGGCGCTCCGGGACGACCCCCACGTGTTGATGTTCTTCAACGCGGACTCGGAGTACCACTGGCAGTTCATCACCCAGTTCCGCACTAACGACCGGATGCAGCGCTGGATTCACGAGTTCTTCAAGGAGTTCGGCGAGTTCATCTCCGGGTTCCACAACACCGTCCTCCACCAGGTCCACAAGTTCCAGACGGACGCCGCGGTGTTCGACGAGATGCTCCGGGAGACGCCGGAGGGACGCGCCTACCTCGCCGAGAACGACTCCGAGTAAGAAGACTCCTCCTCAGTCGTCGAGTGCGGCCGCGAGCATCTCCACGGGCGTCGGGGGGCTCTCGCGGTCCTCCGGGACGATTCCGCTGGCGTCCCGGGCGTCCTCGTCGAGCATGTCCTCGAGTTGCGTCCGGCAGGACGCGCCGGGCGCGACGGCGAGTTCGCCGGGGCTGTCGTCGAGCTGGTCGACGAGGATGTCGCCGATGGCCGTGCTCATAGCATGGTGTTCGGCCTCGTAGCCGAACGAGCCGGCCATCCCGCAGCACGTCGAGTCGACGGGGTCGACGGGGTAGCCCGCGCGGCGCAGCACGCCCACCGCGTGGTGGTCCTTCTTCGAGGCCTTCTGGTGGCAGTGGCCGTGGTAGGACACCCCGACTTCGTGGGCGTCCCACGCAACCTCGCTGTCCAGACCGGACGCGTCGAGGTACTCGCAGACCCCGTACGTGTTCGCGGCGACGGTCTCGGTGGCGTCGCCCGAGAGGAGGTCGAGGTAGTCGACCTGGAACATCACGGCGTCGGAGGGTTCGACGAGCACCACGTCCCAACCGTCCCGCACCTGCGGAGCGAGGTCGGCAACGTTCGCCGCGGCGGTGTCCCGCGCCCTGTCGAGGAACCCCTTCGAGTGGGCGGGGCGACCGCTGTCCGTGCGGTCGGCGAGCGCGACGTGGACGCCAGCGGCCTCGAGGACCCGGACGGCCGCCTTCCCGATCTCGGGGTGGCTGTAGTTCGTGTACGTGTCCGGGAAGAAGACGACCCGGTGTTCGGCGTCCGCGGCGTCGACGCGAGCGCCGCCGCGCGCGTCGAACCAGTCCTGGAGCGTCTCGCTCTCGAACGTCGGCAGCGTCCGTTCGCGGGCGATACCGACCGTCTTCTCCATGAGTGCTCGCGCGCCCGGCAGGTCGGGGAGGCGGTTCGCGACGGGCGCCGTCGCGCTCCCGAACTTCGCGAGCGTGTCCACGTTCGCGAACAGTTTGTCACGGAGGCTGGCGCCCTCGCGCTGGTGGCGCTCGTGGACGACTTCGGCCTTCAGTTTCGCCATGTCGACCTCGCTCGGGCAGTCACGCGCACAGCCCTTGCAGCCGATACAGAGGTCGAGCACCTCGTCGACGAACTCGTCGTCCGTGGGGTCGTCGGGCAGGTCGCCGCTCATCGACTGGCGAAGCATGTTCGCGCGACCCCGCGTGGACGTAATCTCCTCCTCGGAGGCCCGGTACGTCGGGCACATCACGCCGCCGCCCGTGTCCTGGCTGGTGCGACAGCCGCCACAGCCGTGGCAGAGTTCGACCATCCCCTCGAAGCCGTTCTCGTTGGGCCAGTTGAGTTCGGGGTCGAGGCCCGCGTCGAACTCGTACTCGGGGTCGAAGCGGAGGTTCTCCGTCATCGAGACGTCGCCACAGACCTGGCCGGGGTTGAGCAGCCAGTCCGGGTCGAAGGCCGTCTTCAGGTCGCGGAACGCGCCCCAGAGGTCGTCGCCGTACAGTTTCCGGTTCCACTGGGTGCGCGCGCGTCCGTCGCCGTGTTCGCCGGAGACGCTCCCACCGAACTCGACGACCATGTCGGTGACGCGGTCGGCGATGTCCTCCATCGCCGCGAGGCCTGGTTCGGTCTTCATGTTCACCAGCGGGCGTACGTGGAGGACGCCGGGGCCGGCGTGGGCGTAGAACGACGCGAACGTGTCGTTGTCGTCGAGGATCTCGTGGAACCGCGTGACGAACTCGGGGAGGTGTTCGGGCGGGATGGCGCAGTCTTCGATGAACGAGAAGTGCTTGGCGTCGCTCGTCCGGCCGAGCAGGATGGGGAGCCCGGACTTCCGGAGTTTCCAGTAGGTCGCGCGCTCCTCGTCGTCGTGGGCCTCCAGCGCGTCGAAGGCGAAGCGGTCTTCGTCCCCGCTTCCGTCGCGAACGCGGTCGGCGACGAGGTTGGCGGTCTTCTCGCGGCCGTCCGCGTCGTCCTCGGCGTAGAACTCCACGAGCAGCGCGGCCCGCGTCTCCTCGGGCAGCAGGTCGACCACGTCGGAGAACTCCGCCGTCTCGCTGGCGAGGTCGATGAGCGTGTCGTCGATGAGTTCGACCGCGGCGGGGTCGTGTTCGAGGACGTGCTGGACGTCCGTGACTGCGTCCACGACGCTCTCGTAGGTCAGCAGCGTCACCGACTTCGTCTCCGGGATGGGTTCCAGGGAGACAGTGGCCTCCGTGACGACGGCGAGGGTCCCCTCGCTGCCCGCGAGCAGACGCGCGAGGTTGACGGTGCCGTCCCGGGACTCGTCGACGAGTCGGTCGAGGTTGTAGCCGGAGACGTTCCGCTTCAGGTCCGGGAACCGGGCGTCGACCTCGTCGGCGTGCTGGTCGAGGATGTCGAGGACGCCCGCGTAGATGCGCGGGAGGAGGGCCTCGGCGTCAGCGTCGGCCTCCTCGCGCAGGGTCTCGATCTCCATCTCGCCGAAGGTCGTGACGGTCCCGTCCGCGAGCACCACCTCGCACTCCTCGACGTAGGCGTCCGTCTTCCCGTACTTCAGGGAGTGCGCGCCCGTGGAGTTGTTCCCGATTGCGCCGCCGACGGCGCTCCGGTTGCCGGCCGCCGGGTCCGGCGCGAACTTCAGGTCGTGCGGTTCGAGCAACTGGTTGAGTTCCGCGAGCACGGCGCCGGCCTGCGTGGTCGCCTCGCACTCGTCTGGGCGGACGTCGACGACGTCGTTCATGTACCGCATGAAGTCGAGGACGACCGCCTCGTTGACCGCCTGGCCGGCGAGACTCGTGCCGCCGCCGCGGGGCAGGACGGGTATCTCCCGCTCCGCGCAGTAGGAGACGACGGACGCGACGTCCGCTGTCCCCGTCGGGAAGACGACGCCAATGGGCGTCACCTCGTACGCCGACGCGTCCGTCGCGTACATCTGACGGGTGTACGTGTCGAAGCGGACGTCGCCGTCCACACGTTCGTCCAGCGCTTCGACCAGCTCCGGTCGCTCGACGTCCTCGCCCACGTAGTCGTAATCCGACCGGTCGTCCGCCGCCGGGAGGTCCGCGTCCCGGGGCCCACCGTGCTCGTTAGAAGCCATCTATTGCCACGGGGTAGGTGGGTCAGCCTCCTTGGCCTTTCGGATGCGGGGAAAGTTCGACGGTAGCTAGCTCCCGCGTCGCTGACCGACAAAAAGCGCCAGACCGGGCTACTCGCGCTGCTCCCAGTCGGTGGCGTCCTCGAACGCCGCGGCGAGCGTGAACAGCGTCGACTCGTCGCCGTGCGCGCCGACCAGCATCATGCCGACGGGCAAACCGTCGGGTTTCGCACACGGCACCGAGATGGCGGGGTGGCCGGTGAGGTTGAACATGCAGGTGTTCGCGATGGTCGCCACCTCGCGTCGGAGCGACTCGACGCGCCCCATCTCGGGGGCTTTCTCGAACGCGCGGACGACGGTGGTGGGCAACAGGAGCGCGTCGTAGTCCGCGAGGACGTCGTCGTAGTCGCGCTCGGCCGCCATCGCGACGCTCCGCGCCTTGGCGTACGGTTCGACGCCGTGCTCGGACTCCAGGAACGCGGCCGCGAACAGCGACCGCTTGACAGTCGGCGGCAGGTCGCGGGCCCGGGCGCGCCGGAAGGAGTCCATCGATCGCGCGAGTTGCGGCCACGACCACCCGTCGTGGTTCGTGCCGACGCTCCCTTCCCGGAGGAGTCGCGCGCCGCCCTGGGTGGCGATGGCGCCCCACGCGGCCATCGACTGGCGGTGTCGCGGCACGCTCACGCTGTCCACGGTGACGCCGGCATCCTCGAACACGTCGGTCGCACTTCGCACCGCCTCGTCGACGGCGGCCTCGGAGAACTCCCAGCCGAACCCCTCGTCCAACACTCCGACCGAGAGCCCGCCCGCGCTCTCCGCGGTCGCTCCGACGTAGTCGTCGGCTCCCACGCCAGTCGGCTGCCGCTCGTCCAGTCGGACGCCCTGGGCGGTGTCCTCACCGGCGATGACTTCCAGCGTCTTCGCGACGATGTCCACGGACGTCCCCATCGGCCCGACGTGGTCGATGCTCCGCTCGAGCGGGACGACGCCGGTGTACGGGACGAGGCCGTGGGTCGGTTTGATGCCGACCAGCCCGCACCACGAACTCGGAATCCTGACCGACCCCGCCTGGTCGGTGCCGAGGGCGACGTCACAGTCGCCGTTTGCGGGCGCCGCGCCTGACCCACTCGACGACCCGCCCGCGAGGTGGTCCGCGGAGTGCGGGTTCGTCACCGGCCCGTAGTCGCTCGTGTCGCCGGTCCCCGACCACGCGAAGCTCTCCATGTTTAGCTTCCCGGCGACGTCCGCGCCGGCGTCGCGGAGCC
Source organism: Halobacterium sp. DL1 (assembly GCA_000230955.3). NCBI lineage: Archaea > Methanobacteriati > Methanobacteriota > Halobacteria > Halobacteriales > Halobacteriaceae > Halobacterium > Halobacterium sp. DL1. The sequence continues at coordinate 1,670,994 of CP007060.1, forward strand.
GGTGAACCACCGTCGCGTCGATGGTCGGGACGAACCCCTCCATCACCGAAGACCCGAGTGTCAGTTCCACGCCCGCGAGCGCGATGGAGTCCTTCAGGCCGACGGAAACACCGGCGAGCGGCCCGTCATCGGCCCCCGAAACGTCCGTGAACCGGAGCCACGCGTTCAGCGGGTCCTCGTCCTCGTCCGGCCGGCGCCCGCCGCTCCTGCCCGCGAAGTCGTCGGGTTCCAGCCCTGGGTCGAACGGCGAGGCGTGTCGAATCGGGTCCGAGCCGCTGACGGCGTCGCCGACGAGCGCCTCGTAATCTTCGGCTTCGGCGTCGCTCAACGGGATGCCAAGGTCGGTAGCGTACGACGCTATCTCGTCCCGGGTCGGCGCCCCGAACGCCGACTCGTCGCTCCGCGGCACTACCGCTCACCCCACGGCTGGAGCGGGTACTGGAGCTCCATCGACGCGGGGTGGTCGGTCTGCGGGGAGACGAGTCGCTGCTGGCCCTCCCACCACTGGCCCGTCGGTACCGTGATCTCGCCCTCCCGGGGACGGCCCACGTCGTCGAAGCCGAACGACCCGGTGACCGTCTCGAACGTCTCCTCCTGGAGGACCCCCTGGACGTCGGCCGGGTCAGTGGAATCCGCGCCCAGCAATGCCTGTTCGGCGACCTGCGTGAGGTTGTACGACGCGCCGACCATCACCGGCGGGTACTCGTCGCCGGTGTCGTACTCGGTCCGGAAGTTCTCGTAGAGCGCCTCGTTGCCGTTCCCCGTCATTCCCGGCACCCAGCCGGGACACATGCAAACGCCGCGGCCGCGCTCGCCGAGCGCCGACCACCACGCGAACGGGTCGGCGGCGCGCACGAACTGGATGAACTTCGGTGTGTAGCCCGACGAGGCCATCTGCTGGATGGCCGTGATGCCGCCCGGGGGCGTCGGGTTCGACAGCAGGATGTCGGCCTCGCTGTCCGCCGTCTGCGAGATGAGTGAGGAGAAGTCGTCGGTTCCGATGCTGTACGTCTCCCTGAAGACGATGTCGTACCCCGCACTGGAGAGGGTGTTCTCCCACGTGTTCGCCATCTCCGCACCCCACCCGGAGTTGGGCTCCCAAATGGCGACCCGCGAGGAGTCGTCGGGCACCTGCTCGAGCGCGTTACGCGTCCCGCGGACGACGTCGCGGCTGTGCGGGAACGGGATGAACGTCCAGTCGGCGTTCGTCTCGACGCGGTTCTTCTCGTAGGACGCCGCGATGGCGAGGAACGGTAGCTCCTGGCTCTCGGCGAACGCCGACCCCGCCGGCACGAGGAGGCTGGAGAAGCTCCCCCAGAGCATGTCGACGTCGTTGTTGCTCGTGATCTGCTGGAGCTGCTGGCGGACGACCTCCGGGTCGCTCTCGTCGTTCTCGACGACCAGATTGACCTCCCGGCCGTCGATGCCGCCGCCCTCGTTCATCCGCTGGACGCCGAGTTCGTAGCCCCGCTTGAGGTCCTCGCCGAGCGACGAGAACGAGTTCAACACCGTCATCGGCGACTTCGGCTTCGACGAGCACGGAATGCCCGAGCAGGGGCAGCTCTCCGCCGCGAGCGCGCAGTGGTGGGAGGGCGAGCAGCGACTCGTCTACCCGCAGACGGAGAACGCCGCCGAACTCAAGTTCCCGCTCGAGTAACGAGTAGACGCGAACCGTTGGCGTAGCCACCAGGACCTGTTCCGTTCGATTCGGTCACCGCGCCACCCCAGCGGAAACGACGACGGACCGCTCCGACAGCCACCGTCGATTTTAATCAGTAGTTAAGCAAACGAGGGTGTTTTGCAAACAGAGTAACCGACAGTTTAAGTATCGCGGTTAACTATATTCTACACGATGGTAGAACGTGACATAGAGACCGTGACCTTGCTCGGTGCGGGGAGCATGGGCCACGGCATCGCCGAAATCGCCGCTATCGCTGGCTACGAGGTGGTGCTTCGGGACCTCGAGATGGAGCTCGTCGAGGACGGACTCGAACAGGTCGAGTGGAGCCTCGGCAAACTCGAGGAGAAGGGGAAGATAGACGAATCGGCCGACGACGTACGCGCCCGGATGCACGGCGAGACGGACCTCGCGACGGCCGTCGCGGACGCGGACCTCGTCGTCGAGGCGATTCCGGAGAACCTCGACCTGAAGAAACAGACGTTCGCCGAGGTCGACGAACACGCGCCCGACCACGCGATTCTGGCGTCGAATACGTCCGGACTCAGCATCACCGCCATCGGCGCGGCCACGAACCGCCCAGAGCAGGTGGTGGGGACGCACTTCTTCAATCCGCCAGTGAAGATGGACCTCGTGGAGGTCGTCCACGGCGAGCAAACCAGCGACGCGACCCTCGAGACCGTCCACGAGTTCGTCGACGACCTGGGAAAGCGCGCCATCGACGTCAAACGCGACGTCCACGGCTTCATCGTGAACAACGTGATGCTGCCGTTCATGGAGGAGGCCGCGTGGATGCTCGCCGACGGCGACGCCACGGTCCAGCAGGCCGACGCCGCGATGGTGTACAAGCGCGGCTACCCGATGGGGCCGTTCGAACTCGCCGACTACACGGGCATCGACATCGCCTACCACTTCCGCGAGGACACCGACCTCGACTCGCCGCCGACCATCGCCGAGAAGGTCGAGAACGAGAACCTCGGGAAGAAGACGGGACAGGGCTTCTACGACTGGGAGGCCGATGGGCCAAACTATGAACCCGGTGACGGCGACGGCTTCGACACGCTTCGCGTCGAGGCCCGCATGGTCAACGAGGCCGCGCGACTCGTCGGCGGCGACGTGGCGACGCCCGACGACATTGACCTCGGGAGCCGCCTCGGCGCTCGGTTCCCGGAGGGCGTCTGCCGCCTCGGCGACCAGATCGGTCTCGATTCGGTCCTCGAGAAGCTCAGTTCGCTCCACGAGGAGACAGGCGCGGCCCGGTTCGAACCGGCCGACTATCTCGTCGAAATGGTCGAGGACGGGCGGACGGGCGTCGACGCGGGCGAGGGCTTCCACGACTACCACGGCGACGGGCCCTACCAGTACATCAACAAGACCCTCGATGACCGCGGCGTCCTCGAGATAGAGTTCGACCGGCCGGAGCGCCTGAACGCCTTCTCCGAGACGATGTTCGGGGAGGTCGAGGCCGCCCTCGAGAACGCCGACACCGACGAGGTGTCGTGTGTCGTCTTCTCGGGCGCCGGCGACGACGCGTTCAGTTCCGGCGCGGACATCACGGGCTTCATGACCGCGTCGCCGACCGAGCTGATGGACGTCGACGAGACCATCGTCGCCATCGACGAGTTCGAGCGGCCGACGGTCGCGGCCATCGACGGCTTCTGCCTGGGCGCGGGCTTCGAAATCGCGCTCGCCTGCGACCTCCGGGTTGCGACCGAGGACTCGACGTTCGGCTCCCCGGAGATAAACCTGGGACTCATCCCGGGCGGCGGCGGCACCCAGCGCCTCACCCGCATCGTCGGGGAGGGCCGCGCGAAGGAACTCGTCTTCCGCGGGGAGCAGATTCCCGCCGAGCGAGCCCAGGACTGGGGGCTCGTCAACCGCGCTGTTCCGGACGAAGAGTTCGACGACACGGTCGCGGAGTTCGTCGACGACCTCGCGAACGGCCCGTCGACGGCGCTGAAGGTCGCCAAGCGCGTCATCGACGACGGCCAGGACACGAGTCTGAAGGCCGGCCTCGACGCGGAGAGCCAGGGCTTCGGCCTGCTCACGACGACCGACGACATGGTCGAGGGCGTGACGGCGTTCAGAGACGACCGCGAACCGGAGTTCGAGTGATGCCCCGGAACGCAGCAATCGTCGGCGGCGGACACGCGGACTGGGGCAAGCGGGCGGCCACGTGGAAAGACCTCGCCCAGGAGGCGGGGAAGGCAACCTTCGACGACGTCGACGGCCTCGGCCCCGACGACGTCGAGGGGCTGTTCCTCGGCGCGGTCCAGCCCGAGCGCTTCGCGTTCCAGAGCCACGTCGCGCCGCTCGCGGCGGAACTGCTCGGCGTCGACGTGACGAAGATGATAGCGCGGACGGAGCTCGCGTGCGCGAGCGGGCAGGCCGCGCTGCGGTACGCGTGGCTCGCCATCGCCGCGGGCCAGCTAGACGTCGCGCTCGTGCTCGGCGTCGAGAAGATGAACCTCGGCGACGACTACGTCGCGGAGACGCAAGCGAGCATGACGAACGTGCTCGACCGAGAGTTCGACGGCGTGAACGGCCTCAACGCGCCGTCGTTCTTCTCGATGTTCGCCCAGCGGCACATGCACGAGTACGGAACGACCCGCGAGCAGCTCGCGAAGGTCAGCGTGAAGAACAAGAACCACGCCGCGAACAACCCGTACGCGCAGTTCCAGCAGGAGGTCGACGTCGACGACGTCCTCGACTCCTACCCAATCGCGCCGCCGCTGTGCCTGCTCGACTGCAGCGGCATCACGGACGGCGCCGCCGGCCTCCTGCTCGTCAGTGAGGAGAAGGCCCGCGAACTCACGGACACCGCGGCCTACGTCACGGGCAGCGGCCAGTCCTGCATGGCGGCCAACTCCATCAACAACCTCCCGTCGTTCTCGGCGTGGCCCCAGGCCACCCAGGCCGCCGAGGAGGCCTACGACCAGGCCGGCATCGAGGACCCCGTGAAGGAACTCGACGTCGCGGAGATACACGACTGCTTCTCCATCAGCGAGATCATCGAGTACGAGGACCTCGGCTGGGTGGAGAAGGGCGAGGGCGGCCAGTTCATCGAGGACGGCCGCAGCGAACTCGACGGCGACATCGCCGTCAACCCGCGGGGCGGCCTGCTGGGCTGTGGCCACCCGCTCGGCGCGACCGGCGTCTCCCAGGCGCTCGAAGTGTACAAGCAGTTCACGGGCGAAGTCGAGTCCGCACGACAGGTGCCGGACAGCCCGGAGACGGGGCTCATCCACAACCTCAGCGGGAGCGGCTCCGTCCACAGCGTCATGACGCTCGCGAGGGACCCACAATGACCGACACGCACGACCAGGCGGACGCGCGACCGGACGGCGGTGAGCCATCTGAGGACGCCGACGAATCCGCGCGTCGCACCATCTCGATTCCCGACAGCATCGAACTGCCGCGCCTGCTGGACTTCTACGACCTGCAGGACGCCGACCACACACGCATCCACGAGTTCTACGACCGCCTCCGAGAGGGGTCGCTTTCTACCACCCAGTGTGAGGACTGCGGCGAACTCCACTTCCCGCCGCGGGTCGTCTGCCCGGAGTGCACGAGCGACGACCTCGACTACGTCTCGCTCCCGCACGAGGGGACGCTGTTCGCGTTCTCGACGGTGCGCGGGAGCGGGCCGCTCGGGATGACCGACGACGTGCCGTTCGTGACGGGCGTCGTGGAACTCGACGGCGTCGACCTCCGACTGTCGGCCCGCATCGACGGCGCTGAGTACGACGACCTCGCCATCGGCGACCCGGTGGAACTCGAAGTCGTGGACATCGACGGTCCCACCGACCAGCACCGGGTGTTTTACCGGTTCCGCCCCCGGGGTGAGACAGCATGACGATGGACTACGACCTGACGATCACGAAGTTCCTGGAGCGCGCGAACGACCTCTTCGACCACAAGGAGATCGTCACCGCGCTCCCCGACGGCAGCACGCACCGGTACACGTACGGCGACGCCTACGAGCGAATCAGCCAGCTCGCCCACGCACTCGACGACTACGGGATGGATCCCGGCGATCGCTCGGGCGTGATGGCGGTCAACCACTTCCGCCACTACGAGCTCTACTTCGGGCCGTCGTGCAGCGCGCGCAGCATCCACATGGTGAACCACCGGCTCCCCGAACACCACCTCGTCGAGATTATCAACGAGGCCGAAGACCGGTTGATGTTCGTCGACCCGCAGTTCGTCGACACCCTCGAACCCATCGCGGACGAACTCGAGACGGTCGAGCAGTACGTCGTGCTCGGCGACGAGGACGACGTCCCGGACACCTCCCTCGAACCGGTGACGGACTACGAGTCGTTCATCGCGGGCTACGACACCGACTACGACTGGCCCGAGATGGACGAGGAACGCGAGAGCGCGCTCTGCTACACCTCCGGAACGACGGGGTTACCGAAGGGCGTCCAGTACACCCACCGCGGCCAGTTCCTCCACACGATGATGCACAGCCACGTCGACGTCTTCGCGGTCAGCGAGTCCGACGTGGTGATGCCCGTGGTGCCGATGTTCCACGTCAACGGCTGGGGGTTCCCCTACACGACGACGTTCACGGGCGCGAAGATCGTGCTGCCCGGCCAGCACACCGACCCCGATGACCTCATTCCCATCATCCAGGACGAGGACGTGACCATCGCGGCCGCCGTCCCCACTGTGTGGATGGAGGTCGACCGCATCATCGAGGAATCCGACGACATGGGCCCGGAGGTCCTCGAGAGCCTCCAGGATGTCCTCATCGGCGGGAGCTCCCCACCCGAATCGCTCATCCGGAAGTACGACGAGGTGTACGAGGCGCCCATCGGGCAGGGCTACGGGATGACCGAGGCGTCCCCCCACCTCGCGAACACGCTGATGACGACCGAGGTGAAACAGCTCTCGGAGTCCGAACAGGACCGCCTCCGCATGAAGGCAGGCGTTCCGGCGCCGGGCGTGAAGATTCGGCTCCGTGACGAGGACGACGAAGACGTGCCCCACGACGGGGAGAGCCCGGGCGAGGTCCAGGCGCGAGCGCCGTGGCTCGCCGGCGAGTACTACGAGCGCCCCGACGCCACCGAGGCCTCCTTCAGCGACGACGGCTGGTTCTGCAGCGGCGACGTCGCGACGCTCGACGAGTACGGCTACCTCGACGTCGTCGACCGACTCGACGACGTGATCAAGAGCGGCGGCGAGTGGATCTCCTCCATCGAACTGGAGAACGCCCTCATCGGGCACGACGGCGTCGAGGAGGCGACCGTCATCGGCGTCCCCCACGAGAAGTGGCAGGAACGCCCCGTTGCGTACGTCGTCACGGCCGACGGCGTGACCGTCGACGACCTGCGCGAGTACCTCCTCGAGCAGTTCCCGAAGTGGTGGCTGCCGGACCGCTTCGAGTTCGTCGACAAAGTGCCGAAGACGACCACCGGGAAGTTCGACAAGAAGGTGCTCGTCGAGCAGTTCGAGTCCGAGCACGGGTCGCTGCCCGTCGAGGACTGACGGCGACCGCCGTCCGCTAGAACTTCCGGTTGTTCTCCGGGTCGAGGTTGTCGAACAGCTCGGGACTCGCGCCGAACTCCAGGACGTTCGTCATCACGGAGGTACGGACGTTCAGCACCGTCTTCCCGTGGTTCTTGTAGAACTCGTGGAGCCACCGCTCGCCGTGTTCCCGCGTCGGGAACAGCATGATGGTCTTCCACTGGTACTCGCCGTCAGAGAGGAAGTAGAGGAGGGTATGCTCGTCGTCGCGGATGTGCTCCATCGTCCCCCGCCACTCCTCGGCGAAGTACTCGGGGTTGAACTTGAACTCGAACAGCTCGAAGACGAAGTACTCCTCGTTCGGGACGATGGCCTCCCGGAAGACGCCCGCCTCGCGCATGTTCCGGATGGACTCGTTGACGGTGACGTAGGAGACGTCGATGTCGTAGTCGGCCGCCAGAATCTCCGAGAGGTCCCGTGAGGAGACGCTGGGGTCCTTCGCGAGTTCGCGGAGAATGTAGATGTCCCGCTCCTTGAACTCGTGGGCCGGTCTGTCGTTCGCCATGACGCTTCGTTGCCGAGTAGGCGTGTTAAGCGTCGTGATTCCTTGGCGATCCCCAGCAGTATCGTCCCGGGGTACGTTCCGCAGAAGAGTGCTCCGTCAGGGATTTGAACCCTAGTCCTTGCCGTGAGAGGGCAAGATGATTGGCCGGACTACACCAACGGAGCGCGACACTCCTCCGTAGCCTGGGTGTACAAATAACGGTTTCGTCTCGCCGCCCGTGTGCCACGGTCTGACGGGTCGGAGCGGCGGGGGGGACGGGCTTGCGACGGGGGACCCAACTCAGGGGTCGACGGACTTCGACACCCACCCGGAGGCCCCGCTCGGGTACGGCGACTCCTCCTCGCGTGGCTGGAGCGTGCCGGTGCCGTCGGTGGCGCGGACGACGACCTCGTGGGAGCGCTCCGGTGGGTCGTACTCGTAGGCCCACTGGCGCCAGACGTCCTCGCCGGGCAGCGGTCCCGAGAGGCGCGCGTCCGCCCACGAGTCGCCGCCATCGGTCGACACCTCGACGCGCTCGATACCGCGCGTCCCGGCGTAGGCGTGGCCGGCCACCTGCTTGCGGCCGTCCTCGAGGTCGTTCTCGACGTGGAGTTTGGCGACAGTGTTCACCGGCCCGGTCCCGTGCCAGCCGCGCTCCTCCCAGTAGCCGTCCTCCTCGGTCTCCAGGATCTCGATCTCCGTGAGCCACTTGACGTTGATCTCGCCCCAGTGCCCGGGAATCAGGGCGCGCGCCGGGTAGCCGTGCCCGCGGGGGAGCGCCTCGCCGTTCATGCCGAATGCGAGGAAGCCGTCCTCAAGGGCGGACAGCGGGAACTCCTCGTAGAACCCGTCCGCCGCGCGCAGCATCACGCAACAGCCCTCGGTGGGTACCGCGGGTTCGACGAGGTCCATAATCGGCACGCCCTGCCAGAGCGCGTTGTCGAGTTTCCGGCCGTTGAGCCCCTCGCCGACGCAGCGCAGGGAGACGAACTGGTTCTCGGCGTCCATCGACGTCACGTCGTCGTACGTGTACGTCCGCTCCTCCTCGACAGCGCCGGTGACCGACAGCTCCCAGGAGTCGGCGCTCCGGTCCGGGTTCACCGAGTTGATGTCGACCTCGTAGAAGCTGTCGCTGACCAGGGGCTCCAGCCCCGCCACGTCGAGGGACTGTGTCTCGGCCGTACCGAGCAGGCTCTCGGTCTCGGATTCGAGGCTGCGGTCCACCTCGAGCGGTGCCACGGTGGTGTCGGAGTCGCGGCCCGACCCGAGGAGGAAGCCGGCCAGCGTGACCGTGACCGCACTCGCCACGCCGCCGAGGATGCGGCGCCTGTCCGCGGCGACGTCCGGCGTCCGGCCGTCCGCCGAGAGCGTCGTCGCAGCGATCACCACGCTGACGGCTGCGCCGGTCGCAAAGGCGGGGAGGAGGGCGCCAGTGAGGACGACGGACAGCAGCCCAGTCGAAGCGGCGCCGACCACCGGGGCGACGACCCGCGACCGGGCGCGCCGGCCGGCGGCCAGTCCGACGGAGGCGGCGAGCGTCAGCAGGAACCAAGCGAGGGCGAGCGCCGCCACCAGGTTGAGCGTCTCGCCGAGATCGCCGAGGACGAGAATCGCGAACCTGACGACCGCCGCGGGCATCTCGCGACTCAGCAGGCTGGCGATGGGTCCGGCGACGAACGAGGGGGTGAACCCCGCGACGGCGTACGAGGCGGCGAGCCCAGCGAGCCCCGCGAACAGGGAGACGATCACCGTGGCTGCGCCCGGGAGGCGGCGGGCCGCGGCGCGACGGACGCTGAGAGGCTGTTCGGTCACAGGCTCAGGCCTCCATCGAGTCGACCGTAACGGTGACCTCGAGGACGTCACCGGTCGCGGGGTAGTCGAACCCGTCGTCGACGGACATGACGTTGCGGACGGTGGCGTCCTCGCTCGGTCCGGAGTCGGCCTCCATCTGCCGCGGGGCCTGGTCGCCCCCGGTTCCCGGCTCCTGGTTCTGCTCGGTGCCCGCGTCCCAGAGCGTGAACTGGTCGGTCACGTCGCCCGTGACCGGTTCACCGTCCTCGTACAGCGGGACGCCGTCCGTCCCGGGGGCGTAGAACAGGTCGTTCGACTGGACGAACATCGTCGCCAGCGAGAGGCGCTTACCCGCGGCCGCTTCGACGGTGAACTCGTAGGACTCGCCTGGACCGATGGGCGCGGGTTCGTCGGCGTCTTTCGGCACGGCCACCGAGTCGACCGTCGCGTCACTCGTCTCCATCGAGACTTCCTCGACGAGTGCGGTCGGCGACCCGTCCTCGGCGAGCCGTTCCAGTCCCGTGCTGGCGGCCGCTCCGGGCGCGAACAGCGGGTTGTCGCCCTCGTGGACGGCGTAGGCCGCGGGAGAGAGCGGGACGGCTTTGCCGCCGTCCATCGTCTGGAGGGTCGACCTGTCGGAGACGTTCCGGACGCAGACGGTGAGCATCGTGGACATCATCTCGTCCTCCGTGGTGTCGTCCATGTCGTCACCGTCGTTCATCCCCTCTTCGGTCGTAGTCATGCCATCCTCCGTCGTCGTCATCATTTCCCCGGTCGTCGTGTCGTCGCTGCCACCGCGGTCCACGATATCCGTGCACCCGGCCAGGGCCGCGACGCCGAGGGTCGTTGCGCCAGTGACGAACCGCCGTCGGGTCGTGTCGTCTGACATCTCGTTCGTACCGTGGACGTATCACTGAATAGTGATTTCTCAAACTCCGGACGAACTCCCACTCGGCTCTCTGCAGACTCTCTCTAGAGTTCGACCGAGTTCGCCCGGGCTGTTCCGAGAATTGGTGGCTGGGCGTCTCGCTGTCAGGGCGCGAGCCGGTTCTTGCGGTGTTTCATCTCCGACTCGTAGTAGTCGAACGTGTGCGGACACCACTCCGCGGCGATGTCGAGTAGCTCCTCGGTGAGCTCCCGGATCTCCCACTGGGCGTCGGCGGCCGCGCGCATGTCCGCGACGTGCATCAGCGAGCGCGGGTTGAGCGTGACGACGACGTTCACCTCCGTGCCGATGGGGAGGACGAACCGGGCGTCCTCGGGGGGCATGCCCAGGTCGAGCAGTTCCTGGTACTCCTCGACCGACCGCCTGACCGAGGAGCGGAAGACCGCTTCGCGCTTCTCGATGGTGTCGTCGTCGACGTCGCTGTTCTTCTGGTTGCGGCCGACCCAGTCGGGGTCGATGGCCGACGGCGGCGTGACGACCATCTCGCCGTCCTCGACGTCCGCCGGGTCGACGTCGTCGAACGCGACGTAGCGCATCGACTGGACGTCGAAGCTGGCGTGGCGGTGGCGGGTGAGCTGTGCCATGCAGGACCGGCTCATCCCCTCGATGGCGAACGTCGCGCTCGGGTGTTCGAACGGGCCGTAGTGGCCGCGCTTGAGGAGCTTCGCGAGGAAGTTTGCCGTCTGTTCGTCGATGGTGTCGCCCTCGACGCCGGCCATCGCCTCGTCGAAGGACTCGTCACCGACCCAGTCGCTCTTGTAGTCGTTTCGTGCCCCCCGGCAGATGAGTTCCTCCGGGTTGTCGGTTGCTTCGAGGAGGCGCACTCGCATACTGCCGATGAGTGTCCGCCGCGTCACCAAAAACGCTCCGACCCTGCCGCCAACCCGAAGTGGGACTGGCAGGTACTAGCACACATGCCGTACCAGAAGCAGAACCTCGCGGACGCCGAATCGTTGCTCCCAGACGACGCGCGAGCGGAGATGTTCCAACTGAAGGACGCCCTGGGTACCGACGAGGTGGCGTTCACCGTCTACGCCATGGAGCCCGGTTCGGAGGGGATGGCCCACGACCACTCGGCCGACGACCAGGAGGAGGTGTACTACGTCGTCACCGGCGGCGTGGACATCGACTTCGGCACGGAGACGGTGCCACTGGAGGAGCGCGAGGCCATCCGCATCGACCCGGACGAGGAGCGCCAGATCCGGAACCGGGACCACTACTCGGAGCTCGTGCTCGTTGGGGCGCCGCGATAGGTCGCGGCCGTCCCCGCCGAAATCGGCCAGAAACGTCTAAGTCGCGGCCGTCGTAGCGAGGGCATGGTCACGAATCTCTCCGCGGGCGTCGACGCGTTCACGAGCAACGCGTTCCTCGTTCCCGGCGAGCGGCCCGTCCTCGTCGACACCGGCGCGAACTACGACGTCGTCTCCCGCATCCGGAGACACGTGAGTGACCTCGACGCCGTCGTCGTCACGCACCCCCACCCGGACCACGTCGGCAACGTGGAGGTCGTGAAGAACACCTTCGACGTGGACGCGTGGGGCTTCGACGCGGACGACGACTGCGTCGACCACGAACTCGCGGACGGCGACAGAGTGACCTTCGGCGACCACGAGTACGAGGTGCTCCACACCCCCGGCCACGAGCCACACCACCTCTGTTTCTACTCGGCGGACGCGGGCGTGCTGTTCTCCGCTGACCTCGTCTTCCAGAACGGGAGTTTCGGGCGCACGGACCTCCCCGGCGGCGACCGGCGGACGCTCTGGGAGAGTATCGACCGCGTCCGCGACACGGTCGACCAGAACCTCCGGGAGATGCATCCGGGCCACGGGCCGAGCGTCACCGAGGACGCCTACGCCGAACTCGAACTCGCCGCGCGGGCGGCCCAGTTCTAGGTGTCGACGCCGTAGAAGCCCGGTTCGTCGTCGTCGCGTGGTTCGGCGACGACCAGGTCCTCACTGTGGAACATCACCCACGGGATCGCCCAGTCGAGCAGCACGTTCTCGACGTCCTGGCCGATGTCCTCGTCGGCGTCGAGGTCCTGCAGGAGACGCGCAATCTCGTACACCGTGTACAGTTTGTCCTCGTCAAGCAGTTCCGCGGGCGTGTAGAAGTCACAGGGGTACAGCGAGTCGAACTCGTCCTTCGGGACTGGCATACGGCTACTGCGAGCGGTGTGAGCAAAAAGTCCCCGATGGTGGGCGAACGTTTTTACGAGCGTCAACCAATTCACGAGCAAGGGGATTGCATGACAGGCAACGACACACAACCCTCGTCGGACCGCAACGAGGCCAAGTCGGCGCTCGTCTCCACGCTCCAGGCCGAACTCGGCGAGAATCTCAGGGACGTCTGGGTGCTCGACGAACGTACACAGGAGTCGCTGTACCTCAGGGCCGACGTAGCCGAACGCGTCTCCGACATCGACGTCGAGAAGTTCCTCGACAACGAGCGGTACGGTTTCGTCACCCGCCAGACGTACAACCTCCTCCACTACTCCGACTTCCGGTACACCCACCGGGGATTCGACACGTGGGAGCTGTTCCGCACGTTCGTCGGCGACGAGACGCAGGTCGGCGTCGTCGTCGGCGTGGACTCTGACGGCACGAACTACGACTTCGGCGCGCTGACCGACGCTATCTGGGAACTCGGCGAGACGTACGGCGCTGACGCGCTCGCACCTGTGGCTACGGAGTGACGCGAAAGAAAACGGGAGGTCGGCGCGGCTACTCGTGGTTCGAGACCGTCTTCTGGTAGTTCTCGGCGACGTCGTCCCAGTCGACGACCTCGAAGAAGGCGTCGATGAAGTCGCCGCGCTTCGGGCCGTAGTCGTAGTAGTAGGAGTGCTCCCAGACGTCCAGCGCCAGAATCGGGTGCGAACCCCAGAGCGCGCCCTGGTCGTGCTTGTCTACGGCCAGGTTGCGCAGCTGCTTGGACACCGGGTCGTAGACGAGGAGCGCCCAGCCACCAGCGGCCGAGGCCGCGGCCTTGAACTCGCCCTTCCAGCCCTCGTAAGAGCCGAAGTCCTCCTCGATACGGTCGGCGAGTTCACCGGACGGCTCGCCGCCGCCGTTCTCGCTCATGTTCTCCCAGAACATCGTGTGGAGGTAGTGGCCACTGCCGTTGTGGGTGACGCTGCCCAGCGCGCCGGCCGTGGAGCCGTACTCTCCGGACTCGCGGTTCTCCGCGAGCGTCCCCTCGGCGGCGTTCAGGCCGTTGACGTACCCCTGGTGGTGGGTGTCGTGATGCCACGTGAGCACCTGTTCGCTGATGTGAGGTTCGAGCGCGTCGTAGTCGTATGGAAGCGGCGGAAGTTCGTGCTGACTCATTGTGCTATCACCAGGGTGTACAACACGACGTATCGTGTTAAATCTTGGTGGGGTTCACGACAACGACTACCACGAGAGAACCGGCAAGAGCCGCCGTCTGCGTGTGGTTTGGAAGGGTAGCAATTGACATACGAAGAGATGACTCGTGCATGAAATCGTGGCGTAGTGTCGGGCTCGTGACCGGCTGGCAGCTCACCGCGAGCCTCGCGTTCTACGCCATCTTCGCGGCGACGGCGTTCGTCCGCGACACGTTCGGCGTCTCTCGGGCGATGACGGGCGTCGCCATCACCGCCATCATGTTCGGGTACACCGCGTTGTTGTTCGGTGCGGGCGCGGCCGTCGACGGCTACGGCGAACACCCGGTGATGGTCGTCGGCCTGCTCGGGATGGCCGTCGGCGCGGTGGGCGTCGCGTACGCCACGACGTTCCCGCTCCTGCTCGTCGCGCTCGTCGTACTCGGACTCGCCTACGCCAGCGCGATGCCGGCGACGAACCGCGCTATCGTCGTCGCCGCGCCGAAGGGGCGCCGCAACCTCGCGATGAACGTCAAGCAGGTCGGCGTCACCGCGGGTTCGGGACTCGGCGCGGTGCTCATCACGGGCATCGCGGCGACCCAGTTCGGCTGGCGCGGCGGCTTCCTCGTCGTCGCGGCCATCGCCGTCGCTGTCGCCGGCGCGTTCGCGCTCGGCTACGAGGGGACGACGGGGTCGGAGACGCTCTCGCTGCCGGACGTCCGGGGGCTGCTCGACGACCGCGCGTACCGCGGCCTCGTCACCGCCGGGTTCTTCCTCGGCGCAGCAGTGTTCACGACCACTGGGTACGTCGTCCTCCACCTCACTGAATCCGTCCGCGTCGCCGCCGGGTTCGCGGGCGCGGTGCTCGCGGGCGTGCAGGTCACCGGGAGCGCGGGTCGGCTGGTCGGCGGTGAACTCGCCGACCGCATCCGCGGGCCGCCGGTCCGCGGCCCTGCGCTCGTGTTGACCGCACAGGCCGCGCTCTCGGCCGTCTGCTTCCTCGGCATCGTCGTCGCGGACGCGCCGCTGGCGGCCGCCGCTGCCTTCCCGCTGCTCGGACTCTTCATCCTCGGGTTCCCGGGCGTCTACTACGCGACCATGACCGCCATCGTCGACGACGACGAGGTCGGTGCGGCGACCGCCGGCGGCCAGACCGCGCTCAACCTCGGTGGGCTGGCCGCACCGCCGCTGTTCGGACTCGTTGTCGACCTCCAGGGCTACGACGCGGCGTGGACGCTCGTCGCCGGCGTGACCGTCGTCGCGGCCGTCGTCCTGTGGACGCAGGTGACGCGGACCTGAGGAGTTAATCGCGGCGCTGGAGGACGTCGCTGCCCGCCGGTACCCGGTACCTGGTCAGAAGCTCGCGAGAGGCGTCCCCCGCGGGCACGGACTTGGGCACAGCGTAGGCCGTGTAGGTCGCTTCCTCGGGGGTGAACTCGACGGTCGCGTACCCCCAGTGGTGGCTGTCGAAGAACGACACGTGGGGGTTCTCCTGGCGGGCGGCCCGCCCGAGCAACGCCGCCGCCAGGTCGCTGGTGGGTAGGTCAAGCGTCTCCTGGAGGTTCGCGCTCGACACCGCTGGCACCACGAACTCCACGCCGACCGGCTCCGAGGCGTCGTCGTAGGTCGGGTGGAGGTGGCCCACGGCGCAAGAGTGCAGGTCGCCGGTGAGCGCGACCGCGTTCTCCGTAGCCGCGAGGTCGCGGGCGACAGACGCACGCTCCTCCTCGTAGCCCGCCCACGAGTCCGCGCTGTACGCCGCCGCGCCGCGCACGTCGACGTCGAGGTCCATGTGGACGATTTCGTTCGCCCACGCGGTCCAGGTCGCCTCCGAGCTGCCGACCTCGTCGGCGAACCACGACCGCTGGCGCTCGCCGAGAACGGTTGGCGTGCCCCCCGGCCCACTCGGCTGGTCGGCGAGCGAAGTCGCGAGCGGCGTCGGCAGTTCGCTCTGGGGTGGCGCGGACCGGAACAGGCGCTCGTCGGTCACCACGAGGTCGAGGAGGTCGCCGAACTGGAACGACCGGTAGAGCCCCAGAGAATCCACCACGTCGGCGTCCGGGTCGTATCGAACCCGTGCGGGCGTGTACTCCCACCAGGCCCTGATGCCGGCTGCGAACAGCGACCGCATGAACGCGTCGTCGTCGTTTCGTGGGTGTGCGTCGTCGCCGGCGTACGGCCGGCCGTCCCGGTAGCTGTAGAACCGGTCGTTGACGATCTCGTGGTCGTCCCACGTGGTGATGGCGGTGTGCGCGGCGAGTGCGGCCTGGAGCGCGCGGTCTGTGCGGTACGTGCGGTGGAGGTGGCGGAAGTCCGAGAGCCCGCTCGCGACCGCGTTCCCGCTCGGCAGGTTGATGTCGCGGCCGGCGTACTCCGAGGGCCCACCGTGCTCGTAGACGAAGTCGCCGAGGTGGAGGAGGAAGTCCACGTCGTCGTCGGCGACGTGGCGGTACGCGCCGTAGTAGCCGTTGCGGTAGTCCTGGCACGTGCAGAGCGCGAAGGAGACGCTGTCCGGCGACGAGCCCGGTTCCGGCAGTGTCCGCAGGCGGCCGGCCGGCGAGACGCGGCCGTCGTGCTCGAACCGGTACCAGTACGTCCGGTTCGCGTCCAGTCGGCCGTCGAGGTCGGCTTTCACGGTGTAGTCGCGGTCCGCGCCCGTAGTGCCGGCGTCGTAGAAGCCGATGGGGAACTGGAAATCCTCGTCCCGGGCGACCGTCAGCGACACCGAATCGCCGTCGCTGTGAGCGGACGGGCTGAGACGCGTCCAGACGACGGCGCCGGAGGGCGTCGGGTCGCCGCTCGCGACGCCCTGCGGGAACGCCTCGCGGTCGGGTGCGCCCCTGGCAGTGCTCCGGTCGGTCGGCGCAGCCTCGACGGTCGGCGGGACGAGCGCGCCACCGGCGGCGAGACCCAGCGATTCGAGGAGTCGGCGGCGGTGGAGGCTGGGTATGCGAGAGCGATGCCAAGCGCCGACATTTGTAATGAGGGTTGTACGAACTGTACGGCTTTCTTACCTGTGGTTAGGATGACCGTTCGGGTCAGTCCGCGTCGCCGCGCGCCCGCTCGAACGTTGCGATGGCTTCCTCGCGGCGCTCCGCGTGGTCGACGATGGGGGCCGGGTAGTCCGGGGCGAGTTCGTCGCGCTCCTCGGGCGAGAGGTCAGGCCACGCGTGGATTTTCGCGGGCGGAACGTCACGCAACTCGGGGACGTACCGCTTGACGAACTCCGCGTCCGGGTCGTAGCGCTCGCCCTGCGTCGTCGGGTTGAACACCCGGAAGTACGGCTGGGCGTCGGTGCCTGTCGAGGCGGCCCACTGCCAGCCGCCGGTGTCGTTGGCCGTGTCGTGGTCGACGAGGTGCTCGCGGAAATGGGCGTACCCCTCGCGCCAGTCCACCAGCAGGTCTTTCGTGAGGAACGCGGCGACGAGCATCCGGACGCGGTTGTGCACGTACGCCTCGTCTCTGAGCTGTCGCATCCCGGCGTCCACGATGGGGTAGCCCGTCTCGCCGTCCTTCCACGCGCGGAGTTCCGTGGGGTCGTCCCGCCACTCGATGGGCTGGGCGTACTCCTTGAAGTTCTCCGTGACTACCTCCGGGTTGAAGTACAGCACCTGCGCGTAGAACTCCCGCCAGGCGAGTTGCCCCTGGAACTCTTCGACGCTCGCGCGTTCGTCATCGTCGTCGGCGTCGGTCATCGCCTGCTCGGTCCGTTCGTACAGTTCCCGGACGCCGAGCGTGCCGAACTTGAGGTCCGCCGAGAGCCGGGACGTCGCGCGCTCGGCGGGGTAGTCTCGCGCGTCCTCGTAGCGAAAGACGTCCCGCTCGCAGAACGCTTCGAGTCGCTCCCGGGCCGCATCGGTCCCGGCAGCCGGAATCTCGGCGTCCGGTTCCTCGAAGCCGAGGGTCGCCGCGTCCGGTAGTTCGTCGCCCGTCACGTCGGCGACGGCGTCGGGTTCTGGCTCCGGCGCCGGGTCGGCCTTCTCCCGGTCGCGCCACTTCTTCCAGAAGTACGTGTACACGGAGTACGGGTCGCCAGCGTTCGTCCGGATCGCGCCCGGTTCGTGGAGGACGGCGTCGTGGACCTGCTCGTGGGCGGTGCCCTGGTCGTCGAGGGCCGCGCGCACCGCCTCGTCGCGCTCGCGGGCCAGCCCCGAGTAGTCGTGGTTCCAGACGACGCGGTCGGCGCCGAACTCGCGAGCGAGGTCTGGGAGGACGGCGGAGGGGTCGCCGTGGCGCACGAGCAGGTCGCCGCCGAGTTCCCGGTAGCGCTCGCGGAGCGCGGCGAGGGCGTCCAGCATGAACGCCATCCTGGACGGTGCGGCGTGGTCGAGGACAGCGTCGTCGAAGCAGAAGACCGGGACCACGTCGCCCGCATCCGCGGCCGCGGCGAGCCCCAGGTTGTCCGCGGTGCGGAGGTCCCGGCGGTGCCAGAACAGTTCCATGTCCGTGGGTGGGGTTGCCACCGCCGTATAACCCCGGTCAGTCCGACTGGAAGACGCGGAACGACCCGCGGCCGACCGCGACCTCCTTCTCGTCGCCGTCGTCGTCCTCGGCGGTGACCTCGACCTCGGCGACGCCGACCGTCGAGCCGACGCGCACCACCTCGGCTTCCGCGACGAGGTCGCCGCGAGCGGGGCGGAGGTAGGAGACGTTCAGGTCGATGGTCGCGACGCCCGCCTCGACTGGGTTGTCGAGTGACGTGCGGACGGCGAGGCCACCCGCGGTGTCGATGATGGTCGCGGCGATGCCGCCGTGGACGTTGCCGCGACCGGCGCCGTGGTTCGCGAGTTTCTCGTGGTAGGGGATGCGCAGCGTCATCTCGCCCGACTCGACGTCCTCCACCTGGAGGTCGAGGAAGGAAAGGAAGCCGTGGTCGTCAACGTAGGACTGGATGAACGCTTGCGCGTCGTCCGCGTCGAACGCCGTCATGTATCGGCGTGCGGTGTCTGCCCGCTTAAGCCCACCGAGGCCACCACGACGCAAAGTTTCTTGCCCGAGGGCACCGTGATATCGGTTGACACATGACGAACCTCGTCACGAACGTCGAGTCAGTCGTCGCGGACCACCCCGAGGAGCCGGCGCTGGTCTTCCGGGACCAGACGGTCTCCTACCGGGAGTTCTGGGCCCAGACCGGCCAGTTCGCCGCCGCCCTGCGCGAGCACGGCGCCGAACCCGGGGACAGGGTCGCCATCTACCTGCCGAATCTACCGCAGTTCGTCGTGGCGTTCCACGGGGCGCTCCGGGCCGGCTGCGTGGTCGTCCCGATGAACCCCCAGTACAAGAGCCGCGAAATCAGTCACCTGCTCGAGGACTCCGGGGCGACCACCGTTGTCGCGCTCGCGGACCTCGTGCCGTTCGTCCAGCAGGTACGCGACGACACCGGGGTCGAGCAGGTCGTCACGGTCGGCGGCGAGGCCGACGCGGGGACGCCGTTCCGAGAATTCCTCACCGACGGCGACGACAGCGTCGCCGAGCGCGCAGACGACGACGTGGCGGTCCAGCCCTACACCTCCGGGACCACGGGGCAACCGAAGGGCGTCGAACTCACCCACCACAACCTCGCGTCGAACGCCCAGCAGTCCGTCGACATCATCCCGGACGGCATCACCCCGGGCGACCGGCAGCTCGGCGTGCTGCCGCTGTTCCACATCTACGGGATGACAGTGGTGATGAACGCGACGCTGTTCGGCGGCGGAGCGTACTACCCGCTGCCCCAGTGGGACGTTCAGGAGGCGATGACGCTCGTCGAGGAGGCGGAGCTCACGCTGATGCACGGTGTCCCCGCGATGTACAACGACGTCATCAACCAGCCGAACGCCGAGGAGTTCGACCTCTCGTCGCTCCGGCTCTGTGGCGTCGGCGGCTCCGGCATCCCCGTCGAGGTGCTCCGGAAGTTCGAGGAGCTCTACCCGGTGAAGCTCTACGAGGGGTACGGGCTCACGGAGACCAGCCCGGTCACCCACTTCAACAGCCCGAAGTGGGGGCGCCGCGTCGGCTCCATCGGCAAACCGCTGGACGGCGTCCACGCCAAGATCGTCACCGGCGACTTCGAGGAGGTCGAGGCGATACCGGAAGGACCCGTCGACGAGGACGAGGTGGACATCGACGAGATAACCGGCGAACTCGTCGTCTCCGGGCCGAACGTGATGCAGGGCTACTCCGGACTCCCGGAGGCCAACCGCGAGGCGTTCTCCGAGCACGAGGGGCGGCGCTGGTTCCACACGGGCGACCTGGGCTACCACGACGAGGACGGCTACTTCTACGTCGTCGACCGGAAGAAGCACATGATCAACACCGCGGGCTACAACGTCTACCCGCGCGAAGTGGAGGAACTACTGTTCGAGCATGAGGCGGTCGCCGACGTCGCCGTGGTCGGCATCCCGGACGACCGGCGCGGCGAGACGGTGAAGGCGTTCGTCGTGAAGACGCCCGACGCCGACGTCACCGAGGACGAACTCAAGCAGTTCTGCCTAGAGCGACTCGCGGAGTACAAACACCCACGCGAGGTGGAGTTCGTCGAGGAACTGCCGCGCACGACCACCGGGAAGGTCAAGAAGTTCGAACTCACCGACGCGGAGTGACCGGCTGACGGGCGACGGCCGCTGGCTGCAGCGGTCGAAACCCGGCGCACGTTGTCAGTCGTTGACACAGTTTTATGCGGAGCGGTGGCGAAGTTCGCCCCATGACAGACCGATTCTCCGTGTCCGGCACGGCAATCGTCACGGGCGCGTCGAGTGGCATCGGGCGGTCCATCGCCGAGCAGTTCGCCGCGGACGGCGCGAACGTCGTCGTCTGCTCGCGCGAGCAGGAGAACGTCGACCCCGTCGCGGAGGGCATCCGCGACGACGGCGGGGCCGCGCTCGCCGTGGAGTGCGACGTCACCGACCGCGACGCCGTGGACGCGCTGGTGGACGCGACGGTCGGGGAGTTCGGTGGCCTCGACGTCCTCGTGAACAACGCGGGCGCGAGTTTCGTCGCCGGCTTCGACGACATCTCACCGAACGGCTGGAAGACCATCGTGGAGATCAACCTCACCGGCACCTACCACTGCACGCAGGCCGCCGCGGAGCACCTGCAGGACGGCGGCGGGAGTGTCGTCAACCTCGCGAGTGTCGCGGGCCAGAGCGGCGCGCCGTACATGAGCCACTACTCCGCCGCGAAGGCCGGCGTCATCAACCTCACGAAGACGCTGGCGATGGAGTGGGCAGGGAAAGGGGTGCGCGTGAACTGCATCGCACCCGGGTTCGTCGCGACGCCCGGCCTGGCGTCCCAGATGGGCGTCTCCGCCGACGACATCGACCGCGAGGAGGTCGACCGACGCATCGGCGTCAGCGAGGAGATATCGGACGTGGCGCGGTTCCTCGCGAGTCCGGCAGCCTCCTTCGTCGTGGGCGAGACGGTGACTGCTGGTGGCGTCCCGCAGGGCGAGGAGGTGCCGTCGCAGTGACCGACCGCACGGTCCACCTCCCGGTCGCCGCCCAGGAATCCCTCGACGACGTACTCGACATCGGCGTCCGCGCGGAAGAACTCGGCTACGACCGGGCGTGGTTCCCAGAGACGTGGGGCCGGGACGCGGCCACGACGCTGGCCGCGCTCGCCGACCGCACCGAGGATATCGGCATCGGGACGAGCATCGTGAACACGTACTCTCGCAGTCCCGCGCTCGTGGGCCAGACGGCCGCGACGCTCGACGAACACTCCGACGGTCGGTTCCGCCTCGGCCTCGGGCCGAGCGGGCCCGCGGTCATCGAGGGGTGGCACGGCGAATCCTTCGAGCGACCGCTCCGGCGTACACGCGAGTACGTCGAGGTCGTCCGGCAGGTGCTCTCGGGCGAGCAGGTCGACTACGACGGCGACCTGGTCCAGACCCGGGGGTTCCGACTCCGCCAGGACGCCCCGGAGCCGGCGCCCGAGATAGACGTCACCGGGATGGGACCGAAGGCCGTGGAACTCGCGGGCCGGTTCGCGGACGGCTGGCACGCGCTGATGTTCACCCGCGAGGGGTTCGCCGAGCGTCTCGGCGACCTGCGGACGGGCGCCGAACTCGGCGACCGCGACCCTGAGGACGTGCGGACGACGTTCGTGCTGCCGTGCTGTGCGCTTCCGGACGCGGACGCCGCGCGCAACCTCGCGCGCCAGCACCTCGCGTTCTACGTCGGCGGGATGGGGGACTTCTACCGGAACGCGCTCGCCCGACAGGGGTACGAGAAGCAGGCCCACGCCATCCACGACGCGTGGCAAGAGGGCGAACACAAGCGCGCGGTGGGCACCGTGAGCGACGACCTGCTCGACGCGCTGGCCGCCGTGGGGACGCCCGAGGAGGTCAAAGAGCGCTATGACGAGTTCGCGGACATCGACGGTCTCGACGCCGTCGCCGTCTCCTTCCCGCGAGCGGCCGACCGCGAGGTCATCGACGCGACGATGCAGGCGCTCGCCCCGGAACGCTGAGGGAACCCGAGTCCCGTTTCCCGGGGTTTGACCCGCCTTTTTGCGAGTGGCCCGCCTACGACAAGCCATGCAAGCAATCGAGGTCACCGAGTTCGGCGACGACGAGGTGCTGACGCGCGTCGAGCACGAGCGACCCGAACCCGGCCCAGGCGAGGTACTGATCGACGTCGAGGCGGCGGGCGTGAACTTCGCGGACGTGATGCAGCGCCGCGGCCACTACCACGGCGGCCCCCAGCCCTCGTACGTTCCGGGGATGGAGGCCGCGGGAACCATCGCCGCCGTCGGCGACGGCGCGGAACGTGAGGTCGGCGAGCGCGTCGTCGCGATGGTCGGCCGTGGCGCCTACGCGGAGTACGTCACGGCACCCGCGCTCGCGCTGTTCGACGTCCCTGAGTCGATGTCGTTCGCGGAGGCTGCGGGCTTCCCAGTCCAGTTCCTCACCGCCCACCACTGCCTCCACGACTGGGGCGAACTCGACGCCGACGAATCCGTCCTCGTCCACGCCGCCGCGGGCGGGGTCGGCACCGCGGCTGTCCAGCTAGCCGACCACCACGGCGCGGAGGTGTTCGGCACGGCGAGCACCGAGGAGAAACTAGCGCTCGCCGAGCGACTCGGCTGCGACCACCCCATCAACTACACGGAGGTCGACTTCGCCGACGTCACCGACGACCTGACCGACGGCGCAGGCATCGACCTCGTCCTCGACGGCGTGGGCGGCGAGACGTTCCGGGAGAGCGTCGACGCGCTCTCGCACTTCGGCCGCGTCGTCGCCTACGGTGCAGCCTCGGGAGAGCCCGGCACCGTCGACACGGCGACGCTGCTGTTCGGCAACAAGTCCGTCGAAGGGTTCCACCTCGGCCAGGCGATGGAGCGCGACCCCGAGCGAATCTACGAGGCCGTTCCCGAACTCTCCGCGCTGCTCCGCGACGACGTCCTCGAAGTCGTGGTCGGCCAGACGTTCGACCTCGCGGACGCCGCCGACGCCCACCGGGCACTGGAGAACCGCGAGACCACCGGGAAGGTCGTTCTCGAACCCTGACAGGGAAACCCAACTGACTGGAGCCGGGAGTACTGCGAGTCTTTGAGTTATCCGGACACTTTTCACCCTAGTAGACGACAGGTGTGTGTGAACAGACGATTCCGGCAAGTCGCCCTCGCTGCCCTCCTCGCAGTCCTCGTCGCGTCGGCGGGGTGCAGCGCGTTCGGCGGCGGCGCCACGACGAACCTCCTCCTGGTGAACAACGACGAGACCCAGCACGACGTCACCGTCGAAATCGTGCAGGACGGCGAAGCGCAGTACACCTCTGAGAAGACGCTGCCGGCGGAGGCCCAGGCAGACCTCCTGACGTTCGAGGGGTCGGGCGAGTACACGGTGGCCGTCACCGTCGACGGGACGACCACCGAACAGACTCACGAGTTCAGTAGCGACGACGACACGCTCTCCATCGGCGTCCAGAACGACGGTTCGGTCATCGTCGGCGGGTAGCTACACGCCGACCGACTCGATGTCGCCGCGCCGCCCGTCGAGGACGGCGAATCGCTCCCCGCGTCGCGTCTCCAGCCAGGAGAGCATGCGCTCGGCCCACGCCAGTTTCTTCGCCTTCTCCGCGTCCACGCTCTGGTCGTCGAAGTCCCACCCGGGGAAGACGAGTTCCGCTGCGCCGCAGTGGTCGGCGAGGAACGCCGCCCGGTCGCCGTCGGTGAATCCGCCGAAGTTCCGCACCGGGCCCGCGGGTTCGGCCTGCGTCGTGCCGAGGACGTGGGCGGCGTCGAACGTCGGAACGTGCTCGCGGACGGCGGGGACGTTGTCGCCGTGGGCGTGCGCGGCGACTGGGACGCCAGTTTCGGTGAGTCGGCGCGCTGTGTCGGGGTTCTTGTCGAGGTCGGTCACCATCAGGTCGACGTCCACTCGCGCCTCCACGAGGACGTCGACGGCCGTCGAGGCAGCGAACACGCGGTCTGCATCGGCCGCGGCGTCCGTCTCGTCGGCGAGCGACGGCGCGCCACCGGTGATTGCGACCGTCGCTCCCGAACAGTCCAGTCGCGAGCTGTCGAACGGTTCGACGTACTCGGCGAGCACGTCGCGGGCGCGCTCGTCGGCGCTCCGCGGGTACCCGAAGTCGGCGAGTATCGTCTCGTACACCGGCTCCCAGTCGTCGAACTCCATGGTAGTCACTACTCGGTGGAATAAATGAAAGATTCCGTGGTCCGAGCCGAGACGCCCCGCAAAGTACCCCTACCCGGCGGGAGTCCGGCTTCCAGTCCCGGCTTCTTGCCCCTCGGGTATAAGCTTTCCCGTTAGTTGCCAACTGTCTCCCAGGTGGCACCTAGCTCACCCAGGGCTCCGTCACGGCCTGCCAGCGCCGACGACGCGTCCCGCAGTCTATCGACAGTTCCCGCGACGAACGCGGGGTCCTCGCCCGTGACGGCGACGCCGAACTCGGCGAGTTCCGCCCGCTCCGCCGGTCCGAGACCTCGAACTTCGTACGCCCGGGCCGTGGCGTCCGTCGCCGCGTCCGCGTCGCCGCCGAGTCGGTCGACGTGCCGCTCGGCCTCCCGCACGGTGGTCGCCTCCAGTTCCTCGACGTCGGCGGTGCGAGTCCGGTCGCGGGCGAACGCCTGCCCGACGAACGCGGCGTCCCGCGTCTCCGCCACGTCGTGGGTGCGGACAACGTGGGCGCCGCGCTCGACAGCCATCGACGTCGCCGCCAGCGAGACCGGGAGCGCGTCCTCCGTCGAGCGGTCGGCGAGTTCGCGGAGGAAGTTCTTCCGGTTGATGGAGACCAGGATGGGGTAGCCGTGGCCGCGGAACTCCCGCAGTCGCTCGAAGGTCTCCCGGTCGTCTGCGGTGGTCTTGGCCTCCGACCAGCCGCCGAACGCGGGGTCGACGATGGTCTTGTCCGTGAAGCCGTTGAGCGCGAGCGCGTCGTAGATGTCGTCGACCGACTCGACCGCGCCCGGTCGTTCGAGGTCCGGCGGGCTCGCCATCTTCGCGACGGCGACGTCGTGGGCCTCGCAGACCGCGGGCATCTCCGGGTCGGCGAAGCCGCAGATGTCGTTGACCATGTCGAAGCCCCGCGAGAGCGCCTCGTCGGCGACCTCGCTGTAGCGCGTCTCGATGGAGAAGACGGCGTCGCCCTCCACGCTGTCGATGGTCTCGACGGCCGTCTCGAGGCGGTCGAGTTCCTGCTCGGCGGAGAGCACCTCGAATCGCTTGTTCGCCGACTCCAGGCCGACGTCGACGATGTCCGCGCCCTCGCCGATCAGTTCCTCGTCGACGTACGCGGCGGCGTCCGCCGGGTCGTCGAAGACGCTCGGGTCGTACGGCGATTCCTTCGAGACGTTCAGCACGCCCATCACGCGGGGCGGGTGGTCGTCCCCGATGGGGAGGCCGGCGGCGTCGACCGTTCGCATACACCCACCGCGGGCCCGTGCGTGCATAGGCGATGCGGTTCCGGCGGCGCCGGCTTCAGGCGACTTATGTGGCGGCGCTGCCAACACCCGGCAATGACGAAGGTGAGCATCGGCTTCCGTGGGTGGCGCTTCGACGAGGACGAGGTGTTCGACGAGAGCGGCGACTACCGGCCGCTCGAGGAGATGAGCGAGGACACCCGCGAGCGCCTCGGCCGCCTCCCGGTGCTGGCCGACCAGCCCTGCGACGCCTGCTACCTGAGCGACGGCGACGACAACTCGCCGACGGCGGTGTACGGCGAACCCAACGCGGAGGTGCTGGTCTGCGACGACCACGAGGCGGAGTTCTACTACTGGTTCCTCGAGGACGGCGGCGACGAGCACCGCGGCACCGACGCCCTGCAGGACGCCTTCCACGAGTGGTTCGCAGCGGGCAACCGCGCCCCCGAGTGGTACGACGGTCCCGACCACGTGGAGACCGAACCCGAGAGCCTGCCCGAACCCGACCTCGACAACGTCGAGGCGGTGAACGTCGACCTGCCCGAGGACGAGCAGGCGAGCGTCGACCTGCGCGAGGTCGAGGAGAGCATCCGGGACGCGGACATCGAGATGGACTACCCGACCGCAGATGAGTGAGGGCGGCGGGAAGCGGAGCAAGCCGGCGGTCGCTGTGGTCGACGCCAAGACCGCCGGGAACGTGGGCACCATCGCGCGGGCGATGAAGAACTTCGGGTTCGAGGACCTCCTCCTCGTGGACCCGCCGTACCTCGGCCGGGACTCCGAGGCGTACGGCTTCGCCGGCCAGGCCCGCGAGGACGTGCTGCCGAACGCCACGGAACTCTCCTTCGACGAACTCGCCGAGACCTACCACACCGTCGGCTTCACGGCGGTGACGAACCAGGACGCGACGAAGCACGCCCGCTTCCCGTTCCGGACGCCCGCGGAACTCGGCGCGAGTCTCGCGGACGTCGAGTCGAAGACGGCGCTCGTATTCGGCCGCGAGCGCGTCGGCCTCACGAACGAGGAACTCGAACGCATCGACGAGGTGTGTGCGATACCCGCGAGCGAGGAGTACCCCGTCCTGAATCTGGGGCAGGCCGCAACCATCGCGCTGTACGAACTCCGGGACCTGGCGATGGGCCGCGACCAGTTGCCGGACGTCGAACGCCACCGCGCGACGGAGGAGGAGATAGAGGCGTTCTACGAGCACGCCGCCGAGTTCCTCGACGCCGTCGACTACCCCGCGGAGAAGCGCGAGAAGACGCTGCGGATGCTCCGCCGGATGCTCGGCCGCACGCACCCGACCGGCCGGGAGATCAACACGGTCCACGGACTGCTGCGCCGCGCCGAGAACCGGATGGACTGAGAGGCCGGACCTCGCCGCGTCACTCCCTGGGGCGCCGCTCGTACATGCTGATGGGCTTCATCGACGCCTTCACATCGCCGTCCTGGTTCGTCGTCGTGAGTTTCGTCCGGACGATGCCGCGGCTCGGGTCACTCTCCATCGGGCGCTTGGATAGCACTTCGATGGTGACGGACAGCGACTCGCCGGGGAACGTGGGGTTCGGCCAGCGCAGTTCGTCCACGCCGATGGCGCCGAGACTCCCCGCTTCCGAGAGGTGTTCGTCGACGAGCAAACGCATCGACATCGCCGCCGTGTGCCAGCCGGAGGCCGCGAGGTCACCGAAGTGTGATTCCTCACGAGCACGCTCGGCGTCGACGTGGAACCACTGCGGGTCGTACTGCTCGGCGAAGGCGACGATCTCCTCCGCGGTCACCTCGTATGTGCCGAACTGCATCGTGTCGCCGACCGAGAGGTCCTCGTAGTAGACGGTCATGGCGTGGGCTTCGACGGTCGGGATGGTAGCTGTTGGGTTCGCGGCGGGTCAGTACGAGGGTACTGTATTCACAGTATCGCGGTGACGAATCGTAGCACGTAGGTGGAAGTTTCAGATGTATTTCACTCGAATCATCAACACAGGTAATTCCGGGGGAAGAGGGACGACCAGTCAGTAACTCCGTCGTATTCGGCGGTGAAATTGCCCAATTGCGGAGCTGGCGAACGACTCGGAGGTTGCTGACGACATATCGAACGTACGACAGTACTACGGCATTCTGGGGGAACAATAACAATACATATCATACTCCTTATATCGATTCGTCGGACCTGACAGTCCGGCTGAACTAATGACGGACTCAAACGAGACACCTGACGACGTCGCGAGGCGCATCGCTACCGCAGTACGTGACCAACTGAACGAAGCCGACCCGTCCCGGCGGGGGTTCCTCGGCAAGACAGCTATCGCCGGCGGTAGCCTCCTCGCACTCGGAACTGGCGTCGGCGCCGCGAGTTCTGACCACGGGGACGAGGGGGACGGTGGGTCGTCGGCAGCGTTCGACGACACCGAAGGCACCGACCTCGACGTCCTGAACTACGCGCTCACGCTCGAACACCTCGAGGACGCACTCTACCAGCAGGGCATCGAGATGTTCGACGAGGGGGACTTCGCCGACTCCAGTACACTCGAAGACGCCCCCGAGGGGCAGGTCGCCGAGGTCTACGAGTACGTCCAGACCGCCGGCGAACAGGAGTCCATCCACGTCGAGACACTCTCGAAAGCCGTCTCGTTCCTCGGTGGCGAGCCTGTCGAACCCGCAGAGTACTCCTTCGGCGTCGACTCGGTAGACACCTTCCTGGCGACCGCCGCTGCGATAGAGAACGTGGGGGTGTCTGCGTACGCGGGTGCTGCCCCATTCGTGGAGAGCCCCGACCTGCTGGGCGTCGCGCTCGCGATCCACAGCGTCGAGGCGCGCCACGCCGCCGTCCTCAACAACGTCGTCGGCGAGCCGCCGTTCCCGAACGCCTTCGACCCGGCACGTTCCCAGGAGGAGGTTCTCGAGGCTGCGGGCCCGTTCTTCGCGAGTAGCGCGGAGGAAAGCGACGACGGTGACGGCGGCGATGGAGACAACAGCTCGGCCCAGTCTCTCATCTAAACCGTCGACAGTCCGCAGCGGCGTCCCTCCCCGTCCGGACGCAGGCACGCCGTCCGACCTGGCCCCGCAGATTCCTGTTCGTCTGGCGAATCGAGGGGCACAGCAGACCCGGTTCGTGGTTCGACGGTCAGTGGTGTGACCTGACGGCGTCGGCGGTGTCGAGGGCCACAGACGACAGCGCGTCGCGCTTCAGGAGGGCGAACCCGAGGAAGATTGCCGCGAAGCCGACCAGCGCCTGCGCGTCGACGACCTGTCCGAGGAGCACCCAGGCCGCGAACGCGGCGACGACGGGTTCGAGGTAGCCGACGAGGTTGAGTTCGGTGGCGCCGATGCGGTCGAGCAGTTCGAAGTACATGAGGAAGCCGACACAGCCCGAAATCAGCGTGAGGTAGACCAGACTCGCCACGGCGGGCGCGGTCCACTCGACGCCCGACAGGGACTCCCCGCGGGCGCCGGCCCCGACCCACAGCACAGCCGACCCGAGCAGCATCGCCCATGCCTCGAGCGTCTCGATGGGGAGGCCGGTCGAGAGCGGGCGCGCGAGCACGGCGCCGAGGGCGAACGCCACGGCACCCGCAAAGACGAGCACGACGCCGAGCAGGTCCGTGCCGCCACCGCCCGGCGCGGCGACGGCCGCGACGCCCGCGAAGCCGAGCAGGAGACCCGTGCCCTCCACGCGGTCCACGCCAGCGTCGTCGAGGAGGCTGCTGGCGAACGCGACGGTGAGAATGGGGGAGAGGCTAACGACGATGGCCGCCACGGCGCCCGACACCCGGAGTTCACCGAGGTAGAGGGCGCCGTGGTAGACGGCGATGACGAACACGCCGGCGACGGTGGCGGCGAACCACTCGCGCCTGCCGCGTGGCCGCCAGCGGTCGGTGGCGACCGCGGCGTACGCGAGGATGATCGCCCCCGCGACGGTGTACCGGAGCGCTGCGAACGACAGCGCGGGGACGGCGTGTAGTCCGATTTCGATGGCGACGAACGAGGTGCCCCAGACCGCGGCGAGCAGCAGGAACATCGCGGTCGTGGGAGACGGAGCGAACGAGGGGCGACGGTAGCTCATATCCACCCAACTATTCGAGAGTATATTAGAGTTATCTTCAAGAGATGCCACAAGAGTGGAAATGTCCGCAATCACTGCCGCTTTCGTAGACGATGCGACCGACTCCCACAGGCTTTTGCCGGCGGTCGCCGATTCGGCGAACGATGGACGAACGCGACGTGCGCCTGCTGAAAGCGATCTCGGACCTCGGCACTGGCAGCCCAGAGCGGCTCCACGAGGAGACCGACATCCCCGTGTCGACCATCCACTACCGGCTGAACAACCTCCGCGAGGAGGGCGTCGTCGAGAACGACCTCTACGACCTGGACCTCGACGAACTCGGCCTCGGCGTCACCGTCGTCCTCGAGGTGCTCACCAGCTACGAGGGGAGCTACGAGGACGTCGGGGAGAAGATCAGCGCCATCGAGGGCGTCACACAGACGTTCTTCACGATGGGCGAGACGGACTTCATGGTGGTCGCCCGCCTCCCCGACTCCGAGGACGTCGAGCGACTCATCTCCGACTTCGAGACCATCCCGGAGGTCGACCGCACGAACTCCACGTTCGTCGTCGAAGAACAGAAGGACCTGACGCGACCGCTGCAGAGCTACGACCTGGAGACGCTGCTGTCCGAACTGGCCGGCGACTAGCTACGCGCCTGTATCTCCTCGCGCAGCACCTCACTGACCAGGTCGCCGTCCGCCTTCCCGCGGAGCGCGCCCATGCACTCGCCCATCAGCGCGGAGAACGCCCCCATCCCCTCCGCTTCGACCTGCTCGCTGTTCTGCTCGACGACCTCCGAGACCGCATCCCGGACCTCGTCCTCGCCAGCGGAGCCCAGACCGAGTTCCTCGGCGAGTTCTGCGGGTTCCCGGTCAGGGTTCTCCGCGAGGCCGGTCAACAGGTCCGGCACGCCCTCCTGTGCGAGGTCGCCCGAAGCGACGAGGTCGAGGACGCCCCGGAAGTGGTCGTCGGTGAGGTTCTCGACCGGCACGTCGTCGCGCCGGAGCTCCGTCACCGTCGATTCGAGAGTCTGGGCGGCGAGCGTGGCGTCGACGCCCGACTCGACGCGCTCCTCGAACAGCGGCCAGCGGCGCCCGAACGCTACCTGTTCGGCCAGTCCCTCACCGAGACCGAACTCGGACTGGTAGCGCTCGACCTTCGCCGTCAGCAGTTCGGGGACCGTCACGTCCGCGAGGTCGGGGTCGACGGGCGGCACGTCCGTCTCGGGGTACATCCGCGCCGCGCCCGGGAGCGGACGCAGGTAGCGACTCGTGCCGTCGTCGTTCGCGCCCCGCGTCTCCTCGGGGACGCCCTCGATGGCCGTCCGCGCGCGCTCGGCAACCGCACCGATTGCGCTCTCCGCGATTTCTTGGGCGTCCGCGACGATTGCGACCGCGTCTTCCTCGTCCGCGTCTACCGCTTCGCGGAGCGCGGCGACTTCATCGCCGGTGACGCCGTAGGCTGGGAGTTCGTCCGTGTGGAAGATGCCACCCGCGCCGTGGCGCTTCGCGTGGTCCGAGAACTCCGTGCCGACGCGGCGGTCGTCCTGCAGTTCGCGGCCGACGAAGCCATCGAAACCGTACAGTGGCACGGCGTGGACCTGCCCGCCGGCTCGCGGCTCGTCGCCGCTCGCGTTTTCCGCGGAGCGTGGCTCCGCGCCGTCGTCCAGTGCACCGCGGATGACACCCGACTCCGTCTCCGCAAACACGTCGGTGACGTCCTGCGTGTCGCCGACGCTCGCGTCGCGGTCCTGGAGTTCCTCGCTGACGTCGACGAGTTCGACCTGCCGGCGGACCTCCTCGCGCACCAGGTCGTCGATGTCGTCGAGACTCTGGACGCCTTTCATCTCGACGCGCGCGCCCTCGGCGATGGAAACGTTGACGTCTTGGCGGATGGTGCCCAGGCCGCGCTTGACCTGCCCCGTCGAGCGGAGCAGCATCCCGATGGTCTCGGCGGCCTCGCGGGCCTGCTCGGGCGAGGCGATGTCGGGTTTCGTGCCGATCTCGACCAGCGGGATGCCGAGGCGGTCCAGGGAGAACAGCACGCCGTCCTCGCGCTCCTCGACGCGCTGGGCGGACTCCTCCTCGAGCATCACGTCCTCGACGCCGACCGGCCCTTCACTCGTCTCGATCTCGCCGTCCTGGGCGACAAGCGTCGAGCGCTGGAACCCCGAGGTGTTCGACCCGTCGATGACGACCTTCCGCATCACGTGGGCGCGGTCGACGGGGTCCATGTCTAGCAGTTCGGCGATTTCCAGGGTCGTCGCCAGCGCCTCCTCGTCCAGACGGTGGGGCGGCTCGTCGTCCTCTTCGACGAGGCAGGTCGAGTCGTAGGCGAGATACTCGAACTCGCGTTCGACCTTGCTCTCCTCGAGAGCCGCCTCGTCGATCTCGCCAAGCTCCGAGCGCGTCGGGTGGAGGTAGCGCGTGAACGTCCGCTCGGACGCCTCGGGCTCCCGGAGCTCGGTCGGGCACTCGCAGAACAGCTTCGTCGCCGTGTCGAGTTGCTGGTGGATCTCCAGCCCGGCGACGAGGCCCAGTTCGTCGTAGTCGAACTCGGTCATTACGTGGAGGTGTGCGTCCGAGCGGTAAAAAACCGTTCAGTCGCTCCCGAGCGCGTCGAGGAGGCGGGTCTCCACGTTGTCGGAGATGTCGTCGGCCTCCTCGTCGTCGCGGTCCAGCGCAGCGGCGTCGCTCCCCGCGATGGAGCGCGACCCGGCGGTGTCGACGACGACAGAGGTGAGCGACCAGCGCCGCTGGAACACCGTCTGTCGCCGGATGACCGTCTGCACGCGGTCGTAGGGGACGATGCGGGTCTGGCGCCGCCAGAACCCGGCCTGCGTGACGACGTGGTCAGGCCCCAGGTCGTAGCCGCGGTTCCGGTGGGCGCGGTCCGCGGCCGGAACAGCGAGCACGAGCAGCGGGACGAGCGCCTGCCACGGGAACGAGACGAGGAACCGACTAATGGCGTAGCCGACGACGAGCAGGCCGACGCCCACGAACAGGTAGCGTCGGATGTAGCGCTTCCGGGCGCGCTCGGGCGGCCGGGAGAGGCGGATGTCGTGGAACGGCTCTAGCGTGTCCGCCATCTCGAATACCGCCGCGCGGGAGGCGATGGGGATGGCGGCCTCGGAGCCGCCGCTCGGGGAGCTACCGGGAGCGTAGCCAGCCGTCTCGACGGCCAGCGACGCGAAGCCGTAGCGCCGCATCAGGGGGTTGTCCTCGACGGAGACGGTCTGGAGCTTCGACAGCGGGATGGTGCCGTCTTTGACCTCGAAGAGGCCACGCTCGTAGCGGAGGTCGTCGCCGACGCGGCGGAGTTCGAAGCCGTAGAACCGCACCATCCGCGCGACGGCCGACACGACCCACAGCGCGACCATGGCAACGACGGCGATAGCGACGAGCAGGACAACGCCGAATCTGGTTATCTCCACCCTGTCGCTGACGAACGGCACGAGGAACGGCGCGAACGCCAGCACACTCGAGAACAGCCGCGGGTCGAAGGATAGCGCGCCGTACAGCGCCAGGTCGCGGTTCGACAGTTCGAACAGCGTCTCGCCGCGCCGCGTCGACTCGGTGCTCTCCGCCTCGGCCAGGTCCCCGGGCGCTCGTTCGTCGGCACCCTCCGCTTCGGCGCTCGGCGTGCCCGTTTTGCCCTGTGCGGCCGCGCGGCGCTCCCGGACCTCCTCCTGGAGTCGCTGGGCCTCCTCGCGGGAGACGTACCGGAGGCTGGCCTCGGTGCCCCCGCCGCCCGCCGTCTCCACGTCCACCTTGGCGAGGCCGAGCAAGCGGGCGACGAACGACCGCGTGACGTCGACGTTCTGGACGCGGCGGAGCGGAATCTCGCGCTCCCGCCGGGAGAACACTCCCGAGTAGATGTCGAGGCTGTCGGGCGTGAGTTCGTAGTGGAAGCGGCGGTAGTACGCCACCTCGTAGGTGAACACGGCGGCGATGGCGAGCACCGCGAGCACGACGGCGCCGCTCGTCAACAGCGGGTCGCCCTGGGCGAGTGCCACGCCGCCGACGAGGAACGCCCAGGCCATGCCGACGCCGCGGGAGACGACGCGGTACGGAATCGACAGCGGGTGGAGTTTCATACGGCGTCCCCGGCGTCGCCCTCGGTCGGTTCGCTCTCGATGGCGAGGCGGCGAAGCGTCTCCTGGGCTTCGTCGGCGCGTGCGGCCGTCAGCCCGGGTATCGAGACGTCCGCACCCCGGGAGCCCGCGGTGTAGACGACGACGCTCCCCAGGCCGAGCAGGCGCTGGAGCGGGCCGCGGCGGGCGTCGACGTGCTGGACCCGAACGTACGGGACGACCGTTCGCACGCTCACGAGGACGCCGCGCTCGATGTACAGCGTGTCCTCGCGCACGTCGAAGCGCCACGCACGGTAGCGCAGGAGGAGGTGGATAGTGCCCAGCACGCCGATGGTGCCGAACACGGCGGCGACGGCGACGACGGGAGCGACGACCCCGAGGAAGTCGACGTTGGCGACCGCGACGCCCGCGAGGACGGCCGCGACGGTGGCGAAGACGAGGACGCGGACGAACCAGACGAGCCGAACCCGGGAGTCGAGTCGTTCCATGCGTTCGCGTTGTGGAGGACGGTTAAGAAAGTAGGCGGAGCTTACCTGCCGTCGCGAGCGCTCTTCAGTCCTGACCGGGGATGCCGCGGTGGGTCATCTTCTCCGGGTCGAGGGCGTCTTCGGCCTCCTCCTCGCTGAGGTAGCCCTTCTCGACGACGACCTCCTTCACCGTCTTCCCCTCCTTGAGTGCGGTCTTCGCGACCTCGCTGGCCTTGTCGTAGCCGATGGCGGGGTTGAGCGCGGTCGCCAGCGCCATCGAGCGGTCGACCTGGCGCTCGCAGTGTTCCTCGTTGGCCTCGAGTTTCGCGACGAAGCGCTCAGCGAACACCTCGCTGGCGTTCGCGAGCATGTTCGCCGACTCAAGGAAGTTGTGCGCGAGCACGGGTTTGTAGAGGTTGAGGTCGAGTTGCCCCTCCGCGGCGCCCGCGCTCACGGCGGCGTCGTTGCCCACGACCTGCTTGTGGACCTGGTTGACGGCCTCCGCAACGACGGGGTTGATCTTCCCAGGCATGATTGAGGAGCCGGGTTGGTTCTCGGGCTGTTCTATCTCGCCGAGGCCGTTGCGCGGCCCGGAGGCGAGCAGGCGGAGGTCGTTGGCGATCTTGTTGAGGCTTCCTGCCACCGTGCGGAGTGCGCCGTGGGCCTCGGACATCGCGTCGTGGGCGGCCTGGGCCTCAAAGTGGTTGTCGGCCTCGCGGAAATCGATGCCAGTCTCCTTGCTGATGTACTCGGCCGCCTTCTCCGGGAAGTCGGGGTGCGTGTTGAGTCCCGTCCCGACGGCGGTGCCGCCGAGCGCGAGTTCCGCCAAACGCGGCTTCACGTCCTCGACGCGGCGCCGTCCCTTCTCGACCTGCGTCCGGTAGCCCCCGAACTCCTGGCCGAGTCGGACGGGCGTGGCGTCCTGCAGGTGGGTGCGCCCCGTCTTCACCACGTCGTCGAACTCCTCGGCCTTCTCGTCGAGGGCGTCCCGGAGCGTCTCCAGGGCCGGTTCGACGTCCTTCTCGACGGCCTCCAGCGCCGCGACGTGCATCGCGGTCGGGATGACGTCGTTGCTCGACTGCCCGTAGTTCACGTCGTCGTTCGGGTGAACGGCGCGGTCGCCGACCTCCTTGCCGAGAATCTCGGCGGCGCGGTTCGCCACGACCTCGTTGACGTTCATGTTCGAGGACGTGCCGCTGCCCGTCTGGAAGACGTCGACGGGGAACTGGTCGTCGTGCTCGCCCGCGATGACCTCGTCGGCGGCGTCGGCGATGGCGTCGGCCGTCTCCTCGTCGAGGAGGCCGAGGTCGTAGTTCGCCTGCGCGGCGGCCTTCTTCACGACGCCGAGCGCTCGCACGAACCGCCGCCCGAAGGTGATGCCCGAGATGGGGAAGTTCTCGACGGCGCGCTGGGTCTGGGCGCCCCAGTAGGCGTCCGCCGGCACCTGCATCTCCCCTAAACTGTCCCGCTCCGTCCGGTAGTCCTCGCTCATGTGCAGAACGTGGGGAGGTGGCTGCGTAAAACCCACCGAATCGGGTCGGCGTTGTCGCGAGCGCTCAGTCCCGCTGAGCCTCGTACTCCTCGGGGGTGTACGTCGACAGTTCGAGCGCGTGGACGTCTGTCGTCATGACGCCGTCGAGGGCGTCGTAGACGTGCTGGTGCTGCTGAACGAGGCGCTCGCCCTCGAAGGCGGGGGAGACGACCGTGGCGCGGAGGTGGTCCTCGTCGTGGTCACCGCGCATCTTCGTCACCGTCGCCTCGCTGTCCGGAATCGCGTCCTCGATGAGCGCTTCGACGTCGGAGAGGTCCATACGCCACCTGGGTGGGCCGGCGAGAAAAGCGCGTGGGTCGACCCTGCTATCCCCCGCTTGTGTCTGGAAGGTCGGCTCGTACCACGTCTAGCGGTGGTCTCGGACACCACCGAGCGCCAGTCGCCCGGCTACAACCCGCAACTCAGGTCCACTGGTCGAGACCGGTCTGCGTGACCGCCTCCTCGATGCGGGAGAACCCCCGTTCGACCTCGTCGGCGTCGACCTCCCACTGCTCAGTGACGAACTCGCGGGCTGCCGCCACGTCCGGCGAGAGGGCGGTCTCGATGTCGTAGTCGTCGGTGACGTCCGGGTTCAGGAACAGTTCGCGGATGCGGTCGCCGTACTCGACGTACTCGTCCTCGGCGTCGAGGACGGCCCAGAGGTCGCCGTGTTCGTGGATTGCTTTCAGCGCCGTCTTCGGCCCGAAACCGTCGATTCCGGGGTTGAAGTCCGTCCCGCAGAGGATGCCGACGTCGACGAGCTGTTCCCACGTCAGGTCGTGACGGTCGAGCGTCGCCTGGAAGTCCATGCGCTCGGGGTCGCCCTTGCTCGTCAACTGGCGGAGCGTCAGCGGCGACCCGAGCAGGAGGCAGTCGTAGTCGTCGCTGCCGGCGTAGTCGACAGCGTCGTCGACGCGCGCCATGTAGGAGGCCTGCGCCTCGCCCTCCGCGGGCGCCTCGACCTGCGGGACGTCGAGCAGGTCGAACAGCTCCCGCGTGGTTTCGTGGATGGTCTCGGTGAGCCGCTGGGTGCGGGCGTCGAGGCGTGCGGCCTCGAGGTGGTCGCCCGCCTCGCGGGCGTCCGCGAGTTGCTCCTCGTACTCCTCGCGCTGGTCGCGGCGCTCTTCGATCTCCTCGTCCTTGAGTTCGGTGACCCCGCCGTCCCAGACGAAGACGGGCGTCAGGTCGTGCT
Organism: Halobacterium sp. DL1; assembly: GCA_000230955.3. Lineage (NCBI taxonomy): Archaea > Methanobacteriati > Methanobacteriota > Halobacteria > Halobacteriales > Halobacteriaceae > Halobacterium > Halobacterium sp. DL1. Next base: position 1,707,946 of record CP007060.1, read on the forward strand.
CGAAGAACTTCGGGAGGCCCTGCACGACGCCGACGAGATTCGCCACTTCGGTGCCAGCGGCGGTCGTGTAGACATCGTCGCTGGTCCACTGCACCGTCGTCGTGAGGTACTTGTACAGCCAGTTGTGCACGTCGACGGCCACCACGCTCCCCTCCACGTCCGCGAAGGGAACCTCCTCGATGGCCGCGAGCTGACGGAGGTCGGCGTTACCCATTACGCGTGCTTGGTTCCCCCCGTGCTTGAAGCTTCAGTCACGACCCGAGCGCGCCCGCGATCAAGAGCAGGGAGATGCCAACCGAGGTGACTCCCATGCCGAACCCGCGCCACTGACGGCGCTCGCCGACTGCCTCGGCGTACCGCGGCGGCAGACGCGTTCGGACGAACCCGGGCGCGAGCATCGCTGGGGCGCCGATGAGGAGGTGGAGCGCGGCGAGCACGTACAGGAGGAGTGAGAGTGTGGACACGGGTGAGTCAGACGCTGGTGATCAACAGCAGGCCGATGCCGGCGGAGACGAGGCCCGCGGCGCGCCACTGCTGGTCGTTGCCGCCGATACCCGGGAACACCCTCCGGAGGGCGGCTTCGACTCTGGTCGGTACGAACACGGTGGCCGCGCCGACGACAACGCAGAGCGACCCGACAGCCAGCGCGACGAGCGAAACGGGAGACACGCGGAGGAGTTGGCTGGCCACCGTGAAAAGTCACCCGTCGACTCTCGCGGGCGGCGACGCGCCGCGCTTCCGGTCGAGGAACGCGACTTCCGCGTCAGAGAGGTCCCGCTCGCGGTAGCGGTCGAGGCCCGACTGGTAGGTCGCCCCGCGGTCCGCGCAGGGGCGTTCGAGGACGAGTTCCGCGATGCCCGTCTCCTCGCTGGTGAACCCGAACCCGGCCCTGTACAGCGCCTCGTATGCGAACGGGTTGTTCACGGCGATTCGCACGCGGTCGTACTCGTCGCGGAGGTGGTCGGTCGCGAACGCGCAGAGCCGGGGGCCGACACCGTCACCACGTCTGTCCTCGTGGACAGTGACGTACCGGAGCCACGCCGTTCCGGAGTCGGTGCGGTCCTCGTTGAACGAGACGGCCGCCACGACGTCCTCCAGTGGGTCGTCCATCTCCCGGGCGGCAGGTGGCCAGCTCTCCCTGTCCGCGAGCGGGACACCCTGGTAGGCGATCGCCTTCCCCGTGTTCGACATGACGAACTTGCCGGCGTAGCTGAACGCCCGCCAGTCGAGGCGGAGCGTCGGGCCGTCTTCGGGGCCGCCGAGCACCGCGTATCGCACGACCGGCAGTTGGCAACCGAGCGCAAAGAGTTGCGTGGGTGGCAGCCGTTCTCTCTCGCTTGCCGACCTACCGCACTTCGACCAGTCCGCGGGCGTCTACGACCTCGCGATGCTGGCTGCTCACAGGGAGTACCTGGAGGGAGGGGCGCAGGGACGGGACCCGCTGAGTCCGCTCTCGACGGCGGGTTCAGGGCGACGACCGTCGGCGCGAAATCGGGAGACGGATAATCCCCCGCCGAGAAGCGCGCTCCATGAATCTCGTCGACGTCGACGCGCGGGCGTTCGTGCGGTTCCTCCCAGGGGACCTGCTGGCAGTCCTCACGATGGTGTTGCTCGGCACGATGCGTCACGGCTCGCTGACAGCCGAGCGGTACGCCGGCGTCCTCGTTCCGTTCCTCGTGGGCTGGCTCCTCGTCGCGCCGCTGGCCGGCGGCTACGACTCGCAGGTTCTTTCGTCCACCCGCAGCGCGCTCGTGCTCGGTGTCGCGTCGTGGCTGGGCGCCGACTTCGTCGGCCAGGTGCTTCGTGGCACCGACTACTTCCCGGGGGAGGCCGACCCCGTGTTCTTCCTCGTCGCGCTGCTGTTCGGCGGCCTGCTGATCGCGGTCATGCGGTTCGCGACGCTCGTCGTCGTGGACCTCACCGGAAACTGAGCCAGACGGCGACCCCCGAGGCGAGCGCGGCGAACACCGCGAGCACCGCGAACAGCGTTGGCGGGCCGGCGTACTGGAGGACGCCCCCGGCGATAGCCGCGCCGAGCGCGCCGACGCCGAACACGCCGAGGTAGGTGTAGCCGTAGGAGAGCCCCCGGGTGCCGGCGGGCGTGTAGAGGGCGACCGTCGCCTGGTAGAGCGGTTGGATGACGAACAGCGTGAACCCGAGGAGCGCGCCGACCACGAGCAGCGGGACGAGACCCGCCTCCGCCGCTGGCAGGAACGCGAGTGCGAGGACGACGAGCGCGCCGAACCCGACCGCGATGGCGCGCTCCGTCGACACGCGGTCCGTGAGTTTCCCGCCGACGTACTGCCCGAGGACCCCCACCATCAGCAGTCCCGCGTAGGCGTACCGGTAGGGCTCTATCTCGCGGCCGGCAAACTCGACGGGCGCGAACGCGGGGAACTCCGAGAGCACGTTCGGCAGGAAGGTCAGCACGCCGCGGTAGTAGAGACCGTCGAGCATCACGACCAGCAGGATGGCGGCGAAGGGACCGACGAGCAACAGTTTCGACTCGGCGAGGAACTCCGAGAGGGAGCCGACGCCCACGCTCGCCTTCGAGTCGCCGCCGTCGGCTTCCGCCCCGGCGACTGCCGCGCGCTCGTCGAAACGCACGCGGAGTGCGACGAGCCCGGCGACCACGGCGGGGGCGGCGAGTACGATGGCGACCGTCCGCCAGTCGGCGACGAGCAACAGCAGCGTGACCGCCAGGGGGCCGAGGGCGATGCCGACGTTGCCCGCGATGCCGTGGTAGGCGAAGGCGTTCCCGCGGGCCTCGACGCCAGTGCTGATGAGCGAGAGGCCGGAGGGGTGGTAGACGCTCGCGGCGACCCCCCAGCAGACGAGCGCGAATCCGACGGCGAGAATCGAGGGCGCCAGCGAGAGCACGACGAACGAGGCGGCCATCCCGAACAGACAGCCAGCGATGAGTCGCCGGGAACCGAACCGGTCCGAGAGCACGCCACCCGGGAGTGCGCCGAGGCCGAACAGCCCGTAGCCGATGGCGACGACGACGCCGATGGTCGCCCGGTCGACCTGGAACGCCTCCAGCCACAGCGGGATGAGGATGGGGATGGAGAGTTCGTAGGTGTGGACCATCGCGTGCGCGAGGGAGACGAGGCCGACGATGGCGCGGTCGTTCCGGTTCACTGCAATCGTCCCTACCATCCACGCGGGGCGTTATAGACGTGTCCACATCGGAAACAGTCCCTCGTTACACACCGCGAAAGAAGCCGCACTCTCTGCACCATCCGCCTGTTAGCTACTGTCAACCCGGCTCAACGCCGCGTTGTCCCCCGGGTACCGCCCGCCACTGCATAACTTACGCAGCACATTTGCCAATAGTCCAAGAACCCTTTTATTGTGGTTCGGTCACAGCGAAAAGACAACCATGACCGGCTACTACGACGCACTCCTCGTTCTCATTCCGGTCGCGCTCGTCGGCGTCAGCGCCGTCCTCGCGGCCATCGGCGCGGCGAACACGACGGCCGTCACCCTCGGCGGCGTCGTCGCGGCAGGACTGGTTGCACACGGCCTCTTCGTCAACGAACCCAGCGACACCGGGACTCACTCGTCGTCATCGTCCTACGAACCCGCTGACTGAAACGACCGCGGTAGCACCGACTCGGCGAGCGGCCTCAATTCTTAACCCGTTGACGCGCGAATCGGCGCATATGACCGAGACGCTGTTCCTCGCCGACGAGGACGTCGCCGACCTCGCCGACCCCGCCGACTACGTCGACGCCGTCAGAGATGGGTACCGGCAGCGCGGCGAGGGCGCGCCGGCGAAACCCCGGACGAAGCTCCTCAACGAGTCTCCACCGGGCATGTTCACGGCGTACGCCGCAATCCTCCCGGAGACCGGCGCGATGGGGGGCTACATGTACAGCGCCGGCTTCGGGGAGCGGGACGCGTGGTTCGTCACGCCGCTGTTCGACGCCGAGTCGGGCGAACCGCGCGCGATAGTCGACGGGGCGCGGATGAACCCGTTCAAGACTGGTGCCGCGGGCGCCGTCGGTGTGGACGCGCTCGCCCGGGAGGACGCCAGCACGCTCGCCGTCATCGGGAGCGGCGCACAGGCGCGCGGACAGGTCCGGGCGACCGCTACCGTCCGCGACCTCGACACCGTCTGGGTGTACTCCCCGACGAAGGAGCACCGCGAGTCGTTCGCCGCGGAGATGAACGAGCGACTGGACGCGTCGGTCGCTGCCGTCGCGTCCAGCGCCGCGGCGGTCGAGGAGGCCGACGTCGTCGTCACCGCGACAAACGCGAGCGAACCCGTCTTCGACGGCGCGAACCTGGCGGACGGCACCCACGTCACCGCGATGGGGCAGTACGACCCGGAGAAGCGGGAACTCGACGCGACCACCATCGAGCGCGCAGTCTACGTGCCTGACCTCCGGGAACGCGCGACGCAGGACGCCGGCTCGTTCATCCAGGCTGTCGAGGAGGGCGTCGTCACGGCGGACCACGTCCACGCGGAACTCGGGGAGGTCGTGGCCGGAAGCGCGCCCGGCCGGGAGTCCCCCGAGGACGTCACGGTCTTCGACAGCGGCGGGACGGGCATCGAGACGGCGGCCGCCGCTCACATGCTGTACGAGCGCGCGGTCGAGCGGAATCGCGGGAAAGAGATCGAGTTCGCGCCCGCGAGCGAGGCGCTCACCGGCGAGTAGTCCGAGGGTTTACGTACCAGAGCGGGGCCATCCCCGGCCGTGACCTGAAAGCCAGCGTGGAGCGACGAGTGGGATCGCGGCGGCCCCCTCCACGATACCCGAACGTGAGCCTCCGGTGGAAGCTTCCCGGAGCGCTCACCTGCCGCCGCCTGTTCGCCCTACACCCACTGCGTCAGGCCCAGCGCCTCCACGAGCGGGATTCCCGCCGCGAGCGCGCCGACCAGATAACCGAGGATGGCGCCCCCGTTCAGCAGCGGTAGCCCCGCGTGCGCCCGTCCCTTGAACACCATTCGCATCAGGACGAGGAGGCCCACTATCGTCCCGACGATGGCCGTCAGCGCGGCGAGTTCGACGCCGAACACCCTCGGCGTGTCGAGAAAGAACGCCGCGCTCGCCACGAGTATCGTCGGCATCACGGCGTCCCCGAGTCCGATGAAGTACGCGCTACGGTCCGCCCCCGACTCGTCGCGTTCACTCTCCTCGGCACTCTCTGCCACCTCCTCGGCGTCCTCGCGGAAAGAGTACGCCAGCGTCGTCGGCACGACCAGCACCACGGGGAGCCGTAGCTCCATGACGCCCGAGGCGAGCGTCAGCATGTGTTCGGTGCCGTAGACGCTGATGGCGTCGTAGACGGCCAGCGCCGTCAGCAGCACGATAGCGGGGAGGATGCCGAAGCTGATGCCGAACAGCGCCGCGGCCCCCATCCCCATGATTGCGCCGGCGCTGTCGATGACCCACCACTCGGGGTAAGCGTACAGCGCGACCACCAGAACGGCCGCGGGGAGGTACGCCGCGAGGTTCACGCCCTCGACGATGACGGCCGGGAACGCCACGCCGAAGACGTAGGAGGCGATGAAGCCGCTCGTCAGCAGGACGAATCCGCGGAGAATCCACTGCACGTCGTACTTGATGACGAGCAGGATGGCGCCCGTGACGACCAGCAAGAAGCCGACGTAGAAGACGCTGTTGAGCGGGTTCTGGGGGTCCTCCGTCGACTGCAGGCCAGCTGACTCGAACGGTTCGAGGAGTGCGAGCGCGCCGAACTGGACGACGAGAAAGAGCGCGACGACGGCGCCGAGCACGGTGGCGACGCGGGTCGAGTCGTTCATACCCAGGTTCTCTCACCCGCCCCGCTTTGGTGTTGCGACTCGACTGAGTCGGTCACCGGACGTAGAGGGTCTGTCCGACGAGCGCCGGCAGGTGGACGCCGCGGTCGGGCGTGACCGAGAGGTACGGCCGTTCGACCGGGCCGAACACGTCCACGACGCGCCCGACAGAGTCCAGGTTCTGGTCGACGACGCTGTCCCCGATGTCGGGGTGGTCCTCGCCGTCGCAGCGCACCACCGCGACGTTCTGTGCGGTCCGCACCACGTCGCCGGCGCGCCGCATCAGTCACGGAGCGCCGTCACGTACGCGGCGACGGCCTGCAGGAGGTCAGACTTCCCGGCGTCGTCGGCGTCCTTCACGAGGACGCGACCCGACTGCTCCCAGTGTCGCCGGGGGTAGGATACGTCACGCTCGACGACGGCGTCGTAGCCGACCTGCTGGACGGCGGTCGCGATCTCGTCGACGGTCGGCTCCTCGACCGCGAGTGATCGAGGGATGCGACGTCCATCGCGGCGGGAGAGCGTCGCGTCGAAGTAGGCTGGCCAGATGACGTTCTCGACCATGGCGGAGCGTACCGGTTCACGCGGTTAAATGGTATCGGAGCGGACCGAGAGAATGGGCTGCGTTATCGGCGTGCGAGCAGCGCGGCGCCGAGCACGGCGACGATTGCAGCGGGAACACCGAACCCGGGGACACCGCCGCCGGACTCGCCGTCAGTGGTGGTTGTCGTGGCCGGCGCGTCGGCCGTCGTGGTCGTCGGCGCTGCCGTGGTGGTCGTCGTGGTCGTGGTGTTGGCGTCGGCGTACGCCTCGGGGTGGAACGCCTGGGCCATCTGCGTCATCGGTTCGACGATGCGCGGCGCGGGCTGACTCAGGTGGTTGGTGTCCACGACGACGATGTTGCCTTCCTCCCAGGCGGTCGTGTTCCGGATGACCGAGTCCTGGGGGATGTACGAGCGGGACTCGTTGCCCAGCTGTTCCGGGTAGACGCTGACGACGACGAACTCGGGGTCCTGGTCGGCGATGAACTCCTCGGAGAGCTGCGGGTACGGCGCGCTAGAGTTCGCCTCGGCGGCGATGTTCTGCCCGCCCGCCCGCTCGATTATCTGACCGACGAAGGTGTTGGGGCCAGCGGTGAAGCCGGCTTCGGTGCCCCAGTAGACGCTGGGCTTCTGCTCGCCGGCGACGGCTTCCTCGACGGTCTGGACGCGGTCGCGCATCTGGGTGACGGTCTCCTCGGCGCCAGCGCACTCGCCGGTCAGCCGACCGATGAGCTGGGTCTTGTTGTAGATGCTGTCGATGGAGTCGGCCAGTTCGAAGCGGTAGACGGCGATGCCGGCACCCCGTATCTGCTGGACCGTGTCGTTGTTGATGGTGTTGGGCGCGAGCACAAGGTCGGGTTCGAGGCTGATGACCTGCTCGACGTTCACGGTCGACGGGAAGCCGGAGGTCACGACCTCACGGGAGTCGGCTCCCTCGAGGTAGCCCCCGAACTGCGAGATGCCGACGACCTTCTCGCGGCCGCCGATCTCCCACATCGTCTGTGCGGCGCTCGGGTTCAGTGTGACGACGCGTTCCGGTTCCGCGTCGACGGTGACCTCGTGGCCGCTGGCGTCGCTCTCGGTCAGCGGGAACTCGCACTCGAGCGTTCCGCCGTCCTGTGCACCGACGGCGCTGGCGGCACCGGCGGCCGGGGCCACCGCACTAAGAACGAGTAGGACTACACCAACTACGGTTGCAGTTCTGCGCATACCTCATCGAGGCAGCTAACGCAATAAATATCTGTCTAAAGCAAATACGGTTGTAGTAATGCGCGTTCGAACCCGAGCGAGCCTCTGGAGTGCCGTCGCGTTCGCCGTCCTCGTGGCGGTCATGCTCGTCAGCGCCACCATCGGCCACGTCTCCATCCCCATCGAGCAGGTGGCCCTCGCAGCCCTGGAGACGGTCGCCGTCCCCACGGCCGTCTCCCCGTTCGTCGATTCGGCGACGATTCCGTTCGTCGGGTCGCTGCCTTGGCCCGCCATCGACGTCGGCTACAGTTCGCCGCTCCAGTTCGACGTACCCGGCGAGGCGCAGTACATCGTCGGCCAGCTCAGGATGCCCCGCATCGTGCTCGGGGCCACCGTCGGCGCCGCGCTCGCCGTCGCGGGCACGGTCATGCAGGGGTTCTTCCGGAACCCGATGGCCGACCCCTCCATCATCGGCGTCTCCTCGGGCGCCGCGGTGGCCGCAGTCACCGTCATCGCGTTCCCGGCCTTCCTCCCGTTCGGCGTCCAGGTCGCCGCGTTCGTCGGCGCGCTCGTCGCTGCGTTCGCCGTCTACCTCCTCGCCACGCAGGACGGCCGCACGCCGGTCGCGACGCTCCTGCTCGCGGGCATCGCCGTCCAGACGCTGCTCGGCGCCGTCACGTCGTTCGTCATCGTGAAATCCGGGCGGAGCATCCGCGAGGCGATGTACTGGCTGATGGGACACCTCAACGGGACGCGCTGGCACGAGGTCGAACTCGCGCTTCCAACGGTCGTTCTCGGAACCCTCGTCCTCCTCGCGTACGCGCGGGACATGAACGTCCTGCTCGCCGGGGAGGAGGACGCACACACCCTCGGTGTCGACGTCGAGCGGACGAAGCGGCTCCTGCTCGCGGTGTCGAGCGTCGTCACCGCTGCCGCCGTCGCCGTCGCTGGCGTCATCGGCTTCGTCGGCCTCGTCGTGCCCCACGCGATGCGCCTGCTCGTTGGCCCCGACCACCGCGTGCTCCTCCCGACGTCGGCGTTCGCGGGCGGCGCGTTCCTCGTCCTCGCCGACACCGTCGCCCGGACCGGGGCGGCCGAACTTCCGGTCGGCATCGTCACCGCGTTCGTCGGCGCGCCGTTCTTCCTCTACCTGCTCCGCGACAGGGAGGTGCGTGCGCTGTGACCCTCGACGTCCGTGACGTCGACGTGGAACTCGGCGGCGAACAGATCCTCGACGCCGTCAGCGCGACAGTGGCCGACGGACGACTCGTGGGCGTCGTCGGTCCGAACGGCGCCGGGAAGTCGACGCTGCTGCGCGCGATGAACGGCGTCATCGACCCGGAAAACGGGACCGTCCTCGTCGACGACCAGGCGGTCGAAGAGCTCTCCTCGAAGGCCGCCAGCCGGCGCATCGCCAGCGTCCCACAGGACACCCACGTCGCCTTCGAGTTCACCGTGCGCCAGACCGTCGAGATGGGGCGCCACCCCCACATCCCGCGGTTCGGTGCTGACGACGACCCGGACGCCGTCGACCGCGCGATGGAGCGCGCGGAGGTCGCGCAGTTCGCAGACCGCGACGTCACCTCGCTGTCCGGCGGCGAGACCCAGCGCGTGCTGCTGGCGCGCGCGCTCGCCCAGGAGGCGCCCGTCCTCCTGCTCGACGAACCGACCGCGAGCCTCGACGTGAACCACCAGATCCGCACGCTCGAACTCGTCCGCGGCCTCGCCGACGACGCCGACCGCGCGGTCGTCGCAGCCATCCACGACCTCGACCTGGCCGCGCGCTACTGCGACGAACTCGTCCTCGTCGCGGACGGCCGCGTCGTCGACTCCGGGCGCCCGGCGGACGTGCTCACGCCAGCCGCTGTCAGGGACGCCTTCGACGCGCGGGTCGCGGTCGGCACGGACCCCGCGACGGGGGCGCCGACAGTCACGCCCCTCCCCGACGTAGAGGACGGCCTCGACCGCCGGGTGCACGTGCTCGGCGGCGGAGCCACCGGGGCGCCGCTGATTCGACGTCTCGCGGACGCCGGGGCCGAGGTGACGGTCGGCCCGGTCGTCGACGGCGACGTCGACCACGAGACGGCCCGCCGGTTCGGCGCGCAGGTGGTCACCGTTCCGCCGTTCGCCCCACCCGCGGAAGCAGTCGATCGCGCTCAGGAACTCGTCAAAGCGGCCGACGCAGTCGTCATTGCGAGCGAGGCCGCCGAACTCGGGGCGAACCCCGAACTCCAGCGGGCTGCGACGAACGTCCTGGTCGTCGGCGACCAGGGGTCGGGGACGCGAGTCGCTCCCGACGGGCTGGTTCCCGCGGTCGCGGCGCTCGACGACGTTGGCGACCAGTTCGCGGTGGCAGACGGCGGCAACGACGAGGGGTGACGCGGCCACGTCGCCTATGAGTGTCGGGCTCAGAGGTGGGGGCATGATACGTGCGGTGGCGCTGTCGGTGCTGGTCTTCGCGTCGCTGGTCGCAGGTCCCGCCGCCGCTGCGGTGCCGGCCGCTGGTGACTCTCTCGACGCGCCAGCCGTCGAACAGTTCCGAACGGCGGACACGCAGTCGGCCGACGCCCGGTCGGCGACCACCCGGACCATCGAGAAGTCGATACGACTCCACCGGACACCGGACGAACCCGGTGAGATAGACGTCAGCGCGACGTACGACGTCCCCGACGAACTCACGTCGATGAAGGTGCGGCTCCCCGCCGAGGCCCACGACGTCAGGAGCGACTCGTTCTCGCAGGACGGCGACCGCTACGCCTGGGACGGGAGCACCGACCCCGCGACGCTGCGGTTCTCGATACCGGCGAACCAGTCGGCCAGCGGCCCGCGGGCACCCGCGGGGTCCGCGGACCAGCAGTACTCCTTCACCGACACGGGCGAGTGGGCGCTCGTCACGGTGCCGGGACTCCAGACGGGGTGGGGCTGGCGAGGCCCCGACTCCCTCACTGTCACGATAGACGAGGACGTGGCCGTCGACGGCCCGGGCTCGACGGGCGGCGAGATAGCGTACATGGGGGACGTCGAGGAGTACACCCGCACGGCGAACGGCCAGACGTTCACGCTGGTCGTCCCGGAGCGCGCCTCGATGGCCGAGTCGCCGGGGGACGTCCTCGAGGCCCTCGGGGCCGCCTCGAGTCGGCTCCGAGTCGGTTCGAAGGACGAGAACGTCTGGTTCGTCGCCGCGCCGGCGAACGCGAATTGGGGCGTCAGGGGCGTCGAGTACGGCGGTAACGACGCGTGGGTCGTCGCGGACTCCCGGCTCTCGGACCCGGGGAACGTCTGGCTCCACGAGTACGTGCACACGCGCCAGGACTACACCACGGCGACCAGCGGCCGCTGGACGATGGAGGCGGCAGCAGAGTACTACGCGGGGTCGCTCTCCCTGCGCGCCGGCTACGTCGACTTCCAGTCGTTCCAGCGGTACCTCGGCTACGGCGAGCGCGACCCGTGGCGCGACGCGATTCTCGCCCAGCCGACCACGTGGGCCTCCGGCGCGAACTACCTCAAAGGGAGCCTGGTGTGGGGGAGCGTGGACCGGCAGATTCGACTCGACACGAACAGCGCTGCCACCACTGACGACGTGCTGTGGCGGCTGAACCAGCACGACGGTCCGGTGTCGAACGAGGACGTGTTGGACGTCGTCGCTGCGGTGTCCTCGTCGTCGGCCCGCGAGTACGCCCAGCGCTACACGGAGACCAGCGACACGCCCGAGATGTGGTCCGAGGCCGAACACGGCGAGGCGTTCGACACCCAGCCGGCCCGCATGCGCTACGACGTCGAGTCCTACCAGGTCACGGGCCCGTTCCGCGACGAGACGTTCACCTCGCAGCCGACCCTCTACGTCGGCGAGACGCTCGCGGTCAGCGCGAAGGTGACCAACGACGGCGGTAGCCAGGGGTCGTACGTCGTGAAACTCGGCTTCGATGACTCCACGCTGGCGGCGGTGCGCGGCGAGCTCGACCCCACGCGGAGCGACGACGTCGCCCTCCAGCACCAGTTCACCGAAGCCGGGACGTACAACCTCACGGTCGGAAGGAACACGGTTCCGGTCACTGTCCGAGAACCCGCCGACCCCGTCGTCGATAACCTCTCCGTCTCCCCGGGGAGTGTCGCACCGGGCGAGGACGTCACCGTCACCGCCACGTTCGCGAGTCCGACCGCCCACCCCGCGACGGGGACCCTCCCGCTCACTGTGGACGGCCAGCAGGTCGGGAGCTTCGACGTCACCCTCGACGCGGGCGAGTCGGTCACGCGCTCCCGGACCGTCACCCTCGACGAAGTGGGGGAGCGCGAACTCGCGGTCGGCGACCTGAGCGTGACCGTCGACGTCAGTGAGTCGGACGCCACGGTTCCCGGATTCGGTGTCGGTGTCGCGCTGGTCGCGCTCGCGCTGACGGTTGGCGCGCTGGTCGCGCGGCGCGAACGTTAACAAGTCCGAGCGCCCAACCCCGCCCCGTGAACCGACGCGCGCTCGCCGTCGTCGTCCTCGTCGCGCTCGCCGGCTGTTCCGGGTCGCTGCTCGGTCCCGAGACCACGCCGGACGAACGCACCGCGACCGTCGTCCACGTCGTCGACGGCGACACCCTCGACGTGCGCTTCGCGGACGGCAGCGAGGACCGGGTCCGCCTGCTCGGCGTCGACACCCCGGAGGTCCACGAGGGCGTGAGCCCGGACGAGTTCGAGGGCGTCCCCGACACCGAGGCCGGACGCGCCTGCCTCCGGTCGTGGGGCGAGCGCGCCAGCGAGTTCGCCACCGAGCGCCTCGCGGGCGCCAGCGTCACCGTCACAACCGACAGCGAGGCCGACCGCCGCGGCGGCTACGACCGCCTGCTCGCGTACGTCACCGTCGAGGGTGAGTCGTTCAACCGCGCGCTCCTCGAGGACGGCTACGCGCGACTCTACGACACCCAGTTCTCGAAGCGCGACGCGTTCGCCGCCGCCGAACAGCGCGCCCGCGAGAACGGGACCGGCCTCTGGTCGTGCGCCAGTTGACCCAGGGAGTGCCGGACGGAGCCCCCGCGGCGAGAAACTATTTCACCGGCTCCGTCGTACGACGTTCGCATGGCCGGGCACACCGGGGACATCGACGCACTGCTGGACGACATGCACGAGCGGGCTGCGGCGATGGAGGGGCAGGCCGACCTCCCGCTCGCGGAGATGTTCCCGCCGGCGTTCATGCGGAGACACACTCACGAGGACTCCATCGACTCGTTCCTCGACGCCTGCCGGTGGGACGTCGACTCCCGAGAGGCGTTCGCTGACGTCTCACAGGACGAGTTCGACGACTACGTCGCCGAGCGGACGCGCTTCGATGACTGGGACGCGATGGTCGGCCGCGCCGGCGAGGAGTGGATGGCGCGACAGATGGGGATGGAGCTCTGAATCGGGGCGACGACAGAGAAGTCGGGCTGGTTCTCAGAACGGGTTCTTGTTCGAGGGGCGCCACTTCGACGCGGCGTACGTGCTCAGCGCCCCGAACAGCACCATCGGGATGCCGACGATTGCGCCGACGACCGTGAGCGTCAGCAGCGCGCCGAACAGGACGAACAGCAGGCGCCCGGTCGCGTGGCGGTTCTTCGGTTCGTAGCCACACTGGGGGCAGCGGACGACCACCGTGGAGATGTTCGTCCCGCAGGCGCGACACGGTGCGGTGTCCGCGTCCCCGGTCGGCGCCTCCTCGGTGGCCGTCGCCGCCACGTCTAACTTGTCGGTCGGTGCCGCTCCACGGACGATTGGGCGGTTGCCGCCGCGGGTGACTCGCCCGTAAACCCGGTAGAGGGCCGTGGCGCCGAAGACCCACGTGAAGGCAACCAGTGCGCCGACGACTAATCCGGAGGCGAGTTCGACGAAGGTCGCGTCCGCCGACATGCCGGTCACGACCAGCAGGACCGCGATTCCGACGACGACGCCCCACTTCCACCGCGGCATCCAGTCGCGGAGCACCGCCCGCATCCGTCTCCACCTCGACCGGCCGTCCGTCACTGCCGGTTCGTTCTCCGACTCGGGTGCGCTAGCCATACCCCACGCTATCAGTCCCCGTAGAAAGCAGTTGGGTATGTTCACACTCGGCAGGGACGCTCCCGCTCGTCGACGCGAGCCGCTTCGTGGAGTCGTACCGGGAGACACATCCCCGACGACACGGAGACACTGGACAGAGTCGACCTGCTGGATGGTCCGCTTGACGACCAGAACTGCAAACGGCCCCGCTCAATCGAACAGGGGACGACTCAAAGCACGCGGCGCGTCGAGTGGCGTCCAGCCCCATTGAACCACTGCACACTCCATACGGATACTGCCAAAAGTCGTCTGGTGAATCCAGGGAGCGGTTACAGGAAGTCGATGATTCGAATGGAAGACGCCCTCACAGGCTGTCGTCCTCGTCGTCGGGATCGGCGTCTTCCGGACTGACCTCCTCGAGTGCCGCTTCGAAGTGCGCCTGGGTTAGCACGATATCCTCGACGGCCGTCGCCGAACCCTCCGTCTGGGACCGGACGTGCTCCCGAACGGCTACCGTCGCCGCCTCCCGACACAGCGCGGCCAGATCCGCACCCACGAAGCTGTCCGTCTCGGCCGCCAGACGGTCGAGATCGACGTCGTCCGCCAGTGGCCGGTCCCGGGTATGGATCGCCAGGATTTCGCGCCGAGTCTCCTCGTCCGGCTCTCCCACTTCTATTTTGCGCTCGATTCGACCCGCACGCGTGAGGGCGTCGTCGATGAGGTCTGGCCGGTTCGTGGCCGCGATCACGACCACGTCCTCCAGTTCTTCGAGCCCGTCGAGTTCGGTTAACAGCTGTGAGACGACGCGTTCACCGACGTTCGAATCGCTGCCGCCGCTCCCGCGTTTCGTCGCGATGGAGTCGATCTCGTCGAAGAAGATGACGGTCGGAGCGTTCGACCGCGCCTTCTCGAAGATCTCCCGGACGCCCTTCTCGGACTCCCCGACGTACTTGTCGAACAGTTCGGGTCCTTTGACGGAGATGAAGTTGGACTGGGCTTCGTTCGCGACGGCCTTCGCGAGCAGCGTCTTCCCGGTTCCGGGCGGCCCGTGGAGCAGTATCCCCTTCGGCGACTGGAGGTCGACCTGTCTGTACGCCTCGGGATACTCCAGTGGCCACTGGATGGCCTCCTGGAGTCGGGCTTTGGTCTCCTCGAGACCGCCGACGTCCTCCCAGGTGACGTCGGGCGTCTCGACGAATACCTCTCGGAGCGCGCTGGGGTCGATCTCCCGGAGTGCCGCTCGAAAGTCCGGCTCGGTCACGTCGAGCGTTTCGAGCGTCTCGGCGTCGATCTCGTCGCCTTCGAGGTCGAGGTCGGGGCGGACACGTCGGAGCGCGTTCATCGCCGCCTCGCGGACGAGACTCTCGAGGTCGGCGCCGACGAACCCGTGGGTGTTCTCGGCGTACTGTTCGAGATCCACGGACTCGGCGATGGGCATCTCCCGGGTGTGGACCTGGAGGATCTCCTTGCGGCCCCTGGTGTCCGGCGCGCCGATCTCGATCTCGCGGTCGAAGCGGCCGCCGCGGCGCAGCGCGGGGTCGATGGCGTCGACGCGGTTGGTTGTTCCGATGACCGTCACCTGCCCACGGTCCTCGAGGCCGTCCATCAGCGAGAGCAACTGCGCCACGACGCGGCGCTCGACGTCGCCTTGCGTGTCGTCCCGGTTCGGGGCGATGGAGTCGATCTCGTCGATGAAGACGATCGCGGGTTCGTTCTCCTCGGCCTCGTCGAAGACCTCGCGCAACCGCTCCTCGCTCTCGCCGTGGTACTTCGACATGATCTCGGGGCCGGAGATGGTCTGGAAGTTGGCGTCGATCTCGTTGGCGACCGCCTTCGCGATGAGCGTCTTGCCAGTTCCGGGCGGGCCGTGGAGCAAGACGCCCTGCGGTGGCTCGATGCCGAGTGCCTGGAAGAGCTCGGGATGCGACATCGGCAGTTCGATCATCTCCCGAACCTGGTCCAGTTCCTCGTCGAGCCCGCCGACGTCCTCGTAGGTGATTCCCGGGGCCTCGGAGCTCCCGGTCGCGTCGTCCGGGTGTCCGGCGTCGACCTCCTCCGCAGACTGTTCGACTACGTTGATGCTCGTCGACTGCGTGACGATCACGGTCCCGTCGGGATCACTGTCGACGATGCGGACCGGAATCCGGCGGTTGGATCGCCCCGGCATGGAGCCGAACCCGATCGCTAGTGGCACGGTCTGACCCGTCTGGACCGCGCGGTTGACCAACTTCTCGCGCAGATACGGTGTGAGATCGCCGCGGATCTGCAGGGCGGGCGGGAGCGCGATCGACAGCTCCTCTGCCGTCGCCACGTCGGCCGGTTCCACCCGGGCAAGTTGGTCGATTCGTACCCCAGTGGTCTGGCGCGTCTGGCCGTCGATGCCGACGACGCCGCGCTGTCGTTCGCCCGCCCGTCCCGGTCGGACACGGGCAACCACGGTCCCTTCCTCGCCCTCGATCGTGACGAAGTCACCGCTACTGAGGTTGAGTTCCGCCATCGCCTCGCGGTCGATCGCCGCGATACCTTTTCCTGCACTCTGCCGGTCGAGTGGTTTGACAACGAGTTTCATGAGTGGTAGTCTCACCAGGCATCATTCGAACGGGAACACCCCTCACCGCGGGTGGTCGAGAGAAGTATAGCGCTGGGTTAGGTGTACGAGTGTCCGGAGAACTGAAATAAGTACGTGCCTCGAACCCCATAGATACCAACAGGTGACTTCCCCAATAGTTCACTGCCTCACAGGCGCGCCGTAATCACCACCTTCTATCCAGGGCCAGCCGACAGTGATTGAGTCCAGCCGAAGTCCGCCGGTAGTGGTGGTTGCCCCCGACGCTGCGGGCCTACCCCGGGGTCGACTCACGGCACCTGCCGCCTATCCGACACCGGCGTGCCTCGATCCGTTCGGGACAGATACGGAAAGCCGAGTGACCGCTATTGACCAGTTCGGCCGAATTGCGAGAATACGAGGGTTACGAACCCGTTTCCCTGAAGCCGGTAAAGGGATTTGAACCCTTGGCCTATTCCTTACGAAGGAATCGCTCTACCAGTCTGAGCTATACCGGCACGGCTCGGACACGCTCGCTGCACTCTACCGTAGCCGCATACGAGAAATAAGGCTTGCGAATCAGCGGCGGACGAGGCGAGCGTCCACGACGACGTTGAGTTCGTGGGGCGCGTACGACCGGACCGACCGGCGGTTCTCGACGGTCACGTCGTACGCCGGTTCGGCGGCCTCGCGGATGGCGTCCTCTGCGGGGCCGTACGGGTCGTCCTCGTGCTGGATGTCGTAGAGGTGGAGCACGCAGTCGTCGCCCGCGAGCGCGACGGCGGTGTCGAGGAACTCGTCGGCCGTGTGGGGGAGGTTCATCACGACGCGGTCGGCCCAGTTCTCGTAGTCTCCGGCGACGACTCGGACGTCTCCCGCGATGGCGGTGACGCGGTCGGCGACGCCGTTTCGCTCGGCGTTCCGCCGGAGGTAGTGGATGGCGCGTTCGTTGATGTCGGTGGCGACGATCTCGGCGCCCGCGGCGGCTATCGGCACCGCGTAGGGGCCGACGCCAGCGAACATGTCGAAGGCGTGTTCGCCGGGCGTAACCTGCTCGACGACGCGGTGGCGCTCGGTGGCGAGGCGCGGCGAGAAGTACACCTCGGCGATGTCGAGTTCGAACTCGTAGCCGTACTCCCGGTGGACTGTCTCCGTGCTCTCCCCGGCGAGGACGTCCCAGTCGCGGACACGCTCGGTGCCCTTGATCTTCGACGCCCGGTTGACCACCGTCCGCGCGCGCACGTCCGACTCGACGATTGCGTCGGCGATGCGCTGGGCGCGCTCGGGGTCGTCCTCGTCGACGATGACGACGTCGCCGAGGCGCTCGTAGGACGGTTCGAAGCCGAGGATATCTGCAGGGTTCGTCTGCGTGCGGCGCTCGGGCGCGTCGAACTCGACGACCGCGAGGTCCTCTGGGACAGCCTCTGGTTCTGTGACCGGGATGTAGAGCGACCCGTCCTCGCCGGTGATGGTGTACTCGGCGTCGACGAGGTCGGCGTCCGCGAGGCGGCGTCGGGTGGTTTCGCCGTCCTCGGTGGGGACGCGCACGCACGGGACTGGCATCGTCGGAGTTCGGCGCGGCGCGGCCTTACCGGTGTCGCTTCCGCGACGACTAGCGGCCTCGGGCGCTCAGTCGTCGGTGTC
Source organism: Halobacterium sp. DL1 (assembly GCA_000230955.3). Lineage (NCBI taxonomy): Archaea > Methanobacteriati > Methanobacteriota > Halobacteria > Halobacteriales > Halobacteriaceae > Halobacterium > Halobacterium sp. DL1. The sequence continues at coordinate 1,725,632 of CP007060.1, forward strand.
GCCCGCTCCGGTGCGGGCGTCGTCGATGCGCGCTCGCTGGTCCTCCGAAAGTGAGAACTCGGTGGCGCCGACGTTCTCGTCCAGCTGGTCGGTGGTTCGCGCGCCGATAATGGGCGTGCAGGTGAACGCCTCGCGCTCGACGAGCCAGCGGAGCGCGACCTGCGCGGGCGTCCGGTCCAGTTCGTCGGCGACGGCGCGCAGTTCGTCGAGGACCTGCCAGCCGCGCTCGCTCACGTAGTACTCCGCGAACCGGTCGTCGAGGTCCGCCCGGGCGCCCTCGGGTCCAGTGACGCCCCCGTCCTCGGTGCGCTCGTACTTACCGGTAAGGAAGCCACCGGCGAGCGGCGAGTAGGGACAGACCGCGAGGTCCTGGTCGGCGCAGACCTCGAGGTAGTCGGCGACGTCGTCGCCGGCCGCGGCGTGGAACATCGGCTGGGTGACGTCGAAGCGCGCGTGGTCCTCCACGTCGGCCGTCCAGAGCGCCTTCGTCAGCTTCCAGGCCGCCATCGTGGAGGCGCCGAGGTGGTTGACTTTCCCCGCCTCGACCAGGTCCGTGAGTGCGTCCAGCGTCTCCGCGATGGGCGTCTCGTCGTCCCAGCGGTGGATGTAGTAGACGTCGAGGTAGTCCGTGCCGAGTCGCTCGAGAGTGTCGTCGATCTGGCTCCGGATGTGCTTCCGGGAGAGGCCGCTGTCGTTCGGGCCGTCGCCCATCTCCCCGTACACCTTCGACGCGAGCACGAACTCCTCGCGGTCGTGGTCCGCGAGCCAGTCGCCGATCCACTCCTCGCTGGTGCCCGACGGCGTGCCGTAGACGTTCGCGGTGTCGAGGAAGTTGACGCCGTGGTCCCACGCCCGGTCGAGCAGGCGGTGGGCCTCCCGCTTCGTGGTCTCGGTCTCACCGCTGGCCGCCTCGCGCCCGAATCGCCAGGTGCCCAGACAGAGCTGTGAGACCTTCGTTCCCGTGTTGCCGAGGGTGACGTACTCCATGTGTCTGCAATGGTCGGCCACGCGCAAAGTCGTTAGTCCCGCAGCGGTCTCGAAACCCATAGGGTCGCTCGCGCACAACCCCGCCCATGCTCACGTTCGTCGGCCTCGGACTCTACGACGAGCGCTCGGTCACTGTCGAGGGCCGCGAGGCCATCGCCGACGCAGACCGCGCGTTCGCGGAGTTCTACACCAGCAGACTCGTCGGCGCGGACGTCGCCGACCTCGAAGCCTACCACGACACCGACATCGAGGTCCGGGACCGCGCGGGCGTCGAACAGGACCCGGAGCCGATTCTCGACGCCGCAGAGGCGGGGGACACCGTCTTCCTCACCGCTGGCGACACGATGATCTCTACGACCCACGTCGACCTCCGCCTGCGCGCCGAGGACCGCGACATCGACACCCGCGTCGTCCACGCGCCGACCGCCGAATCCGCGGCGTCGAGTCTGACGGGGCTCCAGAACTACCGCTTCGGGAAGGCGACGACGCTCCCGTTCGAGTGGGCCCACGGCGCCGACGGCGTCCCGGGTTCGGTCGTCGACACCATCGAGGCCAATCTGGAGCGGGGGATCCACACGCTCTGCTACCTGGACATCAAGGTCGACCACCCGCGAATCGAGGGCGACGAGTACATGACCGCGAGCCACGCCGCCGCACTCCTCGCGAAGCACTGGGACCCGGACGCGCTCGGCGTCGTCGTCGCACGTGCGGGTGCGCCCGACGCGAGAGTCAGGGCGGACACGCTCGCTGCGCTCGCAGAACTCGACTTCGGCGACCCGCTCCACCTGCTCGTGCTCCCGGGCGACCTCCACCACGTCGAACGGGACGCGCTGGTCGGACTGGCCGACGCGCCCGAGGACCGTCTGGACTGATTCGCCGAGCGTTCCCGACTACCGCAGCTTATCGAACACCGTGCTGTCGCAGTTCGAGCAGCTGCGCCGGTTGCGCCGGTAGCTCTTCCCGCAGTTCTGGCACTCCCACTTCGGCTTCAGCGACTCCGGCTTCAGCGACTGGAGCAGTCCCATGCGCTGGGTAGGTCGCCCGCGCAGAAAAACTGCCCGAAGACGGGGAGGTCGTCGGTCAGACCGAGCGGTCCATCGGCGACTCGTCGGGGTTCAGCACCTCTATCTCGTGGCCGTCGGGGGTCTTCGTGAACGCGTAGTTCATGTCGCAGGACTCGGGGTCGCGGTAGTCCGCGGCCTCCCGGACGAGGAGGTCCTCCCAGTCGCCGACAAGGTCGTCGGTGCGCACCGCGAGGTGGCCCCAGCCGTCGCCGAGCGTGTACGAGCGACCGTCGTAGTTGTAGGTGAGTTCGACGGCCATCGCCTCGTCGCTCGCCCCCTCGGGCTTCATGAAGTAGTTCGCGAACGTGTCTGACTCCCAGCGGCCGGTGTGCTCGTAGCCGAACTTCCGCGTCCAGAAGCCGAGGTGCTGGTCGGCGTCCTCGACTCGAACCATCGTGTGGTCGATGCTCCACTGCTGGCCGTAGTCGCGCTCGACGAGTTCGACCTCGTGGCCGTCCGGGTCCTTGACGAACGCGTACGAACCGCCACAGGAGTCGGGGTCGCGGTAGTCCTGGGCGCCTCCGTCCATCAGTTGCTCGTAGGCGTCGTAGACGTCCTCCGTGCGCACGGCGATGTGGCCGAACGCGTCGCCCATATCGTACTCGTTGGTGTCGTGGTTGTGCGTGAGTTCGAGGAGCGCGCCCTCCTCGTGGGGGTCCGCCGGACCGAGGTAGACGTTCGTGAACGTCTCGCCCTCCCAGCGCGCGTGCTCGACGTAGTCGAGGTGGGTCTCGTACCAGGCCAGAGACGCCTCGAGGTCGCCGACGCGCAGCATCGCGTGGTCGAGTACGAAGTCGCTCATGTTCTCACGGTGTACTGCGTGGTCGAAAAGCGTACCGGAGGCGGAACAGCGGGTCGTCAGTCAGCGAACTGGTCGGTGTAGCAGACGGCGGCGGCCGCCCAGAGCCACAGCGTTCCGAGCGGAACCGCGGTGATGCCGCGCTGGCCGGACAGCGAGAGGGAGAGCGAGAGCACGCTGGCCCCCGCGAGCGCGAGTAGGCCCACGGTCACAGCCGAGTCGACCCGGTCGACGGCTGCGGTGACGACGGCGCCAGCCCACAGCAGGACTGCTATCGGCCACGCCTGCAGGTGGCTCGGGAAGGCACCCACGCGGGCGACGTACGTCGGGAGCGACGTGAACGCGAGCGTCTCGACGCGGAGGAAGCCGGCGGAGAAGATTGGGTACCAGCCCCCGGGCCAGGCGACGACGACCCACGGCAGCAGGCCGGCGAGGACGACGACGCCGACGCGGCGACGGTTCATCTACCGCCGCGCGACGACACGCAGAATGTCCTCGTCCGCCAGTTCGTGGTCGCGGCCGACCTGCTGTTCGTCGTGCTGGCCGGAGGGACCGGTCACGCGAGCGAAGCGGAAGCGCTCGTCGAGCGTGCCGCCGAGTTTCCGCAGCGCGTCGTCGACTGTGTCGCCCTCGCGGACGATGAGCGGTTCCTCGTAGTCGACGCCACGTCCGGGCTTGTCCATGTAGATGCGGATGAGACCGAGTTCCTCCCAGATGCGTTCTTTGAGCGTGTCGAGGCCCTTCTCCTCCGCCGCGGAGATGAAGATGGCGTCCTCGGGGTCGATGCCCTGCTCGCGGAGGTTCTCCTTCATCGTCTCCGCGTACGACGGGTCGATGAGGTCGACCTTGTTCACCGCGACGAGCGACGGCATGTAGACGCGGTTGTCCATCACGCCGTCGACGAGGCGGTCGACGGAGGGGTTGCCGCGGATGGTCACGTTCGCGTTGACGAACCCGCGTTCGCGGAGGATGCCCTTCACCGTCCCCTCGTCGAGGTCCATCTCGCCCGAGGAGTTCACGTCGATGCCGTCCTTACCCTTCGGGCGGACGTTCACCGTCGGGGGCTCCTCGTCGACGCGGATGTTGACGTTGTACAGTTCGTCCGCGAGGCGCTGGTAGCGGTCGATCTCGAACGCCGACAGCATGTAGATGACGAGGTCGGCGGCGCGGATGACCGAGAGGATCTCCTTGCCACCACCGCGGCCGCCGGCGGCGCCTTCGATGAGCCCCGGCACGTCGAGCAGCTGGATGTTCGCGCCGCGGTAGTCGAGCATCCCGGGGTTCACGTCGAGGGTCGTGAACTCGTAGGAGCCGACCTCGCTGTCTGCGTTCGTCATCGAGTTGATGAGCGAGGATTTCCCGACCGATGGGAAGCCGACGAGCGCCACCGTCGCGTCGCCGTGCTGCTCAACGGCGTAGCCGCCACCGCCGCCGCTGCCCGCCTCTTGCTTCTCGAGTTTCTCCTTCTTCTCCGCGAGCTTCGCCTTCAGGCGCCCGACGTGGGCCTCCGTCGACTTGTTGTACGGCGTGTTGGAGATTTCTTCTTCGAGCGATTCGATCTCCTCCTCGATACCCATTGACCGAGGCTATGCTGCTGGTGCCGAAAAGCGCTTTCCTCCGCGCCCGCCGGCGTTGCTTTCGACACGTTAATAGTTCGTCTCAAAGCAAGGGAGACGTAATGGGCGACCCCTCCACGTTCCGCGACAGCACCCAGATAGTGCTGCCATCGTCCACGCTGGCGGAGTTCCGCGAGGACCTGGAGGCGGAGTTCGTCGTCACCGTCTTCGAGCCCGAGGACAGCGACCTCGTCCGCATCATCGGAAGCCCGGTCGTCATCAAGGAGGTCAGCGACTACCTCGCGCGGCAGGGCGTCAGTCTCCCTTGAAAAGAAAGGGTTAAAACCGCGGCGGCGGTTCTTCTGGGTATGGCTGAGACGATAGAAGTGCTCGTACCCGGCGGTCAGGCCGATCCCGGCCCACCGCTCGGTCCCGAGCTCGGACCTACTCCCGTGGACGTGCAGGGCGTCGTTGCAGAGATCAACGACCAGACCGAAGCGTTCGACGGCACCGAGGTACCGGTCACCGTCGAGTACGAGGAGGACGGCTCCTTCAGCATCGAAGTCGGCGTTCCGCCGACGGCGGCGCTCATCAAGGACGAGGCTGGCTTCGAGACCGGCTCCGGCGAACCCCAGGAGACCTTCGTCGCGGACCTCTCCATCGAGCAGCTGAAGAAGATCGCCGAGCAGAAGAAGCCGGACCTGCTCTCCTACGACACCCGCAACGCGGCAAAGGAGGTCGCGGGCACCTGCGCCTCCCTCGGCGTCACCATCGAGGGCGAGGACGCGCGGACGTTCAAGCAGCGCGTCGAGAACGGCGACTACGACGACGTGCTTGGCGCGGAAGAAGCCGCAGCGTAAGTCTGGTAACCAATCGCAGTTCGCTGTTCTCCGATTCTCCGCCGCCGACCAGTCAGACTGCTGTCTTCACGGCGACGAAGCGAAGCCGTCGGTAGTCCGCGGTCCAGACGCCGCCTTCGAAGTGGTCGGCCCGGAGTTCGTCCTCGACGGCGGCGACGACGTCGTCCAGTTCCGACGCCGGCACTGGGGAGAGCAGGCTGTCGCCGAACATCTCCAGCCACGAGGCGAGGCCGTCCTCTCCGTCGTCGAGTTCGGTGGGTCGGTCGAACAGCGTCGCGTACTGCACCTCGAAGCCGTGCGCTTCGAGGCGCGGAGCGTACTCGCCGATACTCGGGAAGTACCACGGGTCAGATTGCTCGTAGCCCCGGCGCTCCAGTTCGGTGAACACCGCGTCGACGATGGCGCTGACGTTGCCGGTTCCGCCGAGTTCCGCGACGAACCGACCGCCGGGCTCGAGCACCGAGGCGACCGACTCCAGGACGCTGTCCTGGTCGGCAATCCAGTGGAGGGCGGCGTTCGAGAACACCGCGTCGAAGGATTCCTCGAACGCCAGGTCGCGGGCGTCTCCGTGCACGAACTCGTGGTCGGGGTAGTCCGAGCGCGCTTCCGCGAGCATCGACTCGGCGCTGTCGACACCGACGACCTCTGCCCCCGAGTCGGCGATCGCGTCTGTCAGGTGACCGGTCCCGCAGCCGAGGTCGAGGACGCGTTCGCCGGCCTGCGGGTCGAGTAGCGAGACGACGTCCTCGCCGTACTCGAAGACGAAGGAGTGGCTCCCGTCGTACGTCTCGGTGTTCCAGTGGTTGGGACTGTCGTCGGGCGAACGGGTCATCTCTACCCGGGACCCTCGCGGTCGGGCCGGATTACTCCACCGCTCGGCCGCATGTTTGCCGGTCGAGCCACGCAAATCGGTACCCTGAACTGACTGGGCTGGAGCCGCTGTATCAGGAGCTCTCAGGCCGTGGGAACGTCGCACGCGGGCGGGACTGGTTCGACGGTTTTAAGGCCGGCATCCCCCTCTGTCGAAGCGAGACAGGCGTAGCCTGTTTCACTGACCCGTAGGAGATCTGGCCTTCACAGGGTCGACGCACTACGGAGGTGAAAGATGGCAGACAACGATATCCAAGAGGCGGTAGCTCGCGCACTCGACGAGGCCCCAGAGCGGAACTTCCGTGAGACGGTGGACCTCGCGATCAACCTGCGCGACCTCGACCTCAACGACCCGTCGAATCGAGTCGACGAGGGCGTCGTACTGCCGTCGGGCACCGGACAGGAGACGAAGATCGTGGTCTTCGCAGATGGCGAGACCGCGGTTCGAGCCGAGGAGGTCGCCGACGAGGTTCTCGACGCAGACGACCTCGCAGACCTCGCAGACGACACCGACGCCGCGAAGGACCTCGCTGACGATACGGACTTCTTCGTGGCGCAGGCATCCCTGATGCAGGACATCGCGGGTGCACTCGGTCAAGTTCTCGGCCCGCGCGGCAAGATGCCGACGCCGCTCCAGCCCGACGACGACGTCGTCGAGACAGTAAACCGAATGAAAAACACCGTGCAGCTTCGCAGCCGCGACCGGCGCACGTTCCACACGCGCGTCGGCGCGGAGGACATGTCCGCCGAGGACATCGCCAGCAACATCGACGTTATCCTGCGTCGCCTGCACGCGGACCTCGAGAAGGGCCCACTCAACATCGACGGCGTCTACGTCAAGACGACGATGGGGCCCGCCGTGGAGGTGGCCTGATATGTCCGCAGAAGAGCGCACGACGGACCACGTCCCCGAGTGGAAACAGCAGGAGGTCGACGAACTGGTCGACCTCCTCGAACAGTACGACAGCGTGGGTGTCGTGAGCGTCACGGGCATCCCGAGCAAGCAGCTCCAGGACATGCGCCGCGGCCTCCACGGTTCGGCGGCCCTGCGCATGAGCCGCAACACGCTGCTCGTTCGCGCGCTCGAGGAGGTCGACGACGGCCTCGAGGAGCTCACCCAGTACATCTCGGGTGAGGTCGGACTGGTCGCCACGAACGACAACCCGTTCGGGCTGTTCAAGCAGCTCGAGGCGTCGAAGACGCCGGCACCGATCAACGCCGGCGAGGTCGCCCCGAACGACATCGTCATCCCCGAGGGTGACACCGGCATCGACCCCGGTCCGTTCGTCGGCGAACTCCAGACCATCGGCGCCAACGCGCGCATCCAGGAGGGCTCCATCCAGGTGCTCGAGGACTCCGTCGTCACCGAGGAAGGTGAGACGGTGTCCAACGACGTGGCCAACGTCCTCGCGGAACTCGGCATCGAGCCGAAGGAGGTCGGCCTCGACCTGCGCGGCGTCTTCTCCGAAGGCGTCCTGTTCACGCCGGACGAACTGGAGATCGACGTCGAGGAGTACCGCGCGGACATCCAGTCCGCGGTGGCCTCGGCCCGGAATCTCTCGATCAACGCGGAGTACCCGACGGCGCAGACCGTCGGCGCGCTGGTCGCGAAGGCCAGCGGCGAGGCGAAGAGCCTCGGCCTCCAGGCGGCCATCGAGAGCCCGGATCTCGCCGACGACCTCGTCAGCAAGGCGGACGCGCAGGTTCGCGCGCTCGCCGCGCAGATCGACGACGAGGAGGCGCTCCCCGAGGAGCTCCAGGACGTCGAAGCGCCCGCTGCGCCCGCCGAGGGCGACAGCGAGGAGGAGGAGGAAGCACAGAGCGACGACCAAGATACTGAATCCGAGGCAGACGCCGACGACTCCGACGATGACGACGACGGAGACGACGGCGCCGAAGGCCTCGGGGAGATGTTCGGATAACAATGGAGTACGTTTACGCAGCACTCATCCTGAACGAGACTGGTGAAGAGCTCAACGAAGAAAACATCACTGGCGTCCTCGAGGCCGCCGGTGTCGATGTCGAGGAGTCCCGAGTGAAGGCGCTCGTCGCCGCGCTCGAGGACGTCGACATCGAGGAGGCCGTCGAACAGGCCGCCGCCGCACCCGCCGCGGGCGCCGCGCCCGCCGGTGGTGCCGCGGAGGCCGACGAGGCCGAAGCCGAGGAAGCGGACGAAGAGGAGCCCGAAGCGGAAGCGGAAGACGAGGGCGACGACGACGACGAGGAAGAGGAGGCCAGCGGCGAAGGTCTCGGCGACCTCTTCGGCTAATCCGGTTCCACAGCGACCCACATTCTTTCGCGCGCCACGCCACGTAGCGACGCGTACGTTCGTCCGTCCGGCATCGACAACGGGAGCGACGCGTAGGTTGAAATGCGAGTACGGGACCAACTCGACTCGATGGACGTCGTGGGGGTGCGCGTGTTCGTCGGGCCGGGTGCGACAGCGGTCGCGCTGGCAGCCGTCTCGACCGGCATCCTGCTCGGAACCTGCTCCGGCCTCGTCCCCGGGTTGCACGTCAACACGCTGGCGCTCCTGCTCGCCGCCGCCGCGCCGGCCGTTCCGGGACCGCCCCACCTCGTCGGCGCGGCGCTGCTCGCCGCGGGCGTGACCCACTCGTTCCTGGACGTCGTGCCGACGCTCGCGCTCGGGGTCCCGGACCCGGCGATGGCGGTCAGCGCGCTCCCCGGCCACCGACTCGTGATGGGAGGGCGTGGGCGAGAGGCGCTGCGCATCTCTGCGCTCGGTAGCGGCGTCGCTGTGGGGGTGGCCTTCGTCCTCGGGATTCCGGTGACCTGGGTCGCCAACCGCGTCGCGCCGCTCGTCTACGCCCACCTGACCGTGGTGGTCGCGGCGCTGCTGGTGTTTCTGCTCGCCCGCGAGACGTCGTGGCGGGCGCGCGCCGGCGGACTACTATCCGTCGTCGCGAGTGGCGCGCTCGGCGTCGTCGCACTCCCGATGGACCCGACCGGCGTGGTCCCGACGGGGGACGTGCTGGCGCCGCTGTTCGCGGGCCTGTTCGGTGCACCGGTGTTGCTCGCGGCCTACCGCGGGGCCGGCGTCCCCGAACAGGGCGACCCGGTTGTCGCCGACCGCCCGCGCGACGTGGTCGAACCCGGCGTGGCAGGGAGTCTGGCCGGCGCCGCAGTTGCGTACGTGCCCGGCGTCTCGGGCGCCATCGCGGCCATCTTCGCGCTCGAGGCCACCCGCACGGAGGGTGACCGGGCGTTCGTCGCGGCGCTCTCCGGAGTGAACACGGCCAACACGGTCTTCGCGCTGTACGCACTGTTCGCCCTGGGTGATCCGCACACGGGCGTCCTGGTGGCGTTCGAGCGGGCGAAACTCCCCCGGACGCTCCCCCTGCTGCTCGCGAGCGTCGCGCTGGCTGCCGTCGTCGCGGCCGTCCTTGTCCCGGTGCTCGGTGACCGGTACTTCCGGCTCGTCCGTGCCGTCAACCATCGGCGACTCACGGTCGCGGTCTGCGTCCTCCTGGTAGTCCTGTCGTGGCTATTCGCGGGGGTGGTTGGCGTCGCGTTACTCGTCGTCGCGACGCTGGTCGGGACGATTCCGCCATGGTTCGGCGCCCGTCGCGTCCACCTGATGGCAGTGTTGCTCGTCCCCATCGCGCTCTGACCGCGGCCGGGCGCCGACCGACCCGACGCCTGTGGAGTCTCTCGAAAGCCGGCGTTTCGCGGTGTACGGCGTTCATACCAATGGTGGCCGGCCTGCTACTGTGGGTCGGCATGACTGCTGTCAAAATCATCAAAGTGCTGGGCACTTCAGAGGAGTCCTGGGAACACGCCGCCGAGAACGCGGTCGAACAGGCGAGCAACACCGTCGAGAACATCAGCGGGGTGGAGGTAGAGGACTGGACTGCGGACGTGGAGGGAGGAACCGTCACCAACTACAAGGCGACCGTGGAGATCGCGTTCCCCGTAAAGGGGTCCCAGGAATGAGGGCTTCGGACGTCAGCGGGTGAGCGGCCGGGTCAGACCATCGTCTCGAGGTCGCAGATGGCCGATTCCTCGACGACCATGAACGCGTCCTCACGAAGCATGTCCTCGTCCTCGGGCAGGACGAGCACCTGCGGCCGGCCGCCGGCGGTGGTCTGGATGACGTCGAGTTCGATGAGTTCGTACTCGAGGTCGTTCGACGGGTCGGGGTCAGGGGAGACTTCCTTCCAGTCGGTGGCAGGGAGAGACGCCATCGTTAGACGTCCCGGTAAATGGCGATCTCGGCGTCGCCGCTGACCGTCACGTTCTCGACACTCCCGCTGAACCGGTAGGAGTCGACGCCGCTGCCGACGATGCCGACGACCTGTCCGTCGCTGGCGATGTCCTCCAGTTCGTCCCACTCGTTGCCGTCGCTGGTGACGACGCTCGCCGCGGCGTCCCGGGTGACTTCCTCTGTCACCGTGAACGTGTACGTCGACGCGGCTTCCTTGTCCCGCGCGAACACGGAGACGCGGTGCGGGAGAGGGTCGTCTGTGCTGCCGTCGGACGTGCTGCCATCAGACGTGGTGTCGTCGCTCGTGCTGTCGTCCGTCGTCTTCCCGGTCGACTCGTCGTAGATGGTGGCGCCGTCGGCGACGAGTTCCTCGAACGTCGTCGTGACGCCGTTGAGCGCCAGCGTGTAGTCGTAACCGTCGTCGAGCGCGTAGTCGACGACTGTGCCGGTGAACCGGAAGGAGTCCAGTTCGTCGGGCCCGAGGTTGTTGATCTCGACCTGCGTGTTCCCGTCCGAGAGCGTCGTGATGGAGTCGCTGCCGGACTCGGCGTGCTCGCCGAGCGTCGCGTCGCCGCTCACGACCACGTCGAGGTCGAAGTCGCCAGCGACTGCGTCGCTGGACGTGGGGTTATCGGGGTCGCCGTGGAGAACGAGCGTGTGCTCGTACTCCGTCGTCGTGGTCTCCTCCTCGGTCGGCTCCTGGGTGGTCGTGCCGCTACCGCTCCCAAAAGGGCCGACGTCGGAGCCAACACCCTCGATTTCGTCGGCGACGGCGTAGCCAGTGATCTCCGAGGGGAGGGGCACCGTGACCTCCTGGTCCGTGAGTCCGTTCCCGGAGTAGTCCGGCTGGATGCCGCGGTTGCCCGAGCCGGAGAACGTGCAGTCCTCGATGGTGACGGTGCAGTCACCGCCGGTCTTGTCGCGGACGACCCAGCCGTCGGTGTCGTTGTGGAAGTGGCAGTTCCGGATCTCGACGTTGGCGCCCGGCGCTTCGTCGTGGATCTCGACCAGGTCGGCCGTGCCGGTGACGTCGAGGTAGACGACGTAGCAGTTCTCGATGACGAAGTTGCCCGGGTAGCGCATCCGGATGCCGCGGGCGTACGAACCGGCCTCGTAGTCGCTTCGTGTCTGCTGGGTCACGGCGACCAGGCAGTTCCGGATGTACGTCGTGTGGTCCATCGGGTTCGACGTCCCGGCGCTCTCTCGGTGACCGACACGGATGTTGGCGATGTTGTTGTTGACCGCTGCGACGTTCTCGTACGTCGCCGGTGCTTTGTCGGTGTACGCGCCGTTGTTCGCCATCCACGCGATCGCGGAGTTCCGGACGGTCGTCCGCTCACTGCCACCGTCGGGGTGGTAGAACGCGCGGTCCTCGCCCTGGCCGCCGCCCTCCGGCCAGATGAAGCCGTCGACGACGCTGCCCGGGTGGAGGTCGAGACCGGACTTCGACTGTGGGTTGTCGCCGCGGACCACGACGTTCTCGAGTGTCCCCTCGACGGAGCCGGACATCGTGCCGGACTCGAGATTCCAGACGACGTCGCCAGGGTTCCCCTCGCCGACGAGCGAGTCGCCGGACGCGATGTCCACGCCCGAGCCGCTCCACGAGTACTCGCCAGCGGGGATGGTGACGTCGCCACTCGCGTCGAGGAACTCTTCGACACTGCCCTGAGCCCGCGCATTGCCGAGTAGGGTCGTGCTACCGCCGATTGCGGCGGCCGCACCGACTGTCTTGATGAACGTCCGCCGGCTGGTAGACGGAGCTTTCTCGTCGCTCGCGTCGGTAGGAGTCTCTTTCTGCGTTTCGTCGTCGTTGTGGCGTTTCGCCATGGACCGGTAGATTGGGGTTACCTAAAAAGGGATTCTGACGGGGTAGCCGTCCGACGGTAGTAGGATGCTCCTTCTTGCGGACAGATGGATGCAAGATAGGGACGAGTTAGATACCAGATAAAGGTGAACGACGGTAGATACCCCTTACCCATCTATAGAAGCGGCTTTCGAGGCGGAAGGTGTTGGCTACTGTGACTGTCGAGGCGGTACGAGCGGCGTACTTGGGGAAGCAGCAGCCTATTCCGCGGGTAAGAGGCTCTTACCAGGCGTCGAGGCGGCGATTTAGGCGTATTCTGCCTCGCACCCGACGTCGAGTACTCTGCGGGGGGAAGCGGTAGGGAGGACAGTACGCGCGTCGCGAAGGACGCGTGACCTACGACCGCAGGACACTGCGCTCCAGGCGCATCGTGGTCCGCGTGAGCGTTCACAGGACGCTGCTCGCACTGCTAGACGTAGGTACCAAGAGAAGGCATCGGGCAGACTGTACAGCAAGCTACTGTGACCGCTCTCGGTCACCGAGCGTGTGCTCGGCCCTACGTCCAGATCTCGATGACGCCCGCGCCGGTGATGCGGACGTCGACACCGTCGTGCGTGAACGAGAGTTCGAGGCGCGGCGAGTCCGAGTTGGTTAGGAGTGCGTCGAGTGCGTCTGCGTCGACGCTGTGCTGTAGTGGGTCGAGCTCCGTCTGCTCTTTCCCCGTCGCTTCCGCGACTGCCTCCGCGACAGCGGTGCTCGGGTTCCCGTAGGAGGTCCAGTCCGACCGGAAGATGCCCGTGTCAGAATCTGAACGCGTCGAATTCCGGGAAAGGTTCTTATCAGATGGCATGGAGTTCGTTTGTCGCTGCCGTTGCTTACCGTTCGGGGGTTAAATAATCGGTGGATTCGGGCAGAAGCTTCGCTTTGCCGGGTTCTATCGCACCGGGCCCCCGGGACGCGTGCCGACTGAACCCGATAACTACCAGGTAGGAGTCACGTTCGAGGACCGCTACTGCGTGGATTCCCACGCGGGTCGGCTGGGCGGACCGTCCGCGACGGGGAGGCCGACAATTCCGGGGCGGTACCCGGCCCGCGCGGAACAGTGACAGGCCGGTGTCAGCGAGACTCGCCGGTACAATCGGCGGACCAGACCGTCGAATCCCGTCTAAACGTCAGTCATCGCACGTTCTCACGCACCCGCTGGGCGGTCCTCTCGGCATCCCCCAGGTAGCCGCCCCATCTACCGCGACTCGGGGCCTCCTGGTCGGGAAAGAACGCAGGCGAGAAGAGAACGAACAGCCGCTGTCGACGAACGCGTGCGGGCACTGCCCCACTACCCCCGTTCGTAGCCGCCCGATCAGACACCGGGCCGGGAGCCAGCGGCGACTCTCGTCACTCGCTCCACGCGAGCGGCGACTCAGACCGACTCTGTGAGTTCGACGCGGCACCGTCGTCGAGCTCAGCGTTCGGCACACAGTCCATACAGTTGTGGACCGAGTCCTGGTTGTCACCGAACACTCGTGCGAACTGGACTGTCACGTGACTCCCGCAGTTTCTACACTGTGGCATCGTTGATGTACGCACAGGCCACGGATTTGGTTATACACCTCCTTCACCCGGGGCCCACTTCGTCCGGTTACCCGGGAAGCCCGCCCCGTCCCCGCAGCGGCGCTGTGCGTGCCTCTCGGCCGCCGAGTGGTCCCGTTACCAGCCAGATAACTGAGCGCTGAGGCTATCGACTGTAACCGCGGCTTACCATCTGTGGTCCGCCGAGAGCGCCTCGCCCCGTTCGAACCCGTCGCAGTCTGTCGGTTCTTTCGAATCAGTCGTGGCCATCGTCCGCGTAGCTGCAGTATTACAATGCGCTCGTCAGGCGTGAGCGTGACCGGTGACGACGCCGGACAGCGGCGCCCCGTCACCTGATTGACTATGGTACGCGCGTTCAACGCCGACGACAAGGGGAAGAAAGTGATGACGAACGACGGCGACAGCGTCGGAACCGTCCAGGAGGTCGAGGAGGACACCGCGCACGTCCAGCCGGACAGCGACCTGTCGACGAGCATCCGCCAGCGCCTGGGGTGGGCGAAGGACGACAAGGAGATGTTCGCGCTCGACAACTCCCACGTGCGCTCGTTCACCGACGACGAGGTGTATCTGAAGGACTGAGTCCGCCTCAGGCGCTCCCGGCGCCGCGAACCGCAGCCTCGATGCCGTCGAGGTGGCCGTAGCCGACGACGGCGACGACCGACGACTCTTTTCGCATCGCGGCGAGCCGACGCCCCATGAACCGTTCCCGGGTCGCGTCGAGAATGCGGGTCGCTTTCGGCGGGTCGAACGCGCGCAGCAGCGTGCTGCTGCGCTGGAGGTGCGATCGCTCGTGCGCGGCCTGCTCTGTGGGCGACGCTTCGGGGGTGCAGTCGTACGTGCGCGTCCGCTCGAACCCGCTGCCGAGCCACCGGTCCGAAACTCCCGCATGGCGGAGACAGCCGAGCGCGGTGTGGGTGACGAACCGCCCGAAACCGTACACCGCGCGGGCGGCCGTCTCGAGGTTCGGGTCGGCCGCCCGCAGCTCCGAGAAGAGGGCGCCGACCGAGTGCCGACCGGGGACGTCGATGCCCGCGACCTCGTCGGCCGTCGTCGCGGCGATAGCGCCGGCCATCTCGCCGCCTTCTTCGCCGCCCGCGGCGGCGTACTCCTCGAACATCCCCACCAGAACGTCCGGCAGTTCGAGCGCGAGCGTGTCGGGGTCGAGTTCGGCTGCGACGGTTCGCGCGCGATAGACACTGGAGGGGTGGTCGTGTGCGACGCCGACGACGACCACAGGTTCGTCGCCGCCCTCGCCGGGGATAACCCGGACGTACTCCTGTTCTAGCCGGGGGTCGTTTTCGAAGACTTCCCGGAGCCGTCTGTGGGTTTCGGACTGTTCGCCCGTCACTGTCGTTCGACCGTCGTAGGGACCATCTTACCGTTGGTACAGGCCGAGTCTACTTACGTTGTGCGCGTCCTAACAGCGTCCTAACAAAGCTCGCTGGCCCCGAATCGACGACGATGTCCAGAAACAGCCCGTTCGGCGACTTCGAGCGCATCGTCGACGAGATGCAGAAGCGACTCGACGACTCCGGCGGCGGTGGCCAGCGAGGAACCCAGCCCAGCCTCGACGTGGTGGAGTACGACGAGGAGTTCGTCGTCAGTGTCGACCTCCCCGGCCACGAGACCGACGACGTGGAGGTCAAGCTCGTCGGACGAACGCTCACCGTGGAGACCGAGCGGTCACGCGAGGAGAGAGTCGAGGAGGACGACGGCCAGTTCATCCGCCAGGAGCGCTCCCGGAGCACCTCGAGCCAGCAGGTGGAGTTCCCGGCGAGCGTGCGGGGTAGCGACGCCGCCGCGACGATGCAGAACGGCGTGCTCACCGTTACGGTGCCGAAGACAGACACCGAACAGGACAGCACCAGGGTCGACATCGAGTGAGACCGGAGAGAGCCACCGAGCGCTTCTACCGGCAGAAATCGAGGGTTCAGGCCGGGCTTACTCGACGGAATCGCTCCATAACAAACCCGCTTGGCTAGCATCGTTCTACCATCACTATGAACCGCCGGACGGTCCTCTCCAGCATCGGCACCGCCGCACTCGTCGCCGTCGCCGGTTGTGGCGGTTCTCAGGACCAGCAGTCGACGACGGGGGACGGACAGCCCGACTCGGACGGGTCGGGCGGTCCACCGTCGCAACCACCGGGGAACGAACAGTACCCGCGGTCGCTCGCCGAGGAGTTCGGCTTCGACGAGGTCGTGAACTTCGGCGAGATGGGCGCCGACCAGACGGGGAACCGACCCGCGGACGACCTGTTCAAGGAGCATCTGGTGGACAACCGACTGCTCTACCTGCCGCCCGGCCGCTACCGCGTCACCGACACGCTGATGTTCGGCGGCGGTGGCAGCGACCGCCTCGGCATTGTGGGTGAGAACGCGACCATCGTCCCACCGGACGGGTTCCAGGGCGTCATGTTCGGCTTCGGCTACCCGTCGACGCTCTCGGAGTTGCTGGTGGAAGGACTCACGTTCGACTGCACCGCGAAGAACACGGGTGTCCGCCCCTTCTTCGTGAGCGCCGACGACCAGATCGTCGCGAAGAACCTCACGGTCCGCGGGGAGATCGACGTCAGACAGGACGTCCTCCGGTTCGACGTGACGAGCAAGTCGGGCCAGGCGCTCGTCAGGGACGTCAACCTGCCCGACGGCGGCGTCCCGGGGATGGGTGTCACCGGCATGGAGGTCGGCGACAAGAACCACGGCGACATCAGGTTCGTGGACTGCCACGTCGCCGGCTTCCCGGACAACGGCCTCTACGCGGACCCGCCGGAAGGGCGAGTAGAGGTGCTCGGCGGAACGTTCCTCAACAACGGCATCGCGGGCGTGCGCATCGAGACAGCGAACGAGAGCGTCGTCCGCGGCGTGCACGTCCGCTGCGACGACGCCTCGGGCGCCGGCGAGAACATGCGGGGCATCCGTCTCCGGAGCGGCAAGTCGTTGCTCGTCGAGGACTGCCTGGTGGAGATGCTCGACGTCACGACGAGCGACGGCGCGGTGACGTTCTCCTCGGAGCTCGGCTCCGCGACGGTCCGCAACTGCCAGATCAAGGTCGACGCCGACAAGGTCAACGCCGTCCGCATCAAGGAGCCGATGGGGGAGGGCGCCGAACGGGGGCCGTTCCGCTGTGAGAACGTGGTCATCACCGGGTCGGCTGCCGGCGGCGAGGCCATCCAGGCGGCGAACCGCAACGGCTGCAAGTTCGACAGCGTCTGCGTCCACCAGACTGGCGAGAACCGGGACGGTTTGGTCGCGGACAACGTCGTCGGGGAACTCCAGAACGCGTACATCTCCGTCACGGGCGACCCGATCTCCGCGAAGGACTCCGTCATCACCCGGACGAACGTCAACATGAACTCGCGGCCGGGGAAGACCAGCGCGGACATCGACCGCTACTGCAACGCCGCCGAGACCACCGGGGACCCCCACCCGAACGAGGAGTAACCCACTCCGTACTCGGGCTGTGGACGAAACCCTGTAATCGCCATCAGGCGAGGTCTAACGCCTCGCAAGCGCGTCTATAACAATGAGACGTTCGCGGGATAAACCGACAACCGCCACCGGCGGTGTCGACAATGTCTCCACGAACCAAACCTATCCGAACCGCCCGGCCGAACCGACCCGAGAGCCGCGCATCGAGCGCTGAACGTCGCCACGTGGGAGGAGGGGAACGATGACTGACGCCGCATTCGGTCCCGAAGCCGACGTCCACCCAGACGCGACGCTCGGCGAACGAACGGACGACGAGCCGACCATCGGTGCGGAGCCGACCATCCGCAGGGGAACCGTCGTCTACGCCGACGTAGAAATCGGCGACCGGTTCACCACCGGTCACGACGCCCTGGTCCGCGAGGACACCACCATCGGCGACGACGTGCTCGTCGGTACGCAGGCAGTCATCGACGGCGCCTGCACCATCGGCGACGGGACGCGCCTCCAGACGGGCGTCTACCTCCCCGCGAACACGACTGTCGGCGACCGCGTGTTCTTCGGACCGCACGCCGTGCTCACGAACGACCCGTACCCGCTCCGCACGGCGACAGAGCTCGTGGGTCCGACCATCGAGGACGACGCTTCCATCGGCGCGAACGCGACGATCCTCCCAGGCGTCACTGTCGGCGAGGGCGCGTTCGTGGCCGCGAACGCCGTCGTCACCGAGGACGTCCCACCGGAGACGCTGGCGGTCGGCTCGCCGGCCGTCCACGAACCGCTGCCGGAGGAGCTCGAAGGGGGGAACGCGAGCCGATGATTCCGATAGCCGCCCCCGACGTCGGTGCCGCCGAGCGCGAGCGCGTCCTCGAAGTGCTCGAGGACGGCCAGCTCGCCGACGGCCCCGTCGTGCGCGAGTTCGAGGACGAGTTCGCCGACTTCTGCGGCGCCGAGGAGGCCGTCGCGACGACGAACGGCACCACTGCCCTCCACGCGACCCTGGAGGCACTCGGCGTCGGCCCCGGCGACACCGTGGTGACGACGCCGTTCTCGTTCATTGCGAGCGCGAACGCCATCCGTCTCGCGGGCGCCGAACCTGTGTTCGCTGACGTCGAACCGGAGACGCTGACGCTCGACCCCGAGACCGTCAAGGACGTCGTCTGTCGCCGCGACGACGTCGCCGCGATTCTCGCGGTCCACCTCTACGGGATGCCCGCCGAGATGCGACAACTCAGGGACATCGCCGACGACCACGGCCTCGCGCTCGTCGAGGACGCCGCGCAGGCCCACGGCGCCGAGTACCGCGGGGAACCCGTCGGCACGCTCGGCGACGCGGCGTGTTTCTCCTTCTACCCGACGAAGAACATGACCTCGGGCGAAGGCGGGATGGTGACGACGGACCACTCGGCGCTCGCCGACCGCGTCCGACGGTTCTGTGACCACGGCCGCACGTCGGGGTACGACCACGCCGACGTCGGCCACAACTTCCGCATGACGAGCCTCTGTGGCGCCATCGGGCGCGCACAGCTCCGGAAGCTCGCGGAGTACAACGTCGCCCGGCGCGGCAACGCCGCCTACCTCAGCGACCGCCTCGAGGACGCCAGCGTGGAGACGCCGGCCGAACCACGGAACCGGCGCTCGGTCTACCACCAGTACACCGTGCGCTCGGACGACCGCGAGGGGCTGAAGGCCCACCTCGCCGACGCCGGCGTCCAGACCGGCGTCTACTACCCGACACCGATCCACCAGCAGGGGGCGTACGCAGACGTTCGCGCGGATATGCCGGTCGCAGAGCGAGCAGCCGACCGCGTACTCTCCTTGCCAGTCCACCCCGCGCTCTCCGTCCAGGACCTCGACGACATCGCCGACGCCGTTGAATCGTTCGACGCCCAACCGACTGGCGCCAACGTCGCCGAAACAGGTGTGATGGACTCGTGAGCGGCACGCAACTCCGCGCTGGCGTCATCGGCGTCGGGAGTATGGGCCGCAACCACGCGCGGGTCTACCAGGAGCTCTCGGACACCAAGCTCGTCGGCGTCGCCGACGCCGACCGCGCGGCCGCAATCAGGGTCGCGACGGAGTACGGGACGTCCGCGCTGGACACCGACGTGCTCCTCGACCGCGTGGACGTCGTCTCCATCGCGGTGCCGACACCGGTGCACGCGACGCTCGTCGAGGACTGCATCGACGCCGGCGTCCACGCGCTCGTCGAGAAGCCGTTCGTCGACGACCCGGCACGCGGCCGGGAACTCGCGGCGGCCGCGCGGGCCGCCGGGGTCACCCTCCAGGTCGGCCACATCGAGCGGTTCAACCCGGCGGTGCGCACGCTCGCGGACATCGTCCCAAACCTCGACGTGATGGCGGTGACGGCCGAGCGACTCGGCCCGCCGCTCGACCGCGAGATGGAGTCGAACGTCGTCTTCGACCTGATGATCCACGACATCGACATCGTCCGGTCGATGCTCGGCGACGACCCGGTGTCCGTCACCGCCTCGGGAACCGCCGAGGGCGACTACGCCACGGCGTGCTGCTCGTTCGACGACGGCGCGGTGGCGTCGCTGACCGCTAGCCGCGTCACCCAGCAGAAGGTCCGTCGACTGGCGGTGACGGCCCGGGAGTGCCGGGTCACCGTCGACTACACCGACCAGTCAGTCGAGATCCACCGGAGTTCGACGCCGGAGTACGTCGCCTCCGACGGCGACATCCGCCACCGCACGGAGAGCGTCGTCGAGCGCCCGCTGGTCGAGAACGGAGAACCCCTGAAACACGAACTGTCGGCGTTCGCCGAGGCCGTCAGGGAGGGGACCGAGCCGGTCGTGACCGCCGAGGACGGCGTTCGTGCGGTCGAACTGGCCCAGCGAATCAACGAACTCATCGTCACCCGCAGCGCCACGGAGGTGCCGCAGTGAGCCGCTCGCTGTACGGGTCGGCGGCGGCGCCGTCCACGCAGCGTGAGTGGTTCCGCACCGGCGAGGTGCCGGTGGCCGTCTACGGCCTCGGCAAGATGGGGCTGCCGCTGGCGGCCGTCTACGCGGAGACGTCCGGCAACGTGACCGGCGTCGACATCGACGAGTCGGTCGTCGAGGCGGTCAACGCCGGGCGGTCCCACGTGGAGCGCGAACCGGGGCTGCAGGACCTCGTCGCGGACCTCACGAGCCGGGGCGCGCTCTCCGCCACGACGGACGGCGTCGAGGCGGCACGCGACGCGTCCATCCACGTCGTCATCGTGCCGACGCTCGTCGACGACAACAACGAACCCGACCTCTCGGCGGTCACCTCGGTCGTCTCGGACGTGGCCAGCGGGCTCTCGCCGGGCGACCTGGTCGTCGTCGAATCGACGCTCCCGCCGCGAACGAGCAGGGACGTCCTGCGGCCGCTGCTCGAGGACCGCAGCACCGTGGCGAGCGAAGAGTTCGGCCTCGCGTTCTGCCCGGAGCGGACGGCCAGCGGCCGCGCGCTCGGGGACATCCGCGGCGCCCACCCGAAGGTCGTCGGCGGTGACGACGACGAGAGCACGCGGGTCGCGGAACTCGTCTACAACGAGATCGTCGACAACGACGTGATTCCGGTGTCGGACACCACCACCGCGGAGGCCGTGAAGGTGTTCGAGGGGCTCTACCGGGACGCCAACATCGCGCTCGCCAACGAACTCGCGAAGTTCACCGACGAACTCGACATCGACGTGCGTGAGGCCATCGACGCGGCGAACACGCAGCCGTTCTGTGACCTCCACACGCCCGGCCCCGGCGTCGGCGGCCACTGCATCCCCTACTACCCGTACTTCGTGTTGAACTGGCTGCACGGCGACGCGCCGCTCGTTGCGACGGCGCGCCGCGTGAACGACGGGATGCCCGGGTTCGTTGTAGACACCGTCTCGGAGGGGCTGGCCGCCGCCCACGAGGCCGAGGAGCAGAACGACGTCTACGCGGCGGACGGGGGCGCCGTCGAGGACGCGACGGTGGCCGTTCTCGGACTGACCTACCGGGCGGGCGTCCAGGAGACCCGCGCGAGTCCGGGCGTCGACATCTGCGAAGACCTCGACAATCGCGGCGCCGAGGTCCTCGCCGCGGACCCGCTCGTCGACGCCGAAGGGGTGCCCGCAGAGCACGTCGAACTCGACGAACTCGCGGACCGCGACCTCGACGCCGCCGTGCTCGCCACCGCCCACGCGGAGTTCGACACCGTCGACTGGACGACGTTCGACCCGATGGTCGTGGTGGACGGGCACGACGCGCTCCACCTCTCCGGCACGGACCACCGGGTGTACACAGTCGGGAGGGGGTGGCAGTGAACGACGGGTTCACGATGGCCGGCTACGCCGACCTCCTCGACGCCATCGCGGAAGCCGGCTACGACACCCTCACCGTCCGAGAGTACCTCACGGCGGGGCGACTCCCGGAACGGTTCGTCGTGCTCCGCCACGACGTCGACCGGAAGCCCGACAACGCCGAGCGCATGGCGGAACTGGAGGCCGAGTACGGCGTCCGGGCGACCTACTACTACCGGGCGAGGACGTTCTCCCCGGAGCGCGTGCAGCGCGTCGAGGCGCTCGGCCACGAGGTGGGCTACCAGTACGAGGACTACGCCGACGCGGGCGGCGACACCGAACTCGCCCACGCGCTGTTCCGGAACAATCTCCGCGTGTTCCGCCGCGCCTGCGACGTCGACACCGTCTGTATGCACGACACGCCGCTGTCGCCCCACGACAACCAGGAACTGTGGGCGGGCGCGGAGGCGCCCGGCTTCGCGGACTACGACCTCGTGGGGGACGCCTACCTCTCGGTGGACTTCGTCGACGTCCCGTACTTCTCGGACGTCGGACGCACCTGGACGGACGTCCCCACTGGCGTCGAGCGGCGCGCGGTCGGCTGCCACGACAAACCGGTCTCCGCTGACACCACGTCGGCCCTCACTCGGCTCCTCCACGACCGCGAACTGGACCGGGCGTGCCTGCTCGTCCACCCCAACCGGTGGGTGGACTCACTGCCCGAACTGGTCGTCGAACGCTCGAAGGAACGCGCCGCGAACCTCGTGAAACGCGGCGTCGGACTGTTCGAGGACGACACAGCAACATCATGACCACGAACGCCTACGCACTGGACGAACGAACGGACGCATCGGGGGAAACGAACGGGGGGTCGCCGGGGGGCTGGCCCGACGGCAGCGCGCCGGGCTCGCGGCGCCGGGCAGACGACGGGATGGTCGACTGATGCACGCGCTCGTCGACGTCACCCACCCGGCGCACGTCCACCTCTTCCGGAACGCCATCACGGCCCTCGAGGAGCGCGGCCACGAGGTCAGCGTCGCGTCCCGGGAGAAGGACGTGACGACGGAACTGCTCGACGCCTACGGCATCGAGCACACGCCGCTCACGGGCAAGCAGACAGGGCGCTTCGCGCTCCCCCGGGAGTGGGTGAGCCGCGAACTGCGGCTGTTCCGCTTCATGCGAGCCACCTCGCCGGACGTCGTGCTCAGTCACCTCAATCCGGCCGCCGCACACGTCTCGCGCGCGCTGGGCGTCCCGAACGTCGTCTTCCACGACACGGAGGTCGCGGGCCTCGTCGAGCGGTTCACGGCGCCGTTCGCGGAAGTCGTCTGCACTCCCGCAGAGTTCGACCGCGAGGTGCCCGGCCGGCAGTTGCGCTACGAGGGGTTCCACGAACTCGCCTACCTCCACCCCGCGCGCTTCGAAGCCGACCCCCAACCGCTGTACGAGGCCGGTATCGACCCCTACGAGCCGTTCTCGGTCGTCCGCCTCGTCGCCATGGACGCCCACCACGACCACGGCTCTGGAGGCTTCTCGCGAGAGCAGGTCGCGGACCTCGTGGAGGGCCTCTCCGAGCACGGCGACGTCTACGTCACGGGCGAGAACGACCTCCCCGACGAACTGGGCGCCTACGAAGCGCCGACGCCGCCGGAGGCGATGCTCGACCTGCTCGCGTTCGCGGACCTCTACGTGGGCGACTCCGGAACAATGGCGACGGAGGCCGGGCTACTCGCCACGCCCGCGGTGCGCTACAACCCGCTGGACAGCGAGATGAGCGTCTTCGAGGAACTCGCTGAGTACGGCCTCGTCACCTCCACGATGGACGCCGACGAGGCCGTCGAGCGGGCCCTGACGCTGGCCGCGGACCCGGACGCGGGCGCCCGGTGGCGCCGCCGCCGGCGCGAGTTGCTCGCGGAGAAGGTCGACGTCACCGCGCTCGCCGTCGAACTCGCAGAGGAGGTCGGCGGACCGTGATTGGGAACCGCGAGAACTACGCGGAAGCTCCCGAGCAGGTGGGCCTCGACGGCGAGGGCGAGCGCCCGATTCCAGACGGCCACGAGTTCGCGCTCCTGCTCACCCACGACGTCGACCGGCCGTACAAGACCTACCAGTACCTCTACTACGCGCTCACCGACCCGGAGAACCGCTGGAACCACCTCTCGGGGCTGCTCTCGGCGGAGAACCCGTACTGGCAGTTCGACCGCGTGACGTCCATCGAGGACGACCTCGGCGTGCGGTCGGCGTTCTACCTGCTCGACGAGCAGCGCCTCCGGGACCGGTCCGTCCGCGAGTGGGTCTCGAAGACCGGCTGGCAGCTGTTCGGCGGCCGGTACTCGCTGGACGACCCCGCCATTCGGGAACTGGTCCAGACCCTCGACGACGGCGGCTGGGAGGTCGGACTCCACGGCTCCTTCGAGTCCTTCGACGACCCCGACCGCCTGGCCGCCGAGAAGGGCGCCGTCGAAGCGGTGCTCGGAGACAGCGTGGTCGGCGGCCGACAGCACTACCTCAACCTGGACGCGCCCGTGACCTGGCGCATCCAGCGCGACCTCGGCCTCCGCTACGACGCCAGCCTCGGCTCCAGCGACGACTACGGCTTCCAGCACGGCTACGGCCTCCAGCGACCCTTCGACGACGAGTTCGTGGTGTTCCCGCTGACGATCATGGAGCAGGCTATCCCCGACCCCGGCGACTCCTTCGACGCCGCGTGGACGGCCTGCGAGGAGACCCTCCAGGAGGCACGCGAGAACGACGCCGTGATGACGATTCTCTGGCACCCGCGGCACTTCAGCGAGCGGGACTTCCCGGGCTACGGACGACTCTACCGCCGCCTCGTCGAGCGCGCGCTCGACCTCGGCGCGTGGGTCGGGTCGCCGGGCGAGTTCTACGAGCGAGCGGCCCTCGACGAGCGGCCGGTCGGGACCGGCGCCGACTGACCCACCGGGGGGTCGGTAGCCGCTCTATAACAAACGGTTCGCGGCCGCCCCTCACCAGTACATGGAGATCGAGCAGCTCTCACGCGAGGAGTGGGGAGAGGCGCTTCCGTCGTCCGGATTCGAGGTGTTCCACACGCCCGCGGCGCTCGGCGTTCTCGAGGAGCACACAGCCGGCGAACTCAAACTGTACGGCGGATTCAAGGGCGACCAGCCTGTCGGGCTGTTTCCCGTCGTCGTGCAGGACCGCGCGGTCGGACGGGCCATCCTCTCGCCGCCGCCCGGGTTCGCCATCCCGCGACTCGGCCCCATCGTGATGCCGACCAGTCCGAAGCGCCGCAAGCAAGAGCAGGTCAACGGCCGGTTCGCCGAGCAGGTGCTCGAGGAACTCGACGTCGACGCCTCGATGACGCTGTTCCGGACCGTCTGCCCGACCGCCTACCCCGACCCGCGCCCGTACGTCTGGTCGAACCTCTCGCTGGACACCTCCTTCACCTACCACCTCGACGTCGAGGAGGACACCGACGAGATGCTGAAGTCGTTCAGCAAGAGCCTGCGCCGGGAGGTCCGGGACGGGAAGGACCTCGACGTCGAGCTCTCCGTGACCCACGTCTCCCGGGCGCTGAAGTCGCTGCGCGAGCGGGACCTCGTCGAACTGCTCGTGCCCGAGGAGCGGCGCAAGGGCCGCGTCTACGGCATCACGGAGCAGGGACAGGAAGCGTGGGAGCTAATCCAGGCGAAGGACCTCAGCAAGTGAGGTCCCGAAACGGGGGTGGGGGAGAAAGTGGCTCCGGTTCGGGGGTGTGGGGAGCAGCCGTTCCGAGGGGCGTGGTTCGTCTGCGCCCCGTCTGTCTGCTCGACCGCTACCTCCTTTGTTAACCACCCCGTGAGGCGTGCTGCCGCGGACTGACGACTGTTTTCCACACTCCGCCCGGGCGGCCTCCTTCCTGTGAACGGCGACTTCGAACGGGGAGCGACGCCAGGGGCGGCAGGGTGAGCCCCACGGGCGACTCCAGCCTACATTTGACCGTGGCTAGTCGAGTCGTAACAAAGCTGTTGGGGGTCGCCGTGGGAAGCATGGAAGGCCCAGAAACCGTCCTCGGGGACTGTCCGCACTGCGCGACGACCATCCCGAAGGGTGGGCTGCTCGTCAGCTACCAGTGCGACGGGTGGCCCGCGATGTACGCCGAGTGCCCCGATTGCGCCGAGGTCGTCCACCCACAGTAGACGGCGGACCGTCGACCGTGGCGTGGGATTGGTCGCGGTAGTAGCGGTAGCGCGGTCCTCGTTCCTCTCGACGTCCACGATCCCGTTCGACTCGCGCTCGTAGAGTAGTCAGCACCGTTCGTCGAGCTCCGGTGCGGTGGAAGCCGCTGTATAACGAACTGGGTTCGGGGGCTCGATACGTCTGGCCATGCGCCTCAAACTACTCGCGACGACTGTCGCCATCGCAACCGTCCTGCTCGCAGCGCGGACCTTCGAACGACGTACTCGACCGAACGTAGCCGACGAGTACGACAGCTAGCGACCACCTGTCCTCCGTCCTGGGCCGGCGCGATGGGTGACGAGCTCACCCTCCTCCAACGCCGGGCCATCTCTGGTTCTGGGCGAATCCTCCTGCTCGGCGCGTAGAGACGTCTCCGACCCGTAGACGGCGTCTTCACCGCCGTGTGGTGGGGTTCGTCTTCCTCGGAGCCGCCCGATGGCTGTCCCGCTGGTCTTCGGCTCAGGGCACGGCAGAACCGGTCGTAGACCGACCTTTAGGCGGTGTATACTGTGGTTACTGTAGATATTACTTTAGCCGAATCTAACCAAGAGAGGGTCGATGGCACACCAGATAACCGACGCCGACAAGCAGCGTATGCAGAAGTTTGCGACCACACCGAAGTACCAGCGCAGCCCGCACCTCCTGGAGCCAGAAGCCGGCGACGACGACGACGAATAGCGCCGGCAGTAACGAGGGGCAAACCCCGAACTGCCGGGGGTCGACCTCCGCGAGCGTGCTCGGTTCCGGCGCGCTGGGCGTTCAGACCCCACTCTTCTCCGTTTTCTCCACGGCTCCCCAGGAACAACGGCCAACGACCGAGCGACAGGAGTGGTCCAGTGTACGTACAGATTACTGCTGGAAGGCGGAGGATGTGTCGACGAGGCCTACTCCCCGTCGGTTATTAACGTGTCGACGAACTCGAGGAGGGACTCCAGGTCCTCGTCCGGCAGGTAGGTGACAGCGTTGTTGGCCGGGTCGTAGTCGACGACGCCGCGGTCGTCGAGCGTCGGGAGGTGCTTGTGGTGGAGTTCCGACCTAATCCGTCCTCTATCGGGGGGCCGCGCCCCGCGCGCCTCGGATTCGGCGACCACCTGGTCCACGACGTCGTCGACGGACTGGTCGTGTGGCCCAGTGACGAGTACGTGGAGAAGCGTTCTGCGACACGAGTCCGTGAGCAGCCGGATGAGTTCGTCGAGGGACTCCGACTCGGTCGAAGTACACGTCATTGGTCCACCTTCCCCTTCCAGTCAGCGGCCAAACCATAATAATTTAACGGCGGGTTTTGTGGGGTACTGGAACGTAAAGTTCGAGCCGGGCCTCTGCCACCGGAGTTGGACGGTCGACGAAGAGTCGGGCAAAAGCGCCGGAGTCCCTCACCGGCCAATCCGGCGAGTCTGCTAGTGTTCGAGTCCCTCGAGGAGCGCGTCGACGTGCTGCTGCTCGTCGTCCAGCGCCTGCGGGTAGATGGCGACGGCGACGACGAAGTCACCGTCGTGTTTCACTTTCGTGACGTGGACGTAGACGTCGACCGACTGGCCGCCCTGGAAGGTAGCGGTCCCGTCGAATTTCGAGACCTCAGCAGTCTCCTCGAGGACGGTGACGGTCCGCGTGCCGACTTCCTCCCCGATGGAGAGGCTGCTGTACTGCTCCTGGGCGAGTTCGGCGAGTTCCCGGTTGGAGTAGTCCTTGATGGGGTTGAACGTCTGGCCGACCACGCTGACTTCGGGGCTGGCGAACGCCGAGAACACCGCGGCGCGCTGCTCGCCGAGCACGGGAACGTCGACGTTGCGCTCGTACATCGCCACCTGGTTCGTGACTGTGACGTTCTTCGACTGGCCGGCCGCGGAGAACGTTTTGGTAATCTCGCTGCTCGTGACCGACGCCTCCTCGTAGCCGGTCTCATCGAGCGTACTGTCCCCCACCGTCGCCGCCGACGCGGAGAACGTCACTGGGCCACTGAGAATGCCGAGACAACCACTCGTCGCGACCAGCGCTGCGAACGCGAGGACGACTGCTGTTCGTCTATGCATGACCTACCGACACCGTCGGGTGGAAATAAGCCTGTTGGCAGACGCCTCAGCGTCGAAACGAGACGCCGTCGTCCGTATCCTCGACGGTGACCCCGAGCGTCTCGAGGTGGTCGCGGAGTTCGTCCGCTCGCTCGTAGTTTCCGGCGGTCCGCTCCTCCTCGCGGACCTCCAGGACCAGTTCCACCAGGTCGTCCGCCAGCGTGACGTCGCCGCCCTCGTCCGCGTCGCCGAAGCGGAAGCCGAGGACGTCGCCACCGAATTCCTCGAACGTCTCGACGGCGTCCACGAGCCCGCGATAGTCGAAGCTGTCGGCGGCGTCGGCGTGCCGGTTCACTGCGGTGGCGAGTTCGAGCAGTGCGCTCACCGCCGCGCGGCTGTTGAAGTCGTCGTTCATCGCGGCGGTGAACGACTCGCGCGCGGACTCGACGGCCGCCCGCAGGTCCTCGTCGACGGTAGTCGCGTAGGCGTCGGGGCTGTCCGCCGCCTCGACGGCGCGGTCGTAGGCGCGTTCGAGGCGCTCCCAGCGCTCCTCGGCCTCCGAGACGGTGGCCTCCGAGAACGTCTGTCGCTGCGTGTACGACGTCGAGACGAGGAACATCCGCACGACGTCCGCACCGAACTCCGCGACGGCGTCCTTCACGGTGAAGTAGTTGCCGAGGCTCGAACTCATCTTCTCGTCCTCGGTCTCCAGCAGGCGGACGTGGAGCCAGTACTTCGCGAACGGTTCGCCGGCGGCCGCCTCGCTCTGGGCGATCTCGTTCTCGTGGTGGGGGAAGACGAGGTCCTGACCGCCGACGTGGACGTCGATGTGGTCGTCGAGGTGGGTCATGCTCATCGCGGAGCACTCGATGTGCCAGCCTGGGCGGCCCTCGCCCCAGGGGGAGTTCCAGGTCTGGCCGGACTCGTGGTCCAGCGGCGGCAGGGACTCGTCGCGGTGTTCGTTGGCGTCCGCGGGGTCGACGCCGCCCGCCTTCCAGAGCGCGAAGTCCGCGGGGTGGCGCTTCTCGCGCTGCTCGTGTTCGGGGCCCTGTGGCTCCACCTCGTCGACCTTCTGGCCCGAGAGCTTCCCGTAGTCCTCGAAGGTTGTGACGTCGAAGTAGACGGAGCCGTCGGTCTCGTAGGCGTAGCCCTCCTCGATCAGCGTCTCCACGAGGTCGATTATCTCGGGGACGTGCTCGGAGACGCGGGGGTAGACCTCCGAGCGGTCGAGGTTCAGCGCGCGCATGTCCTCGATGACGGACTCGATGTAGTGGCGCGCCACCGCGGCCTCGCTGTCGCCGAGGTCGTCCTCGCCGGTTCGGGCGACGATCTTCTCGTTCACGTCCGTGAAGTTCTGCACGTGGCGCACGTCGTAGCCGGCCTTCGCGAGCCAGCGCACGACCACGTCCGACTGCACCCAGAGGCGAGCGTGCCCGAGGTGGGCGTCGTCGGAGACCGTGAGCCCGCACGTGTACACGAGCACGCTGTCGGGGTCGAGGGGCTCGAAGGGCTCTCGCTCGCCGGAGAGGGTGTTCGACACGTAGAGCGTCATCCCCGGATGCTACGCGCGCCAGCGTTTCAAAGCGTCGGAACTGGCGGCGTCTGTCTGTGGTGGGGCGGGGCTACCGCGGGACGCTCTCGAGGGCGTCCTCGACGACCCGGAGCGCGTCCGCGGCGTCCCGCCGTTCGACGAGCAGCGCGAGCGCTCCCTCGGCGACCCCCGCGGCCACGGGTTCCACGTCGGCCGCGTGGAGTCGGTCGAGCGCGAACGAGAGGGCGCGCGAGTCCACGTCGCCGTTGGCCAGGAGCGCGGTGAGACAGCCCTCGCCGGGCGCGTAGCCGTGTCCGGAGACGACCAGGAGCCCGTCCTCGCTCGGGCCGAGACCGGACTCCATCGACACGGTGGCCGCCCGTTCACCGGCGTCGAAGTTCGAGAGTTCCTCGCCGTACCGCCTGATGGCGGTCGCGACCGCCTCCTCGTCGCCGTCCACGTCGAGGAAGCGCGCCGCGGCGGCGTGGTTGACGACGCCAGCGCTGAGCGCCTGTCGGAGGAACGGGTGGTCGTCTATCGCGTCCCGGGTTGTCGCCGCCTTCGTCATGGCCTCCCCTCGGCGCCCCCGCGGCTTAAATCTCAGCTCCTGCGAGCGACGACCGTCTTTAAATCCCCGGGGCTGAAATGGCGGGTGTGAGCGAGGACAGCGACCCGACCGCGGTGCTCTCCGTGCTCGACGACGAGCACGCCCGAGCGATCCTCGCTGCCGCCAGCACGCAACCAATGTCCGCCAGTGAACTGAGCGAGGCGTGCGACGCATCGACGGCGACAGTGTACCGCAGAATCGACGACCTCACCGAACTGGGACTGCTAGAGGAGTCGATCAACGTCCGCTCGGACGGCAACCACCACCGCGTCTACCGCGCGACGCTACAGCGGTTCACGCTCGAACTCGCCGACGGCGAGTTCACCACCGAGGTGGAGTGCGAGTCCGAGGACGTCGCCGACCGATTCACGCGCATGTGGGAGGGACTCTGATGGACGCCTGGTACGTCGCCATCTTCGCAGTGTCGCTGGCCTCGACTGCTGTGGGCCTGTTCGTCGGCTACCAGGCCTACCGGGGCTTCCGGCGCCACCAGAGCGAAGCGATGCAGTACCTCTCGGCCGGACTCATCCTGTTGACCGCCGTGACGAACACGGCGGCCTTCGTCGGGTCCGTGCTGCTCCAGTACGGCGTCATCGACGCGGCGCTGCAGTCGCCGTTCACTCTCGGCGTCCGCCTACTCCAGTTCGCCGGTCTGCTCTGCATCGCCTACTCGCTGTACCGCCGGCCGTAGCTGCTCGCAGTCCATCGACTCCGCGCGGGCGACGTGAACACCGGATTCCCCCGATTCCCGAATCCCTAAGGTCGCTTCGTCCCTACCCGCGAGCATGCAAGCGCTGGTCATCGTCGGGCACGGCTCGCACCTCAACCCCGGGTCCTCGGACCCGGCGTTCGCGCACGCCGACACCATCCGCGAGGCGGGTGCCTTCGACGAAGTGCGCGAGGCGTTCTGGAAGGAGGAGCCGTCGTTCCGGGAAGTTCTCCGCACGCTCGAATCCGAGGAGGTGTTCGTCGTCCCGCTGTTCATCTCGGAGGGCTACTTCACCGAAGAAGTCATTCCGCGAGAACTCCGCCTCGACGACTGGGACCCCGCGGACTGGGACTCAGACGGCACCGACGCCGACCACGTCACCCTGCGCGCCGAGGACGTGGACAAGACTGTCCACTACTGCGGCCCGGTCGGCACCCACGACTCGATGAGCGACGTCATCGTCCAGCGCGCGAAGTCCATCACGGGCGACGACGACGTCGGGCCGGGCTTCGGCCTCGCCGTCGTCGGCCACGGCACCGAGCGCAACGAGAACTCCGCGAAGGCCATCTACTACCACGCCGACCGCATCCGCGAGACGGGACGCTTCGAGGAGGTGCAGGCCGTCTTCATGGACGAGGACCCGGAGGTCGACGACGTCACCGAGTTCTTCGACGCCGAGGACATCGTCGTCGTCCCGCTGTTCGTCGCCGACGGCTTCCACACCCAGGAGGACATCCCCGAAGACATGGGCCTCACCGACGACTACCGGACCGGCTACGACGTGCCCAGCGAAGTGGACGGCCACCGCATCTGGTACTCGGGCGCGGTCGGCACGGAACCGCTCGTCGCCGACGTCGTGCTCGAACGGGCGGCAGAGGCGGGCGCCGACGTCGCGGACGCCATCGAACTGGTTCGCGAGCGAACCGGCGGCGCGAACGCCGCGAGCGCGGGGGACTGATGTCCGCACCAGAAACCGTCGACGCCGTCGCCGACGCGCTCCTCGACGCCGCAGACGCCGGCATCGACTTCGATGGCCTGACCGTCGAACCGTTCCGCGAGGCGTACCGCTGGCAGACGCCGGAGGCCGAGGCCGTCGTCTCCGCCGAGGAACTCCGGGGGTACGCCGACGACCCGTACGCGACGAACTGGTACTACTGGGAACGCGAGGTCGGCGGCCACGACACCGCGCGGCGCGCGTTTCTCCGATGGCTGGAGGGTGACGACCTGGCCCCCGACCGGTACGAGCAGTTGCGCGGCGGCCACACGCGCCACTGGGGCGAACTCGCTATCACAGTCGTCCTGAGCGAGGGTGGCACCCGGCGCTACGAGGTGCGCCACGAGGACGACGTGGGCGAAGACGTTCGGAAGACGACTGAGTCGTCTTCCGCAGTCGCCCGAGAGTCGCTCTGCGTCTCTCGGGATGACGAGAGGGCGAAGCCCTCTCGAACCACCCATCAGAACGCGAAGCGTTCTGAGGACGTCGACGCGTACACGGACCCCCTCGATGCGCGCCACCTGGTCAAGCACGACGACGAGGGGCGCTACCGCCCGCTCTCGACTGCACCGTCGCTCCCCCACGGCTGGGCGTTCGTGGACCTCGACGGCAGCGACCTCGTCCAGACCGTGGAGTACATCTACCCCGCGACGGTCGCCAACTGGTACCGCGAGCGCGAGGGCGACCTGGACGTCGATCACTGGGCCGACGCCGCGGGCCGCCAGACCGGCATCTACAGCATCGTCGAACAGCTCGACGGCGAGGCCCTGGAGTGGGCCGCAGAGGCCTGCTGCGTCGACTCGCAGTGTCTGAAGCGCCGCGAGTGGGACGAGGACGAGGACACCGAACTCGACGTCCCGCGCGGCGACGGCGAGTTCCCCTGCCGCGAGCCCTGTTCGCTGTTCGTCGCGGCGGCGCGGAAGTTCGTCACGCTCGAACGCGAGGAGAGCCGCGAGTACACTTTCGAGCTGACGCCGGCCGAGAAGGAACAAATCGAGGACATCATCGGGACCGTCGCAGACGGCCGCACGGACGAGATCCGCGAGGCGGACGTCAACGAGGGCGCGAACCGCTACCGGGCGCGGTTCCTGCGCGCCAAGCGGATGGACGAACACGGCCTCTCGGGGACGCCGACGTACCCCGAGGACCACGACTGACGGCCCGGACGGACTCAGACGAAGAGGAGGTAGGCTGCGACGGCGACGCCCGCCAGCAGGGCGAGCACGCCCAGAACGAGGGCCAGCGAGTCGGCGACGGCGAGCGCGAGGGCGGCCGCCAGGACCACGCCGCCGCCCGCCAGGACGAGGTTGCGGACCCCCTCGGTGGTCGTCCCCCCGGCGTCCGTCTCGGCGCTCTGTTTCTCCGCGAGCGTCTCGTCGACGGCCACCTCGGGACCGCCGTCCTTGCGCTCGGCGGTCACCGTGACGTTGAGCCTCGCCTCCTGGGCGCCGTAGCCGGTCACGAGGTCGACATACCCCTTCACGGGGTCGTGTCCCGGCGGGATGGCGACTTCGACGTCAGTGGTCGCCTCCTCCGCGACGTACACCTGGGTCGAGGACGGGCGGGCGACGGCGCCGAGCGCCTCGTCGAGGTGGAGGTGGACGTGGAGCGGGCCACCGTGGTTGACGAACCGCAGAACGAACGAGCGGTCCGTCTCCAGGGACGCCGCTTCGGGCGCGACGTCGCGTGGCTCCTCGCGGTTGAGGTGGACCGTCAGGGTCTCCGGCACGCTCGGGGGATGGAACCGGGGTTAGAAAAAGGTTCCCTGCCGAGTCAGGCGGGCGCCTCCTCGCGCATGTCCGGCGGGAGGAGGTTCGGGATGCCGTCCTCGATGGGGTAGGTCTCGCCGCACTCCGTGCACGTCAGCGTCCCCGACATGACCTCGCCGTCCTCGCGGGACTCGACGTCGAGTTCCAGGTCGTGCTTGTCGAGCGGACAGCAGATGATGTCCATGAGGTCTTCCTTCATGTTCTGAGCGTGGACGGCGCCGGTCAAAAGCGTGCGGGTTCCAGAGTGGGTCCGTGCCGAACCATGCGAGCACACCCCGAGAACAACAGGAACACCAGAAGGCCCTCGGCTCGCTCGTTCAGTCCAATCAGGCTGCCGGCTGCCCGCAGCAGCTTCCCGCGGAAAAACTGGTCGGGTGGAGACGCTTACTCGAACGGGTCCTGGCGAACGACCGTCTCCTCGCGACCTGGGCCGACGCCGAGGACGTACGTCGGCGTGTCGAGTTCGTCCTCGAGGTACTCGACGTACTCGCGGGCGGCGGCCGGGAGCGCGTCGTAGCCACCGTCCGCGACCGTCTGCGGGTCGAACTCCTCCCAGCCGTCGAAGCTCCGGAAGACTGGCTCGCACTCGTCCCAGCGCTCGGTGCTGGCGGGCGTCGCGAGCAGTTCCTCGCCGTCGAGTTCGTACGCGTGGCCGACCTTCAGTTCGTCGAGGCCGGCGAGCACGTCGAGGTGGTTGATGGCGAGGCCGGTGAAGCCGTTGGCACGGGCGGCGTGCCGGAGCATCGGGACGTCCAGCCAGCCGACGCGGCGCGGGCGGCCGGTGACGGTACCGTACTCCCCGCCCTCGTCGCGGATGTACTCCGCCAGGTCGCCGTCCAGTTCCGTCGGCATCGGGCCGCTACCGACCCGGGAGAGGTACGCCTTCACGATGCCGACGACTTCGCCCTGTCCGATGACCGTCGGGCCGAGGCCGGTTCCGGTGGCGGCGTAGCCCGCGGTCGGGTTCGAGGAGGTGACGAATGGGTAGTCGCCGTGGTCGATGTCGAGGCTGGTGCCCTGGGCACCCTCCAGCATCAGTTCCTCACCGGCGTCGACGCGGTCGGCGAGGTACTCGCCGGCGTTGACGGCCATGTTATCCTCGCTGATGCGTTCGCCGTACTCGCGGCAGCGCTCGTAGATGGCGTCGACGTCGAACTCGTCGCCCGCGTCGCCGCCGTAGACGTCCTCGTACAGCGTGCGCTTCTGCGGGACGGCGTACTCCAGGCGGTCCCGGAGCACGTCCGGGTCGAGCAGGTCGCCGACGCGGACACCGCGGCGGCCGACCTTGTCCTCGTACGTCGGTCCGATGCCGCGGCCGGTGGTGCCGATCTCCTGGTCGTCGTCGGCCTTCGTCTCCTCCTCGATGCCGTCGAGGACGCGGTGGTACGGCAGGATGACGTGTGCGCGGCGCGCGACCCGGACGTCGGGGTCCAGCCCGCGCTCGCGGAGGGCGTCGATCTCCTCGAACAGGGTCTCGGGGTTCACGACGCAACCGTTGCCGAGCACGCCGGTCTTCCCGCGGATGACGCCGGAGGGGACCAGGGAGAGCTTGTACTCCTCGCCGCCCACGACGACGGTGTGGCCCGCGTTGTCCCCGCCCTGGTAACGGACGACGACGTCCGCGGCGTCGCCGAAGATGTCGACGACACCGCCCTTGCCCTCGTCGCCGAGCTGTGCGCCCACGATAGTGACGGTCATACACGTCCGTTCCACGACTGGCGACAAACCCGTTACGGTATTCGCGGAGATTGTGTACACCCCTATGCACATATCCTGGTCGAAGCTCCTACTCCATTGGACGAACGAGCAGGTTCAGGCCGCGACACCGGTGGAGCGAAATCGTTAATTGCTAGCACTCCCAAGCTGAGAGCACTCTTACTCGCCGGGAAGTGTGACAACCTTTAAAACCCCGCCAAGACAAGTTAACAAGTGCCATGATAGACCGGCTTGAGAAGGAAGTCGATATGCTAGAACGACATCTGCAGGTCCTCCGAATGGTCATCGAGAACGAGCCCATCGGTATCGTGAAGATGTCCAACGAGACCGGCTACCCCCACCACAAGGTTCGGTACTCCCTCCGCGTGCTAGAGGAGGAGAACCTCATCGAACCGTCCAGCCAGGGCGCCATCACCACCGAGCGCACCCAGGAGTTCGTCGACGAACTCGACGGCAAGGTCGACGAAATCGTGGGGAAGATGGAAGCGATGAAGATCGACGCGGCCGCGGAAGCCGAGTGAGGCGTCTCCGACTTCGGTAGCTGCAGTGAACGGAGGTTCCCGTCGGTAGCTACAGTTCGGGGACCGTCAGGTGGAACGCGTCGTTTCTATCCTCCACCAGACAGAGGTGGTAGCCGTCCTTGCGTCCGACCTTCACGTAGCTCTCCTTGTCGCTGCGCGAGAGGAAGCCGCCGCCACCGGTCTCCTCGGCGGCGGTCTCCAAGGCCGCGGGCTCGAAGAACGACGCGGTCACGTACATCGCCGCGCTGAGCCCCTCGGTACCCTCGCTGACGGCCGTCGTCGCGTCCACGAGCGCCTGCATCTCGTCGCCCGTGACGGGTTCTCGCTCCGCGTTCAGCTCCGCGACGACGAGCGGTTCGCCCATGCGGTCGCGCAACACGACGTCGAACGACCGGGAGACGTTGCCCTCCTCCGTCTCGACCTCGACGGAGCCGTCGAGTTCGGCGCGGTCCACGCGGGGAATCGCGTCGTAGAGGTCGGAGAGCCCGGACGTGTGGCCCGCGTCCCGGATCTCGTAGGGGAGTTCCCGGACCGCCCAGGCGACGAAACGGTACGCGCCCGTTCCCGTCAGGAACGATTCGAACGCCTCCCCGTCGACGGTCGCGGTCGAAGCTTCGAACTGCGTGTGGTGGTCGACGCGCATGTTCTGGTTCACGTCGTCCGCGTCGATACCGTCGCCGAGTCCGTCGAGCGTGGCCTTCCCCTTCGAGTCGTAGCGGACGAAGAGGTTCGTCCCGGAGAGCGCGGCCTCCGGAGAGAGGTCGTTCTGGGCCGGTTCGCCGCCCGCGTCCCCGGTTGATTCGGCGGCCTCGAGTTCCGCTTCGAGCTCCTCCGCGCGCGCCGCGAGTTCGTCGCGCTCCTCCTGGAGGCTCCGCACTCGCTCGCGGAGCTGCTCACGCTCACCCTCGAGGTTGTCGATGCGTTCGGCGGCCTCCTCGAGTTTCGCGTCGCGCTGCTGGACGGCCCGCTTCAGCTTCTCGACGTTCGAGCGGGACTTCCCCGACGATGACGACTGCCGGGTTCGCTTCGGTTGACTCCGTTTGCGCTGGCGCTTCGCCGTCTTCCCCGTCGAACTCTGGCTCGCCTCCTCTCCAGCCGTCTCGCTCTTGTCCGGGTCGAGTGTCGGGACTGAGCGCGCGTTGCGCCACTCCTCCTCCTCGTCGAAGACACCCTCCTCGCCGGCCGCAGCGGCCGCCTTCGCCGCGGCTGAGCCACCGTTGGACGCCGCTTCCTCCGGAGCGTCCGTGGGTCCCGCACCGTCACTTGGTGACGAGGGAGAATCCTGCTCGGGGGCATGGGTGGGTGGGCTCCTGGACTCGTCGGACTCGTCGGCGCCCTCAGCGCGTGAACCAGTTTCCTTCGTTCCTGGCGTCGCCTCCTCGGACGGGGACGCTTGTTCCGTCTGAGACGCCCGTTCTGTCTGGGACGTCTGTTCCGCCTCGTCGACGGCACCGGACGGGGGTGTCGACACTGCTTCGGCGTCCTTCGCAGTGTCGTCTTCCGCCGTGTCGTCTGCCCGGTCCGCAGTCCCGGTGGCTGCTCCAGCGGCGGCCGCGTCGTCGGCGTTCGACTCGTCGTCCTCGATATCGGGGATGCTCGTGACGTTCACCGGCGTCTTCAGCACCTCGTAGAGGCCCACCTCGTCGTCCGCGCGCTCGAAGGCCTCGTCGCCGGTGATCAGCTCCTCGCTGGCGCCGACGAACGCGGCGCTCATCGAGCGACCACCGTAGTAGACGACGTAGTAATCGCCGGAGAGAACGTTCTCGGAGAGCTCGACGTAGCCCGTGAACTTCGCGTCCGAGAGCGTCTCGTTGGCCTCCGAGAGCGGCGTTTCGTTCGTGTAGTACTTCGCCTGCGTCTCGCCGCCCCGCTCCTGCATTGAGAACAGCAACGCGAGCGACGGGTCCGGCGCCTCGTACACCGTCCCCTCAGCGTCCTCGAACTCCTCGATCTCACCCTCGAAAATGCCGATGACGCGGCCGTTCAACATGAACAGCCACGTGTCGCTGGCGACGACCGCGCCCGAGAAGTCTGCGTCCGCGAGTTCGTGCAACTCGTGGAAGCCACCCGAGAACGGTCGGGAGTGCCAGGACTCCACCCGCTCGACCGTGTGTGCCTGCATGGTCAACCGAACGCAAGGGGCGGGTATAAGGCTTTCCGGGGCGGACGAGCCCCTTTCAGAACTGTTCGGGAACCGTCGTTACAGTTTGCCCGAGGCGTCGTCGGCCAGCTCCTGCATGCGCTTGCTGAGTCGGCCCGCGTTGGAGAACTCGTCGTCGCTCATCGCCGCTGCCAGCGCGTTGCCGAGCAGGAAGACGGCGTGTTTGTGTTCGCTCTTGGACTTGTGGACGTGCGAGGGGTCGACGTCCAGTTCCTCGTAGGCCGCGAAGGCGTCCTGGTCGACGCTGTCGAACGCGAGGAACTGGTCTTTGATCTGGACCATCTGTTCGTGCAGGTCGAGGAGCTCGTCCTTGTGCATCGTTGGTCGCAGTACGGAATTCGGTGGTTTAAGCGTTGTCCGCTACGGTGTCACACGGTCAGAAGACGTATTCGTCGTCGTGGCCCATCATGCCGCCCTCGCTCTCCAGACCCGGGTCCTCCTCGTCGGACGGTCCGCTCGTCTTGTAGGCCCGGATGCCCGAGGACAGCAGCTGTTCGACGGCCTCTTCGCGGCTCACGAACTCCCCCTGTTCGACGAGCTGAGCGATCTGCATCTCGATCTGGTCCGGGATGTTGATTTCGACGGTGGGCATGCTACTGGACGGGGGTTCGCCACCACCGTTCTTAAGCCTGACGGGGTACCCCCTAGCGGACCCATCAGCGAGCGTCACGGTAGCCGCCAATTTCGGCGGAGCGGCGGGAGCCACAGTCGGTAAGAATACGTGTACCG
Source organism: Halobacterium sp. DL1 (assembly GCA_000230955.3). Taxonomy (NCBI): domain Archaea; kingdom Methanobacteriati; phylum Methanobacteriota; class Halobacteria; order Halobacteriales; family Halobacteriaceae; genus Halobacterium; species Halobacterium sp. DL1. The sequence continues at coordinate 1,764,025 of CP007060.1, forward strand.
ACCCGTTAGGCGCGCTCATGAATGCCGAGAACGTGACCGACCTCTACCGGGAGTTCGGCGACGACCGCCTCCCGCCGGGGCAACGCGAGACGTCGAAGTTCCCCGTGCTGTCGAAGGGAAGTACGCCGAAGTGGGACCCCGAGACGTGGGAGTTCACCGTCCGGGGCGCCGTGGAGAACGAACTCACGCTCTCCTTCGAGGAGTTCACTGACCTCGATTCCGTCACCCAGCGACAGGACTTCCACTGCGTCACCGGCTGGTCGAAGTTCGACTGCGAGTTCACGGGCGTCACGTTCCCCCACCTCGCGGAGCTCGCGGGGGTCCGCGGCGACGCGACCCACGTGATGTTCCACGCGCTCGACGGTTACACGACCAACCTCCCCCTCGAGGACTGCATGCGCGAGGAGGTGCTGTTCACCTGGGCGTTCGACAGCGAGGACCTCCCGGCGGAGCACGGCGGCCCGCTCCGCGTCGTCACGCCCCACAAGTACGCCTACAAGGGTGCGAAGTGGGTCGACGGCGTCGAGTTCCTCACCGAACCCGAACGCGGCTACTGGGAGAAGCGCGGCTACTCGAACACCGCCGACCCCTGGGCAGAAGACCGGTACAGCTAGCCCGAGTCGGAAGGAACAGGCTATTAGTCGGAGCGCCCTCAACGTCGCACAATGAGTTCTCTGTCCGGCGAATCGACCGTCCACGGGCCGGTCGTGAGCAGGAGCGCCCGGGTGGCGGACGTCTCCTACCGGGCGTTCCTCGCGTCGCGGGACCCGCCCCGCATTCACTGGGCGGACCCCGACGGCCTCGAACTGTCGGGCGCGGGCGCGGCGGCCGCCGTCACCGCGTCGGGCGCCGAGCGCTTCGACGCGGTACGCAAGTGGGCGGACCGACTGTTCGCCGAGTCCGACCACGACGGCCCCGACGTCGCCCGACCGCGCCTCCTCGGTGGGTTCGCCTTCTTCGACGACCACGAGGCCGGCGGAGCGTGGGCCGGGTTCCCCGCCGCGCAGTTCGTCCTCCCGGAGGTCCAGTTGACCAGTGCGGGCGACGAGACGTGGCTGACGGTGACGCGCGCGGGAACGGACGTGGACCCCTCGAACGTCGAGGCCGCCCTCGACGACGCCCAGGCTGCCGTCGAGTCGCTCCCGGCGATGAAGCCCGGCGGCCCGCACCCCGGCGTCGACCGCACGTCGCCGACCCCCGAGAAGGAAGTGTGGTGCGAGCAGGTCGCCGACGCCCTCGACCGCATCGAGTCGGGCGACCTGCAGAAGGTCGTGCTCGCGACGGCACTGCGCGCGGACCTGGCCGGCCCCGTCGAACCCCGGGACCTGCTCGAACGCCTCCGGCAGCGCTACTCGGAGTGCTTCCGTTTCCTCGTCGAACCGACCGACGACGCGGCGTTCCTTGGCGCCACGCCCGAACGACTCGTCACGCTGCACGGCAACGTCGTGGAGACGGCGGCGCTCGCGGGGTCGGTCGGGCGCGGCGACACCCCCGCCGAGGATGCGCGCCTCGCCGAACGCCTGCGCGAGAGTGACAAACTCCGCCACGAGCAGCGCCTCGTCACGGACGCCATCGCCGACTGCCTCGACGCGTTCGGGGACGTCACTGTCAGCGACCGGGGCGTCCGCAGACTGTCGAACATCCAGCACCTCGAGACGCCCATCCGCGCAGACGTCGACGAGTCGACCCACGTCCTCGACGTGGTCGAAGGCCTGCATCCGACGCCCGCAGTGAACGGCCTGCCCCCCGCCGCGGCGCTCGCCACCATCCGCGAGACGGAGACGTTCGACCGTGGCTGGTACGCCGCCCCAGTCGGCTGGTTCGACGCCGACGGCGACGGGACGTTCGGCGTCGGCCTCCGGTCGGCCGTCACCGCCGACCGCACCGTCACGCTGTTCGCGGGCAACGGCATCGTCGCGGACAGCGACCCCGAGGCCGAGTGGGAGGAGGTACAACTGAAGTACCGCCCCATCCTCGACGAACTCGAATGACGACAGCGACGGAGGCCCCTCGATGAGCGACCCGAACCGGAACGCGCTCTGGGCGCGCGCACTCGTCGAGGAACTCGCCCGCAGCGGCGTCGACGCCGCCTGCGTCTGCCCGGGCAGCCGGTCGACCCCGCTCACTGTCGCGCTGACCGAACACGAGGACGTGCGCGTGTTCTCCCACCTCGACGAGCGCTCGGCGGCGTTCTTCGCCCTCGGCCGCGCAAAGCGCACCGGTCGACCCACGCCCGTCGTCTCCACGTCTGGAACTGCGACCGCGAACTTCCACCCGGCGGTGATGGAAGCCAACCAGGCCCGCGTTCCGCTGCTCGTTCTCACCGCCGACCGCCCGCCGGAACTCCGCGACTCCGGCGCGAACCAGACCGTCGACCAGGTGAAACTGTACGGCGACGCCGTCCGGTACTACCGCGACCTGCCGGAACCCGAGGCCGACGACCGGAAACTCCGCTCGCTCAGGACCGCCGTCTGCCGCGCCGTCGGCGCGACGACGGGCGCGAACCCCGGCCCCGTCCACCTCAACGTTCCGTTCCGCAAGCCCCTCGAACCCGTCGAGGTTCCCGGCGACGTTCCCGAGGAGTTCGCCGCGGACTACCCACTCGCCGCCGAGGGACGGGACGGCCCGTTCGTCGCCGTCGATCACGGCCGCGCGCTCCCCGGCGACGCGATGCTCGCGGACCTGGCGGCCGCAGCAGAAAGCGCAGAGCGCGGACTGGTTGTCGCCGGTCCGGACGACAGCGGTCTCGCGCCCGAGGCGGCCGCGGCGCTCACCGACGCCACCGGCTTCCCGATTCTCGCGGACCCGCTCTCCGGCCTGCGGTTCGGCGACCACGTCCCCGACGCGCCGGTCGTCGGCGGCTACGACGGCTTCCTCGCGGCCGGGGTTCCAGAGCCTGACTTCGTCCTCCGGTTCGGAGCGTCGCCCACGTCGAAGCCACTCCGCAACTACCTCCGTGACAGCGGCGCGCGAGAGGTGCTCGTCGACCCCGCAGGCGGGTGGCGCGAGGCGACGTTCACCGCGAGCGACCTCGTCGTCGCGGACCCGACCGAAACCGCTCGCGCGCTGGGCGAGCGCGTGCACGCCGACCGAGACGGGTGGACCGAACGCGTGATGGCGGCCGAATCCCGCTACTGGGAGGCAGTCGACGAGTTCGACGCGGACGGACTCATGGAGGGCGACGTGGTCGCGGCCGCTGCCGACGACGCCCCCGACCCCGCCACCGTCTTCGTCTCGAACAGCATGCCGGTCCGTGACCTCGACCGCTTCGCTCGCCCGCGGGCGGCGGACCTGACCGTGCTCGGCAACCGCGGCGCGTCGGGCATCGACGGCGTCACCTCGTCGGCGCTCGGCGCGGGGAGCGCGACCGACGACCCGCTCGTGTTGATTACGGGCGACCTCGCGTACTACCACGACTCGAACGGCCTGCTCGCGCTCGAACGCTGCGGCGTGGACGCGACGGTCGTCCTGCTCAACAACGACGGCGGCGGCATCTTCCACATGCTCCCCATCGAGGCGTTCGACCCGCCGTTCACCGGCCAGTTCAAGACGCCACACGGCCTCGACTTCGCGCCCACGGGCGACACCTACGACCTCGAGTTCTACCGCGTGGAGACGCTCTCGGCGTTCCGCGACGCCTACGGGCAGTCCCTCGACTCGCCGGGGACGCAGGTGATCGAGGTGCGGACGGACGCCGAACGGAGTCACCGCGAGCGCGAGCGCCTCGAAGAACGAGTGGCCGACCTGCTCTGACTAGTCGCCCTGGACGTAGGCGCCGTGTAGCGCGGCGCCGACTGTTCCGAACGCGACCGCGTATCCCGTGCAGTAGAGCGCCACCGTCGTCGGGTCCGGCCCGACCGTCATCGACGCGAAGCCGAGGCTGCGCGAGTACGACACGGCGGAGACGACGGCGACGGCGGTGCCACCGTAGCCGAGCGCGATTCGGACACCGGTGAGGGGACTGCTGACGGGTCGTTCGTCGGCGGTGCGTGCGGCGAGCAGGAAGCCTGCGAGTAGCAGGACGCCGGGCGGGACGAGCACGAGCAGGGAGTCCCAGACGGCCGTCTCCTGGACGTCGACCGTTCGGTGCACCGTGTTGCCCAGCAGCGACCCGCGGAACTCCAGGGGGACGTAGTGGCTGCCGTAGAAGAACCAGCCGACGAGCTGCACGGGGTCCGGCTGGAGCCACTCCGCGACGCTCCGAAAGAGCTCCCCGCCGTCGGCGCCGAGGCGCGCTGCGACGTCCTCGACGACGCCAGCGGACTCCCGGACCTCGTCGTACTGGACGGCGAGTGTGGCGACGAAGCCCACCCAGAACGCGAGAACGCCGGCGAGCGCGCCCGCGGCGGTCGCCCGCCACTCCCGCCACAGCGCACCGAACTCCATACTCGTCGGTCCCCGGGCCAGTCCATAAGCGTGCGGGTCGATGCGCGGTCCTCGCGCGGCTGCTGTACAAACGCTTTTGCCCGCCGCCCGCGGACGCCCGGTATGGTTTCCGAGCTCTTCGACCCCGACCGCTGGGAGGCGGTCGACGACGTCGACTTCGAGGACGTGACGTACCACCGCGGCACGGACGTGGACGCCGTGCGCATCGCGTTCGACCGCCCCGAGGTGCGCAACGCCTTCCGCCCTGGCACCGTCGACGAACTCGCGGAGGCCCTCGACCACGCCAAGCGCCAGGCCGACGTGGGCTGCGTGCTCCTGACGGGCAACGGCCCGAGCCCAGAGGACGACGGCTGGGCGTTCTGCTCGGGCGGCGACCAGTCTGTCCGGGGTGACTCCGGCTACGAGTACCGCGACGACGACGAGGCCGGCGCCGCGGAGGACGATTCGGTGCGCGAGGCGAAGGCGGGCCGCCTCCACATCCTCGAAGTCCAGCGCGCAATCCGCTTCATGCCCAAGCCCGTGGTCGCCGTCGTCCCCGGGTGGGCAGTCGGCGGCGGCCACTCGCTCCACGTTGTCTGTGACATGACCCTCGCCAGCGAGGAGCACGCGAAGTTCCTCCAGACGGACCCGGACGTCGCCTCCTTCGACGCCGGCTTCGGCTCCGCGTACCTCGCCAAGCAGGTCGGCCAGAAGAAGGCTCGCGAGATATTCTTCCGCGGGAAGACTTACTCCGCCGAGGAGGCCGCCGACATGGGGATGGTCAACGAAGTCATTCCCCACGACGACCTCGAGGACGTGGCCCTGGAGTGGGCCGACGAGATGGCGAGCAAGTCGCCCACGGCCATGCGGATGCTGAAGTACGCGTTCAATATGGCCGACGACGGCCTCGTCGACCAGCAGGTGTTCGCGGGCGAGGCGACCCGACTCGGCTACATGACCGACGAGGCCAGGGAGGGCCGCGAGGCGTTCATGGAGGGCCGGGAGCCCGACTTCTCGAAGTACCCCTGGCACTACTGAGCAGCGTGGGAGCGCCGACGTCCATCAGCTCTGGACGGCCGAGGGGTTGGTCGAGTGGGTCTTCGAGTAGTAGAGCGCGACGTTGAGGACGACGCCCGCGACGAGGAGCCCCCAGTTGAACCACGGGTTGTTGTACCAGACGATGTCGATGCCGAGGGACTGCTGGTAGAGCGGCCAGAACGGCTCGGTGGCCTCGGCGATGTCGGGGGCCGACAGCATGTCCGCGAAGATGTGGGCGAGGCCGGCGACCCACACCATCACGAACCCGAACGAGTAGGCGTCCCACGCCGTGTCGGGGGAGAACCACTCCGAGTCGCCGAGCGTTCGCCGGAGAACCAGGCCGACCAGGGGGCCGATGACGGCCGCCAAGAGCGTCACCGCCAGAATGGTGTGCATGATGCCGTGGTGTTTGACGGTCTCGAAGACGCGCCGTAGGTAGAGGTCGGTGTCCGGGAGCATTCCGAACCAGACGCCAACACCGACGAACGTCGCGGCTGTTTTCGGCGTGTCGAGAATGAACCACGCCGGAGCGAGCCAGATGAGCGCCATCCCGAGGTGACCAGCGACGTCGACCATACACATCGTTTTCGCCGCACGTCCGTATGCGTGATGGCACCCGTCGGCCAATACCGCAGGCCGATTCAGGACGAGTGTCGCGGACCCCCGTCGAAAAATCGAAACAGATTCAGTCGGCGGGTCGCTCCTCGCCCTTCGGTCCGACTCAGAGGTACTGGTCCTCGATGGGGACGCTGTCCTCGTTCACGCGGTTGAACTCGACGGCGACCAGGTTCCCGGCAGGATTGAACAGCTCCCACTCTTCCTGGACAGTGTAGATGGCCCCGTCCTCGACCGTCGCGTCCTCCTGTGGGAAGAAGAGGAACTCGTCGTCCGCCCCGAGGTACTGGGCGTGGTGGGTGTTGTAGTCGGTGAACAGCCCGCTCTGTGCGACGTCGTCGGGAACCCACCCCTGTTGACCGGAGACGACCCGGAAGATCGAGCCGGGCGAGAAGTTCCGCGGCCGCAGCGCGCCCTCGCCACCCTCGTCGAGCACCTCGACCTGGTTGTTGTCCACGAGGTCGAAGGTGAACTCCTGGTCGTCGACGGTCTGGAACTGGACCTGGACGATTCCCTCGGCACCGCCGCCGTCGACGAACTGGAGGTTCTCGCTCAGCTGGTACAGCTCGCCCTCCTCGACCTGCACGTCCGGCGGGAGGAACAGCAGGACCTCCTCGTTGGTGTTGAAGTACTCGACGACACGGACGGAGACCCCCTCCAGTGCCTGTGCGGCGTCGCCCTCGACGGCGTCGAGGCTCGGCGGTTCTTCCAGCTCCGGCGACTGGACGCGGAAGACGGCGCCGGGACGGGCCTCGTCGTTGAACATCCAGGCGCTCGTCCCGCTCTGGTTGCCGCCGCCGTCGCCCTCCTGGGCCACCGCACTCCCCGAGAGTCCGACCAGGGAAGCGAGCGTCGCTGCACCGCCTGCTTTGAGGATCGATCGTCGCGAACTCTCTACGCCACGCTCTGAGTGAGATGTCTTGACCATGAGTCGTAGTACCTGCGCGAATCCGTTGGGTTCTGAGACAGAAAAGCCGGCGAGATAGTTAATCAAGTAACGTCGGCTTTGTCCCGTCGGTGTCCACTGTACCAGCCCTTAGCGCTCGTTCCGGCCGGATTCGCCGACCCGAGAACCCTCTAGGCCACCCTTTTTCGACCGCCGCCGAGGCGTATCGGTCACTTATTCGTCGTCTCCCATAAGACACCGCACGGGCAACCTGACGGCGCACGGGTCGTCGTGTGCCGTGCGGGTACTTCCCGCCGGCCCGCCGTTCAGTCGACGGACGTGCCGAACGAGGAGGTGGGGTCGGCTGGCGATTGCCCCGGCTCACTGGACGCCGTCGCTCGCGGGAGTGTTACCCTGAACGTGCTGCCCGCTGCCCCCGTCTCCACCAGTTCGATTGAGCCCCCATACTGCTCGACGAGTTTGGCCGCGAGGTGCGTCCCGAACCCGTGGTCGGCCGTCCGCTGTGACGGGCGGTCGAACAGCGTCTCGACCTCCTCCTCGGGGATGCCACGACCGTTGTCTGTGATATCGACGGTCACGCGGTCGTCGGCCGCGTCCACACTCACGGACACCCTCGGCGGGCTGCTGTCGTTGTGCTCGACGGCGTTCGCCAGCAGGTTCCCGAACACGCGGAGCAGCAACGGGTCCGCCCAGACGTGAACTGATTCGGGCATCGACGTCTCGACCACCACGGTCTCGTCGAGGTCCTGGAGTTTCGCGACCTCCTCGACGAGCGTCTCCGTGAGGTCGACGGGTTCAGCCGTCGCCTCCCCGTCGGTCGCGAGCAGCAGGACACGGACGTCCTCGATGACTCTCGTTATCTCCTCGCTGCGGCGGTGTATCGTGTCGCTGTGCTCGTACACGGGCGTCTCCTGGTCGTGGTCGTCCTTCAGAAGCGACGCGTACCCCGAGATGACGTTGGAGGCGTTCAACACCTCGTGGCGCAGGAGGCTGTTGAGGTAGTCCAGCAGGTCACGCTGGGCCTCGAGGTGTTCGGCGTGGACCTCGGTGCGTTCGGCGTCCGTCGCTGCCTGGATGGCCCGGGCCTCGACGACGCCGATGAGGACGCCGACGCCCGCACCAACTGCGACGGCCCAGCGGAGCCAAGCGAACCCCATGAGCGCGGAGTCGACGGGGAGCACGGTCATGAGAGCCAGGTTCAGGACGGCAGACACGACGGCGCCGACGACCGTCCAACGCCAGATGCGCCCGAACCGCTGGGGGTCGAGGTCGCTGCCCGCCAGCCAGTATCCGGCGTACGCGATACCCACCAGGAACGGCACCATCGTCGCCACCCCGACGAGGAACGCGCTGTCGAAGGCGAGGAAAACCGCAGATTCCTCCGGGGAGCCGAGGAGCCGGACGACGGCGTCGGCGACGATGAGGAGACCGAGGACGACGCTCGTCCCGAGTATCCGCGCCGGCGCCCGGCTATCGGCCCGGGCCGAGGGGATGGACATTCGTGCCACCAACGACCGGTCGTCTGTATAAACGCTGGGTTCGTACCACAATCTGACATAGAGGGGTGCTAACACGTATCTCTGGCGCCGGAGGTGACGACTCGGAAGGCCGACGACCGACCGCCACCGCTTTTGTACCGCTGTCCGTAGAGCCGAGCAATGAGCGACACGGCTGACGTGACGCGCCGGCAGGCGTGGCTGATGGCGGCCCGCCCGCACACGTTGCCGGCGGCCGCCGCACCCGTCGTCGTCGGGACAGGGCTCGCGGTCCACGCGGGCCTGTTCGCGGCGCTCCCGGCGCTCGCCGCCCTCGTCGGCGCGGCGCTGATACAGGTCGGCACGAACTTCGCGAACGACTACTACGACGCCGTCCAGGGCGCGGACACCGACGAGCGCGAGGGGTTCACGCGGGTCACCGCGGGCGGCCTCATCGAACCCGAGCGCGTGAAGTTCGCGATGTACGCGACGTTCGCGCTCGCCATCCTCGACGGCACCTACCTCGTCTACGTCGGTGGCCTCCCGATTGTCGTCGTGGGCCTCGCTAGCGTCGCGTCCGGCATCGCGTACACCGGCGGCCCGTACCCGCTTGGCTACCACGGCCTCGGCGACCTGTTCGTCTTCGTCTTCTTCGGCGTGGTCGCCGTCACCGGCACCTTCTACGTGCAGGCCGTCACCCACCTCGCCGACCCGCTGACGACGACGATTCCGCCGGGGACTGTGACGACGGCGGCGCTGGTCGCCAGCCTCCCCGTGGCGGCCCTCTCGACGGACATCCTCGTCGTGAACAACGTCCGCGACCGCGAGGAGGACGCGACGACGGGCAAGCGCACGCTCGCGGTCCGGTTCGGCTACACCGCCTCTCGCGTCCAGTTCGTCGCGCTGCTCGCGCTCGCCTACGTCGTGCCTCTCTGGTTCTACGTCGAGGGGTACAGCGCGGCCGTCTTCTTCCCGCTGCTCTCGCTCCCGCTCGCCGTCTCGGTGACCCGCACGCTGCTCTCGCGGACCGACGGCGAGGCGCTCAACCCCGCGCTCTCTCGCACCGGCCAATTACTCGCGGTGTACTCGGCGCTGTTCGCCGCCGGGTTCGCAGTATGATTCGAGCCTTCACCCTCCCCCTGGCGCGACCGCTCCCGACGGCGAGAGGTACCATCGAGAACCGCTCGGGGTTCCTGTTCGCTCGAGACGGCGGCGTCGGCGAGGCCACCCCGCTCCCCGGGTGGACGGAGTCCCAGGACGACTGCGGGAGCGCGCTCCGTGACGCCGACGCCGCCGACGACTGGGCGGGCGCGCTCGACGCCTGCGAGGGCGCCCCCGCCGCCCGCCACGCCGTCTCACTGGCGAAACTCGACGCCGAGGCCCGGGAAGCGGGCGTCCCGCTCGCCGCGTACCTCGCGGACGACCCGGCCGACACGGTGACGGTGAACGCGACGGTCGGCGACGCGAGCGCGGCGGACACGGCCGACGCCGTCCGGAACGCTGCGGACGCGGGCTTCGAGACGGTGAAGGTGAAGGTCGGCGCGCGTTCGCTCGACGAGGACGTCGAACGGCTGCGCGCCGCACACGACGAGACGGACGCCACGCTGCGCGCCGACGCGAACGGCGCGTGGTCCCGGGAGCGCGCCCGCGAGGCGTTCGACCGGCTGCGGGACTTCCACGTGTCGTACGTCGAGCAACCGCTCTCGGCCGACGACCTGGAGGGGCACCGCGGCCTGGGTGAGGAAGACGGCGTCGGCGTCGCGCTCGACGAGGCGCTGGTCACCCACGAGTTCGGAGCCATCCTCGACGCGGCGGACTACGTCGTGCTGAAGCCGATGGCGCTCGGCGGCGTCGACCGCGCCCGCCAGGCCGCCCTCGAAGCTCGCGAGGCGGGCGTCGAACCCGTCGTGACCACGACAATCGACGCCGTCGTCGCGCGGACCGCAGCGCTCCACCTCGCCGCGAGCGTCCCCGACCTCCCGGCCTGTGGGCTCGCCACCGCCGACCGCCTCGCTGAAGACCTCGCCCCGGACCCCGCGCCAGTCGAGGACGGTCGGATGGCGGTCCCGGACGCACCGGGACACGGCGTCGAGGGGGCCTTCGATGCGTGACGCGGTCGCGCTGCAGACGGCGAGCAACCCCGACGCCACGGCGCTGATCGACGCGGAGAACGGTGAGGCGTGGACGTACGACGAACTCGACGACGCGGTCGAGGTGACTGCGGGCCGACTCGCGGCGCTCGGCGTCGAATCCAGCGACCGCGTCGGCGTGCTGATGGAGACCCGGCCCGCGTTCGCCCGACTGGCGTTCGCCTGCGCCCGCCTCGGCGCCACCCTCGTCCCGCTGAACGCGCGCCTCGCCGTCCCGGAACTCCAGGAGCAGGTGCGGGCTGTCGAACCGGTCTCCGTCGTCTGCGAGGCGGAAACTGCTGACGACGCCCGGGAACTCGACGCGCCCGTCGCGAGCGTCGACGCAGGGAACTTGCCGGAACTCGCGGGCAGGAACACAGCGGAGTTCGAGGCCGCCAACCTCGCGTGGAGCGACACCCGCGCGCTCCTGTTCACCTCCGGAACGACGGGGTCGCCGAAGGCAGTTCGCCTCACCTACGGGAACGTCGCCGCGAGCGCCGTCGCGTCGGCGTTCCGCCTCGGCGTGCTCCCCGACGACCGCTGGCTCTGCCCGCTGTCGATGTACCACACAGGCGGCCTCTCGGTCGTCCTCCGGTCGGCGCTCTACGGTACGACCGCTGTCCTGACCCGCGGGTTCGACGCCGCGGACACGCTGGCCGCCCTCGACGACTACGACTGCACCGGCGTCTCGCTCGTCCCGACGATGCTCCGCCGGCTACTCGATTCGGGCGAGGTGTCCGACTCGCTGCGGTTCGCGCTCGTCGGCGGTGCGCCCACGCCCCCCGAACTCGTGGAGCGCGCGCTCGACGCCGGCGTGCCGGTCTGTCCCACGTACGGGATGACCGAGACCGCCTCCCAGGTCGCGACGCTCCGTCCTGAGCAGGCGCGAGAGCGGCCGGAGAGCGTCGGCCGCCCGCTGCTCGGCACCGAGGTGACCGTCGTCGGCGACGACGGCAACCCCGTGTCCCAGGGCGAGGTCGGCGAACTCGTCGTGTCGGGCCCGACGGTCACCCCAGGATACGTAGGCGGGAGAGGAGAGTCGTTCTGCGAGTTCGGCCTGCGGACGGGCGACCGCGGGCGCGTCGACACGGACGGCTTCCTCCACGTCGGCGGGCGGCGGGCCGACCAGATAGTCACTGGTGGCGAAAACGTCCACCCGGAAGAAGTCGGCAACGTGCTGAAGTCCCACCCCGGCGTCGAGGTAGCCGCGGTCGTCGGCGTCCCGGACGACGAGTGGGGCGAGCGGGTGGGCGCACTCGTCGTCCCGGCGGGCGACGTGACCGTCGAGGCCCTGGAAGCGTTCTGCGAGGACCGTCTCGCGGGCTACAAGCGCCCCCGCGTGGTGGCGTTCGCCGAGGAACTCCCACGGACAGCCTCGGGGACGGTCGACCGCGAGGCCGTTCGGCGCGCGCTCGCCGACGAGAACTAAGTGCGGGCGGCCCCTACGGTGGCCCGTGTGTACGCTGGCTCTCGCGTGGTGCGAGTTCGACGACGCGCCACTGGTGGTCGCCGCGAACCGTGACGAGGCAGTCGGCCGGCCGTCCTCGCCGCCCGCCGTCCGCGGGGACCAGCCCCGCGTTCTGATGCCCCGCGACGAGGAGGCCGGCGGAACGTGGATCGGCGTGAACGAACACCGCGTCTTCGTCGGCGTCACGAACCGTCCTGCCGACGTCGAGGGCGAGCGCTCGCGTGGCCTGCTCGTGACCGACGCGCTCGGCGCCGAGAGCGCGATGGACGCCCTCCAGCGCGTCGAGCGCGAGCTCGCCGAGCGCGACTACTCGGGGTTCAACCTCCTGCTCGCGGACGGCGAGGACTGCGTGCTGCTGGAGTGGGACGGCGTGCTCCGCACCCACGACCTCGACCCCGGCACGCACGCGGTGGTGAACGCGGGATACGACGACGCCACCGAGAAGTCCCGCTGGGTGCGGGACGCGCTGTCTGGCCACGACTCGCGGGCCGCGTGGCACGACGCCGCCCGGACGACAATGCGCGACCACGACGCCGGCGTCTGCCTCCACCACGACGGCTACGGCACGCGCTCGTCGTCCCTGCTCGCAATCTCGGCCGATGGGAGCGTCGACTACGAGTTCGCCGAGGGCCCGCCTTGTGAGAACGACTACCGGCGTGTGAACGACCACATTTAAACGGGTCGCGGTACGTATCACGCATATGAGCGCCGAAGCCACCGAGGCGGAACTCTCGGAGGACGAGCAGCACGGACTCGAACTCGTCCGGGAGACGCTCGGTATCCACCAGAGCGAGTTCTGGAAGGAACTCGACGTCTCCTCGCGGAAGGGGAGTCGCATCGCCTCCAAACTGGAGGAGAAGGGCCTCGTCGAGCGCGAGGAGAGCGTCCACGAGGGGAACACCACCTACCTCATCACGCCCGTCATCGACGAGCGCAACCTCGACTTCTCGCTGTTGATGGCCGGCGAGATGCTGTCGCCGTTCGTCGGCGAGGAGGAGGTCGACCCGCAGGGCGACGCCTTCTCGCAGTGGATCATGAGCCTCGCGTACGAGGACTGAGCCAGCGAGTCCCGCAGGGACGACCAACCGCCGACGGCCGACGCCGTTTTGCCGTCCGCTTCCCACCTCCCAGCCATGCCGACAGCCTACGTCACCGCACCCCAAGACGCGGCCGACGACCTGGCCGAGCGACTCGTCACTGAAGAACTCGCCGCGTGTGTGAACGTCGTCGACTGCCGCTCGGTGTACCGCTGGGAGGGCGACGTGGTCACTGACGACGAGGCCATCCTGCTCGCGAAGACCACCGACGACGCGTACGACGACCTCGCCGCGTCCGTCGAACGCGTCCACACCTACGACGTCCCCTGCGTCGAGCGCTTCGACGAGGACGACGTGGCGCCCGAGTTCGGCGCGTGGATTCGGGACTCGGTCGCGTGAACGGTCGCCGCCACCCGACCGGCGCGAGCGCTCTCGGTACGTCCAAGTGCCAGCACGCAGAACTCCGGACGTGACTCACGAGACTGACGTCCTCGTCGTGGGCGGGGGAGCGACCGGCGTCGGGGTCGCCCGCGACCTCGCGATGCGCGGCGTGGAGGTGACCCTCGTCGAGCGCGGCAGCCTGGGGAGCGGTACCTCCGGGCGCTCGCACGGCCTGCTCCACAGCGGCGCGCGCTACGCCGACACCGACCCAGAGGGCGCCGCGGAGTGCATCGCGGAGAGCCGAATCCTCCGCGACATCGCGGGCGCTTGCGTCGACGCCACGGGTGGGTTCTTCGTCCAACTCCCCGGCGACGACCCCGACTACTTCGAGCGGAAGGTCGCTGCTTGCCGCGACGTCGGCATCCCCGTCGACGTGCGCGACGGCGAGGCGGCCCGCGCGGACGAACCAGGACTCTCGGCGGACACCGAGCGAGTGGCAGAAGTCCCGGACGGTGTCGTCTACCCCTCGAGATTGGTCGCAGCGACCGCCGCGGACGCCCGCGGCCACGGCGCGAGCGTCCACACGCACACCCCGGTCCGCAGTCTCCTCGTCGAAGACGGGCGCGTGGTCGGTGCAGACGTGCGAGGCGTCGGCAGAATCGACGCCGACCACGTCGTCAACGCGACGGGCGCGTGGGCCGACTCGCTGGCCGCCACGGCCGGCGTCGAACTCGACCTCCACCCGACGAAGGGCGCGATGGTCGTCGTAGAGTACGCGGACCTCGACACGGTGTTGAACCGCTGTCGGCCCGCCGCCGACGGCGACATCGTCGTGCCCCACGCCGACCGCGTCGTCCTCGGCACGACCAGCGTCGAAGTCGCGGACCCCGACGACGTCCCCGAGGACGAGGCGGAGGTCGAGCGCGTCCTCGCGGAGTGTCGCGCGCTCCTGCCGGAACTGGACGACCACGAGGTCGAACGCGCGTACTGGGGCGTCCGCCCGCTGTACAGCCCGCGGTCCTACGGCGAGGACGCTCGCGCCATCTCTCGGGGCTTCTACCTGCTCAACCACGCCGACCGGGACGGCGTTCCAGGCTTGACCACCATCGTCGGCGGGAAACTCACGACCTACCGGCTGATGGCCGAGGCCACCGCCGACCACGTCGCTGACCGTCTCGGAGTGGCCGAGCCGTGCCGGACCGCAGCCGAACCGCTGGTCGGCCACGACGACCCGGCGGAACTGGACGCACTCGTCGACGAGTTCGACGCGGCGAACCCCGCCGACGCCGACGTCCGTGACGACTGAGTCTGCTCAGGCGCGACCCAGCACCAGCGTCACGCGGTCCACGTCGTCGTCCGCCTCGTCATCCTTTTCGGCAGACTCGGTCCCGTGGAGCGTTGCGAGGGCGAGGCGCAAGTCGTCCCGCACGCCGGCTCGGTTACAGAGGTCCTCCCAGACGCGCTCGGGGACGCGCAGCACCCAGCGCGCCCCTGTCCGCTCGACCAGCGGGTCCTCGCGGAACGCCTGGCGCCACTCGTACACGAGGCCGTCGACGGTCGTGCCCGGGTAGTCATCGACGGCCGCCTGCACCGACGCGGCGGCAGAGGCGAGGCCGGACTCGCTCACGCCGAGGGTGGACGCGACCTGGGCGACGGTGTCGCGTTCGAACGTGCCATTCATGACTGCCCGTTGGTCCGCGACGAAGAAAACGCCTCGGCCGTCAGTAGTCCAGCTCCCCGGTCGCGGCGTTGAGCGCGAGCACGAGGCCGGCGCCGACCACGCCGGAGACGAGCAGCGGCACCGCAGCGGCGACGGTCCACTCGGGCGTCGCGTCGGCGATGCGGATGGCCGGCGCGCGGAGCGCACCCGCCATCAGCGCCACGAGGAACGTCAGCGTCGCTGCGCGGTAGGTGTCCAGCGCCCACTGGACGACCCGCGCGAACGACAGGATGCCCACGAGCGCACCGAACATGAACACGACGAGCGTCGTCAGCGGGTCGACCGCCTGCCCGAACTCGCCCGCGAACAGGGTGTCCGTCGTGGCGCTCACCGCTCCCGTCATCGTCTCGTACTTCCCGACGGTCAGCAGGATGAGCGACCCCGAGACGCCCGGCAGCACCATCGCACAGATGGCGAACGCCCCGACGACGAAGATGACGAGCAGGCCGCCCGGGAGCGCGTCGCCCTGCGCCTGCCCGCTGAGCACGAACGCGAGGGTGAACCCGAGGACGCCCGCGAGCACTCGGCCCGGCGTGTCCGCGGACACCTCGTCGAACAGCACGACGACCGAAGCCGCGATGAGACCGAAGAAGAACGCGAACGTGAGCCCGGGGTAGTCGTGGTAGGCGACCTCCACGAGGTTCGCCACCGTGACGACGGCGCTCAGCACGCCGATTCCGAGAATCGCGAGGAACGGAACCTCCATCTCCGAGAGCGTCCCCCCGAACTCCGCGCGGACGCCGTCGTTCCCGAGGTCCGGCACGAGCGCAAGGAGCCCCACGGCCTCCCGCGGGTCGAGCGCCGCGAGCGCGCCGACGAGGCGCTCGTAGATGCCCGTGATGAGCGCTATCGTCCCGCCGGAGACGCCCGGCACCGCGTCCGCCGCGCCCATCGCCGCGCCCTTCAGGTAGACGGCGGCCCAGTCACTAGCCGCCATCAGCCAGTACGATGGACCAGGAGGCCGGCGACGGCGGGCAGTGCAGCGGCGGTCAGCCCGGCAGTCGTCGGCTGTGAGTCAGCAGGTCCGTCGCCCGTAGCGTCCGAGGAGCCCTCGGCAGTAATCGACGACGGGTCCGGAGCGCTCACAGACGCGGACGTGTTGTTCTGTGCGCCCTCGGGTTCGTCGACGACGTTCCGCTCGAGGTCGACGGTCACCGAATCCTCGGACTCGCCGAGCACCTGCGCCTCGGTCACGTCCGCCGTCGCGTTCCAGTTCACGACCGTCAGGCCGTCTTCGGCGGTCGTGTTCCCCGTCGAGAACTCGTAGGGGCCGGCCGCGCGCACCGAGACGTTCGTGTGGCCGTTCTCCGGCCCGAAGTTCTCGTAGCCCGTCGTCGAGTACGGCAGCGTCATCGTGAACTCGCCGTCCGGACCGGTCTCGGCGTGCTGCCTGTAGGTGAACGTCGGGTGAGAGCCGTCCTGACTGCTCGTCATCTGCGTGAGGTTCAGCTCCACCGTCGCGGTCACCGTCGTGTTCGCGGGCGCGGTGCCGGTCACCTCGGCGCCCTCGACGCGCTCGAACATCTTCACCCACGTCGGCATGTAGGCGTAGTTCAGCTCCCCGTTCAGGATGAGGTTCGCCGGCGCCAGGCTGTCGTCGCTCACGCCCACCAGCCGGTACTGTTCGAGCGCCTCGACGTCCCGGGTCGGGACGTCCTGGAAGCCACCGATCTGTGACGTCGAGTCGTTGGCGACGTACGCCTCGGCGGCGCTCATGTTGGCGAACTGCTGGACGTTCGGCGTCGAGGAGTCGAAGACGAGCAGTTCCTGTCCGGTCCGGCTGGTACGGGTCTCCCGCCAGTCGAGCACCGTCGGTTGGGCCTGCTTCGCGCTCCCGTGGTAGCGGTAGAGCCGCACCATCATCGACTCGAAGTACGGCTGGCTCTTCACGAGCGGCGCCTGCTGGAGGTAGCGCGCGCTCTGGATCTGGCCGTTCTCGTACTGGGCGTTGTACGCGACCCGGTAGAAGTCGTTACCGCTGAACTCCCGCGGCCCATCGTAGAACACCAGCGGCGCGCCGAACTTCGACTGTCCGGAGCTGAGGTCCGGACGCGGCGGCATGATCATCTTCCAGTCGACGGCGACGTACTTCGTCTCCGCGTCGTCCTCGTTGATGCCCGCGAGGACATCCGCTGCCTCCGACTCGTTCTGGGCGAGCAGGAAGTTCGCGGCCGTGTTCGCGCCCTGCTGGAACGGGTTGGCGTGGGGCACGCGCTGGCCCTCGACGGTGATCCAGTGGCCGTAGTCCCACCAGGACATCACGCCGTAGGAACCGTCGGGGTAGTCGAAGTCCCCAGTCCGGGAGTACGTCCCGTAGTAGTCCATGGCCTCAGCGTTCGACGCGCCGTCGAACTCACCCTCGGTCGGCGTATGCGTCTGCATCCACTCGAGCGCGTCGTCCCACTGGACGACAGCGCCGGGACCGTTCGACGAACCGACAGTGATCGCAGACCGCAGCGGCACCTGCTGGTTGTTCGCGTTCGTCAGCGTGATCGGCGACGCGCTCCCTCGGACGGAGTCGTTGTTCGTCGCCTCCGCGAGGGCGGGTGCCGCGACCGGCACCAGCACGAGCAGGACGACCATCACGACCGTGCCGACCTGGTACCAGCTCACGTCCTCGATGGTCGAGGCGGGCCGGTCGAGGTCGAGCACCGAGAGCACGCTTGCGAGCAGGTACGCGTTCAGCACGACGACCGGCACGACGAGGTAGTAGTTGAACCGCACCTGCGTGAACGCCGCCGAGGTGATGAACGCGCCCCAGACGACGACCAGCAGCGGCCCAGCGTCGTAGTCGCCGGTCACGGCGATGGCCGCCAGCGTGATGCTGACAATGCCGAGTGCAGTGAGCTGCCCGCCGATGCCGAAGAGATCGCCGATCCACGCCGGGAAGCCGGGCGCGGCGAACATGAGGAGAACGACCGCGACGCCGACAGCGGCGCCGGCGAGCCGCTTCAGACTGCCGCTCTCGAGGTGCGGACGCAGCAGGATGATGGCCGCCGCGAGCAGCGCCGTGAAGAACGCGAGCCCGTACTCCAGGAAGATGACGCCGAACATCCCCAGACCGTACGCGTTCGTCCGGGAGAGGAACGGCTGGGCTTCGCCGATTGTTCTTTGTGCTGCACCAGAACTAAATCCGATGAAACGAAGCAGATTCGACTCCATCATACCCCAGAAGCTCGGTAGAGCAACCGCGGTTACCCCCACACCGACGATGACTATAGCGAACACTGTGACCGGGAACGAAGCGCTAGTAAACCCACGTTCGTCCCACTCCCGTGCTAGCCATGCTAGAAAGACGGCGCCCACAGCAACTGCCAGCGAGAACAACGGTTGGAGTAACCCAAACTCTGTTGCCGAAAAGCTAGTGGTCGAGAGCGTAACCAGCATCAGGAGGGCGGTCGTCGCCATGCTCACCGCGGCGACGATGGCGACGTGCTCCGGGCTCCGACCGCTGTAGTAGTCGCTGGTCAGCTTCACGAGATAGAAGACGCCGAAGATACCCACGAGGAGGATGCCCGGCGGCCACATCCACATGTAAGCCGCAGCCGCGGCTCCCGCGAGGATGCTCCAGGCGACGACTCTCCGGAGGCCCGCGATGTCGCGGTCGAGGAACTGTTCGTAGACCGGTTTCTCGCGTTCGGCGACCCGTAGTGCGACGAGCGTCCCGAGAACGGCGAGTGACTGGAACAGCGGCTCGGCGCCGTTGTGGTCGGCCGCGCCGACGAGGCTGCGCTGGAGGAAGTAGCCGGGGAGCAGTGCGAGGATGACCGCCGCGAAGACGCCACCGATGCGGCCGCCGAGTTGCTTCCCGATGAAGTAGACCGGGATGGCCAGCAGCGCGCCGAAGACGGCGGGCGCGAACAGCAGCGTCATCGCGACCGTGTTCTGCGAAGGGTCGCCTAGGCCGACGACGAGCGCCGCCGTCGCGACGATCTGGTCGAACAGCGTGCCGAACTGGCCGACTGATGTCCCAGTAGAGAATGCCGTCCAGACGTCGAACGGCATCGTCTGCGGCCAGTGGTCGACCGTGTACATCACCTGCCGGAAGTGGTACCAGGCGTCGTTGCCGGAGAAGTACACCTGCCCGTTCCGCGTGAAGTTCTCCCACGACTGGACCCGAACCCATAGCATGAACGCGAGCACAGCGCCGAGCGCGGGCACGTGGTACCAGTCTTCGAGAGCGTCGAGGGCTGTATCGACGGAGAGGGAGGACTCCCTCGACGCTTCGGTCTTCTCGCTCATTACCCGTAGGGGCGGCCAGCGCGCGAATAAGCCTTGTGAAGTTTCCGGGCCACCCTATCCACTAAGCTTGGGCAAGCATCGGGACGTTGATCGATTAGAACCCCGTCTGGGACCCGACGGTTTAGTTCAGCGGTTGCTCCACCAGTCGATGAACCTACCGACGCCCTCCTCAAATCCCACCTGGGGTTCCCAGTCTAGTTCGTTCCGAGCACGAGAAATGTCCGAGACGTACACCTTCTGGTCTCCCTCTCGCCACTCGTCGTACGAGATGTCCGTTCTTCTCCCGGTCTCGTCCTCCAGTATATCGAGGAATTCTAGTAAGCTAGTGGTGTTCTCTGGCCCGCCACCGACGTTGTACACTGCCGGCTTCCCTTCCGGATCGGAGAGGAATGCGTCGTATGCTCGAATCAGGTCTTTCACGTAGAGGACGTCTCGGACCTGTTTCCCGTCGCCGAAGATGGTGAGGGGTTCGTCCCGGAGTGTGCTGATGGCAAAGTGAGCTACCCAACCTTGGTCCTCGTTGCCGAATTGGCGCGTTCCGTAGATGCAACTCATTCGGAACGCGGCAGCGTCGACTTCTCCCCGATCGGCGTAATCCTGTACGTAGAGATCCGCCGTAAGTTTCGACACCCCGTATGGAGTGTGTTCACAGTCGTCGATAGATAGTGACTCCGGAATACCGTCCTGATAGTCGGGGTCGTCGTACTGGTACCGCGTGTCCTCCTCACGGACTGGAATCCCGTTGACGTTGTCACCGTACACCTTGTTCGTCGATGCTAGCACGACTGCTGGATCACTGTCTGCTTTCCGTGCTGCTTCGAGAACGTTGAACGTCCCGAGAGCGTTCACTTCGAAGTCCGTTCGTGGGTCCTGAATCGAGGCAGTGACGGCGACCTGGCCTGCGGTGTGAACAATTGCATCGTGACCCTCTACAACCTCTTCTAGAAGTTCCTCGTCACGGATATCACCCTCTACGAGATCGACACCGGGATGGTTCTCTGAAATGTACTTCCAGTTGTACGCCGCCGTGTTCCGGCTATCGTCCGCCGTTTCTAGTGTGTCGACTCGACTGAGGTTGTCGAGTGCCGTAACGTCGGCGCCTCGTTCGGCGTAGTACTCCACGGCATGACTGCCGACGAAACCCGCACCGCCAGTGACGAGAACTGCGTCTGGCATGCTCATACAGAGCCAGTGAGACTTCCAAGACAAAGGTATTCCTCTTCTCCTCAGTCTTCACCAACTAGGCCCTTCTCTTCCAGTTCTTGGTGCGCCTTCTCGAAGTTGTCCTCTGCTTCCTGCTCACGGCCCCACTCGACCAGTTCACGCATTCCCTCCTCGAATCCAATTTCGGCTTCGAACCCGAGCTTGTCGTCGGCCTTCGTCGGGTCTGCGAAGCAGTGGCGGATATCCCCCTGACGATAGTCGTTCGCGATTTCGGGTTCGAGTTCAGCGGACCTGTCGTAAAGGTCTATGAGCGTTTCAGCTACTTCGTTGATTGTGGTCGGACTGCCGCTACCAACGTTGACAGCAACGTCTTCCGCGTCGGACTCGACGGCAAGTCGGTTCGCTCTCGCGATATCACTCACGTGAATGAAGTCCCGGGTCTGTTCGCCGTCCTCGAAGACGAGCGGGGGATTACCGTTCTTGATGCGACTCGAGAAGATGGCGCAGACGCCGGTGTACGGGTTGTCGAGTGCCTGGCGGCTGCCGAAGATGTTGAAGTAACGCAGCGCAACGGTCGGGATGTCGTACGCGCGACCGATGGAGAGCATCATCTCCTCCTGGTCTTTCTTCGTTATCGCGTAGATGCTCGTGCTATCCCGCGGCTTCGACTCGGGCGTCGGTTCGGGTTCGAGCGTCGAACCGCACTCCGAGCAGACGTGTTCCCAGCCGCCACTACCCATCTGTTCTTCGCTCCGGAGTGAGGGATGCCGGGATTTCTCGCAGTCCTGACAGTAGTACTCACCCTCGCCGTAGATGGACATCGACGACGCCACCACCATCTTCTCGAGTTCGATGTCGTCGTTGACGATTATGTCGAGGATGCGGGCAGTCGCTAACGTGTTCACGTCGACGTACTTCTCGATCTCGTACATCGATTGGCCGACACCCACGGCGCTGGCCTGGTGGTTCAGGACATCTGCGTCCTCGAGAAGGTCGATCATCAACTCGCGGTCGCGGACGTCACCCCAAACGTACTCTGCGTCGTCGTTCAGGTAGTCAGGTTCGTCCTCGTGGACTTGATCGGTGAGGTTGTCGACGACCGTCACGTCGTAGTCTGCGTCGACGTATTCGTCGACGATGTGGCTGCCGACGAATCCAGCACCGCCAGTGACAAGCACGCTGGTCATACAGACTCCGTTTACTGGGTCGGGCAAAAACCCCGCGGTTCAGTTGGTATCGACGCCGAGATTTTCTTCGAAATCGGGTACTGTTTGCCCGATACCCCGCTCAAGTGAGACGGTCGGCTCCCATTCGAGGAGTTGTTTCGCCCGACTGATGTCCGGCCGGCGTACCTGCGGATCGTCTTGCGGAAGGTCTTCAAAGACGATGCCACTGTCTGCGTCCAGCACGTCGACGACGACGTCCGCCAACTCCCTGATTTCGATCTCCTCGGTGTTCCCGAGGTTGATTACTTTGCCGGATGCCACGGACGGGTCTGCGTCGGCGAAGGCGCGGATTCCCCGCACGAGATCGTCGACGTAGCAGAAGCTCCGCGTCTGTGTACCGTCCCCATACACTGTCAGTTCGTCGCCACGTAGTGCCTGGGAGAGGAAGTTCGGAATCACTCGGCCGTCGTCTGGTCGCATTCGCGGCCCGTACGTGTTGAAGATTCTGACTGTTCTGATATCGATATCGTACTGCTGTCTGAATGCGACGGCGAGTGCCTCAGAGAATCGCTTGCTCTCGTCGTACGGTGCTCGAGGGCCGCGAACGTTCACGTTGCCGTTGTACTCCTCAGTCTGGGGATGTACCTCTGGATCGCCGTAGATCTCACTCGTTGAGGCGAGGATGGCGCGGGCATCGTGCTCCCGGGCATAGGAGAGCGCATTGTGAGTGCCCTGGCTGTTTGTCAAGGCGATTTCGACGGCGTGGGACTCGAAGTCTTTCGGACTCGCGCGAGATGCGAAGTGGAACACGTAATCCACGTCTCCGAGGTCAGGAAACGGCTCCCGGACGTCGTGGTCCACCGAATCGAAGCGCGCGGAGTCGATGTGCTCCAAGTTCTGTGGTCGACCACTTCCAAAATTGTCGAGAGAGGTTACCCGGTGGCCGTCTGCGAGCAGAGAATCGACCAGGTGACTACCGACGAAACCGGCACCACCAGTGACGACAGAGTGAGGAGTAACAGTCATAGGTTGATGGTGCTGTTATCGCCAACGTTCAGGTGGTTCGCTTCGCCCCGGACCGTCGCACCGTCGCCGACGATGCTCTGCTCGAGGTTCACGTTCTCGAGGGTCGCATTCTGACCGACGATGCTGTCTCGAATGACACTGTTCGTGATTGAAGCCCCGTCGTCTACGCTAACGTGTGGTCCGACCACACTCTCCTCGACACTGATGTTGTCACCGAAATCCACGGGTGGAACGACGACTGCGCTATCGATAGCTGACGACCCGTTCGTGTCTAGCTTGGAGAGGAGTACGCGGTTCGCCTCAAGAAGTGTTTCCGGGCGTCCGCAGTCGTACCAGTCCTCGACCTCGAAGATATCTATGCGCGCGTTCTGGTCGATCATCCGCTGGAGGGCGTCAGTTAGTTGGTACTCGTCTCCGGCGCCGCGGATGTTATTCTCGACTAGGTGGGCCAGTGCATCGAAGAGCAGTGGGGAGTTCTCCACGACGTAGACTCCGCTAATTGCGTAATTCGACTCTGGTTCGTCTGGTTTTTCGACGAGTCGCTCAACACGACGATCGTCTTCGAGTTCCGCCACACCATAGTGCTGGGGCTCCTCGACAGTCTTCACGCCGAGGCTGGCGTCGGAGGACCCCAGTTCCTCGTGAGCGGCAAGAAACGTGTTGTAACCTTTCTCGAAGAGCATGTCGCCGAGTACGATGAGGAGTGAATCGCCGCGTGCAACGCTCTCAGTCTGGTGAATACTGTGGCCGAGTCCCTCGGCGCTCTCCTGCTCGACGAACCAAAACTCGAACTCGTCACCGAAGGACTGCTTCGCATATCGTACAATCTGGTCTTTCATCGGACCACCAACGACGATAACGGCTTCATCGATTCGCGTCTCGGTCAAGTTCGAAAGAATGTGGCCCAGTATGGGTTTACCAGCCAATCGGACCATCGCCTTCGGCTTCGTGTGCGTCTGCGGATACAGACGCGTCCCCTGTCCTGCAGCGGGGATGATAGCCTTCATGCGTATACCCAGCCACAATTCCGTAAAAAGTGCGTCGTTCCCATCCGCACAAGGGAAGAGTTTTGAGGAGGGTTCGTTAAACCTCGTTCGGAATGCAGGTCTCAGTCGTCGTCCCGGCCCACAACGAGGAGGGGAATCTCCGGCGACTAGTGGACCGTGTGCGGACGGAACTCGCCGAAGTCGACTTTGAGTTGGAACTCGTTCTCGTCGACGACAACAGCACCGACTCGACCGGCCGTATCTGCGACGAGATTGCCGAGGAGTTCGACGAGGTGACCGTCGTGCACCGGACCACCGACGGCGGGTTCGGGAACGCAATTAAGGCGGGGCTTGCGGTGGCCTCCGGCGACGCCCTGATTCCGTTCATGGGCGACCTGTCGGACGACCCCGCGGACATCCCGAAACTGGTCGGCGCCTTGGAGGAGGGCTACGACGTCGCCTACGGGTCGCGATTCACATCGGGCGGGCAAGTCGACGGTTATCCCCCGTTGAAGCTGTTCTACAACCGCTCGTTCAACAACCTAATCCGACTCGCGTTCGGCATCCGCGCGAGGGACGTGACGAACGCGTTCACCGCGTACCGGCGCGAAGTCATCGAGGAGATCGGCGTGGAGAACCTCGAATCGGAGAGCTTCGACCTAACCGCGGAGCTCCCGCTACGGGCGCACATCCACGGGTTCAGCAGCACGGAAGTCCCGGTGTCGTGGCGGAGCCGGGACGCGGGCGTGAGCAAGCTCAACGCCACCCGAAAGGGGCCGCTGTACCTGAAACGACTCGCACAGATGTTCGTCCTCGGGAACGTAGCTGGACTGCGAGACATCGTTCGCGTCGTCACAGGCGGCGGCCCGGTGCGCCTGCTCGCCACTGCCGTGTTCGGGCTGCTCGTCCTCGTCGGATTCTTCTCGGTGACGGGGTTCACAGAGGTGTTTGGGGTCGTATCGGGCGCCAACCCTACCCTCGTCGCCGTCGCGGCGCTCGTGTATCTCCTGTCATTCGTCTTCCGAACGTGGCGCTACCGCGTCCTGCTCCGCACGTCCGGCCACCTGGCGAGTGTAGGTGGCGTATTCAGGTGCATTGTCGCCGGGTGGTTCGTAAACTTCCTCGTTCCGGCGCGGGCAGGTGACGTCGTTCGCGGCCTTGCCCTCAAATCCACCGAGGACGTGCCGTTCGGAGTGGCGACCGGATTGGTCGTAGTTGAGCGTATTCTCGACATGGTCACGCTCGGCACAACGATGCTCTTCGTCGCCGTGGTGGTCGTCGAGACCCAGCAAGTGTCCGACTTCGCCGTTGGCGCGCTCACGATTGCGGTGCTGCTCGCAATCGGCCTCGTCGCAATCTGTGTTCTCGACGAACACGTCGTCTCCGTACTCGAACCCGTGCTTCCGAACGCCAGCGGTACCATGGCGGCGTTCAACGAGGCGCTCTCGCAGGTGGCCCAGAACCGTTACGCACTCGCCCTCACTGCACTCCTGAGCGCGCCCGTTTGGTTACTCGAAGTCGGTACGCTGTACGTGAGTGCGCGAGCGTTCGGCGTCGCGCTCCCCGCGGTCCAGACCTTGGCCGCCGGCGTCGCCGCATTCCTCTCGCAGGTCGTCGCCGTGACGCCCGCGGGCATTGGCTCCTACGAGTCGGTCCTCGCAGGGGTGCTCACCCAGTTCGACGTCGCCGCGGCCACCGGGACCTCCCTCGCACTCCTTGACCACTTCACGCGGGTCGCCGTCATCTCCGTCGTCGGCACCATCTGTATCGTCCACATCGGATTCCGCTCGCGGGTCTACTTCCGGGAGCGTACAGAACCGACCGAAGATCAGACCGTGCCCGCGTCTGTGGAGGAGTGAAACGATGGGCGTGAATCGCTACTGGCAGCAGCTTAACCCGCAGACTCGGGTCGTCGTCATCTTCGCCATCGTGTTCGCAGTTGTGCGGCTCGCGCTCGCCACTCAGTCGACGTTTCCGTGGCATCAGGGGTGGAATGAAGGCCAATACGCGATGATAGCCCACGGGTTCCTCGACCACCCGCTGGAGCCGCAGTACGGCGACCGGCACATCTACAACGTCCCGCCACTATTCCCGTACATCGTCTCGCTGAGTTTCGCCATCTTCGGGGAGTCGACAGTCGCGGCTCGCGCGCCGAGCACGCTCTTCGGCGCCGGGACGATCCTCGCGACGTACTTCCTCGGCCACCGAGTGTTCAGGGACCAAACGGTCGCCGCAGGCGGGGCCTGCCTGCTCGGCACGCTCCCATACTTCCTGCTTTACAGCGGGCGCGCACAGACGGACGTGGCGATGTTGTGGTTCTTCACAAGCAGCCTATACGCAATCGTGAGAGGGTACGAGGAAGAATCGTCACGGTGGCTAGCCGCCGGTGGAGTCCTATTCGCGCTCGGCGTCACCACAAAGCAGCCGACCGTGCTGTTGGCGGGCGTCGTCCTCTGCTGGCTGGTGGTCGACCGCCGCTGCCATCAACTGTTCGGTCGAGAGACAGGCGTGATCATCGGTGTGAGCGCTCTCGCACTCCTACCGCTGTTTGCGTGGCTCGCGCTCAATTATCTCGCTTCACCGGCGGCGTTCGTCCACGATTGGCAGCACGAGCTGTTCACACGGACGCCACCGTTCGCAAACGTGAAATTGCTCGCCACCGTCGGGCTCTCGCTGGGCGTTACGCCACCCGTGCTCGCGCTCGCCGCCGTCGGGTCGCGTCCGGAGAGCGGGCGGTGGCTTCGCGAGACCGGCAGTGAGGCGGTGCTGCTCCTCTGGGTTCTGCTATATGGCTCCTTTGTACTCTATCGGACGCCGCACGGCCACCAGTACTACCTGGTCGGCCTGCTGGTCCCGCTGTCGCTGTACGCGGCGCGAGGCGTCGCTCGGGCCGGACGGTTCCTCCGCGCACGGAAGCTCGTCACGCACCGGCCGAACGCTCTCGTGGCCGGGCTACTAGTTGTTTTGACGCTCTCTGCGAGCGGCGTGCTCGTTGGCCTCGCTGGCGACTACGCGGTGGGAGGTGGCGAGACAGTGTCAGGGGAAGCCGGCGAATTCGTAGCAGGGTCGATACCCGACAAGGCGACCGTCTACGTAGTCAACGAGTACGGTCCGCCGATTCAATGGTACGCGCGTGAAGGGTTCAACGCGTCGAAAGTCAACGTCTACTACGTCTCCAAATTTACCCCTGAGTTCGCGTCGAAACTTCAGAACGATTTCGACGTTCCCGTGTATCTCATGTACCCGACGACCAGCACTGACCGCGCCCCCGACCTCCCTTACGAGCGCGTCTACGAGACGTCCGTCTACCGGCCGCCGTTCGTCAGCAGTCTCGGGGTTCTTGTGGACGCGCCGGGGAAGTTCCAGTACTACCTGGACGGCAGGGGACTGGTCGTGTACCGGCTGGACGCGGCGAACGAATCAGTCGCGGCCGCCGGAGAGAGGGCTGGCGTATCCGAGGCTCTCGGCGACGCTCCGCAGCATCGCTCGCGTCTGACGGCTCACGCCGAGTAGCAAAACGAAGTATCCGGTGACTCCGACAGACACGACCACAGCGAGCGACACCCACCCCCTTATCGTGACAAGGGAACGGACCCCAACGACGATTGCCAGCATGCCTGCGGCAGCAACGGTCTGTTCTAGCAGCGGGCGTGGAAGCAGTTCGATGTTCCCCAACTGTCGCCTGACGACGAATGCGAGCGCCGCATACCGGACGGCCTCCGAGACGATTGTAGCGGCCACAATACCGTACACACCGTAAGCGTATCCCAGTGTGACTCCGAGGACGACGTTCAATCCGAGTGCGACAATCGATACCCGCATGTCCGCCCGCGGATCGTCAAGTCCGCGAAGGACGTGGCTGAGTGGACGGTTCTGGGTCATTATAATGCGCGCGAGCGCGAGACCAACGAGTAGCGCAGGCGCAGTCTGGTATTCAGTGCCGAAGAACACGCGAATCAGCGGCTCGTTGAGTGCGAGTGCGCCCGCGAACAGCGGGAGCGCGAGCACGCTCGTGTACGACAGCGAGTTTGTGACGTCCATCACGACGTCCCGCCGCTTGCTCCTGAGGTTACTCACGCGGGACATCAACCCCCCAGCGGCGACCTCCGAGACGAAAGTCGCGGGAACGACCAGTGCGAACGCAACTTGGTAGTCGCCGGCGTAGTCAGCTGCGAGCAGCGCGCCGATTAGGAGCAGGTCAATGTTGTCGAACGTCGTGTTGAATAGTTCCGCGGGGACGCTGTAGACGGCGAACGAACCGAGACTCTCAACGATTTCCCGCGAAGGGAGCACAGGCGCAGTAGCGAGGACGTACAGGAGGAGCGGCACCACGAGCAGAGACGCGGCCGCCAGTCCGAGCGCGAGGCCGACCACGCCCGCGCCCGCTCCCACGACGAGCAGGAGTTGCGTGCCGAACGTCACGTACGACCGGACGGCGTCGATGGCAGTTGTCACGCTCATCATACCGGTCGCTTCCACGAGTCGCTCGGACGCCTCAAAGAGTCCGATGGTGGCGACGAGCACGACGAACAGTACGGGGCCGGCGTTGAGGCCAGTGTACTCAACGATGACGTCGGCCGCCAGTAATCCGCCGACGGCAGCGACGGCCGTCCAGAGGACGTACCCAGCTATGACGGACCCCAGAATTGAGCGCCCATCACTCGCCGTCTCGGAGAACCGCTTCTTCCCGGCTTCTGCCCAGCCGCCGACTGGACGAATCGTCAGCTGGACCGCGGTCAACAACAGGTAGTAACCTCCGAACGAGTTCGGGCCGAGCGCCCGCGCGAATACCACCGTGCCGAGGAATCCGACGATTGCCATTCCGAACTTCGCGACTGTTCCCTTCGCCGCCTCGCCGCCGAGGCTCAGTTCGGAGGGTTCGGTCATCGGTCGAGGAGATCCCGGTATGAATCCATTTGCCGGCTGACTATGGGCTCCGCGCTGAACTGCTTGATTACGTGATCACGTGCGGCAGCACTCATGTCCGCGGCGAGCACGTCTTCAATTCCGTCCGCGACGCCTGCCGCGGAGACCGGTACACGCCGCCCGGTTTCGCCGTCAACGACTGTCTCGGTCATCGGCGGTTCGTCGTGCACGACAGGTGGCGTCCCGCATGCCATCGCCTCTACCGGCACCATGCCGAACGATTCGAGTACGCTCGGGAACACCACAGCGTCGGCGGTTGCGTAGTACGCTGGCAGGTCGGCGTCGGGCACATACCCGACGAACCTCAGTCGGTCCTCAACCCCCAAGTCTTGCGCCGTCCTGAGCACGCGCCGCAGGTACGGGTCGAGCGACTCGGTGTCAGTGGGGAGGCCGTCCTCGTCGTCGAACCCCGAGCCGATGGGGCCGAGCACCGCGAGCGAGACGGAGGTCTCGGTTTTCGGGAGTGCTTCGACCGCTCGATGGAGACCCTTGTGGGGGACCTTTCGACCGGCGTACAGGACCGTCGGCCCGTCCAGCAGGTCGACGCTCCCCTCTGGTTGCGCGTCCGGGCGGTACGTCTCCGTGTTGACGAAGTTGTACATCGTTCGGCGCTTCGAACTGACCGACGGCACTGCCGCCTCCATCCACGCGCCCTGCGCGTCACTGACGCTGTAAACGCGGTCGGCTTCACGGAACACCTTCCACGCCTCGACGCGACGAATCCAGGTGTCTGCCTGCCAGCGGGCCGCGTGCAGCGCCGAGAGGTTTTCGATGAATTGCTGTTCCCGGCGCCACGGGTGCGCATTGTGCTCCGTGACCACGACGCGGGTCGACTCGGGCGCCGAGAACCCGAGCAAGTGAGGGTAAAACTGAGCGTGTACGACGTCTATCGGGTCGCGACGGTGGACGCGGCGCACGGCGTCTTCGAGCGTGCGGCCAAACCGTATCGGTGGCAGTACGTGAGACGGCGGTTTCGCTATCGGTTCGGTGATCACCTCGAACGAGACGCCGTCGGCGACGTACGACTCAGGAGGGGCCTCTCCCACGGTGAAGATTGTCGCAGAATGGCCACGTTCGACGAGCGCGACAGCGTACTCGACGGTGAGTTTCTCGATGGCGCCTCGACGCTCCGGCGTCACTGGCGCGCGCCCACCGACGAAGGCCACGTGCATTTACGTCACGCTCCAGTACTCGGCTTCTATTTCGTCTACGATTCGCTCCCAGCTGTAGTGCTCGATTGCGTAGTCGCGCGGGACAATCCGCGGGATATTGGCTGCCAGGATTTCGACGATAGCGTCAGCGAGCGCTTCCCTGTCAGCCGGGGGGACAACGCTGCCGACGTCGGCAGTCACTACTTCTGGGATGCCACCGACATCCGTGCCGACGACGGGCGACCCGCTGGCGAGCGCTTCGGTGAGTACCATCCCTTGTGCCTCGAATCGCGACGGCAGCACGAACACGTCCGCTGCAGCGTACAGCGCTCGCAGCTCGTCGTCCGGCACTTGTCCCACGAAAACGACGTGCTCCCGGAGCGCTTGCTCGTCGAGGAGCGAATCGATCCGGCGCTCGTACGCATCGCCGCCCGACCCGCCGAACATGTGCTTGTTCGGACCGACGAAGACGAACCGCGGAGTCTCGTCTGCTACCTCGATCACTCGCCTCGCCGCCCGGAGCAACACGTCCACGCCCTTCGCTTCAACGAGCCGACCGACGAACAGGACAGTCGACCGGTCGCCGAGGTTGTAGCTCTCGGTGACATCGCTCGTCGAGACGTCTGGCCTGTACAAGTCGACATCAACGCCGTTCGGAATGACTTTCGGACTGGCGTCTGCGTGTTCTTGCACCCCGTTGGCTACCGCCTGGCTGACGGCGATTGGAAGGTCCGCGCTGCGGAGGAGGTGTCCCTCCACGCGGCGCGCAACGTGTCGCTCGTACACGTTCACGTCGTCCGCGCACCACATTCCATTGTGGCAGGTATAAGCGAACGCTGCGTCGGCCCGGCGAGCCAGCCGCATCGCTCGCAGCCCCGCATAGGCGTTGTGGGCGTGGACCACGTCGGCGTCCGTGACCACACGGGCAGCCTGTCCCAATCGTGCCGCGTAGAGTGCCTCGTTGATGAGGTGGTCGGCCCACCCGTCCAGCAGACCCGTGGAGACGCGCCGGGCGGATACACGGCGAAGTGTCACACCGTCCAGCGCGTCTGGGTCGTCGGGACCGTACTGACGGTCCACGACAGTGACGTCGTGCCCTCGGGACGCTAGTTCGGTCGTCACTGAGCGAACGTGGCGCTCGACGCCGCCGCCGAACTCCCCGTGGATGGGAACGATACCCGCCGTGACGTGCACGACATCAAGGCCTTCGTCAGCCATACTGCCCTCGAGTCAGCCCCGCTTTCTGGAAGGCGAACTGGAGGAGTTTCGGCGCCATGGTCACGGGATGGTGGCGCGTGAGATAGTACAGCCACTCCAGGTGCCCGCTGCGAGTCAACGTCGTGTCGACGTCGTGGTGGGGGACGACGTCACGAGGTAGCTTGCAGACACGCGCACCTGCTTTTTCACAGCGGATGCAGAAGTCTGTGTCCCCTCCGTGCTCTCTGTCCTCGTCGAATCCGCCAACTGCTTCCCACACCGAGCGGTGGAACACCATGTACCTGGTCAGCAGCCAGTCCATCGGCCAGAAGTCTTCGAGACCGACGACGTGGTGTTCGGACATACCCTCGACCAGCATCGCGGTCATCGTCGTGGGGAACGTGATGTCGTCGTCAGCGACGATTATCCACTCGCCACTCGCCTCGTCGACGCCCCGGTTGCGCGCGACGTTTCGACCCGGGTCGGTCCGGACAACGGTCTCCAGCCACTCGGGCGTGCTCTCGGCGGTGTAGTTGCGCACCCGGTTGCTCGCGACGACGACGGACGCCGACGAAAGCGTTTCCTCTACATCGAGGTCGGCGTGTGCCTCGCCTGTCAAGGGGGCGGGTCCAGGAGTGTCATCGTCGTCGGAGTCTCGGTATTCGTCGTCTGACATAGTGTCACGCCCCTCGGATGGGTGGGTGTGTGGTCCAATCATCGTCCCGTTGTCGACTTAAGTATAGCGTCCACTGGCCGACGCTGTCCACGCCTCGTAGGCACGGTACACCTGTAAGCCAAAGAGCGCGAACAAACCCCAGATGCCGAGCTGGAGTAATGAGAGTATCGGCCGCAGCGCGGCGAGCTGTGGGAAGATTTCAACGCCGAAGCCTGCGAAGAACCCCAGCACGTAGGAGTGGACGTGCAACGAGAACACTGCTAGCACCGGCAGCACTGGCACACCATCCGGCCGGCGGAATTCGTCGACGAGAACGACGATGAGCGCGGGAAGAATCATGTAGACGGCGTACAGATCGGGGATCGGGGTCGCGAGCGGGACCGTCAGGAACCCGAGACAGAGGACGTGCCGGTCGAGTTGTTCGCTCCGTCGGGTCGCACTAACAAGCGCGCCTGTGGCGACGACTCCGGCAACGAGGAAGTGCGCGTACAGTGCAGCGTCGCCTAAGACGTAGAACGGTCGGAAGAAGTACGGCCCCCATTCCGTGATGCCACTCGAAACACCGCCGTCGACGGTCTCCTGCCCCCATCCTTTGCCGATGAGGAGGACGTCGACATAGGACTGGAAGGTGTCGACTCCGAATACGAGAACGCTCGTTCCGTAGAGGAACACGACTCCGCCGATGCCACCGAGGAGGCGCCGCCAGTCGCGGAGGAGGTGCGCGTTCGCCGGCGCGTACATTGGCTTCACGAGCGACGTCACCGCGGTAATCCCGCCAGAGAGGACCGCGGGAACCTCGTCGCCGACGCGAGCGCGCTCAGTGAACCCCGCGGCGACGCAGAACGCGCCGGCGAGCAATCCGGAGACCTGCCCAGACTTCACCCAGAGAATGGTCGGGAAGAAGCCGAATAGCGCTAGGAATACGAGTACGCGCTCCGACCGCGTGAGCGAGACATCCAGCGAGCGCAGCAGGAATGTGACGCCGCCAAACATGAGGACTAGCGAGAAGGCGACCCAAAGTGTGCCTGCCAGATGCGGCGGTAAAACGGTAAACGGGACGAACACGGAGACGACCACTGGCGGATAGACGTACGGATTGTGGACGCGTGCGTACAACGGCTGCGAGCCGACCGCGCGCTCGCCGGCGGTGTAGAACGCCTGTATAAAGTCGTAGAACGTGAACCCGGGAACGACGCCGAAAATCTGGAGCGATAACTCGACAACTGGGAACGCAACTAGTGAGACAAGTGTCAGGAGTGTACAGTAGTACGTAAGAGGCCCCCTTTCTCGGAGGTGGGGAAGGCGATTCCGGACGGTCATGATACTGGTCTTCCCTTAGCCTTACTTGCAAATACCGGTTTCATCCCGGTACCGACGTGTTCAAATACGAAAAATCCCCATGGGGAGTAATGGTCGGTGACATCTATACCGAGGCGGACTACTTCCGCTCCCGGTTTCCGTACGACCGTTCGAAACATCGTATCTGGGCTGAAATTGGGAGTTATCTCGATCAGGAATACGGTATCGACGGTACCGTCGTTGACGTTGGCGCTGGGTACGGCTACTTCCTTTCGGCGGTTTCCGCGCGTCGGAAACTCGCGGTGGACGTCAGCGCATACCCTCTGTCTCGGGTTGACGAGCCCATTGATACGTGTCTCGGAAACGCCACGGACCTGCCGCTCGCCGACGATACCGCCGACGTCGTGATGGCGAGCAACGTTCTCGAACACCTTGAAGTTGAAGAGATTCGGCGCGCATTGACGGAGTTTCGGCGCGTGCTCGGTAAGGACGGCACGTTGTTCGTGATAACGCCGAACTTCGCGCTTGCGCCAGGTAAGTACTTCGACGACTTCACTCACCGGACGATTCTCACCCACCGGTCCGCCGCTGACCTCCTTGCTGTCTCCGGGTTCGAAGTGAAGGAAACAGTCGTTCGATTTCTGCCGTTCTCGGCCGAGGGACGGGTCCCTGCGTTCCGCCCGCTCGTTAGACTCTACTTGGCGCTTCCGATCTCGCCGTTCGCGGGCCAGTCACTGCTGGTCGCGGAGCCGAAACACGACTAACCGGACTCGTTGACGGGAGTGCGAACGAACACCGTAAACGAACCGTACGATTCCCCTGTGTAGTTCTCGTCCCCCTGCAGTACCGACAGGAGTGGCGAGTCGATGCGATAGTACTGCTCGTTGCGGAGCACGACCAACGGTGGCTTGTCGCGCTGGAAGTCGGCGACTGTATAGCGGTCCTTGTCGTGGTATGGCCCGTCAACGTAGTACCCGATGTCCGTCGGGAATACGGCACGCTTCCTGGCGTCCTCCGGCAGGGATTTGTACTTCTCTTGCACGACTTTGAGAGTCTCTTCCATACCCTCTTGGCCGTAGTAGTAGTGCGTACTGTAGTCGGCCGATGACTGGATCGCGAGCGTCGCGCCATTAGTCCCGATGACGACGACGATGAGCGCGATTGTCGCCGCCGTTCGGCCGTCGACGGATACGCGGTCGGGTGCGCGGCGTCGCAAGACGTGAACCGCGAAGAGAACGCCGATGAACAAGAGGGCATACGCGCCCACCGTCCTCGCCGTGTCGACGGTCACCGAGTGGAAGCCCGCCTCGAACGGCGCGAGGAAGGGGTCACCGACGAGGACGGCGGACCCGACGGCGACGGCACCCACCGCGCCGACGAAGAGTCGGCGGTTGACGCACGCCTCGTGGACACGATTCGACACCGCCAGCGCACCGAGTACCGCAAGCAGTGGCACCGCTGGCCCGACGTACTTCGGGAACCCGTACGGCATCTTCGCGAGGACCGCGTACTGGAGTATCGTTGCCAACGCCACAGAGAGCAGGAGCGCGGACGCCGAGCGCTCGCGGACGCCGGCGACGATGCGGTTGGCCGACGGAAACGTCCGGCGAACCGGTGACGGCACCAGCGCGAGCACGGCGAGCGCGACGAGGAACGGCGATACCCAGAGCAGTTCCGTGTACAGCGTCCACGCGGACAGCATCACGCGCTTCGCCGTGGACGCGGCGTCGGCGTCGGACGCCTCAAAGAGCATACCGAAGTTGTGGGCGTACGGCGAGAGGAACGACAGTTCGAGCGCCGACGACACTGCGTACCACGTCACCGAGAAGAGCGCGAAACCGCCAACCGCTGCGCCCAGTGTAACCGGCGCCAGCCGAGGCCCACGACGGACGACGAGATAACCGCCGACGCAGACGAGCAGTACGGGGAGCGGCCCGAACTTAACCCACGATATCGCGGCGAACCAGAGCAGTAGCCCAGCGGCGAGTTGGCCCGTCGACCATTCCTTGATTTCCGTCGCCCAGATCGTCCACAGCAGGAACGTTATCGTGGCGAGCGTGAGTAGTGACCCGTCGATGTCAATGAGCGTCGCGTCCTGCACGGCAATCGGCGACGCGACGAAGAGCAGTGCTGCAAGTCCGAGCAGCCTCGGAGACCCGGGCACCCCGTCCAACCGGTGTACGGCCCGGTGTAGGACGACGACGACCGGCACGACGAGCGCGGCGAGTAGCATCGTCGCGCCGCGTGTGACGACCACGTCGGCTCCCAGGGTATCAATCCATCCGCCTACGTAGTAGATGTATGTCGGCGGGTGCCAGAGGCCATACTGCCAGCCGGCCTGCTCGCTCTTGTAGTAGAACGGGACACCGCGGACCGCAACCGCCCGCATCCCTCGGACGAACACAGTCTCATCGATGATGTAGTTGTCTGAGAGGGAAGGGATGGCGGCGAGCACGAACGCGGCGACGGCCACCACCGACGTCGCGACTTCACGCCGGGACGGCAGGAGTCTCACGGACATTCACGCGCTCCCCCCGAGACCAATGAGGGTGATGCCCACGAACACCAGCAGCGTCCCGAAGATGGTTCGCGGACCGACCGACTCGCCGAGCACAGTCACGCTCAGGACGACGACAAGTACGTACGTCAGCCCCATAAACGGGTAGGCCAGCGAGAGCCGGGTGCGGGAGAGCGCGTTCACGTAGAGCGTGAAGCTCGACGCGTACAGCACGCCGCCGACGAGGAAGTACGGGTGGCCGAGTAAGCCGAGCGGGTTAGTAAAGAGGTCACCGAGCGAGCTCAACGCGTCGGAGCCGATCTTCAACGACAGCTGGCCCGCGGCATTCAGGACAGCAACGAGGACCAGTTGCAGGATGGTAGAACGCATCTACTTGCGGTTCACCCATTCTTTCACAATGAACACGATCATCACAAGCCCGAGTTTGAAAGCGGGCAAGAACTCCCCGGTAATCTTCGACGTACCCTCCCGCGGCCGGTAGTTGACTGGAATCTCGATCATCGACGTGTCACTACTCGCGACGCGGACTAGCATTTCGGGGGAGAAGTGCGAACCACCAACCGTCAACTCGTCACGAATGTCCTCGTAGGCGTCCGACGAAATAAGCCGGAACGTGCAGCCTACGTCCGTCAGCGACGACGTGTTATGTAGTACTTCAAGAATCTTTCCGACAAACCAGTTCCCCCACCGGAGGAATGGGTCCATGTTTGCGCCCTCCCAAATGAGCTCCCGGGCCGTGCGGGTCCCGACGACGAAGTCGAAGTCGTTGGAGTAAGCGAGCAGTTTCTCGATGTCCCGGGCGGCGAACGTCCCGTCCGGTTCGACGAGGACGAGTAGGTCGCCCTGCTCGTTCGCTTCCGCGAGGGCGCGCCGGCAGGCGTACCCATAGCCTTGATTGGGTTCTCTGATAACGACCGCGCCGGCTTCCTCCGCGAGTTTAGCAGTCCCGTCGGTGGAGTTGTTGTCAACGACCACGACGTCATCGACCCACTCCTGATTCAAGAACGACGTCACCGCAGTCGCGATGTTCGCCGATTCGTTGTACGCCGGCATCCCGACGACCACGGACTCGCCACAATACATCGACTTCAACTCCCCAAACAGCAGATTTAAAGGCTTCGTCTCGCCGTGGCGTACCGTTCGAAAATTCGTTCGGCGACGGTTGGCCACGTCTCCACCGCATCTAGGCTCGAGTCTCTACTACTCGACGCCGAGACGGCGGCGGCGACGGCCGACGGCGTGACATTCGCGACCCCCTCGACGCTCGCCTCACTCGTCCAATCCCGCAGCGCCGCGCACTTCCTGACGACGCACGGCGTTCCGGCGGTGAGTGCCTCCGCGACAGTCATCCCGAAAGACTCGAACGACGAGAGCGTAACGTACACATCAGCACCAGCGTAAAGTCCTAATAGCTGTTCGTCGTCAACGTGCCCTAAGAACTTCACGCGATTCTCAACGTCCGTCTCCCGAGCAACTCGCTCCAGTTCCCCACGATACGGGCCACTTCCGGCAATCAACAGCTCGTACCCAGGGAGCTCCGTCAGCGCTCGAATCACATGCTGGACGCCTTTGTACTCCTCCAGCCGACCAACACAGAGCAGATAAGGGCGCTCTCGCTCCTCGGGTTCTGCCTCCGCAAACCGCTCGACGTCAACGCCATTCGGAATCACGGTCGCGTCGATACCAAAGTCATCGTACAGCCGCTCTCGCTCCCACTCGCTAACTGCAATAACCTCGTCGGCCTTCTGCACAGCCCACCGACCGAGTGGGCGATACAGCGACAAGAGTCTATCCCGGAGTCCGCTTGCACTCTCTCCATGGTAGTGGGTTGTTACGACGAACCGTTCGTCGGTGACACCAAGCGCCGCAAAGAATAACGGGAACGCGTGGTAGTTGTGGGCGTGGACGACGTCGGCGTCGGCACGACGAACTGCAAATACCATCTGCGGCGCGACGTAGAACGCCCCTCCCGGACTGAGCGACCTGAACCGTCGAACCCGAACTCCCTCATCCGAACTCTCGACTGGGATGTCTTCATCGGCGTCGGCACTGAACACAATAACGTTGTGTCCGCGGTCAACCAGGCGCTTCGCGATCTCTTGGACGTGCGTCTCAACGCCACCTGTGTGTGGTGGATACCGATGGGTGACTAGCACAATTCTCATTCGAACGCCTCCCGCAGTTCCGCGTCAACGTCCCAAGTCCCGTCCGAATCACCAACCAGCAACTCGACGCTCGCCCGAAGCAACGAAACTTGCGTGTCGAAGATGGAGTAGAACGCCTGAAGCGGCCCGAGTAAATCCTTCTGTCCGAAGTACGCGAACGTCCCAACGGCAACAGGCAACAACAGGCCACCGAAGCCAAACTGCGACACGGTTGCAGCAGATCCGACAACCAACGTCACAGCCAGTAACCACGGCGACACTAGCATGAACCACCAGTTGAACGGCAGCACCACGCGACCGTAGTTCCCGTACCGCCCGAGTGCGTCTCGGTGTTGCACCAGCAACCGAATCAACCCCATCCCACGTCTGTCCTTCTGCTTGCGGCGCTTCACGAAGTCCGAGAAACTGGCTTCCATGTACTTCACAGCAGGGTCGAAAATTACCCGTCCGCCCTGACGTCGAATCTTTAGCGCCAACTCCGTGTCGTCGGCCAGAGAGTTCGGATCGATTGGCAGCAGGGCGTCGTTTTCGAACGCGGAGAATGGGCCGTGGAAGATCAGCGTCGAATCCAGATGCGACTCCAGTTGCTGGATATAATTCTGAACGCCGCGGTAGCCGGACTCCACTTCGCTCCCGCCGAGGACCTCGACGTTCCGACCTGTTACTGCGGCTACCTCGTCGTCCGCGAGATTCGCTGCGGCCTCCCGGAGGACGTCCGACGGGAGTTTCGAGTCACAGTCGGTCTTCACGACCATCTCGTTTTCCGCTGCCTCGTAAGCGTCGTTAAGTGCCGGCGCCAGTCCGCGGCGCTCGTCCTCCTCCAGCAGGACTAACTCGGGCGCCGACCGCTCCGCAAAGTACTCCCGGATGAGTTTGCGGGTGTCGTCCGTCGAAGAGTCCACCACGACCAACTCCACTTTCTCCATCGGGTAGTCGAGGTCGAGCAGGTCGTCGAGTTTCGTCTCCACTATCTTCTCCTCGTTGTACGTCGGCAGGACGATGCTCACCGTCGGCTCCGCTGGCTCCTTCTCCGCTGGCGAGCCCGCCGGTCGCACCCAGACGTAGAGCAGGAGATATCCGAGATATGGGAGGGCCGTCACCGACGCGAGTGCGACGGCAGCCACCACGAGCAGGTTCATACGGTGGGGTTGAACACCTCGGGATAAAACCTCTCCGCCCTACCGGCACGGAGGCGTCGGCTGGACTCAGCTCGGTTCTTCAAACTGGGAGAAGTCCGAACCACACGGTAGAACACTTGCTCAAAGGCCCGTGTCAGTATCCCGGGTCACCGCCTCTCCGAGCCCCGTCCTCGTCTCCTCACCTAACTTCACGCCGGCGTTGATGCTAGTGTTGATCCCAGTCTTCGTCCCGTCCCCGACGACGACTCCAAGTTTCCGCCGGCCGGTGTCGACGGCTTCGCTCTTCACCCGCATCTCGACGTTCTCGTCGTCGTGGCGGAGGTTCGCGACTTTCGTTCCTGCCCCCAAGTTCACGTTCTCACCGAGCACAGAGTCGCCTACGTACGAGAGGTGGCCGACGGCGGTGTCCGCCATCAGAATCGAGTTCTTCACCTCGACAGCGTTTCCGACGCGGACGTCCGGTCCAATCACGGTCGACCCCCTCACGTACGCGTTCGGCCCGACATCCGCACCAGACTGAATGAGTACGGGTCCTTCGACGTACGCACCGGCTCGAACTCGCGCACCATCCTCGACGACGACTGGTCCGTGGATTGTTGCGCCGTCCTCGATAGTTCCACGACGGTCGTCCTCAAGGTCCGCGAGCAGCGTCTCGTTCGCCTCAAGGAGGTCCCACGGCCGGCCGACGTCGAGCCACCGACCGTCGTACTCGACGGCGTCCACGCGTTCGCCGTCTGCGACCAGCGCCCCGAGCGAGTCGGTGATCTCGTACTCGCCGCGCTCGCTCAGTTCCGTCGCCTCGATGTAGTCGAATATCTCGGGTTCGAAGGCGTAGACACCGAGGTTGGCGAGATTAGTCGGCGGGTCCGCGGGCTTCTCGACGATGCCCGTGACGCGCCCGTCCCCAACGTTAACCACACCGAACGAGGACGGGTTCTCGACGCGCTTGACCGCCATCGCGTTCGCTGGCGTCTCTGCGAGCCCCGTCACCAGATTCTCGGTGAGCAGTACATCCCCGTTCAGCGCGAGGAACCGCTCGTCGACGTGGTCGGCCGCCTGCCCGATGGCGTGGGCGGTGCCGAGCTGTTCGCCCTGTTTCGTGTACGTCACGGGGTGACCAGCGTACTCGTCGCCGATTCGGTCGCGGACCTGGTCGCCGCGGTAGCCGACAACCAGCACGTAGCCGTCGACGAGATCCGCGCAGGCGTCCATGGCGTGTTCGACGATTGGACGCCCGGCGACTGGAAGCAGTGGTTTTGGGCGCTTCGCTGTCAGCGGCCGCATCCGGGTTCCCTCGCCGGCTGCGACGACGACCACTTTCACGAGCGAATCAGCCTCCAGATGCCGTTCTCGCCTGGCCGCGTGGATTCGGCAAGCTGTGGGTCTGCGGATCCCGCATCGCAGTCGGTATCGGAACCCACTCCGACGTCCCTCGAATGGAAGCGGCCGTAGGTACCTCCCGGCCCGATAGGCACATATTCCGACATTTCCGTGTGGATGATACGTCGGAGGGGACGATTAAGCTGGCGGCGGTTACTCGAAAACGCAAAGCGTTTTTCGCCCCCCTACCGAACTCAGGTCAATGACCGACTACGAGGACGTGTGCGCCCTCGTTCCTACCCGGAACGAAGCCAGGACCATCGGCGACGTCGTCGACGGCCTCCACGACGTCGGCATCGAGCACGTTCTCGTCGTCGACGGCCACTCGACGGACGACACCACGGAGATTGCCGAGGACCACGGCGCCCGCGTCATAGAACAGTCAGGTGCCGGCAAAGGCCAAGCCGTCCGCGAGGGCGTTGAGCACATCGAGCAAGAGTACGTCATCCTGCTCGACGGCGACGGGACGAACCCGCCCGAGCAGGCGCCACGCCTCCTCGACCCGCTCGTCGCCGGCGACGCAGACCACGTCATCGGCGACCGGACCGCGGACATGCAACCTGGCGCGATGAGCAGATTCAACCAGGTCGGTAACCACATCATCAACGCCGCGTTCGGCCGCATCCACGGGGAGGATTACGGCGACATCCTCTCGGGCTACCGCGCGTTCACGCGGGACTCCTTCGAGCAGATGTTCCTCTCCGCGGAGGGGTTCGGCATCGAGACGGAGATGGCCGTCGAGTGCGCGCGCCACGATATCCCCGTCGCAGTCGTGCCCACGACGTACAAGGCGCGCCCCGAGGGGTCGGAGACGAACCTCCACCCCGTGGCGGACGGCGGACGCATCATCGTCACGCTGTACAGCCTCGCGAAGACGTCGAACCCGCTGTTCTACTTCGGCAGCATCGGCACAGTTTTCGGCGCTATCGGCGCCGCCATCGCAACGTACGTCGCCTACGACTGGTTCGTCAACGGCATCTCCCACGAGGCGCTCACCATCGTCGGCGGCGTCAGCGTCCTGTTCGGCCTCCAGTTGCTGATGTTCGGGCTGCTGTCGGACCTCGTGGTGACGCTCCACCGCGAGCAGAGCCGCCGCCTCGAGGAGCTCCGCGACTAGAACATCGACCGCAGGCCGCGCAGCCACACCTCGGGCGCGCGGCGGCGCGCGCCGTCCACGGCCGTGCGCAACGCAGCCGTGCCGTTCTCCATGACGCCGTCGCCGTGACCCGCGAGGATTCGCTCCGGACTGAACTCCCGGAGCACGCGCGGCGGCATGACGCGCAGCATCGGGTGGACGCCGACCCGCTCGGGACCCGCGAGGAAGTAGTCGGCAGTGCCGACGAGGTCGGCGACGACGAGCGTCTCGCCGTCGTACAGCGCCGCCTCGTTCCAGCCCGGCCAGTCGACGGTCTGGACGACCTGGAACTCCGAGTCGGGGAGCCTCCCGACGAGCTGTTCAGTCGGTGCGTCGACGTCGACGTTGACGAACGGCGGCACGTAAACGGGGACGTCGTAGCGGCGGGCGAACGTCGCTGCGTCCCGCGAGTGGCGATCCATCAGCACGACCACGCCGCGCACCTCGCCCAGGTCGGCGAGCAGGTCGTCGATTCCCTCGGCGTCCACGGGGTCGACCAGCCAGACGTCGCCATCAACAGTCAGCGCGTGACTCGACCGACGCATCGCCTCCTCGGGGTAGGCGACCCACCCGACGCCGCCGTCGAAGCGGTCGACGACCTCGAGGTCGGTTGCGCGTCCGCTTCCTTTGAGAGCCATACCTCCCGGTACGGCCGGTACGCCCATAAAACGAGGTAGGACTATGGTGAACGCGAACGAACGACGGGTATGCTCACGGCGCTCGACGAACTCGCGCTCGAGGTGCTCTTCGTCGACCGCGCGGCGTCGTTCTACGAGACCCACCTCCGTCTCGACGGCACCCGGGGCGACCACGAGGCCCACTACGAGGTCGGGGATACGACCCTCGTCCTGCGCGAACCCTCGACGGTCCCCCGGGGTGGCGTCCACCTCCACTACGCGTTCTCGACGCCGCCGGACCGCTACGACGAGTGGTACGACCGCCTCGACGACGACTTCGACCTCGCGGAGTTCGACTTCGGCACCGCGCGCTCGCTGTACTTCGACGACCCGGACGGCCACTGCGTGGAGATTGGAACCGGCGGCAAGGGCGGCGAAACGGCGCTCACGGGCGTCTTCGAGGTCGTCCTCGAGGTCGAGGACCTCGACCGCTCGGAGGCGCTCTACCGCAACCTCGGTTTCGAGGTCGTCGACCGCGGCGACGAGCGGCGGCGCGT
Source organism: Halobacterium sp. DL1 (assembly GCA_000230955.3). Taxonomy (NCBI): domain Archaea; kingdom Methanobacteriati; phylum Methanobacteriota; class Halobacteria; order Halobacteriales; family Halobacteriaceae; genus Halobacterium; species Halobacterium sp. DL1. The sequence goes on from CP007060.1 coordinate 1,806,504, forward strand.
CCGACTCACCGGCCCCGTGGACCTCGAACTGTGGGAGCCACAGCGCGGCATCGCGGACGCACGCGGCGGCGTCCACGCGGACCTCACGTTTCTCGCTATCAATCCGCAGTCCGCCGCGAGTGCGGTCGCCGACCGTGCGTGCCGCGTTGAGGACGTCGAACCGGGTGTTCGCGTCAGGGACCCCGACGGCCACTACCTCACGTTCGTTCCGGAGTGACACAGCCGGCAGCCTACCAGTGGGTGTTATGTTCCTCGCTGTCTGGGAGTGGGTATGGACGTGGTCGGTATCGAGCAGGTCGGTCTGGAGCAGGTCGAGCTAATCGCGGTGGCTGTCGGGGCGGCAGTCCTGTTGCTCGCCCTCGTCGTGCTGTGGCGGCGCCGGTCGGCCGGCCGCCGCAAGTCGAAGCACGCCCACGAGTCGGCGCAGGAACGCGCCCCGCCGGTGGAACTGGGCGAGACCTACGAGTTCGGTGTCACGGAGTTCGCCGACCACCACTCGGGGAAGCGCGTCGCCGTCGGGAAGGTCGAGGGGTTCGTGGTGTTCGCCGAGGACGTCCCCGGCAGAGTCTCGGAAGGCGACGTGATTCGTGCACGGGTCCTGTCGTTCAACCGCGGGAAGACGTCCGCGGACGCGTCGTTCGTCGGGTCTGCCTGAACGCTCGGGCGTCCTCGGCTTCTGGCCCTGGGTGTGACGAACGACATTTGTAGGGGTCGCTCGTACGGGTCGCTAAGGTGGAGCTCTCGTGAAACTCAGCATCGTCGGCAGCGGGTACGTCGGCACGACCATCGCGGCGTGTTTCGCGGACCTCGGGCACGACGTGGTGAACGTCGACATCGACGAGGACATCGTCGAAGCGATCAACGACGGCCGCGCGCCGATTCACGAACCCGGTCTCGAAGAGCGCATCGCCGAGCACGCCGGCGACCGACTGCGTGCGACCACGGACTACGACGCGGTGCTGGATACCGACGCCACGTTCCTCGCGCTCCCGACGCCGTCCCGCGAGGACGGCAGCATCGACACGTCCATCATGGAGGCCGGTGCGGAGTCCCTCGGCGAGGCACTCGCTGGCCGCGACGACCACCTCGTCGTCGTGAAGAGCACGGTCGTTCCCGGAACGACCGAGAACGTCGTGGAACCGGCGCTCGAACGCGGCGGGTTCGAGAACGCGACGATGGCGATGAATCCCGAGTTCCTGCGGATGGGGTCGGCCGTCGCCGACTTCCTCGACCCGGACAAGGCCGTCTTCGGCGCGCGCGACGACTCAACCTACGACGAACTCCGAGAGGTGTACGAACCACTGCTCGCGGAGGCTCCGGACGCGGCCGTCGTGGAAACCGGCCTGCGGGAAGCGGAGATGATCAAGTACGCGAACAACGCGTTCCTCGCCTCGAAGGTCAGCCTCGTCAACGACCTCGGGAACATCTGCAAGGAGTTCGACGTCGACGCTTACGAGGTTTCCCACGCCATCGCGCACGACGACCGCATCAGCGGCCGGTTCCTCCGTTCCGGTGTCGGCTGGGGTGGGAGCTGTTTTCCCAAGGATGTCGCTGCTATCATCGCCGCCGCGAAACAGGAGGGGTACGACCCGGCAGTCCTAGAAGCCGCTGTCGAGGTGAACGACGGCCAGCCCGAACGACTGCTCGAGCTTCTCGACGACCACGTCGACGTGACCGACAAGCGAGTCGCCGTGCTCGGTCTCGCGTTCAAGCCGGGGACCGACGACATACGCGGCACGCGGGCGATTCCGGTCATCGACGGTCTGCAGGAGCGCGGCGCGAACGTGGTCGCCTACGACCCTGTCGCGACTGAGAAGATGGCAGAGAAGCGCCCGGACGTCGAGTACGCCGACAGTGCCCGGGACGCGCTGGACGGAGCGAGTGGCGCGGTCGTCGTCACCGACTGGGACGAGTTCGCCGCGCTGGACGAAGAGTTCGACGCGATGGCCGAACCCGTCGTGGTGGACGGCCGCCGCATCGTGGAGCGGCGTGACGGTATTACGTACGAAGGACTCACCTGGTAGCCGGAAAACGAGACGCGTTACAGTCGGTCGGTGTCCACGCCGACGCCGGGCGGCGCGACGACGAGGAAGTCCCGGAAGTGCATCAGCGTGCCGCCGCCGTCCTTGACGTCGCCGGCGAAGCCGGCAGCGAGTTCGTTCAGGTCGCCGTCGACGGCGAGCAGGAGAACGTTGCCGTTGTCGATTTCGTCGAGCCACTCGGCGTCCGGCGTCGTGCCGTCGAGGACGCCGAGCATGACGTGGCCCTCGAACTCCTCCGGGAGGTCGATCTCCTCCTCGGCGTTCCGCAGGTCGAGATTGAAGCCGTCACCCATAGACGACCAGTCAGCACCGCGGTGGCAAAAACCTTCCCGCCTGTGTGTTTATGCGGCCGGCTGCCGTTTCTCGAAGTATGCCAGAGATCACGCTCAGCGAGGAGACGGTCGAGCGCCTCGACTCGCTCGCGGTCGACGACGAGTCCTACGACGAACTCGTCACGGAGCTGTTGAACATCTACGAGGCCGAGGAGCTGACGATGTTCCGCTCCGGCGACGGTTAGTAGTTCGCGGCGACCCGGCGGACCTCGTCCCACCGGTCCTCGCTCTCGAGGTGCGCCTGTAGCTGTTCGGCGTACTCCTGGGCGAGCTGCGCCGACTCCTCGGCGAGTTCTTCGTTGTCGTCGTCGCCGCCACCCAGCCCCAGCGCGTTCTTGATGTTCCCGACGACGCCGCCCCCGCTGCTGCCGCCCGCGGAGCCGCCGCCCATCGCGTTCATCTGTTCGTCGACGTTGGCCATCTCGGGGAGCACGTGCTGGAGTTTCGACGTGTCCGCGACCAAGGTCGCCGTTTCCGGGTCCTCGGGGTTCTCTATTTCGAACTCGACGGCGGTCATGACGAGCCCCCACTGGGAGCGCGAGAGCGACGACCCCCGGACGCGGTCGGCGAACTGCTGGTCAACGGTCATGCGTGCGCCGACGATCTGGTCCTGCCAGCCACTCATGTGCGGGGCTACGCAGGCAGCCCGCTTGTATGCTACGACAAAAACGAGTGGTGAGTTCGGGAACTGCGTTCAGAACGCGCCGGTCTCGCCGGAGATCTCCGCGTGGAGACCGTCGCGGAGCGCGGTGTGGACGTGGCAGATGTCCTCGGCGCGCTCGGCGATGTCGTCGAACGTCTCGTCGTCGAGGTCGGCTTCCACGAGAATGTGGAAGCGGATGGCTTCGAGGTCGTCGTCCTCGTTGACGTCGCCCTCGACGTCGATGTCGACGCGGCCGAGGTCCTCGTGGCCCTCCTTGTTGGCGCCGACGCGGAACGCCGGGATGAAACAGGACGCGTAGTTCGCGATGAAGACCGCGTTCGGTTCGGGGCCGTCCTCGCCGGTCGCGTCGACGGTGAGTTCGAAGTCCCCGACGCGGGACCGCGTGACGTAGCCTTCCTCTGACGTGCTGGTAACTTCGATTGTCATTACGGTCGAATAGTCCAGCGCCCGCCGTGTAAGCGTTGTTCTTTCGGAGGCGTTCGCCTGCGGAGGATGCCCCTGCGACTCGGGAAGCCGGGGCCGACCTCAGTAGCCTTCGGTGAGGTCGAACGTCTCGTCGCCGTCGAGGACGTGTACCTGGGCGTCGCTGCCGACCGCCTCGACCTCGCGCTCGAAGTCCTCGACGTCGATCTCGATCGGCGGGAACGTGTCGTAGTGCATCGGGAACACCACGTCGGCGTCGATCCAGTCGACGGCGACGGCGGCCTGCCACGGCCCCATCGTGAAGTGGTCGCCGACGGGGACGGCGACGGCGTCGGGTTCGAGGTACGGCGCGACGACGTCCCGCATCTCGGTGTGGAGGCTGGTGTCGCCCGCGTGGTAGAAGGTCTCGCTCTCCTCGTCGGCGACCTGGGTCGGCTTAGTGTTCGAGATGACGAAGCCGGCGGGCATCCCCGCGGAGGTGCCGTAGTCGGTGTCGATGCCGTTGGAGTGGTCCGCGCGCACCATCGTCACGAACGCGTCGCCGAGTTCGACGGTGCCGCCGAGGTTCATCCCGGTGGCGTCGTCGATGCCGTGCTGGTCGCCGAGCCAGCCCGCGAGTTCGGGTGTGGCGACGAAGTGCGCGCCGCGGAAGCGGTCCACGTCCGCGATGTGGTCGGCGTGCCCGTGGGTCAGCAGGACGTGGTCCGGGTCGAGTTCCTCGGGGTCCGTGTCGGTGAACGGGTTGTCGAAGAACGGATCGATGAGCAGGCTCGTCTCCCCGACTTCTACGTGCCACGTCGAGTGACCGTACCAGGTGAGTTCCATAGCGTACTCACATTCGCCCGATTCACACATAAAACGTGACGGCCCGGTGGATTCTTCTCCCTCCCCGGAGACGCCCCGGCATGGACGTGGACGCCGTCCGGGAGACAGAACCTGCTCGAACGCACCCTGACCGCGTTCGCAACGCCCTCCTCGCCGCCGTGGTCTTCGAACTCGCCGTGGTCGCCGCTGGCACAGCGGACCTGGCTGGCGGCCTCGACGGCGCGTACGTCGTCGGTCTCGTCGTCACCACTCTGCTCGGCGTCTTCGGCTTCGTGGCGTTCCTCTACTACCTCGTGACGCTCTGAAGACGACCGCCGACCCAGACGTGCGACTCGGCCAGTGAGCGATTGCCCCGGCCCAAATCCTTACGCACGGGCGGCGGGAATCCGCTGTCATGCACCGAATGCGATTCCGCGACCCGGCGGGCGCCGTTCGAACCGGCGAATACGAGGACGGAACCGTCTCCTTCGGCGGACGGACCTACGACACGAGTGACGTAGACGTGCTGCCGCCCTGCGAGCCATCGAAGGTCGTCTGCATCGGCCGGAACTACGCCAAGCACGCCGAGGAGCGCGGCTCGGAGGTCCCCGACCGCCCGATGCTGTTCCTGAAACCGCCGAACGCGCTCGCCGGCCATGGCGACACAGTGACGCTGCCCGCCGGCAAGGAGATCGAACACGAGGCCGAACTCGCCGTCGTCGTCGGCGAACAGTGCCGGAACCTCGACGAGAGCGAGGCGATGGACGCCGTCGCGGGGTTCACCTGCGCGGACGACGTCTCGAACCGCACCGACCAGAGCGAGGAGCGCAACTGGGTGCGCGGGAAGGCCTTCGACGGCGCCTGCCCGCTCGGCCCAGTGCTGGCGACACCCGAAGAACTTCCCGATGACGCGAGCGTGGAACTCCGCGTGAACGGCGAGGTCAGGCAGTCCTCATCTATCGAGCGATTCATCTTCGACGTGCCGGAGCTGCTCGCGGAGATCACGGCGTACATGACGCTCGAACCCGGCGACGTGGTCATCACGGGGACGCCAGCGGGCGTCGCCGAACTGACCGACGGCGACAGCGTCGAGGTCGAGGTGGAGGGTGTCGGCACGCTCGAACACGACGTCGAGCAGCCGTAGCGGGAAGGAAGGCTCTTCTCAGACGCGGACCGTGACGTCCGAACTGTTGCCGGTCGCGCTCGCGTTCTCCACGAACGCCTCGTCGCCGGCGTAGACGACGACAGTCTCGTCGGTCACGGCCTCCGTGCGGAAGGCCACGCCGTTGCTGGCGTCGTAGTCGGCGAACGCCTCGCGGAACGCCGCGGCCTCGCTGGCGTCGTCCCAGCGCAGCACCCAGGCGTACGTGTTCGCGCCGTGGTCGCCGGAGACGTGCAGGAGCCGGTCCATCCCCCACCCCGCGGAGGCGTCGGCCGCGCGCTCCCAGCCGAGTTCCGTCGAGAGCGCGAGCCTGACGAACAGTTCGCCCTTCGTCGTCGCACGCATCCGAGAGAACTCGCTGTCCGTGGCCGCGAGGTCCACCGACAGCTCCTTCGCCGGTTCCGCCTCGGGGGCGTAGCCGTGGGCCACCTGTTCGGCTGTCCGGGGCGGGTCCTCGTAGACGTCCGTGACCCCGCTGGCGTTCTGGAGTCGGAGTGCGAAGTACCGCGAGCCGTACTCGTAGGGCGCGAGGCGCCAGCGGACGTACGCCGAGGCGTTCTTCCACCTGGCGGTGATGGCCGTCTGGTTCCGCGTCTGGTTCTGGTAGCGGACGGCGTAGCGCTCCTGGACGTACTGCGCGGATCCCTCGGTCACCACGGACTTCAGGAAGCGGTGGTTGCGCCGCCTGTCGAGGTCGTCGACGCCCTCACGGGTGGGGAGGCGGGTCTGGTAGACGTGGACGAACTCGTGAGCGAGGACGTTCTCCTTCCACGCGACGGAGGCGTTGGGGTGGTCGAACAGCGTCACCAGCGTCCCGCGGGCCACCGCGCCGACGCTGACGCCGCCACCTTCACCCGCGGACGGGAGCGGTTCGATGCCGACGAGGTTCGTGAAGCCGCTCGTCGACGCCGCGCCGAGAACGTCACCCTGTGGCGGTTCCTCGACGCCTACCACGGTTGTCGGGCGCTCCGCCTCCGGGACGCCGAGCATCCGACCCACGCGCTCGTAGATGGGGGTCACTCGGAACGGGAGTTCGTCGGTCACCCTGACGAGTTCGGTCTCCTCCGGCGCTGCCTGGGTCGTCCCGTCCGTCGTCGCCGTGGCGTTCTCCGGGGCGGCGGTCGCGCCCTGCTGGACTGGCGCCTGACAGCCCGCGGTGACGAACAGCACCGCGAGCGCGACGGCGACCACCGGTCGCGTCTCCATGCCGCGTCCTTCGTTCGACCGCACGTAAATCCACGGTCGTCGCTCAGGGGCCGGGAAGCGCAACCCTGAAGATTAGGCTGGCCTAAGACGTTCGCGAATGGAGCTGACGCGACGCGACGTCATCGCCGCGCTCGCCGCCACCGGCGCAGCCGTCGGCGCGGGCGCGACCCTCATCGAGGAACCCGACGGCGACCCTGTCGGGGGCCACGAGGTGGAGACGCTCGTCGCCGTCGCGGGCGTCGTCTACCCCTCGGCCGTCGAGGGCGTCGAGTCGTTCGTCCGCCAGTACAGCGTCAACCGAGTCCGTGACCGACCAGAGTACGCAGCGGGCGTGGCGGACGCCGTCGCCGCGCTGGACGACTACAGCCGTGAGTGGAACGGCGACGACTTCGCGGCGCTCGACCCGGACAGCCGAGAGAGCACCCTCGACGGAATGAGCGTCGACGTCGCCGACCCGGTGCCGGACGGCACCGACCGCGAACGGGCGCGCTACTACCTCGTCAACGAGCTGCTGTACGCGCTGTTCACCACGCCGACCGGCGGCGAACTCGCGGGCATCGAGAACCCGCAGGGCCACCCCGGCGGCACAACCTCCTACCAGCGAGGGCCGCGATGAATCGCGAGCCCTCGGACAGCGTCGACGTCTGCGTCGTCGGTGCTGGCCCTGCCGGCAGCCTGCTCGCGGACCGACTCGCTCGCGAAGGCTACGACGTCGTCGTTCTGGAGGCCGGCCCGCGCTTCGACGACGTGGACCGCGAGCGCCGCATGGAGCGGGACATCCGGCCCGCCCACGGCCCGGATTCTGTCTGGGAGATGGGGGGCCAACGGGACGCTTACTCCGCGTCGGGCGAACGGCACTACCCGCTGAACGCGGCCCGCGTGAAGGGCGTCGGCGGGTCGACGCTCCACTGGCAGGGGATGGTGATGCGCCTCCACGAGCAGGACTTCCGCCTCGAGAACGAGATGGGGGTCGGCGCCGACTGGCCCATCTCCTACGACGACCTGCGGCCGTACTACGCGGCCGCGGAGGACGCGCTCGGCGTCGCGGGCGCCAGCGACAACCCGTTCGCGCCGCCCCGTGAGCAGCCACACCCGCTCCCCGCATTTCCGCCGAGCCACTCGGACTCGCTGTTCGCCGAGGCCTGCGAGGAACTCGGCATCGCGACGCACTCCGTGCCGAACGCCAGACTCTCCGAATCTCGTGGGGGCCGGAGCGCCTGCGTCGGCTACGGCACCTGCCAGCCGGTCTGCCCGTCGGGCGCGAAGTACGACGCCACCGTCCACGTCGAGCGCGCCGAGAGCCAGGGAGTGCGCGTCGTCGACCGCGCGCCGGTCCAGCGCCTCGAACACGACGACGCAGGCGAGCGCGTCACCGCCGCGGTGTACGCGACGCCCGACGGCACCGAACACCGCCAGACCGCCAACGAGTTCGTGCTCGCGGCGGGCGGCGTCGAGATTCCCCGCCTCCTCCTGCTCTCCGAGTCACCGCAGTACCCGGACGGCCTCGCGAACGCCTCGGGTGCCGTCGGCCGCTACTTCACGGACCACCTGTTCGCGGGCGTGGGCGGCACGCTCGACGAACCGACGCGGCAGAACCACGTCGGCTTCAACACCACCGAGAGCCACCAGTTCTACGACCGAACCGACGACTCCCGGGGCGCCATCAAACTGGAGTTCCTCAACTACGCCGGCCCGTCGCCCGTCAAGATGGCGCTCACGGGCGACGACTGGGGCGACGCGATGCTCGAGCGCATCCGCGAGGACTACGGCACGCACGCCGCTGTGGGCGCGCTCGTCGAGCAGCGACCGCGGGCGGAGAACAGGGTCCGCCTCGACCCCGAGCGCACCGACGACCACGGCAACCCGGTGCCCGACGTCGTCTGGTCGCTCGACGACTACGAGCGCCGCACCATCGAGCGCGCGAACGAGATCCAGCGCGACATCCTCTACGAACTCGGCGCCGACGTCGAGTGGACGGTCGGGCCAGAGACCACCGGGCCGGCGTTCCACCACATGGGCACCACACGGATGGGCGAGAACCCCAACGAGAGCGTCGTGAATGCCAAACTCAGGACGCACGACCTCGGGAATCTGACCATCGCGTCGTCCAGTGTGTTCCCGACCGGCGGCGCGATGAACCCGACGCTCACCATCGCCGCACTCGCGCTGAAGGCCGCCGGCCACGTGGCCGCCCGCCTGTAGCTCAGAACTGGATGTGAGAGGTCGAATCCGGGCCGCCGTCGTCGCCGTCGTCGTTCTTCGTGCCTTCGTAGAGGAAGCGCACGTCCTCGTCCGTGAGGTACACCTGGCCGTTCTCGACCTCGACGTCGACGGAGGGGAGCGTGGTGTCCGCGGCGTCGCCGTTGTCGCAGTAGCCCGAGCAGTTGTCGAACATCGACCCGTGTTTCGGGCAGAGTATCTCGCCGTTTCGGACGACGGCGCCGACGCCCTCGCGGTAGAGGCGCTGGGACTCGTGCGTGCAGCGGTTCAGCCAGGCCTCCACGGCTGGCCGGTCGTCGCCCTCGCAGGGAACGAGGAAGAACTCCTCGTCGTCGCCGTGTTCGTCCCGGGCGGTGAACGCCCACGACCCCTGCTCGCGGACTGTGTCGACGCTCGTGAGCCGGTGCCGACTCGCCATACAGGGTGGCGGAGTGCCTCGCAGATAGTTCTCCCGGTGAGGCTGGCCAACGGGAAAGAGTGAGCGGTACCTCAGATACCGCCGAGGAGCGCGCCGGCGTCCAGTAGGAGCAGGACCGAGAGCAGGGCCCCGCCGTACAGCAGGCCGGTGGCGTCCTCGCCGTCTTCGACTCTGCTGCCGGCTACCTCAACGACGCCCGCGAGGAGGAACCAGAGCACGACCATCGCGACGACGAGGAGGCCGCGGTCGGTGCCGGTGAGCGCGTCGCCCTCCGTGTAGCCCGCGAGCGTGAGCATGTAGCCGCCGGTGAGGAACAGGAGGAGCGCGCTCGCGCGGGAGACGTTCCGTAGGCGGCTGGCGACCGCGTCCCTGGCGGTCGCCGGGAGCTCACCCGAGAGCCCGGGCAGGGTGAGTGCAGCGAACAGGACGCTCCCGGTCCAGAGGGCGGCGAACAGGAGGTGCGTGGCGTACACGACTGTCTCGGTGAGTGCCATGTCCACCCCTCCGGAGGGAGCCGCCGTAAAACGCGGGGATTGCAGCGAGCGAGGGTGTCAGAGCCCGGGGACGCCGACGGCGCCGAAGCTGGATATCTCGAGGACGGCGAGGATGTAGAGGACGACGAGGGAGGCGAGCCACGCGATGAGCGCGATGGCGAACGCCCTCCCCCACCCGCCGGGGTATCGGCTGTTGATGACCCAGACGTAGGCCAGCAGCGTCAGTAGCGGCCCGAGGAACGGTATCCAGCCGATGAAGAAGCCGACGACCGCCCAGACGAGGGCGCCGATGAGCGCGGTGACGACGGCGTAGCCGAAGTCCTCCGTGTCGGCGATTGCGCGCGCACCGACGTAGATGCCGAAGGCGCCCACGAGCAGGCTGACCGCGAACACGACGAGTGACTCGATAAGTGCCATGGCCGGCAGTTGGCCGGCGACGCCCTTTACAATGGTGTTCCTACGAGAGCGCCGCGCTGATAACCACCGGCTACCCGGCCGCGTGAAGGCACGCTTAAGGCCCGCCCCCATCTTCTCCCGGGCATGCAACTCCGGGACCTCTCCGACCACGTGGAGTACCGGGCCGGTCGGGGTATCGAGGAGGTCGCTCGCGAACTCGGCCGCGAACCGGGCGAGTTCGTGAAACTCTCCTCGAACGAGAACCCCCACGGCCCGAGTCCGAAGGCCGCGAGCGCCATCCGCGAGAGCGCCGCGGAGGTCCACCGCTACCCGAAGGCCGTCCACGCCGACCTGACGGCCGCCGTCGCAGACCACTGGGACGTCACCGACGAGCAGGTGTGGCTGGCCAACGGTGGCGACGGCGCGCTCGACTACCTCGCGAGAGCGACCCTCGACCCCGGCGACATGGTGCTCGTCCCGTCGCCAGGATTCACCTACTACGGGATGAGCGCGCGCTTCCACCACGGCGACGTCGCGGAGTACAACGTGACCGAGGACGACGGCTTCGCGCTCACGGCCGACAGCGTCCTCGACGCCTACGACGGCGAGCGCGTCGTCTACCTCACGAGCCCCCACAATCCGTCGGGCGGGCGGTTCTCCCTCGACGACGTCGAGCAGATCGCCGACGAGGTGGGCGAGGACGCACTCGTCGTCGTCGACGAGGCGTACGGCGAGTTCGCCGACGCGCCCTCCGCCGTCTCGCTGCTCGGCGAGCGCGACGACGTGGCGGTCCTCCGCACGTTCTCGAAAGCCTACGGGCTCGCCGGCGTTCGTCTCGGGTACGCCGTCGTCCCCCCGGAGTGGGCCGACGCCTACGCCCGCGTGCAGACGCCGTTCGCCGCGAGCGCCGTCGCCTGCAAGGCCGGCCTCGCGGCGATGGACGACGACGAGCACGTCGAGAAGACCGTCGAGAGCGTCGAGTGGAGCCGGGAGTACATCCACGACGAACTGGACGCGGAGACCTACGAGAGCCACGGCAACTTCGTGCTCGCGAACGTCGGTGACGCGACCGAGGTCACCGACGCCGCGAAGCGCGAGGGCGTGCTGGTCCGGGACTGTTCGAGTTTCGGCCTCCCCGAGCACGTCCGCATCACCTGCGGGACCCGCGAGGAGACCGAGCGCGCCGTCGCGGTGCTGAACGAGGTGCTCGCGCGGTGAGAGTGGCGGTCACTGGGACGCCCGGGACGGGCAAGACGAGCGCGACGGACCTCCTGAAGACGGACCTCGACGTGCTCCACCTGAACGACCTCATCGAGCGCGAGGGACTGTTCACGGAGGTCGACGAGGCCCGGGACAGCAAGGTCGCCGACCTCGAGGCCGTTCGGGACTGGCTCGAAGGCGAGGACGACGTACTGGTGGAGTCTCACCTCGCGCACCTCCTGGACGTCGACCGCGTCGTCGTCCTCCGGTGTGCGCCCGAGGAACTGGAGCGCCGCCTGACCGAGCGCGGCGAGCCAGCGAAGAAAGCCGAAGAAAATGCCGAGAGCGAGTCGCTCGACGTCATCCTCTCCGAGTCGGTTCGCATCCACGGCGAGGGCAATATCTACGAGATAGACACCACGGACCGCGACCCGGAAGCGGTGGCGGCGGCAATCGAGGCCGCGATTTCGGGCGACCGCGACCCCTCCGCGGGCGACGTGGACTTCACCGACTACCTATGACGCTGGACCAACTCCGCCCCCTCGCGAACCGCGCGCTCCGGCCGTGGGTCCGCGGCGCGAAGGCGGTCGGCGCGACCCCGAACGGCGTCAGCGTCGTCGCGTTCGTGTTCGCGGTCGGCGCGGGTGCGGCGTTCTACGTCGCCACGCCGCTGGCGTACGCCGTCGGAGCGCTCCTCGTCTTCCTCAACGGCTGGCTCGACCTGCTCGACGGCGCGCTCGCGCGGGAGCTCGGCACCGACTCGCTGGCCGGCGACCTGCTCGACCACGTGCTCGACCGGTACGCCGACGTCATCGTGGTCGCGGGGCTCGCCGCCGGCATCGGGCGCTACGACCTCGGCCTCGCCGCCGTGACTGGCGTCCTGCTCACGTCCTACCTCGGGACACAGGCCCAGGCTGTCGGCCTCGACCGGGTGTACGGCGGCCTGCTCGGGCGCGCGGACCGACTCGCGCTCGTCGGCTTCGTCGGGGGTTTCACCGTGTTCGTGCCGGCCGTAGGCGGATTCTCGCTGGTGGCCTGGCTGCTCGGTCTCTTCGCCGTCGTCGGCCACCTCACGGCGGTCCAGCGGTTCGTCTCCGCGTGGCGGCAACTCGCCTGAGTCCGGTGACGGGCCGGGCGTGCCATTTAAACGTGCCCCCGGGCAAGTAGCGGTATGGTTCAGTGCGAGATGTGTGGTGCTGACGTTCCGAACCCGAAGACCGTGAAGGTCGAGGGCGCGGAGTTGGACGTCTGCGACGACTGCGCAGACTTCGGCACTGAGGTCGAGCAACAGACCTCCAGCAGTACCAGCACGAAGTACTCGACGTCCTCGTCGTCTGGCGGTTCCTCCGGTTCGTCTGGCGGGTCCTCCGGCTCCTCTGGCGGCCGCCGCCGCAGGGACATGTTCGACGAGATGGATGAACTGGCCGGCGACTACGACGACCGCATCCGGAACGCCCGCGAGGCGGAGGGACTCAGCCAGGAGGAACTCGCCAGCGAACTCAACGAGAAGGCGAGCGTCATCCGGAAACTCGAGCGCGGTGCCAGCCTCCCGAGCGACGACGTCAGGGAGAAAGTCGAGAAACACCTCGGCATCGTCCTCACGGAGTCCGGAGACACCAGCGACGAGGAGTGGTCCTCCGAGAGCGACAGCGCGGGGCTGACCCTCGGCGACAAGGTCCGGCGGAAGGGCGACGACAGCTAGGAACTTTTTTCGACCGGGCGGACGGTTTTCCGGTATGTTCGTACTCGTCAACCTGAAGGCCTACCCCTGCGACCCGGTCGCCGTCGCGACGGCCGCACGCGACGTCGCCGCGGAGACAGACACGACAATCGCCATCGCGCCCCAGACCGCGGACCTCGCGCGGGTCGCGGAGACGGGCGCGACGACCTACGCCCAGCACGTCGGCCCCGTCGAGCACGGCAGCCACACCGGGAGCGTGCTCGCCGAGTCAGTCGCGGACAACGGCGCGACCGGGACGCTGCTCAACCACTCCGAGCACCGCCGCAAACTCGCGGACATCGACGGCAGCCTCGACGCCGCCGAGCGCGTCGACCTCCACACCGTGGTCTGCGCGAACAACCCCGAGCAGGTCGCGGCCGCCGCGACCCTCGGCCCGGACGCCGTGGCCGTCGAACCGCCCGAACTCATCGGCACCGGGACGCCCGTCTCGCAGGCCGACCCGGACATCGTGGAGGACGCCGTCGCCGCCGCCGAGGCGGTCGACCCGGGCGTCGACGTCTACTGCGGCGCGGGCATCAGCACGGGCGACGACCTCGCCGCGGCGCGCGACCTGGGCGCGAGCGGCGTGCTGCTCGCGAGCGGCGTCGCCAAGGCCGACGACCCGCGGGCCGCCCTGGAGGACCTCGTCGAACCGCTCGCCTGAGTACCGCCAGCACACACTTTTCTCGGGCGGCGCCGAAGGACGCGCATGGACACAGAGCACGTCGCGATCGTGACAGCCGCGGGTCGGGGAATCGGAGAGGCCTGCGCGCGCCGGCTGGCCGAGGACGGCTACACGCCGGTACTGCTGTCGAAGTCAGGCGCCGCCGTGGACGTCGCCGAGGACCTCGGCGGCGTCGGCTTCGAGGGGTCGGTGACCGACAGTGACGACCTCGCAGCGCTCGTCGACGCCGCCCACGAGCGCTACGGTCGCATCGACGCCGTCGTGAACAACACCGGCCACCCCGCGACCGGCGACCTGCTCGGCATCACGGACGACGAGTGGCACGACGGTCTCGACCTCGTGCTGTTGAACGTCGTGCGGATGGCCCGTCTCGTGACGCCCATCATGCGCGAACAGGGCGGCGGTTCCATCGTGAACCTCTCGACGTTCTCGGCCTACGAGCCGAGCGCGGAGTTTCCCGTCTCATCGGTGCTCCGGGCGGGTCTCGGGAGTTTCACGAAGCTCTACGCCGATCGGTACGCCGCCGACGCCGTCCGCATGAACAACGTGCTCCCGGGCTTCACGGACAGCTGGGACGTCGACGACGAGACGGCCGCCGAGATTCCGATGGGTCGGCCCGCGGAGACCGCGGAGATAGCTGACGCCGTCGCCTACCTCGTCTCGTCGGACGCCAGCTACGTTACGGGGCAGAATCTGCGCGTCGACGGCGGCCTCACGGACTCCGTGTAGCGACGGCAGAGTCGGTCACGCCGACTCGATGACGTAGCCGCCGTCGTGCTCCCGCAGTACGCTCTCCTCTCGCATCTTCACGATGGAGCCAGTCGGCTGGCTCTGGCGTTCGTGGTCGGCGTCCGTGCGGAGGAGGTGGCCGACGACCTGCGCCGAGGGTGGGGCCTGGGCGGCGCCGCAGTCGTAGATGGTGAGGAGCTGACCGCCGTCCTCGGCGTCGTAGACGACGACGTGGGCGTGCCGGGCGAGTCGCCACGTCCCCTCCTCGACCTGCGGGAGTTTGTTCACACGCGCCGTAGGTGGAGCCGGGCCAAAAACCTACTCGAAGTCGCCGAGTGACACCTGTCCGTCGCGGTCCGACTGGTCGGACTCCCGGTCCCGCTCGTAGCTCCCCCGGTCCAGAGTGCCGTCGTCGCCAGCGGCCGCGTCGGCGAAGCCGTCGAGGTTCGCCTGCTCGCGCTCGGAGAAGTCGAGGTTCGAGACGCGGACCCCGACCTTCCGGACGCGCTCGTCGGCGAACTCGTCGAGGAGGTCCTGGGTGACGTCCTCCACCAACTCGGAATCGTCGACCGGGCCGGGCAGGGACTCGGCGCGCGTGTGCACGTCGTACGGCGGCGTCACGACCTTGATGCCGATGGTGCGGTAGAAGGCGTCCTTCCGGGTGGCGCGGTCGGCGACCGCCTCCCCGAGCGTCCGGGCCTGCTCGCGGACGCGCTCGAAGATGTCGGTCGCGCCGTCGAAGGAGGACTCCCGGGAGAGACTCTTCGGTTTGCCCCGGGGTTCGACGGGCCGGTTGTCGACGCCCCGGGCGCGCTGGTGGAGTTCGCGGCCGCGCTCACCAAAGCGCTCGACGAGTTTGTACGGGTCGGCGGCAGCCAGGTCGCCCGCGGTGTCGATGCCCATCTCGCGGAGTTCCCGCGCCCGAACCGGGCCGACGCCGTGGACGTCGTCGATCTCGATGGGTGCGAGGAACGACTGGACCTCGTCCGGCTGGACGACGACGAGTCCGTCGGGTTTGTCGTGGTCGCTGGCGAGTTTCGCGGTGCTCATGTCGGGGGCGACGCCGACGCTCGCGGGGACGCCGACCTCGCGCTGGATGCGCTGTTTGACGTGGCGGCCGAACCCCTCGGCGACGTCCCAGGCGGTGCGCTCGGTGACGTCGAGGTACGCCTCGTCGATGCTCACCTCGCGGACAGTGTCCCCCAGTTCGTACAGAATCTCCTTGACCTCGCCACCCACTTCCTGGTAGAAGTCCATGTCGACGGGTCGGTAGTAGCCCGCGTCCGGGTTGTCGGGTTCCTCGGCCGTCCGCGGGAGGTTATCGAGGGCGGCGCCGATGGCCTGGGCGCTCTCGACGCCGTACTCCCGAGCCTCGTAGCTCGAGGTGGCGACGGCGCCGATAGTCTCGCCGGCCTCGTAGCCCATCCCGACGACGAGTGGCTCGCCCTCGAGTTCGGGTTCGCGCAGGCGCTCGCAGGAGGCGTAGAAGCAGTCCATGTCCACGTGGAGGACGATGCGCTCCGCGCGGTCCGGCGCCCCGGGCAGTCGCTCGCCTGCGGGCATCACTCGCGGGTGAGAGCCCCGCCCAGATAAACGACCGGGTGCCGGCCTTTCGGCGTCGCGCTCACCGCAGTGTCACCCACGAGAGCGCGACGACGGCGACGAACTGCAGCGCGCGTAGCACGAGCACCGCCGTCTGGACGCTCGGGTCACCGGAGTAGAGCATCTGGGTGCTGAAGAAGTAGTAGAGCGCGACACCGTTCTCCAGGGCGAGCACGGCGCTGAACGCCACCAGTCCCAGAACGAGCGGCGTCCGGAACTCGAAGTAGTTGCGGACCCACACCGACGCGAGGACCGCGAGCAACACGAGGTTGACCGCCGCCAGCGCGCTCGCTGCCAGCAGTTCGGTTCCCATCGCCATTGTCACTCCAGGTGTTCCGCGACGTCCTCGAAAGCGTCGCGGTGGGCCTCGAATCGGTCGGTGAGGAAGTACAGTTCGCCGTAGTCCTCGCCACCCGCCTCCACGACGTCGTGGTCAGCGAGTTTGTCGAGGTGGTAGCGGACGGTGTTGTAGTCTACGTCGAGCATGTCACTCAGTTCGTTCGCGTTGCGCGGGCGCTCGTCGAGCGCGCGGACGAGGCGCGCCCGGTTCGCGCCGCCCCTCGTCCCCACGAACAGGTACCACAGCGCTTTCTCCATGCTTCGGTGGCGTTATCGGTCGTCGCATTCGTCCAGGCTCACGTCCGACGGTGGGCAGCGTACACAGTTCACAGTTTCTCAAAGTCTCTCTAGAGTTGTCCGAAGACGCCAGCCCACGGCGATAAAACTACCGCCCGGCCAGAATCTCGACGGCGGACTGCTCCTCGCGGGCGTCCTCGAGGGCGTGTTTCGCGCCCATCCCCGCGTCGTGGGGGGAGACTCCGTGGCCGACGCCGACGCGGAGGTCCACACCCGCGGCCTCGCGGACGTGGTCGATGGCGTCGGCGTAGTCGGCCTCGGTCAGCGCCGGACAGACCGCGATGATGTTGTCCCCGCCCACGAAGAACGACAGCGAGTCGTGGGCGTCGTGCATGTACTTCATCAGTTCCGCGTACCCCTGCTCGATGTGGATGAACGAGGAGAACGCGTCGAGTTCGTCGGTGTACTTCCCGGTGGCGTCGACGACGTCGAAGTGAGCGATCTGGACGTCCTCGTCCGTGCGCTCGGACTCCTCGATGGGCTGGCCGAGCAGCGCCTCCGTGCGCTCGGCGTCCTGTGCGCTCCCCTGGTCCTGGAGCGCCGCGGTGGCGTCCACGAGACCCTTTGCGGGGGAGGCCCCGGTGCCGATGGAGAGGCTGACGGTGACCGGGTAGCGGTTGCGGATCGACTCCTGGATTCGCGCGTGGTCCTCGAGGTCGAGGCCGTTGGTCACCGCGAGCATGTTGTCGAAGCGCGTGAAGAAGACGTAGCCGTCGCGCATGCCGAACGCCTGCGAGAGGTCGGCGTAGAGGCGCGACTGGAGCGTCTGGAGGTCCACTTCCCGGCGCGGCGTCGGCGTCACGGTCCACGGGCCGTAGTTGTCGAGCTGGACGAGAGTGACCTGCGTGTTCGTCACGGGTACCGGGAGTCAGTGCGGCGGGGGTATATCGGTTTTGGATTGCGTTCCAGATGTGTTCGGCGTTCGGGGGTAGAACGGAGGGGCTGGCTCAGTGCGTGTGCGAGATGGAGACGTCGCCGCTCGAGTCGGAGCGCTACGTGCCTCGACGCCCTTGAAGAAGCCCCGAATGGCCATCTAGTGGCTCGTCAGGTCGCCGGGACGCAGGCCCCACACGTACGCGCCGTCCCGGTAGCCGTCCTCAGTTCCGTCACCCACCTCCGCGTCGCGACCGTGTCAAACACTAACAGTCTGGAGGGCGTACCGTCCGTATGCAGTACTGGTCCTCGAACGGCCGACAACAGCCCGCGCCAGCGGGGTCGGTGGATGACTGACCGTCGGCTCTCCCGCCGCGCGGTTCTCGAAGCGGGCGCGGCACTCGGCCTCGCCGGCGTCCTCTCTGGCTGTCTCGGCGAGACGGGCGGGAACGCCGCCCAGCCGACGACCACCGCCGACACGGCGACCGGGGACGGCACGACCAGCGATACAGGTCTCCCGGAGAGCGTCGGCACCGAGTTCGTCGCGGGCGGGTTCGCCGCCCCAATCGACGTGGAGTTCGGTCCCGGTGACTCCGGTCGGACGTTCGTCGCCGACCAGGTCGGTGTCGCCTACGTGGTGGCATCGGGCGGCGTCCGCGACGAGCCGTTCCTCGACGTCCGCGACCGGATGGTCGAACTCAGCGGTTACGAGGAGCGGGGGCTGCTCGGACTCGCTCTGCACCCGGATTTCCAGTCCAACGGCCGCGTCTTCGTGCGGTACAGCGCGCCACGGACCAGCGAGACGCCCGACGGCTACGACCACACGTTCGTCCTCTCGGAGTTCCAGGCCGGCGAGGACCTGACCGTCGACCCGGCCACCGAGCGGCGCCTGCTCGAGATACCCCAGCCCCAGTCGAACCACAACGCCGGCAGCGTGCTCTTCGGCCCCGACGGCTACCTCTACGTCGGCGTGGGCGACGGCGGTGCCGCGAACGACGCGGGCCTCGGCCACGTCTCGGACTGGTACGAGGACAACGACGGCGGCAACGGACAGGACGTGACGTCGAACCTGCTCGGCAGCGTCCTCCGCATCGACGTCGACGAGACGGGCGACGGGATGCCGTACGCGATTCCAGAGGACAACCCGCTCGTCGGCGAACCGGGGCCCGACGAGCAGTACGCGTGGGGATTCCGGAACCCCTGGCGGATGTCGTTCGCGGGCCAGACGCTGTTCGTCGCGGACGTCGGCCAGAACCGCTACGAGGAGGTGAGCGTCGTCGAGCGCGGCGGCAACTACGGCTGGAACGTCAAGGAGGGGACCCACTGCTTCAGCGCGAACTCCCCGGGTTCGCCCCCCGAGAACTGTCCGTCGGAGACGCCGGACGGCGACCCGCTCCGGAACCCTGTCATCGAGTACTCCCACTCGAGTGGCGACATCGACGGCGTCTCCGTCATCGGCGGCTACCGCTACTCGGGGAGCGCCATCCCGGGGCTCGAGGGACGGTACGTCTTCGGCGACTGGCAGTCCGGCGGCGACGTCTACGTCGCGACGCCCGCCGAGGAGGGGCTCTGGCCGATCGAGCGCGTCTCGCTCGGGCACGCCGGGGAGAACCCGCCGGGCCAGTACCTGCTCGCGTTCGGGCGGGACCAGGACGACGAACTGTACGTCGCGACGACCGGGTCGGCAGCGCCGAGGGGCGAGAGCGGCGCGGTCCACCGACTCGTCCCCACCGAGTAGCGCGGGTGCGGCGCGGTCCGCGAGGCGCTCCGGACGACACTGATTTTCTGATACCTGTTCCACCGTCACCCCTGTCGTCGCGGTGCATTCCACGTACCGTACTTTGCCGGCTAGTTACATACCAGATGATTTCAATTCGCCCCAGTAAGCCCCGCTTACTCCCGATAACGTCAGTCTACTGTGATAGGACGTTAAGTCAGTCAGGTCCAATGGCGGACCATGCACCGCCGCCAGTTCCTGGGCCGGGGCGCCGCAGTAGGCGGTGCTTTACTTGGGCGTAGGTCCGTCCTGTTCGCCCAGCGGAACCTGGGTCTGGGCGGGGAGACGGCCCGCTCGGGCGGTAGCCTACCGCCGCGTGACGAGGACATCTCCGGTGAGGTGACTCGCGTCGCGGGCACGGACGTGGCGGTGGAGGTTACCTGCCACGAACCGCGGTCCGGGTTCGAGGTCGTCGTAGTCCGCCGGGAGTATCCGACCGGAGCAGTTCTGGGCCGCGGGGTCAGCGAGGGGCTGCAAGCGCCGGTGGGCGGTCGGTCGGCGACGGTCGACGTCGCGGTCCCGCGCGAAAACCGCGACCCTGGAGCCTGGTTCTACGAGGTGTACGTCAGGCCCGCTGGAGAGGACGAGGTCGCGGCCTACCTCTGCGAGTCCGCGCCGTTCCAGTGGGCGGACGCGACCGGAAGCGAGGTCGTCCCTGCGGACCGGGTGACTGACGCGCACCCTGCTGTCCGGGGGACGCGGTTCGAGCGTCGGCTCTCGGGCAACGACTACGCGCTGACGTACCGGTGGCAGAACGAGGACGGCGACGTCTGGGCCGTGGATTACCGGCTCCGTCGGTCCACCCACGAGGCCGCGGTTGCCGCCGAGCGCGGCTACACGACCACCTACGAGGGGTCGCTGTCGAGTCCGGTCGCGAGGGATTTCGCCGCGACGCTGGCGCAGGACGCACGGTGTATCTCCAGGGAGGCGAGCGGCGAGGACGAAGAGGACGAGTTCTCGTTGGCCGACCTCGACGCGGGGAAACGCTTCGACGTGGTCGTGCGGTTCGTGCAGGGGCTTCGCTACGCACGGGACGCCGAGTCGCTGGACACGTACGACTACCACCGCACCGTCGAGGAGACGCTCGTGGCGGGCGTCGGCGACTGCAAGGACTTGACCTACCTGCTGGCCGGACTGCTGTCGGCGGCGTTCGACTGCGAGACCGCGCTGCTGTTCCAGGCGGGCCACCTGATTCTCGGCGTCGAATCCGACGACGTGCCGTCGGTACCCTACAGCGTGGACACGCTCGCTCTGGGTGGCCGCGAGTTCCTCGTCGTGGACCCGTCGCTGCGCGGCCCCATCGACTTCTACCCAGACGACCCGTTCGTCGCGGCCTACGGCGACGGCGAGTGGTTCTACACCGACCCAACCGCGATGGGAGCGGGAGTGGACGACGTGATCCGCGACTGGCTGGAGAAGACGGACGTGACGCCACACGTATTCTGAGTCCACCGTGGCGCTGCCCATCGCTCGCCGTTCTCTACGTAGCGAGCGAGAACGACGCCGAGAGCAGCGTCAACAGCGTCGACATGGCGATTTCTTCGGTGGTCGAGAACTCCGCATTTCACTGCTCGTCTAAATAATCGTTTCGTTTTCGTAATCATCGCGTCCCGACGGTCCGTTACAGCGTCTCTTCGCCGTCGATAATCCGCATGGCGCGCTCCGCGAGGTCCGGGACGCGGTGTTCCATCACCGGGTAGAGCGGGTCGTCGCTGTTCCCCTCGAGGTGCCGGCGGAAGAACATCTCGCCCAGTCCCGCGAGCTTGTACACCGCCAGCGTTCGGTAGAACCGGTCGTGCTCGAGATTCACGCCCGTCCGCTGCTCGTAGCGGTCGACGAGTTCGGCGCGGGTCGCGTAGCCGGGGCGCTCGGTGATCGTCGTTTGGAGTTCGGGGACCGAAGGCTCGGGGTCGCCGTCGTCCCGCCAGAACGCAAGCAACCACCCGAGGTCCGTCAGCGGGTCGCCGAGGGTCGCCAGCTCCCAGTCGAGGACACCGACGACCGCTGGCGGCGTGCCCGGGGCGTACATCACGTTGTCGAGCTTGTAGTCGCCGTGGACGAGCGCGGCGTCCGTCTGCTCTGGGACGTTCGCCGAGAGCCAGTCGCCGACCGTCTCCAGGCGGGGAATCTCGCGGACCTCCCCGGTGACCTCGAAGGCCCAGTCGAGCTGTTTCGTCCACCGCTCGACCTGGCGCTCCGTGAACCCGTCCGGGTGACCGAAGTCGCCGAGACCGACCGCCTCGTGGTCCACCTCGTGGATGGCCGCGAGCGTGTCCACGAGTTCCTCGCCGAGCGTCCGGCGGTGGTCCGCCGTGCCGAACCGTTCGGGTTCCGTCTCCCGGATGACGTCGCCCGCCATTCGCGTCGTGAGGTAGAAGTCGCTCCCGATGATGGAGTGGTCGTCGGAGGCCAGCACCGTCTCCGGGAGAGGGACGTCCGTCGACTGGAGCGCTGACAGCACCTCGTACTCCCGGAGGACGTCGTGTGCTTTCTCCGCCGTCTCTCCGGGCGGAGGTCGGCGCAGCACCAGGTCGCGGTCACCCCACGTCAGGAACAGCGTCTCGTTGGAGTGGCCGGCCTGGTGAACCTCGATGTCGAACGTCTCGGTCTCCCCGAGGTTCGCCCGCAGGTACGCCTCGAGCGCGTCCTCGTCGACGAGTCGGTCGAAGTACGTGTCGTCCGAATCACCAGTGGTCATAGTAGAGGGACGAGCACGGCGGCCAGACCGCCGCGCGTTCACTGTTCGTACGTGCGACGGGTTCCCACGAATAAGTTCCGGTCACCCCAGTCGGCGTCCGGAACAACACTTAGGCCGGTCCGCTCGGAACGGGACGTATGGAGTACGGTGACTCGGACCAGGCGAAGGAGGTAGCCGAACGGACCCGGAAGTTCGTGGACGAGGTCGTCGTCCCGGTCGAGCGGGAGCTGCTCGGGGGCGAGCCGGCCACGGAGACTCAGGTCGCGGCGCTCCGCGAGGAGGCCAGGGAGTGGGACGTCTACGCCCCACAGCTCTCGACCGAGTACGGCGGCATGGGACTGGACTTCCGGGACATGCTCCCCGTCTTCGAGCAGGCCGGCCGGAGTCTCGTCGCGATGGACGCGATGCGGGTCGCGGCGCCCGACGAGGGCAACATGCACCTCCTCGAACTCGTCGGAACCGACGAACAGAAAGACCGGTGGCTGGAACCGCTCGCGGCGGGCGACATCCGGTCGGGGTTCTGCATGACGGAGCCGCTGGACGGTGCGGGCTCCGACCCGAAGATGATCCGGACGACCGCCCGGAAGGACGGCGACGAGTGGGTCATCGACGGCCACAAGTGGTGGACGACGCAGGGCACCGAGGCCGACGTCCTCATCGTGTTCGCCCGGTCCGACCCAGACGCCCACCCCTACGAGGGCTGCTCGACGTTCCTCGTCCCGAAGGACACCGACGGCGTCGACGTCGTTCGTGACATCCCGCACGTCGGCGGCAGCGTCGCCGGCGTGAGCCACGCGGAGATAACATTCGACGGCGTCCGGGTCCCCGAGGAGAACCTGCTCGGCGACCTGCACGAGGGCTTCCAGAACGTCCAGTTGCGTCTCGGCCCCGCTCGGCTCACCCACTGCATGCGGTACACGGGGATGGGCCAGCGGTCCCTGGACATCGCGAAAGCGTACGCGTCCGAACGGCAGGCCTTCGACGGGCCGCTCTCGGAGAAACAGGACCTCCGCTACCGGGTCGCCGACGCGGAGACGCGCCTCCACGCCGTCCGCACGATGGTCCGGCACGCCGCCGAACGCATCGCCGAGGGCGAACAGGCCCGCGTCCCGGTGTCGATGTGCAAGGTGTTCGCCGCGAACACCGTCCAGGACGCCATCGACCTGTCGCTGCAGGTCTGTGGCGGCAACGGCATCGGGAAGGACCTCCCCATCGCGGACTTCTACGAGAACGTCCGGCAGTTCCGCATCATCGACGGCGCCGACGAGGTCCACAAGCGCGTCATCGCCAGGGACGCCTTCGACGATGTCGATTCGTGGGAGCTAGAGGGCGTCACGCGGTACGGCGACCCGGTGACACGGCGGTAGCCGCTACAGTCGCGAGACGAGGACGTCGGCGTCCTCGATGGCCTCGATGACGTACTCGGCGAACTGTGCGGCGGTGACGCCGTCGACGAGGCGGTGGTCAAAGGAGAGGGTCAGCGGCAACACCTTCCTGACCTCCATCTCGGTGTCGTCGACGGCGACGGGCTTGTTCTGGATGCGACTCATCCCCAGGATGGCCACCTCGGGGTGGCGGATGATTGGCGTGCCGAACGTCCCGTGTTCGCTGTGACTACCCGTGTTCGTGACGGTGAACGTCCCCCCACGGAGGTCGCTGGCGTCCACCGAGCGCTCGCGGGTCCGTTCGGCCAGGTCGCCGAGTTCGGTGCTCAGTTCCGCTACCGACTTCCGGTCGACGTCGTGGACGACGGGCACCATGAGGCCGTCGTCGGTGTGGGTCGCGACGCCGAGGTTGTAGTAGCGCTTCTCGACGATCTCCCCGGCCTCGTCGTCGATAGTGGCGTTCAGCGTCGGGAACTCCTGGAGCGCGGGGACGACGGCCTTCATCACGAGCGCGGTGTAGGAGACAGGTGCGTCCAGTTTCTCGTCGAGGCGCTCCTTCAGCGCGACGAGTTCGGTGGCGTCCGCCTCGAAGCCGGAGGTGACGTGGGGAATCGTCTGCTTGGACTCCACCATGTTCTCCGCGATGGTCTCCCGGAGACCGCTCAGCGGCCGCCGGACGACCTCACCGTGCGCGTCGGCGTCCTCGCCCTCGGCCTCGCTCGCTGCTGCTCCGCTCGACGGGGGCGCGGGCTGGCCGGCCTCACTGCCCGTCTCCGTGGTCGCGGCCTGCTGGCTGTGCGCGTCCACGTCCGCCCGGAGGACGCGGCCGCCCGGGCCGGACCCATCGACGGCGGCGAGGTCGACGCCTTCTTCGCGGGCGTACCGCCGCGTGCTCGGCGCCGCGAACACGCGCTCGTCGCTGGTCTGCGTGGCTGTCGACTCGCCCGACGACGACGCACCGGTGTCCGCCGCATCCGCCGTTTCGCTTGCCTCTGCGGCGTCGTCGACCGGCGAGACGGCCGACTCGACGTTCTCGGCGTCCTCGGTCGATTCTTCGGACTCTCCGCCCGCGTCGGCAGTCGCGTCCGCCTCCGAGTCCGCCCCCTTCCCGACGGCGACCTGGTCGCTCGGCGGGTTCTCCGTCTCGAAGACGGCGATGACGTCGCCGACGGCGACGACGTCACCGGGTTCGGCGCGGAGTTCCAGCACCGTCCCCGCGACCGGGACGGGTATCTCCACGATGGCCTTGTCCGTCTCCACCTCGCAGAGCACGTCCGCCTCGTCGACGGCGTCGCCCTCCGCGACCAGCCACGTCTCTATCTCCGCTTCTGTCAGCCCCTCGCCGGGGTCGGGCATCCGGAACTCGAACTGTTGGTGTTCAGAACTCATAGCTCATCACCGCCTCGATGGCGTACTCTGCACGCTGTGCGTCCGGCAGGTACTCGTCCTCGATCTGGTTGCTCGGGAAGTGGACGTCGTAGCCGGTGGCGCGCTGGACCGGTGCGTGCAGCCGGTCGAACGCGTACTCGTTGATGACCGCGGTCAGTTCGGCGCCGAGGCCGAGCGTCCGCCGGGCCTCGTGGAACACCACGCAGCGCCCGGTCTTCTTCACGGAGTCGAGCACCGTCTCGACGTCGAGCGGACTCAGCGTCCGCAGGTCGACGATTTCCACGTCGGCGTCGACGCGGTCGGCGGCCACCTCGGCCTGGCGCACCATCGCGCCCCACGTGATGACCGTGAGGTCCTCGCCCTCGCGGGCGATGCGCGCCTCGTCCAGCGGCAGCGTGTACTCCTCGTCGGGGACGGGTTCGCGGTGGGTCCGGTAGAGCTTCTTGTGCTCCATGAACACCACGGGGTCGTCGTGGCGAACGCTCGCGGTGAGCAGCCCCTTCGCCTCCCGTGGCCCGCTCGGATAGACCACGCGGACCCCGGGCGTGTGGACGAGGTAGCTCTCCGTCGACTCGGAGTGGTACTCGCTGGACTTCACGCCGCCGCCACAGACCATCCGCACCGTCAGCGGGACGTCGATGGCGCCGCCGGAGCGCTCGTGCATCTTCGCCAGCGTGTACATGAACTGCCCGAACGCGGGGTAGAAGAACCCCATGAACTGTATCTCGGGAATCACGCGCTCGCCGCGCATCGCCATGCCGACGGCGGTCCCGAGAAGACCGTTCTCGGACAGCGGCGTGTCGATGACCCGGGCGTCGCCGAACTCGTCGATGAGGTCCTTGGTCGTCCGGTAGACGCCGCCGATGGGGCCGATGTCGTAGCCCAGCAGGCGGACGGAGTCGTCGTTGTGCATCTCCGCGGCGAGCGTCTCGTTGATGGTCTCCACGAGGTTGCGCTCGCTCGTCTCGCCGTCGACGTCCGCTGCGTCGCTCACTGGAACCCCTCCCCCGTCCAGTCGGTGAACGGGTTCTCGCCCTCGAGTTCGCGCTCGAGTTCGGCGCGCTGGTGGGACTGCTTCCAGGACTCTCCACGCAGGTGGTTGTCGAACATCCGCTGGGGGTCGGATTCGGGCACCTCGCGGGCAGCCTCGATGGCCGACGCGACCTCCTCGTCGGCCTCCGACTCGACGTCCTCGACGTCCGCCTCGGTGAGGACGCCCTCGTCGAGGAGGAAGGTCTCGAAGCGGTCGATGGGGTCGCGCTCTAACCAGTAGTCGCGCTGTTCCTCGTCCCGGTAGACGCTCGGTTCGTCCGCGGTGTTGTGTTCGACGATGCGGTAGGTGACGCACTCGATGAACGTCGGGCCGCCGCCGTTGCGGGCGCGCTCGACTGCGTTCCTGGCCGCCTCGTACACCGCGAAGATGTCGTTGCCGTCGACGCGCTCGTGGGGGACGCCGTACGCGTCGCCCTTCTGGGCGAACGTCTCGGAGGCCGTCTGGCGGTGTGCGGGCACCGAGATGGCCCACTGGTTGTTCTGGCAGATGAACACCGCTGGCACCTCGAAGACGCCCGCGAAATTGAGCGCGTCGTGGAAGTCGCCCTGGCTGGTCGACCCGTCGCCGACGAACGTTAGCGATACCGTGTCGCGGTCGTTGAGTTTGTCGGCGAGCGCGGAGCCGACGGTGTTCGGGAGGTTCGCGCCGAGGGGCACGTAGCCCGGCGAGAAGTTCACCGGCGGTTCCCTGGCGTCGTCCATCGGGAGGTGCTCGTCGATGGTCTCGGGTTCCGCGCCCATCAGGTTGGCTAGCTGCCGGTCGAGCGGGACGCCCCAGTAGACGAGCCCGGAGCGCTGTCGGTACAGCGGGAAACACCAGTCGCCGGGGGAGAGCGCTGCCGCCGCGCCGAGCGGCGTCGCCTCCTCGCCCCGACACCGGGAGATGATGCTCAGTTCACCGCTCCGCTGGAGGCGGAGCGCCCTGTCCTCGAAGGCGCGCGTGAGCTTCATCGCCCAGTAGAGCTCCTTGAGCGCGTCGTCGTCGAGGTCTGGCGGGTCGCCGACGAGCGTCCCGTCGGGTGCCAGTACCCGGTGGAAATCTTCGGACGGCTGTTCTTCGGACCAGAGTGCCATGTCAAACCAACACAGTTCACCTGTCGCCTTAAAAATATGCAAGCCGGGGAAATTCGAACGGTACACACGCTGTCTGCCCGGCGGTCAGAGACCACTCGACTCCAGCAGGGCGCCACGACCTCTGGAAACGTGCGTCGTCCTGCTGGCGACCGAACGTGTCGTCCGCTCGCCACGCCGCCACAGCTATTTAGCCTCGTTCCGAGAACAGGACCCCCATGGAAGACGTCGAAGACCTGCCCGAGCTATCGTTCGCGGGCGTACAGACGTTCCTGAAGGCCGAACAGGCGACGGTCGAGGACATCGACGACGGGGCCGACGTCGGCGTGCTCGGCGTGCCGTTCGACGGCGCCGTCTCCCGGCAACCTGGCGCCCGCTTCGGACCGGCAGCGATCCGGGAAGCCAGCGCCTGGTACGCGTATCTCGGCGGCTACAAGGGCGGTGTGTTGAACGTCGAGACCGGCCAGACCGTCGACTACGGGGATATCGAGATTCGGGACTGCGGGGACGTGCCGACGGTGCCGACGAGCATCGAACGGACTCGCCCCCAGATCGAGGCGGCCGTGGAACTGGTAGCCGAGCAGACGTTCCCGCTCGTGCTCGGCGGCGACCACTACGTGACGTACCCATCCTTCCTCGGGTACGCGCGGAGCGTCGACGGCCCCGTCGGCGTCGTCCAGATCGACGCGCACAGCGACACCGTCGCGTCGAGCACGCTGTACGGCGAGCACTTCCACGGGTCACCGATGGCGCGCATCGACGAGACCGACTACGGCTCCTACGAGACCCACTCGATGGTTGGAATCCGGGGGTACGAGGGGCCGGAGTTCGCCGACCTCGTGGACGACCGCGACATCGACGTCCGGACCGCCCCGGAGGTCCACGAACGCGGCATCGAGGAGTGCGTCAGGGACGCCGTCGAGCACGCGACCGACGGCACGGACAGCGTCTACCTCACCGTCGACATCGACGGTGTGGACCCCGCCTACGCCCCCGGCACCGGGACGCCGGAGCCGGGCGGGCTGACGAGCGCGGACCTCCTCGAGGCGATGGACGTTCTGGGGGAGTACGACGAGATCGGCGCGATGGACCTGATGGAGGTCGCGCCGAAACTCGACCCGACGGAGTCCACGCAGCGACTCGCTGCGAACGCTATCGTCAGATTCCTCGAGGCGAGGTTCCTCGGCTGACCACCCGCCGCTGACCGCTTACCCTAGTTGTGTTCGAGAGAATGTGAGAATTGTTGTCGTCAAACGCATTGATAGCCCCACGGGCGATATCAGGTAGTTCGTTACGTACATACGTCTGTAATAGAAGGCAGGATAGCTGGTGAAATCGCCACCAGTATTTGACCAGAGCAAATCCTACATGGAGATGTCCCCAGTCTGCAGGTTCACCTCGATGATGTTGACGTACTCCTTGACGACGCGGGGGAGATCCTCCGTGAACCGCTCGTCCTGGAGTCGGCTCGTCGGCGCCGAGAGGCTGAGAGCCCCCAGTACGTCGCCGCTGGGACCGAGAATCGGGCTGCCGACCGCGCGGATGCCGAGCAGGTCCTCCTCGTCGTTCGCGGCGTACCCGCGTTCACGGACCGTCTCCAGTTCGGCTTTGAACTCCCCGAGGTCGGTGATGCTGTAGGGGGTGTGCTGGGGGAGGCCGTGCTGGTCGATGACTGCGTCGACGTCGTCCTCGTCGAACTCCGAGAGGATGGACTTCCCGGCGGCGGAGTAGTGGAGGTGTCGGTCCGTCTCCTCCCGGTTCTTCATGAAGAACTCTCTGCCGACGGCGCGGTCCCCGAAGGACTCGTAGAGGATCGACTCGAGGCCGTTCTCCTCGGTGATGAGGTGGACACACTCCCCTGACTCCACGGCGAGTTCGTCCACCTCGCCCTTCGCCGCGCGGTAGAGCGGGACGCTGTTCCGGACGTACTCCCCGAACGTGAGGAACGCGGGACCGAGCGCGTAGCTGTCCCCCCGGTGTTCCACGAAGCCGTGGTCGCGCAGCGTCGCGAGGTGGGTGTGGAGCGCGCCCTTCGAGAGGTCGATCTCCCCGGCCAACTCCGCGAGCGTCGCCCCGCCCATACTCCGGAGCGCTTCGAGAATCTGGAGCGCCTTGTCTACGGAGGCGATGGTCCGCTTCCCCCCGTCGTCTGTTGCCATGCTGCCCTATTCGTGCCGGCGCCCAAATAGGTTTTGACCATCACAAATTCCGTTCCTTCCCCAGGGCATAATCACTTACTGACTACCGAGAACAAGACTTAAGACCTATTTAGACAAATTCCGTGTATGAACAGGGAGACGGCCGAGCCCACAGCCGACCAGCGCTCCGGCGACGCGTCGGAAGCCTGGGTCGCAGCACACCAGGACGTCGCGGCCCCCAGCGAGTACTCACACGAGTTCGTCTGGGACGTCACCGGCGACGCCGAGGGGCCGTTCGTGACTGACCTCGACGGCAACGTCCTGATGGACTTCACGTGCCACATCGGCGCCGCGCCGCTCGGGTACAACAACCCCAAGGTTCTGGACAAACTCAGCGAGTTCGACCTCGTCGACCCGCTGAAGATCGCGGGCCAGGACTTCTACTTCGGCAGCGGCACCGTCGACGACCCGGAGTTCCCCGGGTCGACCCAGCTGATGCAGGAGCTCACCGAGCGGTCCAGCCAGTACGGCATGGACACGGTGTTCCTCTCGAACTCCGGCGCGGAGGCCATCGAGAACGCGATGAAGGTGGCCTACGACTACTGCGACGCCCCCAAGTACGGCATCACGTTCACGGGGGCGTTCCACGGTCGGACCTTTGGCGCGCTGTCGCTGACGAGAGCCAAGAGCGTCTACACGCGAAAGTTCC
Source organism: Halobacterium sp. DL1 (assembly GCA_000230955.3). Taxonomy (NCBI): domain Archaea; kingdom Methanobacteriati; phylum Methanobacteriota; class Halobacteria; order Halobacteriales; family Halobacteriaceae; genus Halobacterium; species Halobacterium sp. DL1. The sequence goes on from CP007060.1 coordinate 1,836,330, forward strand.
CGGAGCTGTCGGGCATCCGGGAGGTGCCGTTCTGCGCCTGCGAGGGCGACTGCACGTGCGGGTTCTGGGCGGGCGGCCAGTCGCGACTGGAGACCCTCCTCGGGCCGGGCGGCCACGTCGACCCGAACGAGGTCGCGTTCCTCGTGATCGAACCGATCCAGGGCGTCGGCGGCTACCGGTTCCCGAGCGACGAGTTCGCGCGCGAGGTCGGCCGCGTCTCCGAGACGTACGACATCCCGCTCATCGTGGACGAGATTCAGACCGGCGTCGGTCGCTCCGGGTCGATGTGGGCCTCGGACCACTACCCGTTCGAACCAGACATCATCGCGGCCGGGAAGGCGCTGCGCGTCGGCGCGACCGTCGGCCGCTCGGAGCTGTTCCCCGACGAGAAGAACCGCCTCGGCTCCACGTGGGGCGGCGGCGACGTCATCGCCTCGATGCAGGGCGCGTTCACGCTCGAAGCCATCGACGAACACGACCTGCTGGCGAACGCGGAGACCCGCGGCGCAGCGCTCGTCGACTCGCTCGACACCCACCACGACTGCGTCGAGGACAGCCGTAACCTCGGGCTGCTCGCGGCGGTCGACTACGATACGAAGGAACGGCGCGACGCCGTCGTGGCGGCGGCACTGGACCGCGGTCTGCTCACGCTGGGCTGTGGTACCCGGACGCTGCGCCTGCTCCCGCCACTGGACGTCACCGAGCGCGAGGTCGACCTCGGGACCTCGCTGCTGAACGACGCCGTCGCGGAGGTCGCCGATGACTGACGCACCCGACGTCGTCGTCCTCCGCGAGGGGACGGAGGGCCTGGACATGGCCGACTACGCGGACGCCATCCGCGAGCGCCTGCCGGACGCCGACGTCCGCCACGCCCGCACCCCTCACGAGGAGCGCGAACTCGTCCAGCACGCGCCGGTCGTCACCGGCGTGGGCATCGACGAGGACCTGCTCGACGCCGCCGAGGAACTGGAACTGTTCGCGTGTGCGTTCGCCGGCACCGGCCACCTCCCGACTGACGAACTCGAGGCCCGCGGGGTCACCGTCACGAACGCCGGCGGCATCCACGCGCCCGGCATCGCCGAGCAGGCTATCGGGAACATCCTGACGTTCTCCCGCCGCCTCCACGAGGGGTGGCGGCGCAAGCAGAACCGCGAGTGGCGGCACTTCCAGTCGTTCGAACTGACCGACTCGACGGTCACCATCGTCGGCCTGGGGTCCATCGGCCAGGCAGTCGCCCAGCGCCTCGAGGGGTTCGAGGTCGACACCATCGGAGTCCGGTACACGCCGGAGAAGGGCGGCCCGACGGACGAGGTCATCGGCTTCGGCGAGCGCGAGTTCCACGACGCGCTCGCCCGGACGGACTACCTCGTCGTCGCGTGCCCGCTCACGGACCTCACCCGGGGACTGGTCGGCGACGCCGAACTCGCCACGCTGCCGCCGCACGCCGTCGTCGTCAACACCGCGCGCGGCCCGATTCTGGACACGGACGCCGTCGTCGGAGCGCTCCAGACGGAGAGCCTGCGCGGCGTCGCGCTGGACGTCACCGACCCCGAGCCGCTCCCCGAGGACCACGTGCTCTGGACGCTGGAGAACGCACTCATCACGCCCCACACGGGTGGCCACACCCCCAAGCACTGGGACCGACTCGCGGACATCCTCGCGCACAACTACGACGCCCGCGACTCTGGCGAAGAACTACAGAACGTCGTCATCGCCGGCTGAATACGGAAAGTCGGCTCGCCTACACGACGAAGAGGTCGCGGTCGAAGTCCGCCAGCGTCTCCGCGCCGTTCTTCGTGACCCGGAACGTCTCGCTGATCTCGACGCCGAAGTCGTCGAACCAGATGCCCGGAATCATGTGGAAGGCCATGTCCTCCTCGAGCACCGTCTCGTCGCCGGGCCGGAGGCTGGCGGTGTGTTCGCCCCAGTCCGGCGGGTAGCCGATGCCCGTCGAGTAGCCGAGGCGGGAGTCCTTCTCGATGCCGTGTTTCGCGATACTCTCGCTCCAGACAGCCTCGACCTCCTCGGCGGTGACGCCGGGTTCGACGGCGTCGAGAGCGTCCTGGAGTCCGCCCCTGACGACCTCGGCGGTTTCGGCCATCTCGGGGTCTGGTTCGCCGACGCTGAGCGTGCGCGCCATCGGGCAGTGGTAGCGGTGCTTGCAGCCCGCGAGTTCGACGATGACGGGGTCACCGTTCTCGAACTCGCGGTCGGACCACGAGAGGTGCGGGGTGCCGGTGTAGTCCCCCGAGGGCATCAGCGGGACGATGGCCGGGTAGTCGCCGCCGAACTCCTCGGTGCCGCCGATGAGGCCCTCGTAGATGGCGGCCGCGGCGTCGGACTCGCGGACGCCCTCGCCGATGGTGTCGACGGCAGCCTGCATCCCCGTCTCGGCCAGCTGTGCGGCCTGCTCCATGTACGCTATCTCCGCGTCGGTCTTCTTCAGCCGGACCCAGTTCACCAGCAGCGTGGCGTCCTCCGTGTCGGCCTCGGGCAGCTGGTCGGTGAGGCGCGCGTGGGACTTCGCGGTGTAGTAGTAGGCGTCCATCTCCACGCCGAGCGTTCGGTCGTCGTAGCCGAACTCCTCGACCACCGTCGCGACGTAGTCCATGGGGTGTTTGTCGTGTGGGGACTGGACGTAGTCGTCCGTGTAGGAGAGGACGTGGTCGTCGTCCATCCACGTCGTCACCTCCGCGGACTTGGCGTCCATCTCGCGGCCGACCCACACGGGGTCGTGGTCGAGCGTGAGCAGCACGCCCTGGTGGACGTAGAACGACCAGGACTCGTAGCCCGTGAGGTAGTTCATGTTCGCGGGGTCGGTGACGAGCAGGGCGTCGAGGCCGGCCTCGCGCATCCGTTCGCGCGTCCGGTCGACCCGCCGTTCGTACTCACTACTCCGGAAGGGGACGAGTTCACTCATTCACTCGGACCCTCGTGGAGTGTTCGCATAAACCTTGCGCGAGACGGTCAGTTTCTGACTACGGAAACACTGGTTCCTGTGAACAATCTATTTGTGGGCGTGCCACCTGGGTGGTCGTATGGCCGGACCACCGATTCACGAACTCCACTACGCAGAGGCACCCTCGGTCGACTCAGTGCCCGGGCCGAACTCCGACCGCCTCCTGAAGAAACAGGCCGAAGTCGACAGCAGCGCCGTCGCCTACCCAAACAACATCCCGCTCGCCTTCGAGGAGGGGAAGGGCGCGACGCTCAAGGACGTCGACGGAAACGTCTTCCTGGACTTCTTCGCGGGCATCGGCGTCTACAACGTCGGGCACGCCAACCCCTACGTCAACGAGGGCGTCCACGAGCAGATCGACAAGCTCACGCACACCGTCGACTTCCCGACCCAGCCCCGACTCGACCTCATCGAGAAGCTCGACGAGATTGCGCCCGGCAGCCTCTCGGGCAACAGCCGCGTCGTCTTCGGCGGCCCGACTGGGAGCGACGCCATCGAGGCCTGCATCAAGCTCGCGAAGTACAACACGGGCGGCAACGGCCTCCTCGCGTTCCGGAACTCCTACCACGGCGCCACCTCGGGCGCGATGAGCATCACGTCGAACAAGAAGTTCAAGAAACCGTACGCGCCGCTGCTGTCGGACGTCGTCCACGCGCCGTTCCCCTACCCGTTCCAGGAGGGTCGTGACCCCGAGGAGTCCGTCGAGCACGCACTCGCGGAGGTGCGTTCCATCGTCGAAGAGCCGTACGGCGGCATGGCTGACCCCGCAGGCATCTTCGCCGAACCCATCCAGGGCGAGGGCGGCGTCATCGTCCCGCCGGAGGGGTTCTTGCAGGGGCTCCGCGACATCGCCGACGAGAACGACCTCCCGCTCGTCTTCGACGAGATCCAGGTCGGTCTGGGCCGCACCGGCGAGTGGTGGGCCTCGGACCACTACGACGTGACGCCGGACGCCATGGCGATGGCGAAGGCCCTCGGTGGGAACGGCCAGCCGCTGTCCGGGACGCTCTACAGCGAGGAACTCGACACGTGGGGGCCCGGCGACCACGCCGGCACCTACCGGGGGCACGTCCCCGCGATGGTCGGCGGTTTGCGCGCCATCGAGTACATCGAGTCCCACGACCTGCTCGACCACGCCACCCAGGTAGGCGAGCAGATCCGGAGCCGGCTCCGGGACGCCGCGCAGAACGACCCGGGGCTCGGCCAGGTGCGCGGGAAGGGGCTGTTTGTCGGCGCGGAGTTCGTCGACGACGAGGGGAACCCGGACGACGACCGTGTGGACGCCATCCAGCAGTACTGCTACGAGCACGGCGTCCTCGTCTGGACGGCCGGCCAGTACAGCAACGTCCTCCGCTTGCTCCCGCCGCTGGTGCTCACCGAGGAGCAGGCCGAGGTCGGCACGGAGATCATCGCGGACGCCATCGAAGCGACGGCCGCCAACTAGTATGCCCGACACCGAGCGATTGCGAACGCTGCGGCGGGAACTCCACCGGTTCCCCGAACCGGCGTGGCGGGAGTTCCGCACGACCTGTCGGCTGGTCGCGGAACTGGAGTCGGTCGGCGTCGACGAACTGCACGTGGGGCGCGCGGCGATGGACCCCGACGAGCGGATGGCCGTCCCCGAGGACGACGAACTCGGCGAGTGGTACGAGCGCGCCGCCGCGGCGGGCGTCGACGACTCCGTGCTCTCCCAATTAGACGGTGGCTACACCGGCGTCGTCGCGCGGATAGCCTCCGGGGACGGCCCCCACGTCGGCCTGCGGGTCGACATCGACGGGCTGCTCGTCGAGGAGTCCGAGGACGACGCCCACGCGCCCGAGCGGGAGGGGTTCCGCTCGGAGTACGTCGAGTCGATGCACGCCTGCGGCCACGACGGCCACATGACCATCGGGGTCGGCGTCATCGAGGCCATCAAGGACAGCGACTTCGAGGGCGCCCTGACCGTCTTCTTCCAGCCGGCGGAGGAGGCCTCCGGGGGCGGGAAGCCGATGGCCGAGAGCGAGCACGTCGACGGCATCGACTACCTTTTCGCGGTCCACCTCGGCCTCGGCCACCCGACCGGCGAGGTGGTCGGCGGCATCGAGAAACCGCTCGCGATGTGCCACGTCGAGGCGACGTTCCACGGCGAATCAGCACACGCCGGCGTCGCCCCCAACGAGGGGCGGAACGCGATACAGGCGCTGACGACGGCCGTCCAGAACACGTACGGCATCCCGCGCCACGCCGACGGCATGACGCGCGTGAACGTCGGGAAGATCGGCGGCGGCACCGCGAGCAACATCATCGCGGAGCGGGCCCACGTGCTCGCGGAGGCCCGCGGCGAGACGACCGAACTGATGGCGTACGCCCGCGACGAGATGCGCCGCGTCTTCGAGTCCGCAGCGGAGATGCACGACTGCACGGTCGACTTCGACGTCGTCAGCGAGTCGCCGCGCGCGGACAGCGACCCCCAACTCGCGGCACTCGTCGCCGACGTGGCCGACCACGACGACCGGGTCGACAGCGTGCTCCAGCACGCCGACTTCGGCGCGAGCGAGGACGCGACCTTCCTGATGGAGGCCGTCCAGGAGCAGGGCGGTGCCGCCACGTACGCCATCGTCGGCACGGACCACCCGACCGCCCACCACACGCCCACCTTCGACGTCGACGAGCGCTCGCTACCGGTGGCGGTCGACGTGCTCGCGGCGTCCATCGAGCGGGTCGCCGCCGACGGCGTGTAGACGGCCCCGCCGGGGCCACGCGAGCGAACGTTTATCCCCTCTCCTGCGGTCGTTCCGGTATGCGAAACGCGGACCACGTCCGTACCGTTGGCGAACTTCTCGGGTGCTCCCTCGACAGCAGCGACGTGGACGACTGGCGCGACGTCCCGGACGAGTACGACGCACTCGGAATGGCGGACGGCGAGTCCGCGCCGACGCCCACCGACGTGACGGTCGACCCGGACCTCTCCGCGGACGAGTTCAACGCCTTCGTCTCCACGTTCGCGCTCGTCGGCGACGGCGGGCCGCTCGGGGACCTGGACCTCGCGGTGAAGGACAACGTCGCCGTCGCGGGCGTCCCGCTCACGGCGGGGGTCCGCGCGTTCGAGGACGCGACGCCCGAACGGCACGCGCCCGTCGTCTCGCGACTGCTGGACGCCGGTGCGACGCTCGTGGGGAAGACGAACATGGACGAACTCGCCTACGGGCCGACCGGTGAGACGGGCGGGTTCGGGCCGACGCGGAACCCTCGCCACTCCGCGCACGTCGCCGGCGGGTCCTCGGCGGGCAGTGGTGCCGCCGTCGCCGCCGGCCTGGTGGACGCCGCGCTCGGCACCGACACCGGCGGTAGCGTCCGGATTCCCGCGTCGTTCTGTGGCGTCGTCGGCTACAAGCCGTCGGCCGGGGCCGTGCCGCGCGCCGGCGTCGTTCCGCTCGCGCCCTCCCTCGACCAGGTCGGCGTGCTCGCGGACTCGGTGCGGGACGCCGCCCGCGTCGCCGACGTGCTAGCCGGCCCACACCGCAGTGACCGGGCGACGCTGGGCAGGTCCGTCGGTCGCCTCGCTGCAGGCGCCGGCGACTCGCCCGCAGTCGCGGACTGCTCGTTCGGGCTCCCCGACGAGTTCCTTGGGCCCCACGTCGACCCGGCGGTGCGTGGCCACGTCGAGCGCGCAGTCAACACGCTCGAAGCGGCCGGCGCGTCCGTCGAACACTGCTCCATGCCGCGGTTCGACGAGACGGCCCCCGCGTGGGACGCCCTCGCCAACGTCGAGTTCGCCGCCGCACTGTTCGCCGGGCTCACGCCCCTCGACGGCGTCGGCGTCGACGCCGCGTGGCACTCGGACGTCGCGAGCGTTCTCGGGTCCGACCCCCGCCACCGGTTCTGCGACCGGGTGGTGGAGAACGCTCTCGACGGCGCGGCGCTGCTCTCGGAGAGCGGTGGCGAAGTCTACGACCGGGCGCTCGCGGAGTGCGAGCGCTTCGCGGTCGGCTACCGGGACGCCCTCGAGGGGCACGACGCGCTGCTCGCGCCCACGATGCCAATCACGGCACCGGCCGTCGGGGAGTGGCCACTGTCGGGGTCCGAGCGGGCGGCAGACGGCGTCGAGGACCGGCCGCCGCTGTCGGTGAACGTCCGCCAGGCGAACCTCCTGGGGGCGCCCGCGCTCTCGCTCCCGTGCGGCCGCGAGAGCGGCCTCCCGGTGGGCCTCCAGTTGCTCGGCGCGCCCGGCGAGGACGCCGCGCTAGTCGCGGCTGCGAGCGCCGTCGAGGCCGCACTGTCGGCGTGACGGTTACGAGGAGAGGGAGACGATTGTCGTCCCGACAACGACGACGGCGGCCGCCGCGACGAGGCGGGGGGTGACACGCTCCAGGCGACGCGGGAGCAGGGCGGCCGAGAACACGAGCACGAGCAGTGGTGCGGTCTGGAAGATGGGGACGACTCCGTCTACCGGCTCGCGGACATGACCTGGCAAGAGGTCGAGGCGGCCATCGAGGAGACCCAGACGATGCTGTTGCCGGTCGGGAGCACCGAACAGCACGGCCACCACATGCCCCTCGGCGTAGACGTCTACATGCCGGAGGCGATCGCCGAGCGCGTCGCGGAGCGGACTGGCTGTCTGCTCGCACCGCCCGTCTGGTACGGCGTCAGCCCCCACCACACGTTCAAGCCGGGGACGTTCACCGTCGAGAGCGAGACGTTCCAGCACTACGTCCGGGACGTCTGCACCTCCGCCGCGGAGTGGGGCGTCGAGAACGTCCTCCTCGTGAACGGCCACTACCTCGTGCAGGACCCGGAACTCGACGTGGTGGTCCGCGAACTGACGACCGAACACGGGATGCGCGCGTTCCACGTCCCGCTCATTTCGGTGTTCCAGGACGCCGCCACGGCCGTTCGTACGAGCGACGTCTCCTTCCACGCCTCCGAGTTCGAGACGAGCCTGATGCTGGCACTGTTCCCGGACCTCGTGCAGATGGACCGCGCGGAGGCCGTCGACGTCCCCGACGACGCGCTCCCGCTCACGGAGTACGACGCCTACGGCGACAACCGCGTGGGCTGGGCGCTGTCCGCCGAGCGCATGAACGCCCTGACCCACACGGGGAACCTCGGCGACCCGACGGTCGCGACCCGCGAGAAGGGCGCCGAGATGGTCGAGGACGCCGTCACGAACGTCACGAACCTCGTCGACGCACTCGCCGGTCTCGACGCTCCAGAGTCGGGAGACGAGGAGTGAGGAGCGGCGGCGAGCACCGACCGGGGAGAACGCTCAAACGACGCGGTTCTTCAGTGCGTCCCCCGCGTCGAGTCGCGAGAGGTTCTCGCCGACGAGCGTGGCGATATCCCGGTAGAACGCCTGGTTGGCGGCGGCAGCGTGGGGCGTGACGACGACGTCGTCGAAGTCCCACAGCGGCGAGTCCTCTGGGAGGGGTTCCGTCTCGAAGACGTCCAGTGCGGCCCCGGCAATGGTCTCCTCGCGGAGCGCGTCGACGAGCGCGTCCTGGTCGACGACTTCGCCGCGAGCGACGTTCACGAGGTAGGCGTCCTCGCGCATCGTCTCGAACTCGGACTCCCCGAGGAGTCCCTCCGTCTCGTCGGTCAGCGGGACGCAGAGCACGACGAACCGCGCGTCCTCGATTGCGTCGTCGAGGTTCTCGGGGTGGAAGAGTTCGTCCACGCCCTCGACGGACTCCTCGGAGCGCTGGACGCCAGTCACCTCCATGCCGAGGGCGCTGCAGCGCGCCGCGACGGTGCCACCGATGGTCCCGAGGCCGACGACGCAGACGCGTTCGCCGGGCAGCGTGAACGGGGCGTCCCATTCCGGGAACTCCCAGTGGTGGTCCTGCTGGTTCGCGACGTAGTCGTGGAGGCGCCGCGCCAGCGCCAACATCATCCCGAGTGCGGTGTCGCCGACGCTGTCTCCGTGGAGACCCGTGCTGTTCGTCAGCGCGATGCCCCGCCGCTCGTACTCCTCGACCGGGAACGATTCGACGCCCGCGAACGTCGTGTGGATCCACTCCGGGTCGACGTCGAGGAGCCGTGGCTGGTGGGTGAACGTCACGAAGGCGTCGCAGGTCTCCGGGTCGGCGCCCTCGTCGTCCGCGTCCCGTATCGAGACGACGTCGGCGTCGACGCCCGCGAGTTCGTCCCGCAGCGCCTCGTACGGGAAGTCTATCGCTGTCGACTCGTGGACGCCGATGCGCTCGACTGCCATGCCAGAGGGGACCACGGGCCGCCGCATCAATGTTTGCCTCGGCGCAGTCGTCGGGGGGAGACGCTACGAGCAATGCGGCGCTGTGCGAGCGTCGAGCGGTCGACAATCGGCCGGGACTAGAACTAATATCCGACAGTCCGAGTCTCGGCCCATGAACGGAGATCTCAGCGGAGAGACCGCCATCGTCACGGGGTCGAGCAGCGGGCTCGGTCGCGCCATCGCAGAGGGGTTCGCCGAGGCGGGGGCGAACGTGGTCACCAACTCGCGGGCCCAGGAACGCGCCGACGACACCGCCGACGCCATCCGCGACGCCGGCGGAACGGCCGTCGCTGCGGAGGCTGACGTTAGCGAGAAGGAGGACGTGGAGGCGCTCGTCCAGGCCGCCGTCGACGAGTTCGGGAGCCTCGACATCATGGTGAACAACGCCGGGACGACCGTCGAGAAACAGCTCTTCGACCAGACGCCCGAGGACTGGCAGCACGTCCTCGACGTGAACCTCACCGGGACGTTCTACGGTTCGCAGGTCGCCGGCGAACAGATGGCCGAGCAGGGCGACGGTGGCCAGATCATCAACATGTCCAGCATCTACGGGAGCGTCGGCGTGCAGGGCCGCGCGCCGTACAACGCCACGAAAGGCGGCATCGAGAATCTGACGCGGTGTCTCGCGGTGGAACTCGCGGAGTACGACGTCCACGTGAACGCGCTCGCGCCGGGCTACATCAAGACGGCCCTCGCGGAGGCGCCGTGGGGCGAGGAGATAACAGAGGACCACGACTGGCCGTACTACGGCTACACGGAGGAACACATCACGAACCGCACTCCACTCGACCGCTTTGGCACGTTCGAGGAGGTGAGCAACTGCGCGACGTTCCTCGCGGCCGGCGACCACTACATGACCGGCGAAGTGATGCACATGGACGGCGGGTGGCTGGCGTTCGGCTGGGGAAGCAAAGCGTAGCGGACGCGGTCGCGGGCGAGGCGTGCGTAGCGTCCCTACACCGACCGGACGACGCCGCCGTCGACGAGCAGCGCCGTCCCGTTGACGTAACTCGCGCCCGGCCCGGAGAGGAACGCCACGACGTCGCCGAGTTCCGAGGGCTGGGCCACGTCCCCCGTGGGGATGTCGTCCGGCCAGTAGCTCTCCAGGCCCTCCTCGTAGGAGTCGTACTCGCCGCGCTCGACGGCATCCTCGACGATGTTCCGGAGCGCGGGCGTCTCCACCGCCCCCGGGAGTACGGCGTTCGCGCGGACCTCGGGAGCGAACTCCCGCGAGAGCGTCTTCACGAGGCCGATGACGCCCATGCGGACGGTGCTGGAGAGCACGAGCGACGGGACGGGCTGGCGGACCGTGATGGACGCGATAGCCACGATGGAGCCACCGCCGTCGCGGAGGTGCGGGCCGGCCTCCCGCGTCAGCCAGACGGCGCTCATCACGAGCAGGTCGAACGCCTCGTACCAGTCGTCATCGGTCACGTCGTAGAGGCCACCGCTGGCCGGGTCGCCCGTGTTGAGGACGAGGTGGTCGATGCCACCGAACGTCTCGACGGTCGCTTCGACCAGGCCGGCGACGGCGTCCGCGTCCGTCAAGTCCGCAGCGTGCCCGACGACGTCACCGGGTCCGGCGGCGTCCACGTCGGCGACTGCGTCGTCGAGTCGGTCCTCGTCGCGGCCGTTGAGGACCACGTTCGCTCCCGCCTCGGCCAGCGACGTCGCGGCGGCCTTCCCGAGGCCGCTGCTCGACGCGGCGACGAGCGCGGTGTTCCCGTCGAGGTTCGGCGTTCCAGATGGGTTGTCGACTGTTGGCACACCGGCCCTGTTCGTCGTCACCCCGCTTAAATGGAGGAGCACCGCGGATTCGGTCCGCCGTGTTGGGAATCCACCAGCAATTTCTGACCACAGGGACAAGGTATATTCAGCTCCGTATTCAATAGCCGTTGAGACGGAACTTTAGCCATGGACGTAATCAACCCTGCCACCGGCGAACAGGTCGACTCATTCGCGGAACACTCGGCGGGTGACGTCGAGGACGCCCTCGAGCGCGCTGAAGACGCCTACCAGGACTGGCGCGAACAGCCGATGCGCGAGCGCGAGGAGCTGCTCGCGAACGCCGCGGACGTCCTCCGCGAGAACAAGCGGAAGTACGCGGAGACGATGACCCAGGAGATGGGGAAACCGATCAGCCAGGCCATCGGCGAGGTCGAGAAGTGCGCGTGGCTCTGCGACCACTACGCCGAGAACGCGAGCGCCTACCTCGGCGACGAGCACCACCCGAGCCCGGCGGGCACGGACGTCAAGACGGTCCACCAGCCCCTGGGCGCGGTGCTGGCCGTGATGCCGTGGAACTTCCCGTTCTGGCAGGTGTTCCGGTTCGCCGCGCCGTACCTGACGGCCGGTAACGTCGGCCTCCTGAAACACGCCTCGAACGTTCCCGGGTGCGCCGTCGCCATCGAGGAAGTGTTCCGAGAGGCGGGCTACCCCGAGGACGTCTTCCAGACGCTGCTCATCCCCTCGGACCTCGTCGACGACGTCATCGCCGACGAGCGCGTGAAGGCAGCGACCCTGACCGGGAGCGGCCCAGCGGGTCGCGCAGTCGCGTCCTCCGCGGGCGAGAACCTCAAGAAGACAGTCCTCGAACTCGGCGGGAGCGACCCGTTCGTCGTCCTCGACGACGCGGACGTCGAGGCGGCCGCGGAGACCGGTGCGTGGGCGCGCAACCAGAACGGCGGGCAGTCCTGCATCGCTGGCAAGCGCTTCGTCGTCCACACCGACGTCTACGACGAGTTCGTCGACCGGTTCGTCGACGAGTTCGAGTCGCTGACCGTCGGCGACCCGATGGACGAGGAGACGGACGTCGGCCCGCAGTCGCGGCCGGACCTCCTCGAGGAGCTCGACGAACAGGTCCAGGAGAGCATCGAAGCGGGCGCCACCGTCCTCACGGGCGGCGAGCCGATGGACCGCGAGGGCTCGTACTATCCGCCGACCATCCTGGCCGACGTCCCCCACGGCTGTCCGGTCGACGCCGAGGAGACGTTCGGCCCCGTCGCCGCGGTGTACGAGGTCGAGGACGAGGAGGCCGCCATCGAACTCGCGAACGACACGGAGTTCGGCCTCGGTGGGAGCGTCTGGACCGAGGACCGCGAGCGCGGCGAGCGCGTCGCCAAGCGCATCGAGGCTGGCTGCGTCTACGTCAACCAGCTAGTCAAGTCCGACCCCCGCGTGCCGTTCGGCGGCATCGGTGAGTCCGGCTACGGCCGCGAGCTCTCCGGGGTGGGCATCAGGGAGTTCGTCAACAAGAAAACAGTCTGGATCGAGTGACGGAGCAGTCCGTCGGGCCCGCGTCGGCTGTCGAACGGTAGCGGGAACGGTTCCTACTCAGATTTTACCCGGACGGTAAGCGGTGTCGCCTCCGCTCCTCAGTTCGAGCGCGATTCGTACACAGCCTCGCCGAGCGTGTCCCTGTGGCCTTCGTTCGGACCGCCAGCAATTGTCAACAGCCGCGCGTCCCGGAGGTAGCGCTCGACGTGCTTCTCGGTCGTGTAGCCGATGCCGCCGTGCAACTGCATCGCGGTGTTCGCGTTCTCGACGGCCGCTTCGGTGGCGTGCACCTTCGCCATGCTGTACGCCCTCGAGGACTTTGCTCCCCGGTCGGCCGTCGCGGCGGCGCGGAGCGTGAGCAGTCTGGCCGCGTCGACGTTCGTCGCCATCTCGCCGACCTCCCAGGTGACCCCCTGGAACTCCGCGATGGGGTGGTCGAACTGCTCGCGCTCTGCCGTGTACGCCACCGTGTCGTCGAGCGCCGCCCGCGCGATGCCGACGGCGCGGGCGGGGACGTTCAAGCCGGTCGCGAGGTCGCCACGCTGGACGTACCCCTCGCCCACCGGCCCGACGCGCTGGTCGTCGGGGACGCGGACGTCAGAGAGCGTCGCCTTCGGCGACTTCACGGGGTTGGCGCCGAGCGTGTCCCAGACTGTCTCGACGTCGAACTCCCCGGCGGGAACGAGGAACGCGGTGACGTTCCGCGGCGCGTCCGCCTCGGGCCCCGTCTTCGCGTAGGTGAGGACGTAGTCGGCGTGGCGCAGATTCGTCACCCAGCGCTTGTGACCGTTCAGCAGCCACTCGTCGCCCTCCCGTTCGGCCGTCGTCTCCATCGCGAGTTTGTCGCTCCCGGCGCCCTCCTCGCTCAGGCCGAGCGCGCCCACGGTGTCGTAGGACGCCATCTCGGGGAGGAACCGCTCGCGCTGGGCGTCGGAGCCGAACCGCTCGACGACCTCCGCGACGCCGAGGTGCAGCGCCAGCGCACTCGCGACGGGCATCAGCGCCGCTGACAGCTCTTCGACGACGACGGCGAGTTCAGTCATTCCCTCGCCCATGCCGCCGTACGCCTCTGGGATCGTCAGTCCGCCGTACCCCATCTCCGCCAGGTCGTCGAGAATCTCGGTGGGGTACGTCTCGCTCTGGTCCAGGTCGATGGCTCTCGGTCTGATAGTCTCCTGGGCGTACTGCCGGGCCTCCGCTCGGAGCGCCTGCTGGGACTCGGATAGCTGGCTCGTCACGACACGACACCTCCGAATGCGAAACGGCGGACTCCGGACTGGCGGGGTCGGTCGGCGGTGCTAGCGGCGGACGGTTGGACGCCCCGTGAGGCGACCGACGGCCCACAGGCGGCTCGCGTGGGGGACTCGGAACGACAGTACATAGCCACCCTGACAGTTGTTCGAGGGAGAGGTAAATCCTTGCGCTGGACGACCTGGGAACGTAGTGATGAAGGCTCTGCTACCGACGAGGAATCAGGCCGGTGACCCCTCCGGGAGCCCGCGTTCCATGCTCTCGTGGATGAACGCGACGAGCTGGCGGGCCGCCTCGGGGTCGAGGCCGACGAGAATCCCCGACCGTGGCTCCCGTCGGAAGTTGAGGACGACGGCGTGCTTGCGTACGCTCAGTGTCGCGTAGGCCTTCCCGAACGTCTCGTCGCCGATCTCCGCGGCGGGTTGTCCCACGATGCTCTCGTGGATGTTCGAGACACGGGCCCTGAACGCGTCCCCGTCCAGTCCGTCCCGCACGTAGACGACGTCGAACCCCGAACCGTCGTAGCGCACCACGCCCCGCAGATGGCCACCGGCACGGTCCTGGAGGTACTCGACGAGGGACTCGACAGTCATAGGCCACCTATCACTCCAATGTAGAAAAAGCATTATTGTACCGGGGATGCCCGCTTATTCAGCATCACCCAATGCGGATTGAAAGGAGCTCGTTCCAGTCATATCGCCAGAGGAATTCGGAGATAATGCGAAAAAATTATGATTCGGGGGCGCGTTGGACCAGGACGTAAACCAGGCTAATCATTCCTCCGGTAGCAAGCTCTAGAGGACGTTCTTACCCTACGTAGCAGGGTACCGAGTGAGAGTCGTCCTCCGGGACTTCGGGGTGATTGTGCCCTCGTTGAACTCAAAATCCATCGGAATCATCAATTTTTCATTTTGAATCTTCATCTGGTACGTCATGAGCGACGGCCACTACCAGTGCATCCCTCACCTTGCCTGGTTTCGTTTGCAGGATACGGCCGCTCCCGTCCCCGAAGTGGGGGATTCTCGCGTGACCTAAACAGGACGACACTATCGGAACGGCGGAGTTGCTACTGTCTCGCGGTTTTGGTGTTCAGGTAGCAACAGTGCGGTGGAGGAGTTGTGAACCGATGTCGCTTCGCTATCGCTCGCGACTGGGTTCAGATCCCGTCCCAGTCACTCGAACAAGCGACGTGAGCGACACAACAGTCGCTCACGGTCGCGGTAATCTAAGAAGTGGGGCCGGAGGGATTTGAACCCCCGATCGACTGATATCTCCGGTGCGCCTCGGAACTCCAGAGGGTCGTCGTCGCGAACCGATGATCAGTCGGCCGCTCGGTATACCAGTCTGGAATCTCGTCCCGGGCGCGTGACCTCTGGAGTCAGTCGCCATTCCTGGCTTGGCCACAGCCCCGCGCGTTCGCTGGTACGATGATTTTCCGTAAGTGCGTTTCGATTCGCGCGGCGGTAGCGCCGCAACACAGATTCTTGGCGCGGGACCGCGTAGCGTGACTCATGCGCGAGTACCCGATAGTCGTCCGGGAGATCGGCGGGGAGCACAGACTCGGCGTGGAGGACGCCGAGGAGTTCGACGGGGACCTGCGGGACGTCGTCACGGAGGGGTACGGTCGCATCGACGTCGCGGAACGTGAGGACGGAGAACAGGTCGGTACGGTAGTCGCGAGCGAGACGGCCCCGGAGGTAGAGACGGTGCGCTGGCGGGACTAGCTCTCGCGCTCGCTCCAGTCGCAGTCCTGGCACTTGTAACCGGTGACGAACTCGGTGACCGAAGGCATGTAGCCCACCGAGAGCACGTCGCCGCCACAGTCGGGGCAGTTGCGGTCGGCCTCCTCGATGGGTTCGGCGTCCATGACGGACTCTCCCTCGACGAGTTCCGCGAGCTTCTTCGGCGTGACCATGCGACCCTGCACGACACGGTTGTCGGCCATACGTGAGCGAGGAGGGCGCTACGGTAAAGAGTTCTGTCGGGCGGTCGGCCGACTCAGAGCCACGGCGCGCGTTCCTCGGCGCCGTTCTCCCCGGGGTAGCCGTACGCCGGCTCCTCGTCGTCGGTGTCGCTGGCGTCGCTGCCGCCGTCGGGGGTCGCCGCGGGGCTCGACGGGGTGGGGCGGTCCGGGCCGTCGTCGGCGTCCGGGACCGACTGGGGCTCGTCGTCGCCCGCATCGTCGGGCGCTGCCTCGGGGTTGAACGCGAGGAGGCCGGCGACGCCGAAGACGACCAGCGGCGCTTGGGACGGCACGAGCTGGAAGATGGAGAGCGCGAGCGTGCCGAGCGCGACGGCGCTCCCGAACCGGAAGCGGTCGATGTCGACGACGCGCCGGAGGTACGGCCGGAGCGCGACGACGGCCAGCGCGAACGCGACGGCGACGCCGCCGGCCGCGGCCGCGCTGAACAGCAGCATCGGGTCGTAGTCAGGGACGAACTTGAACGAGCCGGGCTGGAAGCTCGCGATGAAGCCGAGTCCGATGATGATGCCGGGCGACGGGAGGTAGTCCCCGATGGTGGAACTGGCCGTCTTCGCGGCGATGGCGAGGATGACGAGCGCGGCGAACCGCTCGAAGGTAGGGACGTCGACGAGCGTCGCGATGGTCGGCGCGAGTGCCGCCTCGACGGCCGCGATGAGAATCAGCGGCACGCCGACGACGAGGACGCTGGTCACCTGCTCCCAGGGGTCGTCGTCCATCTCTGCGAGGATGACCGCGAGCGTGGCGCTGCCGCCGAAGACGAGCAGGCCGATCTGGGTGATACCCGCCCACGTCTCGAGTTCGCCCGCCAGCACGAGCGCTGCGAAGATGCCGTCGGCCAGCGGGAGCAACATCACCGTGGCGAGCAGGCGCGTGGCGCCGCCCACCCGTTGCTCGAGGCGGAGGGCGACAGGGTGGCGTGAGCTACTCATGCTACGGGCTCAACTCGGGCCTGGACGGCGTGCGTCCGGATTCGCGGTGCGTGGCGGCGTGCGCCGAGCGTCCGAATCCGAGTGTGTCCACCAGTTTCCCGAAAAATGTGAAGACGCCGGAGACGTCGCTGTTGTTACCGGCGATGCGGATCACATCGGGACTGGTGGAGTCCATACACCACAACACTGGGGTTAGTAGCATAAAGATTGCGTGACACGCGACCACAAATGGTGTGGGACCGAAACCGCCATTTAAGTACCCGACTACGGAGTGACGGCGTTTTTCCGATTTGGGAAGAGATATCGTCCCCGGAGGTGGATTATCTTCACGTTCGTTCCATAGAGACTCCGCGACTGGACAGTCGTCGAGTGCCGCCGGCCCGATACACGTCCGTGCCCCAAACGGCCCGCGTGGCTGTGCACTATTCGCACGTTCGGCCAATCTCGCAACGCTTTTGCCGTGGGCGCCGCGACGGTTTACATGGCGCACGACTCCTCGAACGACGGCCGATTCTCCGAAAAACTCCGCGTACCAGAGGCGCTCACCTTCGACGACGTCCTGCTCCGCCCCAGCGAGAGCCGCGTCGAGCCCGACGACGCCGACGTCTCCACGCGCGTCTCGACGAACGTCACGCTGAACGTCCCCATCCTCTCGGCGGCGATGGACACCGTCACCGAGTCCGACCTCGCAATCGCGATGGCCCGGGAGGGCGGCCTGGGCGTTCTCCACCGCAACATGGACGTCGCGGACACCGCCGCGGAAGTCGAGCGCGTCAAGCGCGCCGACGAGCTCGTCATCCAGCGCGAGAACGTCGTCACCGCCGAGCCCGAACAGACCGTCAGCGACGTCGACGAGATGATGAACCGCGAAGGCGTCTCCGGCGCCCCGGTCGTCGACGACGACGACACCGTCCTCGGCATCATCTCCGGGACCGACATCCGTCCGTACCTCGAGGTCGGCGAGTCGGACTCCGTCCGTGAGGCGATGACCGACGAGGTCATCACGGCCCCCGAAGAGGTCACCGCGCGCGACGCCCTCGAACTGATGTACGAGCACAAGATCGAGCGCGTCCCGCTCGTGGACGACGACGAGCGCCTTGTCGGCCTCGTCACGATGCAGGGCATCCTCAACCGGCGCGAGCACGAGGACGCGGCCCGTGACGAGAACGGCCGCCTCCGCGTCGGTGTGGCCGTCGGTCCCTTCGAGACGGACCGCGCGACCGCCGCCGACGGGGCGGACGCCGACGTGCTGTTCATCGACTGCGCGCACGCCCACAACGAGAACGTCATCGACGCCGCCCGCGAGATAGCCCAGACCGTCGAGGCCGACGTCGTCGTCGGCAACGTCGGCACCCGCGAGGCCGCCGAGGCTGTCGTCGACTTCGCGGACGGCGTGAAGGTCGGCATCGGGCCGGGCTCCATCTGTACGACGCGGGTCGTCACGGGCGCCGGAATGCCCCAGATTTCGGCCGTCTCGCAGGTCGCCGACGTGGCGAGCGAGCAGGACGTCCCTGTCATCGCGGACGGCGGCATCCGGTACTCCGGCGACGCCGCGAAGGCCATCGCCGCGGGCGCCGACGCAGTGATGCTCGGCTCCTACTTCGCGGGCACCGACGAGGCCCCGGGCCGCGTCATCACGATGAACGGCAAGAAGTACAAGCAGTACCGCGGCATGGGGTCGGTCGGCGCGATGCAGTCCGGCGGCGGCGACCGCTACCTGAAAGACGACGAGGAGGACGAGGAGTTCGTCCCCGAGGGCGTCGAAGCGGCGACGCCGTACAAGGGGCCGCTCTCCCAGGAGCTCCACCAGCTCGTCGGCGGCATCCAGTCCGGGATGGGCTACGTCGGCGCACCCACGATTCCCGCTTTCAAGCAGGAAGCGCGCTTCGTGCGGGTGTCCTCGGCGGGCCAGACCGAGGGCCACCCCCACGACGTGATGATCACGGACGAGGCGCCGAACTACAGCCCCCACGAGAGCTGAGAACGCTGACGGCGGTACGACCGAACCGTATACAACGCGGCCCCACGTCACTGGGGCCATGACGAAGACGGTCGACGACCTCCGGAACGAGATCCGGGAGGCAGTGGGGCGCTACGAGCGAATCGAGTCGACGGCGTTCACGAAGGAGGCGCTCGCAGCGGTCTGCGACGCCGTGGGCGCCGACGTCGACACCAGCGGGCGGCCGTCGAAACCCGAGATGCGGGCGGGCATCCGCGAGCAGGTCGACGGCCTCGCGGCCCCCGACGACGAGAACACGTCTCGCGCCTTCCGGAAGGCGGACCTCGAGACCATCGCGGCGGCGCTCCGCGACGAGTAGCCTCAGACCTGGACTCCACCGACGACGAAGACGACCAGCGGCACGGCTACCAGCAGGTGGTAGAGGAGGAGGACGCCCTGGCCCACGAGGGTGACACCCATCTCCGGCGTCAAGAGAAGCAACGGGCCGAGCATGAAGACGAAGACGGCGACAGCGAGCGCGACGAAGTACCGGGCCGGCCGGTCGGTGAGTTTGACCAGGACGGCGTACGCGACAGCGGCGCCGACGCCGGCGACGATGGTCGTCCCCACGAGTGGGACTGCCGAGAACGGACTCGTCGCGCCGGTTGCGCCGACGTCGACACCGACTGCGTCGACGAGCACCTGCGCCACCAGGAGCGACAGGACGGCTACAGTGACGCCGATGGTCGTGCGGCGCGCGAGAGCGCCGGCGGTTCTCGGGACGGGATACCGCGATTTTGCGTGTGCCATACGTCCTCCACGTCGTCTATCCCCAAAGTACGACGTGCTGGATTGGGACTCCGACGGCACGCGCTCAGTAGCCGCGGAGGCGTCGCTCGATGGCCGCGCCGAACATCGGCGCCGTGTGCGGGCCGTCGTAGCGGACGCCGTCGACGTAGAACGAGGGCGTGCCGTTGACGCCGCTTCGGGCACCGCTGAGGAAGTCCGCCTGCACGCGCTGGTCGACCGTCTCGCTCGCCAGGTCGGCGCGGAACCGGTCCATCTCCAGGCCCAGGGTCTCGGCGCACTCCAGAATTGCGTCGTCGTCGAGCGGGCCCTGGTGTTCGTACAGCAGGTCGTGCATTGCCCAGAACGCGCGCTCGTCCTGCAGGGCAGCGGCCTCGCTCGCCATCGCCGCCTGCCGCGCGTGGGGGTGCATCGACTTCATCGGGAAGTGGCGGAACACCACGCGGAGTTGCGGGCCGTACCGGTCCTGGAGTTCCCGCACGACCGAGTAGGCCGCCTTGCAGAACGGGCACTCGAAGTCGCCGTACTGGACGAGCGTCACCGGGGCGTCCCGCGGGCCCTGGACGTGGTCGTCGTCGCCGACCGGGACTGTCAGTTGTGACACCCGCGAGCGCATCGGGGTACCGCCGTTCATTCCTCGGAATCAGCGTCGAGCGCTTCGAGCGCCTCGAGGATGCCGTCGGCGCCGGGGTTGATGCCGACCGGCGAGACGTAGGACCACTGGATGACGCCGTCGCCGTCGACGACGAACAGCGCGCGCTCGCTGCTGCCGACCTCCGGACGGTAGACGCCGTAGGCTCTCGCCACCTCGCCCTTCGGGTGGAAGTCCGAGAGCAGCGGGAACGAGATGTTGCGGGCGTCGGAGAACGCCTGGTGGCTCCACGGGCCGTCGACGGAGATGGCCAGCACCTGCGCGCCGTACTGCTTGAACTCGTCGACGAGTTCGTTGTACAGCGCTATCTGGTCGCCACAGACCGGGCTCCAGTCCGCCGGGTAGAACACCAGGACGACCGGCTGGCCGCGGAACTCGTGGAGCGAGACGGTCTGGTCGGCGGTCGTCGGGAGCGTGAAGTCGGGTGCCTCCGTCCCCTCGGGGAGCGGTCCGGTGTCGACCGTCGCCTCCGGGAGGTCGTAGTGGGCGTCTGCCATACACCAAAGAGGCCGGCCTGATAGAAAGAATCTCGGTTGGTGACAGTCGCCGTCGGCCGTGTACTGGGTTCCGACGAGCTCGCTGTCGGCGTTGCCCGTTCCGACGATGCCGACGTATAGACGTCAGTCGTAGACTGAGGGCCCTTGAAATCGCTACCCGTCCGCGAGCGACTCGACGGCCTCGGCGGCGCTCGTCTCGTCCGCGAGCCACTCGTCCGCCCAGGACTCGATGGCGTCGAAGACAGGGAACAGCGACTCGCCCTTCGGCGTCAGCGAGTAGTAGGTTGCGACCGGCGACTCCTCCTCGAGGCGGCGGTCGACGAACCCCATCTCCTGGAGGTCGTCGAGCACGCGGGAGAGCGTGCGGGAGCTCGCGTCCGTCGAGCGCTTCAGTTCGTTGAACCGCTTCTCGCCGTCCTGCAGGTCGTGGAGCACGATGAGCCGCCACTGGGAGCCGATCTGCTCCAGCGAGTCGATGACGTGGCACGCCTCCTCGCTGTACCGGTCGTCCTTGGTCATGTGGGGACGTAGGCCCGCCCTCGCCATAGTGGTTCCGGAACGCACCAAGTATCACACCGACACCTCAGGTGACGTGCGTGTCACCGGGTGGCCGGGTGGTTAGCTGAGAGGTTTACGTGCGGACTGCCTACCCGGTAGCACAATGACCACATCCGACGCCCCGGAGACGGCGGGTCTCCACCACGTCACCGCGGTGGCCGGCGACCCCCGGGAGAACGTCCGGTTCTACCGGGAGGAACTCGGCCTCCGCCTCGTCAAGCGCACGGTGAACTTCGACGACCCGACGACGTACCACCTCTACTACGGCGACGAGGTCGGGACACCGGGCACCATCTTGACGTTCTTCCCCTTCGAGAACGGGCGCTCCGGGACGCCGGGGCGGGGCCAGACCACCGCGACGGCGTTCGTCGTCCCCGAGGGCAGCCTCGGATTCTGGACCGAACGCTTCGAGGAGCGCGGCGTCGACCACGGTGACCCCGAGGAGCGTTTCGGCGCCCGCGTCCTGCCGTTCCAGGACGGCGACGGCCAGCCACTCGAACTGGTGGAGGGAGAGAGCGACGTCGAACCGTGGAGCGACAGCCCCATCCCCGAGGAGCACGCGATTCGCGGCTTCCACGGCGTCACGCTCCACCCCACCCAGCCCGAGTCGACCGGCACGGTGCTCGAGACGCTCGGCTACGAGCGCACCGAGGAGGCGAGCGAGCGCGTCCGCTACGTCGCCGGCGAGCGCGCGAGCGTCGTGGACGTGCTGACGAGCGGCGGCTCGTGGGGTCAGCCCGGGGTCGGCACGGTCCACCACGTCGCGTTCCGCGCGGCCGACGACGACGCGCAAGCCGCGCTCGGCGACGCCGTCAGCGAGGTTGGGATGTCCACGACGCCACAGAAGGACCGCCAGTACTTCCGCTCCATCTACTTCCGGGAACCCGGCGGCGTCCTCTTTGAGGTGGCAACCGACGAACCAGGCTTCGCCACCGACGAGGACGTCTCGGAGCTCGGCTCGTCGCTCAAGCTGCCGCCGTGGCTCGAGGACGACCGCGCGGAAATCGAGTCCGAACTGCCGCCGCTCGAACTGGAGGGACCGGCGTGAGCGACGCGAACCCGCACGCCGGCCAGCCGGTCGAGCACCGCGGGACAGCCCTCGAAGACGCCGAACGCGCCGTCGTGCTGCTCCACGGACGGGGTGCCCGAGCCACGGGGATGCTCCAGTTCGCCGAGGACCTCCCGAGCGAGGACACGGCGTTCGTCGCGCCGCAGGCCACCCGCGCGACCTGGTACCCGAACAGCTTCCTCGAACCCACGACGGAGAACGAGCCGTGGTTCTCCTCGGCGCTCTCGCTCGTCGGCGACGTCTTCGACGACGTCACCGAGCACGTGCCCGCCGACCGCGTCCTCGTCCTCGGGTTCTCCCAGGGCGCCTGCCTGGGCAGCGAGTTTGTCGCGCGCAACCCCCAGCGCTTCGGCGGTTTCGTCGCGTTCTCCGGCGGCCTCCACGGGCCCGAGGGGACGTCCTACGACTACGACGGCAGCCTCGACGGGACGCCCGTCTTCCTCGGCTGCAGCGACCGCGACCCCCACATCCCCGAGTCCCGCGTCCACGAGACGAAGGCGGTGTTCGAGTCGATGGACGCCGACGTCACCGAGCGCATCTACGAGGGGATGGGGCACGGCGTCAACGAGGACGAACTCGAGTTCGCGGCGGGGATGGTCGACAGGCTGTAGGGCAGAATCAGTTATCCGTTATCGAGCAGCGTCAGTAGAATCCGACAGCTCCTTCTCGAAAGCCCCGGGCGGCTACGCTCGCGCGACTCGCTGTCGTTCGAAAGACGGCGCAGCCGTCTTTCGTGATGACGAGAGAGCCTAGCTCTCTCGAACCACGCTCCTCGGCCTTCGGCCTGCGGTGCTTACGTCGTCGTGCTTCCCGTAGCCGTCCGCCCCTTTCAGTCCCGCCCAGGCTGGTTGGTCAGCCGCCGCGATGGGATTGAAAGGGGCCGCTGGGTCGACGAACCCGGGCGACGTAAGCACCACAGCGAACGTAGTGAGCGAGGAGCGCAGCGAGCCCTGGGAGTCGACCCAGCGGGGGCTTTCGAGGAGGCGTCAACGGATCGAGCACTCCCGAACCCCAAGTTGGCCAACCTGTACGCTTACCTGCGGTCGGCACCTAAACGCGGTATGTCG
This sequence comes from Halobacterium sp. DL1, assembly GCA_000230955.3. NCBI lineage: Archaea > Methanobacteriati > Methanobacteriota > Halobacteria > Halobacteriales > Halobacteriaceae > Halobacterium > Halobacterium sp. DL1. The sequence continues at coordinate 1,859,547 of CP007060.1, forward strand.
AACACACCCGAGAGTGAGACCGACTGGCGCGAGAAACTCACCGAGGAGGAGTACCGCGTGCTCCGCGAGCAGGGCACCGAGCGCCCGTACTCCGGCGGCCACGTCGACCGCGACGAGGAGGGGACGTACACGTGCGCCGGCTGCGGCGCCGTCCTCTTCGACGCGGAGACGAAGTTCGACGCGCACTGCGGCTGGCCGAGCTTCTGGGACGCCGCCGACAGCGAGGCCGTCGAGCGCCGACCCGACCACAGCCAGGGGATGGAGCGCACCGAGGTCGTCTGCGCGAACTGCGGCGGCCACCTCGGCCACGTCTTCGAGGACGGGCCCGAGCCGACGGGCGAGCGGTTCTGCATCAACTCCGTCTCCCTCGACTTCGAACCCGACGAGTAGCTACCAGTCGATGAGCCTGGTCGCGAACCAGTAGAGGCCGTAGAGGCAGGCGGCGAGGACCACGACGACGGTTGCCATGCCGGCTGTCTGCCGGGAGAAGCCCAGCGACATCAGCCCTTCTGTACCGTACGCGAGACTGTACCCCACGACCATGATCAGCCCGAACGCGCCGACGCCGAGCGCGGCCTGTCCGAGGAGTGCGCTCGGAACGAGGTCGATTACTTTTCTGAACACACCCCCACCCTGACTACCAATCAATAATAAACCCCTACGGTAGCTGTAAGCTGTGCGACTACTCGTCGTGCTCGGGCTACCGCTTCGTCTGCACGTTCGTGCTCCCGCAGTCCGGGCACTGCGTCATCGTCCCGAGCGTCGGGTGCGTCGCGGTTTCCCAGTCGTCTCGGGCCTCGGAACGCCCGCAGCTGGCACACCGGAGTGTCGGCATTGATTTGGCCATGTGTGCCACTTCGTCACACGCGGCAAAATAGTTCCCGGCGGACAGACCCGGTGGCGAGCGCGAACCGACGCCGACGAAAGCCGTAACCCGTTTTCCCGCTCGCGCCCTACGCCGGGTAGTGACCGACATCTCGAAGGAGGCGTTCCACGACGCCCTCGAATCCGTGGGGCGCCCAGTCGCCACCGCCGCACAGGTCGCGCGGGAACTGGGGTGCACGCAGGCCGAGGCCGCCGATGCGCTGGAGGAACTCGCGGAGCGCGGCGACGTCGAGCGGGCGGGCGTGGAGTCCGACCCCGTGGTGTGGTATCCGCGGGACTGGCTCGAACTGACCGACCGCGAGCGCGTCGTCCCGTTCCCGGGGCGCCGGGAGATCATCGTCGACCAGCCGGCGCAGTTCACGCGCGCCCAGCTCTCCCGGTTCGCGCACCTCGAGGACACGACGCGAACGGGAAGCTACCGCTACGTGGTCCGCGAGGAGGACGTGTGGGCGGCGCCGTTCGAGTCCCTGGAAGCCCTCCTGGATGCGATGCGCCGCGTGCTCCCGCGGGAGGTGCCCGGCCTCGAGGACTGGGTCGAGGAGCAGTGGACGCGCGCGACCAGGTTCCGCCTGCGAACCCACGACGACGGCTACGTCGTGCTCGAGGCCAAGAGCGAGAGTCTTCTCGGGAACGTCGCCGAGCAGAAACTCGCGGACGACGTGCTCCGCGCGAAGATCTCGGACACCGAGGCGTGGGTCGCCGAGGAGAAGGTCGCGGAACTGAAGCGCACGCTGTACGAGGCGGGCTACCCTGTGCGCGACGACCGCGACCTCGAAACGGGCGACCCCCTCGACGTCACCCTGAACCTCGAACTCCGTGACTACCAGGCCGACTGGGTCGAGCGATTCGTCGACGCCAACTCCGGCGTGCTCGTCGGACCGCCGGGTGCGGGGAAGACGGTCGCCGCGATGGGCGCGCTGGAGGCCGTCGGCGGCGAGACGCTTGTGCTGGTCCCGAGTCGCGAACTCGCCGCGCAGTGGCGCGACGAACTGCTCGCGCACACCTCGCTCACCCCCGACCAGGTGGGCGAGTACCACGGCGGCAGCAAGGAGGTCCGGCCCGTCACCATCGCCACGTACCAGACCGCGGGGATGGACCGCCATCGCCACGTCTTCGACGACCGGGAGTGGGGGCTCATCGTCTACGACGAGGCCCACCACATCCCGAGCGAGGTGTTCCGGCGCTCGGCGGACCTCCAGAGCAAACACCGCCTGGGGCTGTCGGCGACACCAGTACGGGAGGACGACAAGGAGATGGACATCTACACGCTCATCGGGCCGCCCATCGGCACCGACTGGGACGCGCTGTTCGACGCGGGCTACGTCGCGGAACCGGAGGTCGAGATACGCTACGTGCCGTGGCTGGACGACGACGCGCGCTACGAGTACGCCAGCGAGAGCGGCCACACGCGCCGCCGGCTCGCCGCAGAGAACCCCGCGAAAGACGAGGAGGCGCGACACCTCCTGGGCCAGCATCCCGACAAGCAGGCGCTCGTGTTCGTCGACTACCTCGAACAGGGCCGGCGCCTCGCGGAGGCACTCGACGCGCCGTTCGTGAGCGGGGAGACCCGTCACGTCGAGCGCCAGTCGCTGTTCGACCAGTTCCGGACCGGCGCGCTGGACACGCTCGTCGTCTCCCGCATCGGGGACGAGGGCATCGACCTGCCGGACGCCGAACTCGCAATCGTCGCGTCGGGCCTCGGTGGCAGTCGGCGCCAGGGCGCCCAACGCGCCGGCCGCACGATGCGTCCGGGCGGCCAGTCGCTGCTGTTCGTGCTGGCGACCCGCGGCACCGAAGAGGAGGACGACGCGCGCAACCGGATGCGCCACCTCGCGGCGAAGGGCGTGCGCGTCACCGAGTCCGGGAGCAGCCGTGACTGACGACCGCCTCCGGGAACTCCACGACCACCTGGCCGCGACGGGCGAACTGCCCGTAGAGCGCTCGGCGAGCCACTACCTCGGGGAGGCCGAAGCCGTGGTGGCCGACGCGCTGAAACCTGGAACGGACGACGAGGTCGTCCAGAAACGCGTCGAGCAGGCCCGCGAACTGCTCTCGAACGTCGAGGGAACCGGGGACGAGCGGGCGGACGAGCACGTCGAAGCGGCGCGAGCGTGCTGTGCGGAGTTACTCGACGAGTGACATTATTCCCGAGGCGACCACCCTCGAACTATCATCACTGAGAGACGGAGCCCACATTTTAAATAGGAGGTTCGTCATCTCTCGCCTAGTCAGAGTGACCGCAGCAATATGTTCGAATTTTTAACAAGTGTGGTCGCCGGCGTCACCGGCTCGGCGAACAGCGCCGACGCCGACAGCACGGCGGGTGCAGGTGCCGGACCGGGTACCGACCAGGACGGAGATGACCACGACCCCGAGGCGTGGCGGGAGCGAGCGACCGTCGGCTCCGTCGTCGAGAGCATCATGGACGGGATGGGGTACCCCATCTTCATCGTCGACGACGAGGGCTACTTCACGAAGCTCAACGAGGAGGGGCGGGAACTGTTCGACCGCGAGCCGGGGGAACTGTACGGGGACTGCCTCTTCGACTACGACGAGGCGGACAACTCCGTGATGCGGAAGGTTCTCGACACCGGCGAGGCGGTCCGGAACCTCGAGGACACGGTCAGCGTGGACGGCGATGAGGTCCCCGTCAACCGCACAGTCATGCCGTTCTTCGGCGCGGACGGCGAGGTCGTCGGCGCCCTCGAGATAAACGAGGACATCTCCGAGCGCGTCGAGTTGCGGGAACGCGAGGAGCAACTCGAGGCCTACCAGAGCGAGGTTGTCGACGAACTCAAGAAGAGCCTCGACGCACTCTCGCAGGGCGACTTCACCGTCGAACCGTCGGTTCGCGAACCCGACGCCGACTTCGAGGCCATCAAGAACGTCTACCGGGAGTTCGACGAGATGGCGTCAGACCTCGACCACGCGGTGCGGACCACCCGCGAGTCGCTGCGGACCGCCCGCGACCACGCCGCCGAACTCGACGACATCGCGGAGACGCTGAGCGACGCCAGCGAGGAGGCCAGTTCCGCTATCGGCGAGATCGAGGCGTCAAGCGACCAGGTCTCGGAGGTCGCCCAGCAGCAGACCGAGCGCACGGAGCGCGCCGAGGCGAACGTCTCGGAACTCTCCGCCACGGTCGAGGAGATCGCGGCGACCGCCCAGGAGATCGACCGCCTCGCCGAGGACGCCAACGACCTCGCCTCCGAGGGGACCGACGACGCCGAGGACGCCATCGAGCGCATGGAGCGCGCGATGGAGGCCTCCGAGCGCAACATGGAGGTCGTCCAGTCCCTCGAGGAGCGGATGGACACCATCAACGAGATGACGGAGATGATCGACGAGATCGCCGACCAGACCAGCCTCCTCGCGCTCAACGCCAACATCGAGGCGGCCCGCGCGGGCGAGGACGGCAGCGGCTTCAAGGTCGTCGCCGACGAGGTGAAGTCCCTCGCCGAGGAGTCAAAGGAGGCCGTCGCGGAGATCTCCGAGATCGTCGACGACCTCAAGGAGGGCATCGACACCACCGCCGAGGCCATCGACGACAGCAACGAAGAGGTCAAGCAGGGCGCCGACGCCGTCGAGGACGTGGTCGACCGCATCGACGAGATCGACGAAGCCATCTCCGAGACGAACCACGGCCTCAGCGAGATCACGAGCGCCACCGAGGACCAGGCCGAGAGCGCCGAGACCGTCCACCAGCTGGTCGAGGAGGTCGCCGACTCCAGCCGCGACGTCAGCGGCCGGATGCAGCAGGTCGCCGCGGGCGTCCAGCAGCAACGAGAGTCCGTCTCAGACGTCGCCGACCAGTCCCGCGACGTCGACGACATCGCCGACGACATGGCCGAGAGCCTCACCGACTTCCGCCTCGACGAGGACGAGGCGGCGACCGTCGACGAGTAGTCGCCTCGGTCACCACTCCCGTCACTGCATAGTTCTCACGCGCGAGACCGCAAACGCGACCCAGGGTTTCCCCGTGTCACGCTGTGACACATCTCGTGCGGTGCGACAATGAGTGTGATACAGAAATTCAGATCGGCGCTGCCCGTAGACGAGGAGGAGAGTGTCCGCGATACGTACGAGTGCCAGCAGTGCGGAACACGTTCGAATCTGCGAAGACGCCAGACCGTGCCAAGTGCGTGGAGTGCATGTCAGAGGACGTGCGGACCACCGACTGACACCGCTCGCTAGCTGACCTGCCTCAATCCCCAGTTCTATCGTGTCACACACGGGTCCCGAAGACGGGACTCCGTCTGCTACTCGCACGGACAACGGTGAGAGTGGCGCCCAACGGAGCGCCAGAAGAGCGTCGGAGAGACTGACTACGCTACTCGTCGCCGCGCGGGACACCGCCAGACTCGCTCCGCTAGCCCGACGAGTCCTGCGCTCGTGTTACTCGCGCGGGACCCCGTTGTCGTACCGGGGCAGGTAGTCGCGGCCGCCCGCGTCGACCTGCAGTTCGTCGTCCTCGACGACGACCTCGCCGCCGACGATGGTGTGGGTCGGGAGGCCCGTCAGTTCCTCGCCGTGGAACGTCGAGTAGCGGGGCTCCATCGTGTGGTAGAAGTCGTCGTCCACGACCTTGCTCTTGTCCAGGTCGACGATGACCATGTCGGCGTCCGAGCCCTCCGCGAGTGCGCCCTTCCGGGGGTAGAGGCCCCAGCGCTTGGCGTTGTTCTCGGCGCAGATTTCGACGAGACGCTCCATCGAGATGCGGTTCTTGTTGACGCCCTCGCTCATCATCACGGGGAGGAAGTACTCGATGCCGTTGTTGTCGCCCGGGATGGCGTCCCAGATGTCGCCGTGCTTGCCCGTGTCCTTCTCCTTGAACTCGAGTTTGTGCGGGCAGTGGTCGGTGCCGAGGTAGTCGACGGTGCCGTTGCGGAGGCCCTCCCAGAGGCGCTTCTGGGACTCCTCGCCGCGGAGCGGCGGGCTGATCTTCCCCCACGTGCCGAGTTCCTCGTCGTGTTTCGTGTGGCTGAGGAACGCGGGCAGCGTCTCCGCGTGGACGTTGACGCCCTGGTCCTGCCAGCGCTCGCAGATGTCGACGCCCTCGCCCGTGGACATGTGGACGATGTACGAGCGGGAGTCCGTGTACTCGGTGAGGCGAGCAATCTGTTCTATCTGCATCGCCTCGCAGATGTTCGGCGCGGACTCGCTCCACGCTTCGAGGTCGTTGCGGCCCTCCTCCTGGAGCTCCTGGCGGCGCTCGTAGGCGAGGTCCTCGTTCTCCGCGTGGAACATCACGACGCCGTCGTTGATCTCGGAGACCTTGTCGAGCACCTTGTAGGTGCGGCCGGCGTCGGAGTGGTCGATGCCGAGTTCGGGGCTGGCGTGCTTGTACCAGTTGAAGAAAATCTTGTACGAACGGATGCCCTCCTCGGCCAGACCCTCGATCTCGTCGACGTGGTGGTCCTGGTGGACGATGGCGTGATACGCGAAGTCGATGTAGGAGTTCTCCTCGCCGGCCTGCCGGAAGAAGTCCATGTCGGGCAGGTAGGGGTCCGGCTGGAGGAGGAAGTTCACGACGCTGGTGACGCCGCCGTGGACCGCGCCGCGGGTCTCCGTCTCGAAGTCGTGTTCGAGGCCCTCGTGGTAGTCGAACTCGTAGCGGGAGAGCCCCCAGTGGACGTGCGGGTCGATGAACCCGGGAATCAGGTAGTTGCCTTCCGCGTCGATGGTTCGTTCGGCGTCGGGGAGGTTCGCCTCCGTGCCGACGTTCACGATCTTTCCGTCGCGCGACGCTACACCACCGTCGATGGTGCCGGACGGCGTGACGACGCGCGCATTGACGACTCTCAGGTCTGCGGACTGCGTGCCCATACCAGAGAAATCGCGTTCCCCAACTTAAGTTTACGCATGCCGGGAGTCACCGGATTCCGAACCTATACGTGAACGTGGGGGTAATTCACGGCCGTCAGCCCAATGGAGAGAGCCATCACTATCGCCGGCGCCGGCATGACCCGCTTCGCTTCGGACGCGGACGCCGACGTCAGGACGCTGCTGGAGCGCGCGGGGACGCGCGCGCTCGACGACGCGGACGTCGCGGGCCACGAACTCGACGCCGTGCACGTGGGGAACATGGCCGCGGAGGCCTTCGAGGACCTCTCGGGCCTCCACAACGCGCTCGCCGCGAGCCTCGGCGCCTACGGCGCGCAGGCCGACCGCGTGGAGAACACGAGCGCGAGCGGCGCGAGCGCGTTCCAGCGCGGCCTCCAGGCCGTCGCTTCTGGCGCCGCGGACACCGCACTCGTCGCGGGCGGCGAACGCATGTCCAGCGCCAGCACGGAGACAGCCACGGGCGTCATCGGGAGCATCGTCCACCCGGAGGAGTACGAGTACGGCGTCACGCTGCCGTCGTTCGGCGGCCTCGCGGCGGACGGCTACCTGCGCCGGTACGACGCGCCGTACGAGGCGCTCGCCACGGTTGCCGCGAAGAACCACGCGAACGGCGCGAACAACGAGTACGCGCAGTTCCAGAAGGAGATAACGGTCGAGGACGCCGTCGAATCACCCAGGATCGCCGACCCGCTCAGACTCTACGACTGCTGTCCGACCAGCGACGGCGCGGCGGCGCTCGTCCTGCAGGCCGAGGGCGGCGACGTCGCCGTGCGGGCCTGCGAGAGCGCGGTCGGCACGCACGCCGTCGCCGAGCGAGACGACCCACTGGAGATAGCGAGTGTGGCGACGGCCGGCGAGCGCGCGTTCGCCGCCGCCGACCGCGACCAGGGGGATATCGACGTGGCCTGCATCCACGACGCGTTCACGGTCCTCGAACTGCTCGAACTGGAGGAACTGGGCTTCTACGACGAGGGCGAGGCGTGGCGGGCGACGATGGACGGCGAGACCCGCCTCGACGGGGACCTGCCGGTGAACCCCGGCGGCGGCCTGAAGGCCCGCGGCCACCCGCTCGGCGCGACCGGCGTCTCGCAACTCGTCGAACTCGTCTGGCAGTTGCGCGGTGAGGCCGACGGCAGACAGGTTGACTGCGAGACGGGACTGGCGGTGAACGTCGCGGGCTTCGGGAACAACGCTGTCTGCTCGATACTAGAGGAAAACACATGACTGCGACCGAGTGCGAGAGCTGCGACGAGGCGTGGGCGTACGACCGGGTGCGCTGCCCGAACTGCGGCGGCGAGGAGTTCGAGTCGGTCGAACTCGGGGCGGGCGAACTCGTCGCGACCACCGTCTCGCGGGTGACGCCGCCCGGGGTGCGCGAGCCGAACCCCCTGGGCATCGCTCGCTTCGGCGACGTGGCACTGACGGCGCAACTGGTCGACGAGGAACTGGACGCGGGCGACGAGGTGGTGCTGGCTGGCGACTACCAACTGCGCGACGGGCACCGCGGACCGCGACTGGAGCAGGCGTAATCGACGGTAGCGACCCGGCGCTGACTGGAGAACAGCGGCCCGATTTACTCACTCCAGGCCGATGGTGTCTGCCAGCCGGTCCTGGCACTCCCTGGGGTGTTCCGGGTGGACGGCGACGGGTTTCGCCTTGTCCTCGACGTGGATGACGAGGACCCGCCGTTTGCTGTACGTCCGGTAGAGGCTGAACACCCCGACCGCGGCGAACGCAAGCCCGACGAGGGGGTTCCTCGTCATGACGACGTAGGCACCCACGGCGATCAGGACCAGGCTCATCACGGCGACGTCCCACTCCAGGGTCCGCAGGTCGATTTTCAGGATGGCGTCGTTGTGTATCTTCACTCGTTCGTCGTCGCGTTGCACGAACACCGCGTCGTCGGAGTACCCGATCCAGCCGCCGGTTCGCAGCGACATGCGGGTAATCTCGGTGGTCCGGCGTTCCTGTCCCTGTTCGGTCATGGTCGAAAGAAACTGTAGTCGTTCTTTTGCGTTGCGGAACCGCGGACGTCAGTCGTCCGCGAGTTCTTTGTTGGCGGGTTCGCCACCCCCCATGAACCGCTCGTGGTACGGCTCGAAGGCGTCCTCGTCCTCGGTGATGTCCTCCCAGGCGGTGAGGCCGCGTTCCTCCGCGGTTCCGGGGATGGTGTTGTCGAGGATGAACGCGGCGATGCCGCCGACCGCGATCTCCGTGCCGAGGATGATGCTGATGGTGGTCGCGACCTCGGGGATGCCGAGGACGGAGCCGAGCACCGGCACCTGCGAGAAGCCGGCTTCGAAGGACAGCCCCTCTGCACCCTGGACGCTGGAGACGTACTGCGGGATGGAGAGGCCCGCGAAGAGGCCGAACCCGAGCACGAACACGTTACGGTTCTGGTTCAGGTCGACGTGCTGGAGCTGCGAGAGCCCGACGCCGACGATCTGTGCGAACATCGCCAGGAACAGGCCGCCGACGATGGCGTTCGGAATCGTCGTGACGAACGCGCCGAAGTAGCCGACGTAGCCGACGACGATCATCACGACGGCACCGATCTGGACGACGTAGCGGGACGCGACGCCGGTGATGCCGATGGCGCCGACGTTCTCCGTGTAGGACGTGGAGCCGTTGCCGGTCCCCATGATGCCCGCGAAGACGTTGCCGAGGCCCTCCATGCCGAGGCCGTGGTTGATGCGCTTCTTGTTCGGCGCACCCTCACCAGCCATCCGCGCGACGGAGTGGTAGTCACCGAAGCTCTCGATGGCCGACGCGAGCATCCCCGCGACCATGCCTGCCGCGAACGACGGCGTGAACAGGGGTGCCCCCCACTGGAAGGGCACGATGGGGCGGAATAGGGGTGCCTCGCTGATGGCGGAGAAGCTCACAATCTCGACGATGCCCGCAACGGAGAGTACCGCTGCGAGGAGGTAGGCGAGCCCCAATCCGAGAAGAACCGGGAACAGCTTGAACGCCCGCGAGTAGTCGTCGAGGTACTGCGAGAACAGCACGATGAGCACGAGCGTCAGGCCCGCCAAGTACCAGTTCTGGGACGCAGTCGTGATCTGGGGGACGCCGATGAGCGCCAACCCAATTAGCGCGATGACCACGGAGATCGTCAGCGGCCCGATGTACTTCTTGAGTTTCCCGAAGACGCCGAAGTAGCCGATGAGTACCTCAATCGCACCGGCGATGATGATGGCGCCCTGCAGTTCGCGCATCATGACGGTAGAACTCGCGCCACCGTCGGCGCCGCCGAGCACGACGATGATGGCGATTGCCGGGCCGAGCATCGAGAACGTCCCCCCCTGAACGATCGGGTACTTGTTGCCGATCGTAGTCTGGGCGAGCGTCGCGATGCCGGAGACGACGAAGAACGTCCCGATGAGTTGCGCCGTTTGGGATGCGTCGAATCCGAGGAAGCCCGCGAGTACGAGCGGGATGGCGACCGTCGCGCCGATCATCGTCAACCAGTGCTGGGTTCCCAGCAGGATTGACAGACCGAGCGGAGGCTTGTCATCGATGCCGTACTCGACCATCGAGGCCTCGCTTCCACCGTCTGTTATCATCTCGGAGTCGTCCGAGCGCTGCGGTTCTCTTGTTTGGTCAGTGTCTGATGTCATACATTATCCTCCGTCCTGGTGTGGCTTGGATTCCGTGTGGAGTGCTGCCATACCGGGCACGTACCTTTCTCTACAAACATCCATTATAAAACTGCCGCCATTTCAGATAGAGGACGTGCCACTATCGGGCAGTTTCGGGGGAAACGTATTTGCAGATGCTACCAGTCGTTGACGTATGCCGAGCACCAGCGAACCAGCGTACAGTGTCCACGCCGACCTCGACGTGATGATCGAGGCACGTGACGGCACTGGACTGGCGACAGACATCTACCGACCGGCCGACCCGGACACCCGCGAACCCATCGAGGAACCCCGGCCCGTCATCCTCGACCGCACGCCGTACGACAAGACTGGCGGCCGGACTCGTCACGGGGAGTGGTACGCCTCGCGGGGGTACGTCATCGCCATCCAGGACGTGCGCGGCCGCTTCGACAGCGAGGGCGAGTTCTTCATCAACAAGAACGAGGCCGAGGACGGCGCCGACACCGTCGAGTGGCTCGCCGACCAGGAGTTCTGCGACGGCAACGTCGTCACTCTCGGCACGTCCTACGGTGCGTGGGTGCAGAACGCGCTCGCCACGCAGGACCCCGACGGCCTCGCCGGGATGTTCGTCAACATGGGCGCCGCCAACGGCCGGAAGAAGACGTTCCGCCACAACGGCGCCTTCGAGCAGCGGTGGCTGTCGTGGGCGCTGACGCTCGGCGCAGGGTTCTCCCACGAGTCCCTCGCCGACCCCGACGTCCAGCAGGTGTTCGCGGACGTGGACGTCCGCGAGGTGTTCGAGAACGGCCCCATCCAGCGGGGCGAATCGGCGCTCGCGGAGTTGCCCCAGTACGAGGACTGGGCGTTCGAGATCATGACCACGGCGTCGGCGAGCGACGACTACTGGCAGAACCCGAGCGTCAACTTCGAGCGCTACTACGACCAGAGCGCGGACGTCCCGACGGTCTACTCCGGCGGGTGGTACGACTCCTACACTGGCGCGACCTGCGACAACTTCGTCGGCCTCGCCGACCGGAAGGACAGCGACCACTACCTCCTGATGGGGCCGTGGACCCACCTCGCGCGCCTCCCGGGCGGCCACGACCACAGCGAGAACCTCCTGTTCCCGCCGCTAACGTGGGAGCACCCGACCGCCGGCGACCTGGCGTTCGGGGAAGACGCGACGATGAACTACCGCGAGACCCGCAAGCAGTTCTTCGACCAGTACGTCCTGGGCGAGGATTCGTGGGACCTCCCCCGCGTCCAGTACTTCCTGATGGGCACGGGCGACGGCCACCAGACCGAGGAGGGCAACCTGTTCCACGGCGGCGAGTGGCGCAGCGCCGAAGAGTGGCCGCCCGAGGGCACGGAGATGACGAAGTTCTACGCGCACGACGACGGCACGCTCTCCACCGAGAAGCCTGCCGCCAGCGAGTCGTACACGTCCTACCAGTACGACCCCGAGGACCCGGTGCCGACCATCGGCGGCAACACCTCCTCCTATCTCACCTACGAGCCACGCGAGGAGTCCGTCGAGGCGTACCCGCTGGGCGACAGGAACATAGTCGACTTCGCGGGCCGCGGCGGCTACGACCAGCGCACGGACGAGGACACCTTCGGCGCCAGCGAGCCGTACGGCCCCCTCAGCCAGCGCGACGACGTCGTCGTCTTCCGCACGCCGCCGCTCGAGGAGGCCGTCGAGATCGCGGGCCCCATCCGCGTCCGTGTCTTCGGCGAGACGGACGCGCCGGACACGGACTTCACCGCGAAGCTAATCGACGAACACCCCGAGTCCGATGACTACCCCGACGGCTACGACCTCAACCTCTCGGACTCCATCTGCCGCGCGCGCTTCCGGGGCTACCGCGACGAACCCGACTTCGTCGAACCCGGCGACGTCTACGAGTTCTACATGGAGCCCTACGACACCGCGAACCGGTTCAAAGCGGGCCACCGCATCCGCCTCGACATCTCCTCGTCGAACTGGCCGCGCTTCGACGTGAACCCGAACTCGGGCGGCCCGCTGTACACTGACGACGACTACCAGGTCGCGGAGAACACCGTCCACCACTCTGCGACGCACCCGACGCACGTCGAACTCCCCCTCCAGCCGACGAACTGAGGAGCGAAGGAAAAGCGGGCTGTACTTCTTTCAGAACGTCTCGGAGTCGTGCGTGCCGACGATGCCGGGACGTTCGAGACCGTAGTGGCCGACGACCTGCACCACCATCGCGGCGATGATGCCGTTGAGCGCAGCGATACCGGGAATCAGCTGTGGCGCACCGACCCCGGGGATGACGGCACCCGCAGTGAGCGCGGCGACGACGCAGCCGAGGACGTACGCGACAACCGGGACGACCCGCACGCTCGCGAAGTCGACGGACTCCATCCGCGGGATGTTCAGCCGCCAGCAGAGCAGCAAGTCGGCGATGAGGACGCCGCCGAGCGGCGGGACGTACTGGCCGAGCGTCGAGAGCCACGGGATCAACAGGTTCGCGACGCCGAACAGGGCGAGCGCGATACCGATGGCCCCGCCCGCCAGCACGAACGGACGCTTCCGGTCGTAGTCGAAGGCCTCGCTACCCGCGACGCCGAACGCGTACGCGGCGTTGTCGTTCGTCGTCCAGATGTTGAGGATGAGCGCGATGAGACCGACCGCTGCGAGCCCCTGGACGGCGAGCACCTCGTAAAGGTCCCCGCCTGTGTCGGCGTAGACGGCGCCGCCCACCGCCCCGCTGACGAACAGGAAGCTGTTGCCGATGAGGAACGCGATGAGGCCGGCCCAGAACCCGGTGCGCCGCGAGGAGGCGAATCGGGCCCAGTTCGGCGCCTGCGTGCCACCCGAGATGAACGTCCCGACGACGATGGTGACGGCGGCACCGAACGTCATCGAACCGGCGCTCCCAGTCGTCTCCATCAGGCCGCCGAGGCCGCCGGCGTCCTGGAGCGCGATGCCGATGGACAGAACGCCGACGACGACGAGGACGGGGACGGCTACTAGCGAGAGTTTCTCCATGCCCTCGTAGCCGAAGTACGCTGTCGCGAGGTGGAACAGCCCCCAGAGGAGGATGAGCGCGGACACCCACGTGGGCGTGTTGACGCCGAAGAACTTCGCGGTCGGGATAGCGACGAGCGGGATGGTGACGCCGAACCAGCCGACCTGCGTCCCGCCGAGCAGGAGGTCGGCCCACTTCGCGCCGAGGCGGCCGAACGTGTACCGGGAGAGCAGTACGGTGGTGAGCCCGGTCTGTGCCCCGATGGCGCAGAGGGTAGCGACGTAGATGCCGAGTATGGCGCTGCCCACGGCGTCACGCGCGTTCGAACGCACGCCGACACCACAGAGGAGTCGCTCACGGCCGTCGAAGCACTGCTCGACCTCCGCGACGAAGTCGACGACCTGGTCGACCTGCAGGTCGTCGCGTTCCCCCAGGACGGCGTCTACACGGACGACCACCACGAGGACTTGCTCCGGGAGGCCGTGGAGATGGGGGTCGACGTCGTCGGCGGCATCCCCCACAACGAGCACACGCGCGAGGACGGCGTGAAAGACGTGAAGATAGCCTTCGACCTCGCAGAGCGCTACGACCGCCGAATCGACCTCCACATCGACGAGACGGACGACCCTGGGTCGCGGTTCACCGAGGTGCTGGCGAGCGAGGCCATCAAGCGAGACATGGGCGACCGCACCACCGCCAGTCACACGACGGCGATGCACTCCTACCCGAACTCGTACGCGAGCAAAGTCACAGCGCTGCTCGCGGAGTCCGGCGCCACCGTCGTCACCAACCCGCCGGACAACAGCGTGCTCCAGGGGCGGTACGACGACTACCCGCGACGGCGCGGCCACACCCGCATCGACGAACTGCGCGAGGCGGGCGTGTCCGTCGGCGTCGGCCACGACTCCGTGATGGACCCCTGGTACCACTACGGCGTCGGGGACCCGCTCGACGCCGCGTTCGTCCTCCTCCACTACGCCCACATGAGCGGCCGCGGCGACGTCGAACCCATCTGGGACATGCTCACGCACGCGAACGCCGAGGTGTTCGGTGTCGACGCCTACGGCCTCGCCGAGGGCAACGAGGGGTCACTCGTCGTCTACGACAGCCCCGACGGCTTCAACGCCCTCCGCACACAGGCACCCCGCCGCCTCGTGCTCAGGGACGGCCGCCCCATCGCCCGCACGGAACCCGCGACCACGACAGTCAGCCGCGAGTCCAGCGACGTCGACGTCGACTTCCACCGCTGACCAGCGGCCACCCGACTACGCCACCACCGCCGACCGAATCTCGTTTTCCGCGACCACGCTGCCCTCGTGGAGCACGTAGCGCGGCGCCACGCCCTCCCGGAGCGCGTCCGTCGGGGTCTCGACACTCGGCGGGAAGACGTTGACTGTCGCCGGTGCGCCCGCTTCGAGGCCGTGGTCGATGCCCATCACGTCCGCGGCGTTTCTGCCGACCATGTTCCACGCAGCCTGGCGCTCGGCGGGCGTCTGAAGGTGGGCGGCGTGCGCGGTGAGCAGTGCCGTCTCCAGCATGCTCGCGCGGCCGTACGGGTAGAAGCCGTCGCGGATGCAGTCCTGGCCCGTTGCGACCGTGAGGCCGGCCGCGCGGAGTTCGTCGACCCGCGTGATGCCGCGGCGCTTCGGGTGGCTGTCGTGGCGGCCCTGAAGCAGCAGGTTGGTCGGCGGGTTCGTCACCATCTTGACGCCGGCCTCAGCGAGCAGGTCGACGACCCGAGCGGCATGTGCGTCGTCGTAGGCGGCCAGTGCGCACGTGTGGCCGGCGGTCACGTCCTCGACGCCACGGTCGAT
This sequence comes from Halobacterium sp. DL1, assembly GCA_000230955.3. Classification (NCBI taxonomy): domain Archaea; kingdom Methanobacteriati; phylum Methanobacteriota; class Halobacteria; order Halobacteriales; family Halobacteriaceae; genus Halobacterium; species Halobacterium sp. DL1. The sequence continues at coordinate 1,874,688 of CP007060.1, forward strand.
AGCCTCCGCGGCGAGGTACTCCAGGGAGCGCGCGGTCGGGTCGTCGGTCTCGTCGACGTGCATGTCCACTGGGACGCCGTATTCGGTGGCCAGGTCTAGGCAGGCGTCGACGTGCTCTTGGGTGTCGGCGTCGCTGCGTTCGTTGGCCGGCATCCCGCCGATGGCGTCCGCGCCCTCCGCCAGTGCGTCCACGAGCAGCTCCGCCGTGCCGGGGTCCCGAACGACGCCCTCCTGGGGGAACGCGACCACCTGCACGTCGGCGACGTCGCTCCACGCCTCGCGGGCCTCGACGACGCCGCGGAGCGGTGTGAGACCGCCGATGGTGTCGACGTCGACGTGCGTGCGGAGTCGGGTGCAGCCGTTCCGGACGTGGGCCTCGATGGCTCGTCCGGCGCGCTCTCGGACGTCCTCGACCGTGTACTCCCGTTTCCTGTCGTGGATGTTCGCGATGGCCTCGCCGAGCGTCCCGCTCTCGTTGTCGGGGAGTTCGTCGGCGATGTACGCCTTGTCGAGGTGCACGTGGCAGTCGACGAACCCGGGCGCGAGGAGGCCGCCGTCGGCGTCGAGTTCGCGTGCTGCGTCGGCACTCGTGCTGTCGAGGGAGGCGATAGCGTCTCCGTCGATTGCGACGTCCGCGGTTCGGCCGTCGGGTAGGCGAGCGTTCCTGACGAGGAGGTCGTGTGCCATGGTTGCCCATGGCCCACTGGTTCCTTAACTGCTCGCCGACCGGGACTCCGTGGGACGGGCTAGCAAAACGCTTAATAGCTGGCTAGAGCGTATTTCACAATCGTCCGACCGGATTACCGGATATCCACGTGAGATACATGTGCAGGTATCGTTCACCCCCTGACGAGAGAGGCGCCCCGCACGCCGGAGGTCGGCCGCCATGAAGCCGGCCACCTTCGAGTACCACCGACCGTCGTCCGTCTCCGAGGCCACGGAGCTGCTGGCGGACCTCGGCCACGACGCCGAACTGCTCGCCGGCAACCAGAGCCTCGGCATCATCATGGCCAACCGGCTGGCCACGCCCGACCACCTCGTCGACATCAACCGCGTCGACGAACTGTCCGGCGTCTCCATCGACGACGACGAGGTCGAGGTGGGCGCGATGACGACCCACCGCGACCTGGAGTTCGCCGACGACCTCCGCGACGTCGTGCCGATGCTCCCCCAGTCCGCCGAACAGATCGCCGGTCCGAGCGTCCGCAACCGGGGGACACTTGGCGGGAGCGTCGCGGAGGCCGACCCCGCCGGCAACTACCCCGCGGCGCTGGTCGCCCTCGACGCCGACCTCCACATCGTCTCCGAGGACGACGGCGAGCGCACCGTGCCCGCCCGCGACTTCTTCATCGCGTACATGTTCACCGACCTCGGTCCGGAGGAACTCGTCACGGGCGTCTCCGTATCCCGGGAGCCGTTCCCGGTCGAACGGACGGGGATGGCCTTCGAGAGTCTGAAGCGCGCCGCCCAGACGTTCCCGACCGTGAGCGCCGCGACCGCAGTACGCGTGGACGACCCGGACGCTGCGGACCCCGAGATCGAGGAGGCGCGTGTCGCGCTGGCGAACGTCGCGGACGTCCCGCTCCACGTCCCCGACGCCGAGGCGGCCGTCGAGGGAACCACCCTCGACGAGGACGCACTCGACGAGGCCGAGGCGGCCGCGAACGACGCCGCCGACCCCTCCCCCGAGATGCACGCCGACGAGGAGTGGAAGGTCGAACTGGCCGGCGAATACACCCGTCGTTCCCTGCAGGCAGCACACAAACGAGCTACCAATGATTGAGTTCTCAGGCGAATTCGAGTCGGATCACGAACCGGAAGAGCTGTGGAAGTACTTCACCGACCCCGACATCCTGGCGCAGTGCGCGCCGGGCTGTGACCACATCGAGCAGCACTCGGAGTCGGAGCTGTCGGCCACCGTCGCCGTCGGCGTCGGCAGCGTCAAGCCGACGTTCGACGTCGACATGACCGTCGTGGAGGCCGACGCGCCGAACCGTCTCGTGATGCACGCGGGCGGCGACGCGTCCCGGAACTCCTTCGAGACCGTCGCGGAGATGGACCTCCTGGAGAACGAGGCGGGCGGCACCACGGCGACCTGGCACGCCGAGACGAACGTCTCGGGGCTCATCGCGAGCCTCGGCCAGCGCGCGCTCGGCAGCGTCGCCGAGCGCCTCGTCAACAACTTCTTCGACGACCTCGAGGAACTCGCAGACGAGGGCGTCCCCGCGGAGTCGAAGATCAGCGCGAAGCCGGACGCGACGGCCAGCCTGGACGAGTAACGCGGCCCCCCAGTCCGTTTTCCGTTCTCCTGTTTCGACAGCGACTGCTGTCCGAAGTTTCGGTCGAACGCAGAACGGAGGGTAGGGTTACTCCGCGTCGCGGAGCCGTTTGCGGACGCGGTGGGGCGTCATCGGAATCTGGTCGGTCACGAACTGCTGGTCCTCGAGCGCCGCGTTGATCGAGGAGGCGATGGCCGCGGGGCCGTCGATCATGCCGCCCTCTCCGGTCCCCTTCGCGCCGGTGACCGTGAACGGCGACGGCGTCTCGGAGTGCTCCAGTTCGACGTCGGGCATGTTCTTCGTCGACGGGAGGAGGTACTCGAACATCGTGATGGCCTGTGGCTGGCCCTCGTCGTCGTACTGGAACTCCTCCATGAGCGCCGCGCCGAGGCCCTGGGCGAGGCCGCCGTGGGCCTGCCCGTCGACGATGGTGGGGTTGAGGCGTGTGCCGCAGTCCCGCAGCGAGTAGAACTTCAGGATGTCGACCTCGCCGGTGTTCGTGTCCACCTCGACGATGGGCGCGTTCGCGGCGAACGCGGCCGTCGGGTAGACCGGGAACTTCCGGGTGAGCGCCTCGTCGAACTCGGGGAGGCTCGTCGTCGGGTGCTCGTAGTCGTAGCTGACCCGGGTGAGTCGCTCGTTCTTCTGCCCCGAGTCGAGTTCCGCGAGTTCCGCGAGCGTGAGCCGTTCCGAGCCGTCGGCGCGCTCGACACCACCGTCGCGGTAGACGACGTCGTCGACGTCGCAGCCGAACTCGCGCTGAGCGGCGAGCTTCCGACAGTTCTCGCGGAGCTTCTCGGCGGCGCCATCGGTGGCGCCCGACAGCATCACGGCCATCCGGGAGGCCGCAGTGCCGTACTCGGTCGGCGCGGTGACGCTGTCGAGGTAGCCGACCTCGATGTCGCTCGGGAGCACGCCGAGGCCGTCGGCGAGCAGCTGGGTGACGAGCGTCTGGTGGCCCTGCCCGGAGGTGTCCGTCGCGAGGTACGACTGGACTGTGCCGTCGTCGAGCAGTTCGATGCGGAAGTGCTCGGGGAGTTCGGAGACGTCCTCGCGCTCACGGGCTTCGAGGGCGTCCTTGTCGGTGCGCTGGCGGTCCGTCCAGTCCGAACCGGAGACGCCGGGTTCGATGTGGACGGTGGGGCTGTAGCCGCGGTACTTCCCCTCCTCGCGCTTCTGCTCGACGACGTCGGGGTCGAGCAGGCCGCCCTCGCAGACCTCCCGTTCCTCGACGATCTCCTCGATGCGGTCGAGGGCCGCCGGGAAGTCACCGGAGTCGTAGATGTTGTGCGTCGGGAGGCGGAACGGCATGTCCTCGGGCTGGATGAGGTTCAGCCGCCGGAGGTCAGAGGCCTCGACGCCGAGTTCGCGGGCCGCCTCGTCGACGACCATCTCGAGGGCGTGGAGGTGCGGGGGCACGCCGAAGCCGCGGTAGGCGGTCTGGGCGGTCTTGTTCGTGAGCGCGACCTCGTAGTCGTAGCGCACGTTGTCGATGTCGTAGGCGTTCGTCACCACGGACAGCGGCTTCAGCGCCTGGTTGACGGGGTAGTGGGGGAACGCGCCGAAGTCGTCGACGAACCACGTGTCGAGGCCCTGGATGGTGCCGTCGTCGTCGTAGGCCAGCCGGACGCGGTAGTCGCGGTCCGAGGAGTGCATGTCCCCGCCTTGCAGGTTCTCGACGCGGTCCTCGACGAACTTCACGGGGCGACCGTCGAGCTGATGGGACGCCATCGCGGCCAGCGTGCAGTAGCGGTGGATGGCGATCTTCGTCCCGAAGCTCCCGCCGACGTCCGGCGGCACCTCCAGATTCACCTTCTCCGGTGGGTAGCCCAGCGGCTCGTAGATGGTGTCGTCGACGAGCGTGTGGAGCTGGATGTTGCAGTCGATGTCGAAGGCGTCGCGGTCGGTGTCGTAGGTCGCGACGACGCCCGCCGTCTCGAGGGGAACCCCGGAGATGCGGCCCCAGGAGTACTCCCGTTCGATGACGTTGTCCGCGTCCTCGAAGGCGCCCTCGACGTCGCCGAAGTCAAGCGTCTCGCTGTCGGCGACGTTCGACCCGTAGTGCTCGTGTACCAGCGTCTCGTCCTCGCGGGCCTCCAGCGGGTCGACCACGGGGTCGAGCTGGTCGTATTCGATGTCGACGAGGTCGACGATGTCCTCCGCGGCGTAGCGGTCCTTCGCGACGACGGCGACGACCGGTTCGCCGACGAACCGGACCTTGTCGTCGGCCAGCGACCACTCCTCGAACCCCTTCAGGCCGCAGGGCATCGGCTCGTACTCCGCTTTCAGCGTGTCGATGGTGAGCGCGAGGAGGCAGTCCGGGTGGTCCTCGGCGGCGCTCGTGTCCACGTCCTCGATGTGGGCGTGGGGGTGGACGCTGCGCACGAGCGCCATGTGGACGGTGCCCTCCGGCTCGATGTCGTGGATGTACTCGGCCTCCCCGGTGAGGATGCGGTGGTCCTCGACGCGTTCGAGGCCCGAACCGACGAACGATTCGCGCTCGACGTGCGTGTCAGTCTCGGTGCCCGGTTCGGTCGGGGACTCGGCGCCGGACATCTACTCGCCACCCCCGGTGCGGTCCTCGATGTCGTCGCTCGGTGCGTCGAGCATCGCGCCCGCCGCACCGTCGAGTTCGTCGGCGGCCCGGTCGACCGCCTTGTAGATGTTCTGGTAGCCCGTGCAGCGACAGATGTTGTCCGCAAGTCCCTCCTTGACCGCCTGCTTGTCCGGGTCCGGGTTGCGGTCGAGGAGTTCCTTGGTGGCCATCACGAACCCGCTGGTGCAGAAGCCACACTGGAGGGCGTGCTCCTGGTGGTAGGCCTCCTGAATGGGGTGGAGTTCGCCGTCCGACGCCAGTCCCTCGACGGTCGTCACCTCGGCGCCGTCGACCTGGACGGCGTAGGTGAGACAGCTCTTCGTGCTCTTCCCGTCGACGAGCACCGTACAGGCGCCGCAGACGCCGTGCTCGCAGCCGACGCGGACGCCGCGCTGCCCGCACTCGCGACGGAGGAAGTCCGAGAGCTTCAGGCGGGGCTCCACGGTCGTCGATATGGTCTCGCCGTTCACCGAGAGCGTGAGCTCCTCGGTCGGACGGTCGAGACTCTGTGAACTGCTCTCACTGCTCATGTACACGTTCAAAAGTAGTGGCTGTTCATTATAGTTTCGTTGAGAACGCCACCAGAACGCCGGGAGGCGAACGAGTCGGGCGAGCGAACGAACCCCGCTTAGCTAGTGAATCTGACAGTCCGACGCGCGGTCACGGCGTCGGGTCGGTGCGCGGGTGGATGGGGCCGGACTGTTCGCGGAGTCGCCCACCCTCAGCGTCGTTCGCGACGGCCAGCGCCTCCGCGACGACGCTCAGTGCGATGCCCGTCGGGCTGCCATCCCCGAGGTCGAGGCCCACCGGCGTCGATACGCGGTCGAGTTCCTCGGGCGTGAACGTCGCCCCCTCCGCGGCGGCCGCGTCCCGGATCTCCTCGAAGCGCTCCCGGGGACCCATCAGCCCCACGTAGGGCACGTCGGTCTCCCGGAGCAGTTCCTCGAGTGCGAGTTGGTCGTCGATGAGGTTGTGTGACATGAGGACGGCGTACGTGCGCTCGGGAGCTTCGACTGCGTCCCCGATATCGTCAGGGTGCGTGCCGACGACGCGGTGGGCGTGCGGGAACGCGTCCTCGTCGGCGCGGGCACCCCTGGCTGACGCCACAGTCACCCTGAACCCGGCCTCCGCACCGAACCGGGCGACAGCGTGGACGTCGTTCTGCGCGCCGAACAGCAGGAGGTCGGGCGCGGGTTCGACGCCGTCGACGAACACGAGCAGGTCGCCCGCCTCGCGCTCGACGGTCACGCCGCCGCTCGACCCCGACTCGCGGGCGTCGGCCGCGGCGTCGCGCAGGTCGTCGAGCGCGTCGTCCGGGAGTCCTGGCCGGTCGTCCCCGGTTCGGAAGCCTTCAGCCGTGAGGACGCTGCGCGCGCCTACGGGGACGGCCTCGTCGTCGCTCTCGACGACGGTCAGTACCGTCGCCGGTTCGCGCTCCGCGAGCGCGTCCAACAGCGGGTCGTAGGAGTCGTCGAGCGGTTCGACGAGCACGTCGATGATGCCGTTGCAGCCGAGGCCCAGCCCCCACTCGTCCTCGTCCATCAGGTCGAACGTCTCCACGGCCGCAGCCCCCGTCTGGCGGGCGTCGGCGGCGAGTTCGGCGACCGGTCCCTCCAGGCAGCCGGCGGTGATGGCGCCGAGCGCGTCGTCGTCGGCGGGCGCGAGCAGTTTCGCGCCGGGCCGGCGGTAGGCCGACCCCTCGACGCCCACGACGGTTGCGACGGCCGCCGTCGCGTCGGTCTCCCGGAGGCTCCGGAGTCGGTCGTGGAGGTTGCGGTCTGTCACGCTCCACGGGTCGTCGGAGTCCATGCCAACGCCTTCCACCCGCGCACACTTAGACGTATCCACGAATTCGGCGCGACGTACCCACTGACGGTTACGGTCGCTTCACAGGGTGTTCGGTTTCGGCCACGAGAACGGGCGTCAGTCGGCCAGCGTGACCTCGGGGGCGCCGCCGATGGCGCGCCGCCAGAGCGCCCAGATGCCGACGACGGTGACGCTCATCGCCGCGAACCCCGTCGCGTACGTCGCCGTCGCCGCCACGAGTTCGCCAACGAGCCACGGGTAGGCGAGCGCACCGGCGTTGCCGACGGCGAGCATCACGACCAGCGTCACCCCCGCGTCGTCGGCGAGGTTCGAGAACGCGAGCGCGAACAGCGGCCCGAACGGGACGCTGAAGCCGAAGCCGGTCCCCGCGACAGCGACGACGAGCAGCGCCGGAGCGTCGTAGTGGACGCCCGCGGCCATCCCCGCGAGCGCCGCGGCGAGACCGAGCAGCGACCAGCGGACCACCGCGCGTTCACCCATCCGGGCCGCCAGCATCCCGCCGAGCGCGCGGCCGACGACGGTGGTCGCCGCGAACGCGAGCAGCGTCGCAGTCGCAGGCACCCCCGGAACCCCCTCCAGCGCGTCGACGTACCACGTCGTCGCAACGATGAGGAAGCCGAAGGTAGCCATGTTGCCGAGGCCGAGCGCGAGCCCCACCTGCGACCGGAGCGGCGCGAGGTAGGCGCGGAGCGGTACCACCGGTTCGCTCTGCCCCCTGTCGAGGAACGGCGCGCCCGCGGCGCCGACTGCGACGACGACGGCGACGGCGAGCATCGCCGCCTGGACGCCAACGTACTCGAACGCCGCGGAGGCGACGGCGAGCGCGACGGCCAGCCCCAGCGTGAACAGCGCGCCGAGCAGCCCTTGCGCGGTCGCCACGAGGTCGCCGGGGGTGCGCCGTCCGACGTGTTTCATCGCGCCGACGAACGCCGCGCCCTGGCCGATACCGAGCAGTCCACGCGCCGCGAGCGTGGTTCCGACGCTTCCGGTCGCCGAGAGTGCGACGGCGGCCGCGCCGGCGAGCAGGCCGACGGTCGCCACCAGCGCGGAGCGCCGGGTCCGCGTGAGTCGGTCGGCGGGCGCAACGACGACGAGCTGCCCGAGCAGGAACAGCGTCATCCCGAGGCCCGCGACGCCGGGCGCCACGCCGCGTTCGAGGAGTCGCGTGACGGCGGCGCCGTAGCTCCCGACCGCCAGCCCCATGCCGAAGAGACCGACGCCGAGCACCGCGAGCGCACGGTTCGGGAGGCCAGCCGGGAACACGGCCGCCAGCGCGCGGCGCGACAGGTCGTCGTTCACGACTTCCGGTCGGTCGTCCCCGTTCAAAACAGTTTGTGCCCCGGCACGAACGTTCATCCGCCAGTGGTCCCGAGTAGGGGTATGCCACTCGACTGGGACCTGCAGAAGGCCGTCTGGGAGGAGTTCGAGACGCTCGCGGACGCCGACCGCGTGCCGACCGGCGAGAACCGCGTGGAGACCGAACTCGTCGAGAACTACCACGGCCGCGGGACCGCGCGCGACTTCGAGTTCGAGTCCGACGAACCCGCGTCGATGGCCGGCGGCCAGAACCGCGGTCCGCGACCGCTGGAGTACTTTCTCGCGGGGTTCGCGTTCTGCCAGCAGGTCGTGCTGGCGAAGCACGCGCTCGCCATGGGCGTCGAGGTGGACGACGTGCGCGTCGAGGTGGAGGGCGACGTGGACCCCCGTGGCGTCCTCGGCATCGACGACGTCGACTCTGGCTTCGACGGCGGCCTCAGGCAGGTCACGCGCATCGAGAGCCCGGCGACCGAGCGTGAAGTCAAGCAACTCGTGGCGACTGCGGACGAGAACTGCCCGGCCAGCGCCTCGCTCGCGGTGCCGGTCGACCGCGAACTCTACCTGAACGGCGAGCGCATCGATGCCTGAGCGCCCCCTGCGTCAGGGCTCCAGAATAGTCATCCCGTGGGTGTCACCCGACCTGAGCGCCTCGTGGACCTCCGGGACCTCGTCCAGTCCGACTGTCTGGGTGTACTCGGCCGTGACGCGGTCGTCCGCGAGCAGGCGGGCGGCCCGCACCACCTCGTCCTTCGTCGCGTAGCGGGAGCCGACGAGGCTCGCTTCCTTCACGACGAACTCCTTCAGCAGCGGCGCGAACGAGCGCTCGTGGTGGGTGGTCAGCGAGACGACGTCGCCGCCCAGCGCGAGCGCGTCCCACGCGTCCCGGAGCGTATCGATGTCCCCGACCGTGTCCACGGCGACCATCGGTCCCTCGCCGTGGGGCGTCGCTGCTCGTGCGCGCTCGGCGAAGTCGTCGCCGCGAGCGTCGATGGGCGTGACCGCGTCGCTGGTGACCTGGTCGACGTACGCCAGGCGGTCCTCGTCGACGTCGGCAGCGAGTACGTGTGCGCCGCGGCGAGCGGCGAGTTGCGAGAGGTGGACGCCGATGCGGCCCGCAGCGCCGACGACGAGCACGGTGTCGTCGTCGCGGACGCCGGTGCGCTCGCAGACGTGCAGCGGCGTGGCGAGGCCGTCGGCGGCCACCGCTCCGTCCACGAACGTCGCTTCGTCGGGCAGCGGGAGGACGTTCGATTCGGGAATCGTCGTCGCCTCCGCGTACGCGCCGTCTCGCTGGACACCGAACCACCCCCCGAAGTTCGTGCACTGGTTCGTGTCGCCGCGCCGGCAGCGATCGCAGTGCCCGCAGGTGAGGTAGAAGTACGCGAGCACGCGGTCCCCGGCCTCGAAGTTGGTGACGCCGGGACCCGTCTCCGCGACGACGCCCGCGAACTCGTGGCCCGGAATCCGCGGGACGTGCTCGTCGGCGTCGCTGAGTCCGCCCTGTACCGCGTTCTCTATCGTCCGCGTGACGCCGCAGGCGCGAACGTCGACGAGGACTTCGCCCGCATCCGGCGTCGGTCGCTCGACCGTTCTGACGTCGAGTTCGCCGCCCCACTCGTCGAGGACAACGGCGTTCATGGTCGACATACCGCAGTCGTTGCTCGCGGCGGTAGTTAGGTGTTCGGCCGTGCGGGCGTCTGCCGTTGTATTCGGCCGAGTAGGGGCGAAATTCGCCCAAATATTTAAATCGTGGGTCGTGGTGGGTACCCCCATGCCAGACGGTAATACAGAGGCAGAACAGAGCAGAGGTAACGGACTAGTCCGGTACGGCATCGAAGACAGACCCGAAAACGGCGAGGCAGTCGCGCTGGGCATCCAGCACCTCCTCGCGATGTTCCTCTCGACAGTGGCGCTCCCGCTGGTCATCGCCAGCGCCATCGGCCTCGGGTCCGCGGACATCACCTTCATCGTTCAGATGGCGCTGCTCGTCGCCGGTATCGCTACCCTCGTCCAGGTGTTCCCCATCGGTCCGGTCGGCGCCCGCCTCCCCATCGTGATGGGGACCAGCGCCATCTTCGTGTCGCCGCTCATCGACATCGGCAGCACGTACGGGCTGGCCACCATCTTCGGCGCCGTCATCATCGCGGCGCCCGTCGAAGTGGTCATCGGCTACTTCTTCGACGACGTCGAGGACTTCTTCCCGCCGCTGGTCACTGGCATCGTCGTGATGCTCGTCGGCCTCACGCTCATCCCCATCGCAATCCAGTACTCCGCCGGTATCCCCGGCACGGACGCCTTCGGGAGTCTGGAGAACCTCGGGCTCGCGGCGCTCGTGCTCGTCGTCGCGCTCGTCACCAACCAGTTCTTCGGCGGCTTCATGCGCTCGGCGAGCGTCCTCATCGCCGTCGTCGTCGGCTACCTCGCGGCCATCCCGCTGGGCCTGCTCGACCTCTCGGCGGTCGGTTCGGCCGCGTGGTTCTCGTTCCCGACGCCGCTCAAGTACGGCATCGCCTTCGAACCCAGCGCCATCATCCTGGCCGCGTTCGCGTACATCATCACCTCGATGGAGACCATCGGCGACGTCGCCGGCACCACCGAGGCGGTCGGCCGCGACCCCACCAGCGAGGAGACCAAGGGCGGCCTCATCGCGGACGGCGTCATGTCCGCGTTCGCGGGCTTGTTCAACGCGTTCCCGAACACCTCCTTCAGCCAGAACGTCGGGCTCATCAGCTTCACAGGCATCGCCAGCCGGTTCGTCGTCGGCATCACCGGTGTGTTCCTCATCGTCCTCGGCCTCGTGCCGAAGGTCGCTGCGGTCGTCTCCGCGATGCCCAACCCGGTGCTCGGCGGCGCCGCCGTCGTGCTCTTCGGGATGATCTTCTCCATCGGCCTCCGCATCATCACCCGCGGGTCGGACCTCTCGCAGCGTAACCTCACCATCATCGCGACCTCCATCGTCCTCGGCGTGGGCGTCGAGTGGCGCTCCGACGCGCTCGCTCAGCTTCCCGACGACATCCAGGTGCTCGCGACCTCCGGACTCATCGTCGGCGGCGTCACCGCGCTCGTGATGAACGCCGTTCTGCCCGAGGACGCCGCACCGATGGGCGAGGGCGCAGTCGGCGACCCGGTCGCTGGCGAGGACCCCGAGACCCGCACCGACGACTGACGGAGCGACCGTCGAAAAAACGAAATCCGATTTTTCGAACCGCCTGCGGCGCTACTCCTCGGTGAACGCGACGACCCGCGAGACGGAGGACTCGCCGCCGCGGAACCGCCACGGGAACGTGCCGATCTGTACGCGCTCGTTGAGCAGCTCCTCGGGCACCTGGGCGTTCTCGACGTGGACGATTCCCTCCGGGAACAGCTCCGTGTGCATGAGCTGGTAGCCCTCGGGCGGGAAGATCTCGTCGAGGTCGTCGACGCCGTGCTTCTCGCGCGCCTCTGCGGCGAGTTCCGGGCGGACGTCGCGGACGATCGTGTTCATCGGGTGGTCTGCGCTCCCGCAGTCCAGGATGAGGTAGTTGAGGTCCATCTCCTTGCACCAGTCGGCGAACTCCTGGTTCGGGCCGGGGTGCTTGCAGAAGAACGAGTGGGGGTCGGCCTCCTCGCGGTGCCACGCGTACTTCTGGTAGCCCGTGTGGATGAAGAGGATGTCTCCCTCCTGGACGTCGCAGACGTCCTCGATCATGTCCGAGGTGTAGACGTCGTAGTCGCCCACCTTGTCGGAGATGTCCGCGACGACCGCGTCGCTGACGAGCTCGTCGAGGGGCATGCTCTCGATGTCCCGCCCGTGGGCGATGAAGTGCTTCTCGCCGTCCAGGTGGGTCCCGGTGTGGTTCATGAACTCGATCTTCTGGCCGTTCACCTTCTCCGTGTCCAGTGACTTCTCGTACCAGATTTTCGGGTTGTCGTACGTTGGCCACGCGGGCGTGTCCTGTGACCACGGCTGCGTCAGGTCGTGCATCTCGTAACCGTCGAGCATGCACCAAAGGTGGCGGGACACCCTCATAAGAATTGGCCATTGGGCAGTTGACAGGGTGCTCCACCGCTCGTTACCAAGACTTCGGGCGCGGGAGCGAGCAGTCGGTCGATTGGCGCGTCGAACTCCGGTCGCCTACGAGAATCCGGGTGCCAGGCGGATGCCGAGCGGGTGCCGAAGCGCTCAGTCCTCGCCGAACACGCCGGCGTCCGCGAGCGCGTCTATCTCCGCCTCGCTGTAGCCGAGTTCCTCGAACACCTCGCGGTTGTGTTCGCCGAGTTCCGGCGGCGGCGAGCGGAACCCGCTCTCGCTCTGCTCGTAGTTCAGCGGGTGTTCGATGACGGGGATGGTCTTGCCGCGGGCCTCCATCTCGCGGACGACGCCGCGAGCCTCGGTCTGCTCGTTGTGGAGCGCCTCTTCGACGGAGTAGACCGGACCGGCGGGGATGCCGGCCTCCTCGACGAGGACGTCCATCCAATCCTCGGTTGTGCGCTCGCGGAGCACGCCCTCCAGTTCGGCCTCGAGTTCGTCCATGTTTTCGACGCGGTCGGCGTTCGTCTCGAAGCGCTCGTCCTCGGTGAGTTCCGGGCGCTCGATGGCCTCGCAGAAGAGGCGCCAGAGCTTCTGGTTGAGGCAGGCGACGTTGATGTGGCCGTCGGCCGTCTCGAACGTCTGGTAGGGTGCGAGTACCGGGTCCTTCGTCCCCATGCGCTGGGGCTCCTCGCCGACGAACGCCTTCCCGGCCTGCTTGGTGAGCCACGGGAGCGCGGCGTCGAGCATCCCGAGTTCGACGTAGTCGCCCTCGCCCGTCCGCTCGCGGCGGTAGAGCGCGTTCACGATGCCGAACGCCGACCACATCGCCGTGATGAGGTCGGTCTGGGGGAGGCCGACCTTCACGGGTCGGCCGTCGGCCTCGCCGGTGACCGACATGATGCCGCTCATCCCCTGGACGAGCAGGTCGTAGCCGGGGCGCTGGCTCCACGGGCCGGTCTGTCCGAACGCGGAGATGGCGCAGTAGACGACCTCCTCGTTGACGCCGCGGATGTCGTCGTACGCGACGTTGAGTTTCTCGGCGGTTCCGGGGCGGTAGTTCTGGATGAAGACGTCGGCCTCCTCGGCGAGGTCGTACAGCGCCGCCAGCCCCTCCTCGGTCTTCAGGTTCAGTTCGATGCTGCGCTTGTCGTAGTTCACGGTCCAGAAGTACGGCGACTCGCCGTCCACGAACGGCGGACCGGAGTGGCGGTTGTCGTCGCCAGCGTCGGGGCGTTCGACCTTGATGACGTCCGCGCCCTGGTTCGCGAGCATCAGCGAGCAGAAGCCGCCCGTGACGAACGTGCTCAGGTCGAGCACCGTCACGCCGTCGAGTACGTGTCCGTCTGTAGCCATCACCAGCCACGAGGGGGACTGGCTGCATAAATCATTGCCGTGGCGGGCGCCGCCGGCGAGCAGAGACTGACAGGAGTTCGAGGACCGTAACGTTCAACGATGCCGAACGATGATTCATTCAATCGTGCGGAGTTAATTCGCCAACAGAGCGAGAAAACCAGCTGAAGAAGCCAAATAGCCAGAAAACACCGAGTTCGGAGCCCATATTATCGTTCGTTATGGTGGGTTTACGCACTGTTTCGTCAGCATTCGAGGACGACTATCCCACATCACTGAACACAAGTATTACATAGACGAACGGCCTCTATCCGTCTACGCATGCCCGACGCGGACTCCCCGACGGTGAAATCCGTCGAGACGACGTTCAGGATCATCGAGGCGCTGCACGAGCACGGGGGCGCCGGCGTCACCGAACTCGCGAACGAACTCTCCGCCCCGAAGAGCACGGTCCACAACCACCTCCAGACGCTCGAGGGCAACGAGTACGTCGTCAACGACGACGGTACGTACCGCGTCGGCAGTCGCTTCCTGGAACTCGGCGCCCACGCCCGCGACCGGCGGGACATCTACGAGGTCGCGCGCCCGGAGGTCGACCGCATCGCCGAGGAGACCGGCGAACTCTCCGGGGTCGTCGTCGAAGAGCACGGCCGCGGCGTCTTCCTCCACCGCGCGAAAGGCGAGAACGCGGTCCACGTCGACACCTACGCGGGCAAGCGCATCTACCTCCACGGCGCGGCGCTCGGGAAGGCCGTGCTCGCCCACCTGCCCGAGGCGCGCGTCGACGACATCGTCGAGCGCCACGGCCTCCCCGTGCTCACCGAGAACACAATCACGGACTGCCAAGCGCTCCGGGAGGAACTCGCCGAGATTCGGGAGACTGGTATCGCCTTCGACGACGAGGAGCGCCTCGACGGGCTGCGGAGTGTCGGCGCCGCCATCACCAGCGAGGACGGCGACGTGCTGGGCGCGGTCAGCGTCGCGGGCCCCACGAGTCGCCTCCGCGAGGAGCGCTTCCGCGAGGAACTTCCGGCGGTCGTCCGGAGCGCGGTCAACGTCATCGACCTCAACGTGACCTACTCATGACTGTTACAGACGTACGTCCGTAACTCCGACGAATTACCAGAAACCGGTAAGGACGTAAAACTAGCCAGTATTGTTACCTTACCCGTGGGAAAGCGGGCATTTCGACGAGTCCGCCGTTAGGCCATAAATTCGCCGCTTTAGACGGTTTCCCTGTGTTCACACTCGTGAACCGTTTGTAACAGTAAACTACCCCGTTCACGAGCGTTAGCGCGGTTTTATCCGGTTTCACAGCGGGAGTAGGAAGCATCCGTTTCGCGGATTTTCCCAGTTCACGATACTGTTTCGATTTCTTATACGGTTCCGCGAGCAGCCCACGGCAGGGGACAAGACATAACGGGTGGGCCGCGTTCGTCTATAGCATGGACCACGACCACGCGGACATGCTGTCCCGCGACGACGCCGTCGAGCGCGTGCTCGACCACCGCGAGACCACAGTGGACCGCCTCGGCACGGAAACGGTGGCGCTCGACGACATCGCGGGTCGGGTGCTCGCGACCGACGTCGAAGCGACGGCGGACCAGCCCCCGCACAGCCACGCGACGATGGACGGGTTCGCCTTCGACGCGAGTGCCGACTACCCCTACAAGGTCGTCGACCGCGAGGTGTTTCCGGAGGACGACCCGGGGACGCTCGACGCCGACGAGGCGGTCCGAATCGCGACCGGCGCGCCGCTCCCGGCGGGCGCCAACGCCGTGCTGAAAGTCGAGGAGTCGACAGTCGAGAACGGTGAACTCCGGGGGACCGACCTCGAACCCGGGACGTACGTCTACGAGCGCGGCAGCAACGTCGAGGCCGGCGAACGGCTGTTCACCGCGGGCGAGGTGCTGTCGCCGAAGGACGCGATATTCCTGCGGGACCTCGGCGTGGAGGACGTGGCGGTGCGCGAGCGGTTCTCGGTGGGTGTGCTGGCGACCGGGACCGAGATCCACGAGGGACGCATCGACGACCTGGACTCCCCAATGCTCGCGGGCCTCGTGCAGTCGTGGGGCCACGACGCGACCCACGAGGGCAGCGTCCCCGACGACTACGAGACGGTCGAGGACCGCATCTCGGAACTCGCCGACGAACACGACGTCCTCCTGACCACGGGCGGCACGAGCGTCGGCAAGAAGGACTACGTCATCCGCGCGCTGGACACCCTCGGCGAGGTTCGGTTCCACCGCGTGGCCGTCCGGCCGGGCAAACCCATCGCGCTCGCTGCCCTCCCGGACCACGACGCGACGGTGTTCGCGATTCCCGGCAAACCCGTCGGCGCACACACCATCTCGTCGCTCGTCGCTCGCCCGTTCTTCACCGGGCGCGCGGACCTCCCGACCGTTCCCGCGACGTTCACCAACGACGTCGGCCTCGGCCCGGAGGGCTTCGAGTACGCGGTTCCGGTCACACTGGACGGCGGTGAGGCCACGCCGCTCGGGCACGCCGACTCGGCGCTCTCCGTCTACGAGGAGACGTTCGACCCCAGCGTGCTGTCGTCGAGCACGCGCGCGACCCGGGCCGACGGCTTCGTGCTCACCGAAGCAGGGCTGAGCGCGGGCGAGGAGGTGCGGGTCGTCCCGTACCCCGTCGTGGAATGAGCCTCCCAGTCGTCGACCCGCCGGCCGAGCGGACAGGGCGTTCGCGTGTCGCGGGCGTCCTGCTGGCGGCGGGGACGAGTTCCCGGTTCGGCGAGGCGAACAAACTGCTCGCCGAAGTGGACAGGGCGGACGGCTCCGCGGAGAGCGGCGGGAAGGAGGGGGAACCGATGGTCCGCCGGAGTGCGGAGACGGTGCTCGCGGCAGGCATCGACGACGTGCTCGTCGTCGTCGGCTACGAGGCCGACCGCGTCCGTGAGGCGCTGGCTGGACTCGACGTCTCGTTCCTGGAGAATCCCGAGTACGAGACGGGGCAGGCGTCGTCCGTGCGTGCAGGCGTTCGGGCGCTCGGCGACGTGGACGCCGCCGTGTTCGCGCTCGGCGATATGCCCTACGTCGACGCCGAGAGCATCCAGGCGCTGGTGGCTGCCTACGAAGACGGGACGGCCACCGCGCTCGCCGCTGGCAACGAGGGAGAGCGAGGAAATCCGGTGCTGTTCGACGCGATGCACTTCCCCGCGCTCGCCGACAGCGACGGCGACACGGGCGGGAAAGAAGTCTTGTTCTCGGCCGACGACGCGGCCGTCGTGGAGACGGGCGACCCGGGCGTGAGGCGGGACGTCGACCGGCCAGACGAGTTCGCCTGAACCGCGGGCGTTATGCGGTCGGCGGGCGCAGTTCCGGGCGATGACCGAGTTCCCGTACACGACCACCGTCGACGTCCGCTACCAGGACCACGACGAGATGGGGCACGTCAACAACGCCACCTACGTCACGTACATGGAGGAGGCGCGGACGAAGTACCTCCGGGACGAACTCGGCGTCCCGGCCGACGAACTGAGCATGGTCGTCGCGCACATCGAGGTGGACTTCGTCCGGTCGGTCCAGTACGCCGATGAGGTGACGGTAGCGGTGTCCGTCACCGACCTCGGGGAGTCGAGTTTCACGATGGCCTACGAGCTGCGCGACGGCGAGGGGGTCGTGGCCGAGGGCGAGACGGTGCAGGTCGTCCTCGACCCGGAGACGGGGACGAGCACGCCGATTCCCGAGGCGTGGCGCGAGTCAATCCGCGTAGTCGAGGGTTGAGGACCGCGTCGACGGGAACGCTCCGAGTCGGTCAAGGATGGTGTCGACGATATCTTCGTCGAACGTCCAGAACCCGTAGAACTGGTCGCGCTCGCGTTCCTCGGCGAGCAGCGCGCGCTTCTCCGCGTCCCGTTCGGCGTCCAGCACCACGAACCACGTCGACCTGATTTCGTCGTCCTCGTACTCGTGGAGGTCGTGGACCTCGCTCGGAACGCGCCAGTCCGGCTCCCCGTAGAGGTGGGTGTCGACGCCCGCTCTCGCCAGCCGGTCGTAGAGGGTGTACTGCGGTTTGAGGTTCGAGAACGCCTGGAAGCCGGCGTGGAGGCTGCCGCCGTGTCGGTAGGCGAACTCCTCGATTTCCCGGGAGGCGATGGTCATTCGCCGCCAGCCGTAGTCCGTGAACACTGTATGGTCGATCTGCTGGAGCAGGTCCGGATACTCGATCTCGTCGGGGTCTGTGAGGTCGAGTAGCTCGGAGTTGGGTCGGATCACGCGGTAGAGGGACGACAAACTCGTCGCGGCGACGAACTCGTCGCGGTCGTGGAGCACGAGGAAGTTCCGCGGGCGGCCGTCGTCGGTGGTCGCGCGCCTGAGGTCGACGCTCTGCACCTCGAAGTACTTACGAACGTCCCGGCGGATGCCGTCGCCAGCGTCGTCGTTGTACAGCGTGAGCGTGAGCCCGCGCTCCCCGACCAGGTCGACGATGTCCGGAAGCGCCGGCACGGCGTCGGTCTCGGATCCCACCATCTCTACCGGTGGTTGTGACGGCGAGCCTATAAAAAAATCAGTTTGCGGCGGCTGCTGCGCGACGTCTCGTGGTGTAGCCGGTTACGTCGCCCGCCCGGTGGCGGTGAGCGCGATGCCGAAGAGGATGATGGCGCCGCCGGCGATGGTGAACTCCCCGGGAACCTCGCCGAAGATGGCGAGCGCGAGCAGCGCGGCACCGACGGACTCCCCGAGCAGGGAGACGCTGACGACGCTGGACTCGACGTACTTCAGCGCCCAGTTGATGAGCGTGTGGCCGAACAGCCCCGGCCCGACGGCCATCGCCGCGAACAGCGCCCACTCGTGGGCGGGGTAGTCGACCAGCGGCAGTCCGCGCGCCACGGCGACAGCGAATAGGACGGCCGTGCAGACGCCGTAAACGACGAAGACGTACGGTGCGAGCGACAGCCGCTGGCGCACGGAGCGGCCGGCGAGCACGTAGCCCGCTGCGGCGGCCGCCCCGAGGACTGCGAGCGCGTTGCCGAGTTCGGGGTTCGGCCCCACTGTCGCGCCGCCGAGAAACTCTCCCGCAGACAGGAGCACCGACCCGGCGATGGCGACGAGAATGCCGCCGACGATGCGAGCGCTCGCGCGCTCGTCCAGCAGCAACCACGCGCCGACGGCGACGAACGCCGGTTGCGTCTGGACGAGCGTCGCCGACGCCGCGATGCTGGTGTAGTCGATGGAGGCGAACCACGACGCGAAGTGCAGCGCCAAAAGCGCCCCCGAGAGGGTGACGAGCGCCCAGTCGCTGCCCGAGACTGACGCGAACTGGTCGCGCTCGCGGGCCGCGAACGGCGCTACGAGCGCGGTCATGAACAGCACGCGGTAGCACGCCTTCACGAGGCTCGGGGCATTGCTGAGGTCGACGAGCACCGCGCTCGTGCTGACCGCCACCACCGCGACGGCGACGCCCACCATCGGCGGTACCGGCAAGTCGTCTGGACTGTTCACGAACTGTGGTGGCGGGGGCCGCCGTTAGGCGTTGCGCTCGCGGCCAGACGGCCGCGCCACCAATGCGCCGAGA
Organism: Halobacterium sp. DL1; assembly: GCA_000230955.3. Lineage (NCBI taxonomy): Archaea > Methanobacteriati > Methanobacteriota > Halobacteria > Halobacteriales > Halobacteriaceae > Halobacterium > Halobacterium sp. DL1. Next base: position 1,893,604 of record CP007060.1, read on the forward strand.
AATCGTGGACGGCTGGGCCTAGAACGCCGTGGCTAGCGGTTCTGAAGGGTCGACCGAACCTTCGCGACGGAGCCGTCGCAGTTCGAACACGTCTCCTTCTCGGTCGCGACGTAGACGGTGTCACAGGACGGACAGTGGAAGAGCCCGGAGCGTGACTGCTCCTCGGCAGTCTCGGACTGTTCCTCCGCTTCCTCCCGCGATTTCAGGGCCTGCGCTGCCCGCTGGTCGGCGGTGGTCTTCTCGCTCCGCAGCCGGTCGACGGCCGCCGAGAGCTTAGCAAACACGCGCCCGCTCCCCCCGGTTAGAACTGGTCTCGATTCCCGGCGTCTGGCCGATCTGTACGTCCCCAACGGTGTCCGGAGTGCACCCTGACATAACCCTGGCCATACCACAGCCACGGTCTGAACATACTTCAACTACCGGCCTAGTCAAGTAGAATTAGTCGCCCGCATAACCCGGTTATCGGGCCGCTATCCCGTGTTTTCCGGACCGCCGCCACCCCCAATCTGTTGGAGCGGCTACTGCTTACTCGATGTCCTCGGGCGTCTCGAAGTCGTGGAACTCCTCGCCCGCCTCCTTCGAGAGGATGTTGAGCGCGGCAGCGGCGCCGTCGCCCGCGGCGATGACCGCCTGCCACTCCCCGGCGCGCACCATCGCGCCCGTCGCGTAGGCGTCTTCGACGCTCGTCTCCATGCTCACGTCGACGCCGACGACGCCCTCCTCGGTCATCGCACACCCCAGTTGCTCCGCGAGGTCCAGGTCGTCGCCGGTCGCGAGGACCAGGTAGTCCGAGTCGTACTCGTCGGCTTCGGTCAGAACTTCGAAGCCGTCGTCGTGGACGTTGACGCCCGTGACCGCCTCGCCCTGGTGGCGCTCGGCGCCGAAGCCGTCGACCTGTTCGCGGACGTCCTCGACGTACGCAGTTCCGTCGATGGAGTCGATGCCCGGGTAGTTGAACAGGTGGGCCTTGTGCATCCACGTCTCGTCGGTGTCGAACACCGTGGTGTCGAGGCCGTTCTTCGCGGTGAATAGTGCCGCGCTCAGTCCCGCTGGACCGCCGCCGACGACGGTGACGTGTGCCATGACTGCACGGTGGGCTCTGAGGCCGATAAACCTACGGCCGTTCGAGAATCTCGCGGGTTCGTCGGTGGCGGTAGCGGAACATGGGCTCGAAGAACAGCCCCGCCAGTTCGTCCGCGACGCCGCCGACGGGCGTGCGGTACTCGACCCGGTCGCGGGCCAGCGTCTCGTCGCCGTCGGCGTAGAACGAGTGTGTATGCTCCCACTCGGGGAACGGGCCCTCCTCCATCACGTCGGCGAAGTAGGCGTGGCCGTCCCCCTCCTCGCGCTCGATGATGCGGGACACCCAGCGCTGACGGGGTCCCACCCCGAACGGCCGAACAGACATCCGGATGCGGGTGCCCGCGGTGAGCACGTCCCCCTCGCTGCCCTCCGGATACTGGACCGCCTCGACGCGGAGGTTCGCCCACCGCGGCGTGAGCGCCTGGAGTCCGTCGATGGTTGAGTGGAACTCCCAGACGTCCTCGAACGGGGCGCGGACGCGGAGTTCACGCTCGAACGTCGCCATGGGTGCGGTTGGGGCGGTGGACGCAAAACTCCGGCGGCGTGCGCCCGCGTGGCTTGGTACGGTGCTGGAACGCCGGCAAGTGTTGTCGACCGACGAATGGTTATACCGACGAACCCCTTTCCTCGCGCTATGCCATCGGAGCGCGCAACCGACACCACGCCGTTCGCGGCGATGGACGTGCTCGAGCGGGCGAGCGAACTCGAGGGTGTCGTCCACATGGAAGTGGGCGAACCCGACTTCCGGCCGCCGGAAGCAGCGACGGATGCAGCGGTTGCAGCACTCCGGGCAGGCGACGACGACTACGGCACCTCGCGCGGCACGGCGTCGCTCCGCGAGGCGATCAGCGACTACTACGCTGAGACGTACGGCGTCGACGTGCCGACCAACCGCATCATCGTCACGCCCGGGTCCTCGCCCGCGCTCCTGCTCGCGCTCCTCTCGATTGTCGACCCCGGCGAGGAGGTCGTGCTGACGGACCCGTACTACGCCTGCTACCCGAACTTCGTGCGACAGGCCGAGGGCCAGGTCAGAACGGTCGAACTCGACCCGGCCGACGGCTTCGAACCGAGCGTCGACGCCTACGAGCAGGTCGTCGACGACGACACCGCCGCGATGCTGCTGAACTCCCCCGCGAACCCGACGGGCGCCGTCACGAGCGGGGAGACGCTCTCGGACCTCGTCGACCTGGCCAACCGCACCGACACGATGGTCGTCTCCGACGAGGTGTACCACGGCCTCGCGTTCGACGCCGAGGAGCACTCCGTCCTGGAGTACACCGACGACGCGTTCGTCCTCGACGGCGTCTCGAAGCGCTACGGAATGACCGGGTGGCGCCTCGGCTGGGCGGTCTGTCCGCCCGAGTACGTCGAGGCCATCAACCGCCTCTCCCAGAACGTGCTCATCTGCGCACCGCCGTTCGTGCAGGCGGGCGCCGAGGCCGCCATCCGCGAGGGGACCGAGCAGTTGGCGGAACACCGCGAGGCGTACCGCGAACGCCGCGACCTCCTGCTCGAGGCGGCCGAGCGCTGGGGGTTCGACGTCGGCTACACCCCGGAGGGCGCCTACTACCTGCTGCTCGACGTCTCGGACCTCGGAGACGCCTTCGACGTCGCGGACGTCTTCCTGGAGGAGGCCGGCGTGGCGATGACGCCCGGCCCCGACTTCGGAGACGGGGCGACGGACTACCTGCGCGCGTCGTTCGCGAGAAGTACGGAGGACGTGCGCGAGGCTATCGAGCGCATCGACGAACTGCTCGCGACGACCACTACTTGAGCCGTTCCTGCAGGAAAGAAGGGTGGGCGGCGGTGACGCCGTCGATGCCCAGCACGTCGTCGCTGATGACGCCGCCGAGTTCGTCGCCGTCCGCAGCGCGGACCTCGGCCATCAGCATGTGGTCGCCACTGGAGGTGTAGAGCGCCCGCACGGCGTCCAGTTCTTTCAGATCCCGGGTCGCCTCCACGTAGCGCTCGGAGGCCACGTCGATGCCCACGAGAGCGATGCTCTGGCCCGACAGTTTCTTCGGGTCCACGTCGGCAGAGTAGCCGACGATGACGCCCTCCTCCTCGAGTTTGTCGATGTACTTGCGCACCGTCGGCTTCGAGACGTCGGCCCGCGCGGCGATGTCCGCGTACGACGCCTGCGCGTCCTCCTCGAGGGCGGCGAGGATTCGGTCTTCCGTCGATTCGGTACTCACAGACAGTAGTTTGGCGGCTTTGAAAAAATATCTTCCGAATCGGAAAGTGATGGCTCGTCCGGTGCCAGTCCACTCTCCTCGGGGAGCCGCTCCCCGGTACTGCGGGGCTACTTGTGGCGGTCGATGAACTCGTAGGACCGCTCCCACTCCTTGTCGTCGTCGAAGTAGGCGCCGGCGAGCGGTTCCTCGGGCATGTCGCCACGGGACTGCTTCTCCTGCTGGTAGGAGTTGCGGCCCTCCTGCTTGTAGTAGCGGCCAGTCAGCACGGTGCCCTCGTGGAGCGCGTCCTCCGTCTCGTACATCATCTCCGAGGCCTCGCGCCGGTCGGAGACGTCGAAGTCGTAGTCGTCGGAGTCCTGGACGTCCACGTACGGGACGTACTGCTTGGCGTCCTTGTTCCACGTCGGGCACTGGGTCAGGAAGTCGACGTGCGAGAAGCCGTCGTGCTCCATCGCCTCGACGAGGATCTCCTGTGCCTGGTTCGGGTTGACCGCGGCCGTCCGCGCGACGTAGGAGGCGCCAGCCGAGAGGCTCATCGAGAGCGGCCGGATCGGGTCCTTCGCGGAGCCGTGGGGCTGGGTCTTGGACTTGTGGCCCTTCGGGGAGGTCGGGGACGTCTGTCCCTTCGTCAGCCCGAAGATCTCGTTGTTGAACACGATGTACGTGATGTCGTGGTTCTCACGCGCCGTGTGCATGAAGTGGTTGCCACCGATGCCGTAGCCGTCGCCGTCGCCGCCGGCCGCGACCACTTCGAGGTCGTGGTTCGCCAGCTTCGCGGCGCGGGCGACCGGCAGGGAACGACCGTGGATCGTGTGGAAACCGTAGCTGTCGAAGTAGCTGTTGAGCTTCCCCGAGCAGCCGATGCCCGTACAGAGCAGGATCTCCTCTGGGTCCTTGCCGAGCTCCGCCATCGCGCCCTTCAGCGCCTTCAGGACGCCGAAGTCGCCACAGCCAGGACACCACGTCGGCTGCGGTTCGACGCCGGGCGTGAACTCGTCTCGTTCGACCTCCCGTTCCTCACCGATAGCGCTGAATGCCTTGCTCATGGTTAGTCACCTGCCGCGTGTTCGAGGGTGGTCTGAGCGGTCGGGAGTTCGCCGCCACCGTCCTGTTCGATCTCGACGGCTTCCACGATCTCCGCGGGCTCGAACGGGTTGCCGTTGTACTTCAGGAGACTGGAGAGCTTCCCGCCGAAGGTCCCGGCCTCCTTCTGGATGAGGCCGCGGAACTGCTTGGTCGCGGACATCTCCACGACGATGGCCTCGTCGACGCTCTCGACGAACGCCTGTACCTCCTCGGCCGGGAACGGCGCGAGGTCGCTGACGCCCAGCGCCTTCACGCTGTTGCCGTCGTCGTTGAGGCGTTCGACGGCCTCCTCGACGGTGCCCTGCTGGCTGCCCCAGACGATGAGACCGAAGTCGGCGTCCTCGTCACCGTAGACGACCTGCTGCTCGCGCTCGTCGAGGTCGGCGCGGATGGACTCCAGCTTCTGGATGCGTCGGTCGACCTGCATCTGGCGGTTGTCGGGGTCCTCCGCGATGTGGCCGTTCGGCCAGTGCTCGTTGCCGGAGGCGAGGTAACGGCCGCCCTTCTGGCCGGGAATCGATCGCGGGCTGACGCCGTTGTCCGTCTGCTGCTGGAAGCGGTGGAACTTCCCCGTGTCGTCGTGGGGCGCCTCCGCCAGTTCGTCCTCCGTGAGCGTGCTCCCGAGCGTCGGGTTCGGCTCGCGGTCGAAGAAGGAGGCGTCCACGTTCCGGTACTCACCGGAGAGCTTCTGGTCGAAGACGACGATCGAGGGGATCTGGTACTCCCAGGCGATCTCGAACGCCGCCCGCGTCTGCTCGTAACACTCCTTCGGGTCGCTGGGGCCGAACGCCACGCGGTGGCTGTCGCCCTGGCTCGTGTAGAGGATGTGTTCGAGGTCGGCCTGCTCGGGCTTCGTCGGCATCCCCGTGGAGGGACCAGCGCGCATCGCCTCGAGCAGCACGAGCGGCGTCTCGGTCATCTCGGCGAGACCGAGCGGCTCGCTCATCAGCGCGAAGCCGCCGCCCGACGACCCGGACATCGCCTTCACGCCAGTGTGCGAGGCGCCCACTGCGAGCGCCGCCGCCGCAATCTCGTCCTCGACCTGCTCGGAGATGCCGCCCATGTCCGGCAGGAGGTTCGTCATGATGGTGAACACGTCAGTCCACGGCGTCATCGGGTATCCGGCGATGAACCGACAGCCGGCGTCGATGGACGCGTACGCGATGCCGTGGCTCCCGGAGACGAGCACCTGCTCTTCGTCGTGCTCGCCCTCGGGCACGCGCAGGTCGTGGGAGAACTCCATCTCGCTGACCTGGTCGTAGGCGTCGTGGAGGACCTCGAGGTTCTGGTCGAGGATATCGCCGCCCATCGCGTCGCTCATCAGGTCCTCGATGTGGTCGAGCTCCATGCCGGTGAGCGCGGCCGTCGCGCCGACGCCAGCCGTGTTCCGCATGACCTCTCGGCCGTGCTCCTTGGCGATGCCGCGGAGGTCGAGCGGATAGACGTGCCAGCCGTTCTCCTCGGCCTGCTCCTCGAGGCCGTCGACGTCGTCCTCGTCGAGGAGTCCCTCGTCGTAGACGATGATGCCGCCCTCGCGGAGGTCGTCGAGGTTCTCCGTCAGCGGCTTCACTTCTTCGTCGCCGTAGACGGCGTCGTCGGTCGGGTTCCGGGCGAACGAGTCGCCCAGTGCGAGGAGGAAGTTGTAGCCATCCCCGCGCGAGGTTACGTTGCCATCCTTCGCCCGGATCTCCACGAACGTGTGGCCGCCGCGGATCCGGGAGGGATAGTGACGGTGCGTGAAGACGTCGAGCCCCGAGCGCATCAACGCCTTCGCGAAGTTCTGACTCGTGGAGTCGATTCCGTCGCCGGAACCGCCCGCCACTCGCCAGATGAGTTCGTCGTTAGTCATAGTGAATCTGGCCCTCGTCTGGACCGTTACCCGAGGTTGGTACGTTGGCTACTAAATCGTTTGCCATCCATTATCATGGAAAGATAATGAAGGTCTGCCGTAGACGCGGCGGAGACCCTGATTTCGGAGTGGCTGGCCGGTAACTCACCGGCCATAATATCCTCAGCGCCGTTCCTGAAATTTTATATACCATATCGAACATTCAACTATTCGTAGTGTGAAAGCAGACTGGCTGCTGGCCGTGCTCGTACTACTCGCGGCCGCGACTACACCGGGAATCGCCACCTCGAACGAACCCCCGCTCGCCGACGCAGGCCTCGACCAGACCACCACTCGCGGATCCACCGTCTACCTCGACGGGGGTGGCTCCCGCGACCCGGACGGCGTCGTCTCTAGCTACGAGTGGACCGTCACCACTCCGGCCGGGACGGCCACGACCCTCGACTGCGGGAACTGTGAGCGATCGCAGTTCCAGGCAACCAGCGTCGGTACGTACGAGGTGACGCTCCAGGTGACCGACGATGATGGCGCGACGGCGACGGACACCCTCTACGTGACCGTCGAACCCGGGGCTCCACCCGACGCGTCACTCGCGGGTCCCAGTCGGCTCACGACGGGTGCACGGGGTGAGTTCACCGCGGACATCACCGCCGGCGCAGCACCACTCGAGCGCGCCATCTGGTACGTCGACGGGGAGCAACGTTTCACGTCGTCCCTCGACGACTCAACGGCTGCGCCGGAACACCGTGTTCGGTTCCCGACGACGGGCACTCACGAGGTGACAGTCGTCGCGGTCGATGCCGACGGTCAGCGGGCCGAGGCCACACGGACTGTGGCGGTCACACGGCCCACTACGCCACCGTCCTCGCCGACGGGAGGGTCCAGCGGTTCGTCAGCAGAGACCGACACCATCGACGGTCCTCGCGTACTCACCGAGAGCGACGACCTCCGTGGCGAGTACGTCCTCAGTGGGACTGCGAGCGGGAGCTGGCACGTCGACGGACAGCGGGTCGCAACGGGTGACTCGGCCTCGCTCGCGTTCACCCCTGGGAGGCACGGACTGTACGCAGTTCCGAACGGTGGCTCCTCGGGTGTGGCGACTTTCCCCGACGGTAGTCGGACTGTCGTGGCGGACCCCGCCCCAGACGTCTCCGAGCTCGACATCGAGAACGGCAGTATCGTCTCTCTAGACGTGCAGGCGACCGACGCCCTCGGGAATCTCGAGTCACTCGTCATCAGCGTCGACGGTCAACCCGTCGAGACACTCACCACGGGGAATTTCCGGAACGACCGGACCGGTAGGAGTCTGAGCACTGTGAAGCGTCTCAGTTCGCTCGACCCTGGAAAACACATCGTGACGGTGGAGGCCCGCGACCGTCGCGGGCAGATCGAAACTGTCGTTCGGACGGTGACTGTCCCCGGACCTCCGAGGGTCGTCTCTGCCGGGTTCGTTCAGGAGGGGCCGCTCGACCAGTATCACCCGCGAATCCACGAGTCACGGTACATGGCGACGTATCGTGTTGTGATTGACTTGAACGGGGTATCCACAGATGCAGTTAAATCTCGGGTAAAATTGACATATACTGGTGAAGAGTCGGAGATTCGGAGAGAGACCAGATCAAATGGTGACATTCTAGTCATAGAGAAGAATGCGTATAACCGGAATTTAGGAGAGATAAAAGGGAAGGCAGGAATCCACTTCATATCGGGAGAACCAATACTGACAGATATCTCAACAATAAAGGTGACTCCTTCACCACCCGAGATTCGCGTCTCAGTTGTCACTCCCCAGGCGGATGACGGCCCTGCTAGACCTGGAATTGAGTTCGACGCGAGTAATTCGTTCGATCCCGACCAAACGAAATTAGATTACGATTGGTACGGAGTTGATGGAGATCACACAGAAGGTCCACAAGCGACCCTGGATTCGTTCAAGCTCGCAAAGTTGGAGCTTACGGATTCGCACGAGCAAACGAGTAGTACGAATGGCCTCTTGAGGTGGTTCGCCCCGGACCTGCGCAGCGCCCAGATTACTAATCGAGGACCATTCTATCCGAACGAGACGGTCACGTTCTCGGTGCGGTCAAAACTCTTCCACTTCTCCAAGCCGACGTACGGAGATTCGGTGTCTGTCAACCTGAACGTCGACGAAGGACGGGTACTGCGAAAAGAGCTGTTGAGGGGTAGAAGTGACGAAATCGGCGCCCCGGACGCGGAGCCGAGTTCACGCCAGTATCGATGGACTGTGGCAGTCCCAGCACGAGCATTCGTCGAGAATGATGAGCCGTTGATAGTTAGCTCGTATCCGACCGAACACCCGACTGTCGAGTACGAATCTCCTCTTCCAGAACCGTCGGTGTACGTACTGGTGAAAACCGAACTGCGTGATGTGGCGACGTCCGTCAGCTACCTCGTCGAACGGCCGGAATACAAGTCGCGGACTACCGCCAACGAGGAGTATCGCGACACGCTTCTCGAAAACGGCTACGACGTCGCGTTAGTAACCAACAGTGGCCGTGAGTACCTCATCGAAGAGCGCGTCAAAGTCGAGGAGGCCGAGTACGACGTCGAACGCCAGCAGTTCCGGCAACGAGGCCGTCGTAGCGACTTCCTCGAACTCCATCCTGACTGGTCCGACGCAGGCTCGAGGATGGAGACTCGCAGATGGACGACGACCGAACGTGAGTGGCGATCCAGCCGAAGTGGCTCCGGGACGTTCACCGGTGAGACCCGTCGCAAACTCGTAGAACGCGGTGCGTATCGAACCCAGAAGCAGTTCCGGTACGAGGAGACCGAGACCTACGAGACGACAGAGACCTACGAAGACACGTACACTACTACCGAAACGGAGGTTGTGACACGGGAGCGGTGTACTGCTTTCGGCTGTGTCCCTTACCAGACGACGGTCACCGAAACGGAACACCACACTGTGACACGAACGCGGGCTGTAACCCGGACGAGAACGGTGGAGAAGACGTACTGGTCGGAGGTCCCCCGGGACTGGTCACACGAGTACACCGGCAGGAAGCGTCAGATTACGCTCAGGGAACCTGAGTACGAACGACAGTACGAGTTCGAATTCGAGAAGAGGCATTCGGAGACAGTGTACGTCTACCTGGCCGAAAACCGAACGAAAGTCGAACCAGCAGCGTACGAGTGGCAAATCGAGAGGACGGTGACGAGACGGTCGGTGGCCGAAGTTGAGGCGATGGCTCCGAATACGCGTATCGGTGCGAGTCGTCCGACAAAGGAGTGGGTACTCGAGAAGCAAGTTGGGACCGAAGTGGTGACGCTAGATCACACCAAACCAGAGTGGGACGTCCTCGAAACGATCGGACGAGGAGAAGCCACGATTGTCGAGCAGTACGTACGCCACCAAGGGAAGCAGACCTTTGGTCGACATACTCGAGAGCGACAAATCGAGGTTAACCTTACGTCCCGTGGGTTTTTACCAGAGGAATCGGTTAGAAATATAGTAATCGAGGAGATGAAGCCAAACAATGAGGAGTAGTCAACTGTTCACGCTGATTGTTGTGGTGCTGCTCATAGCTACGAGTCCCGTGCTCGTAGGTGGCTCTAGTAAGCAGTCCGGGAACCCGTGTAACGGCGCTGAAAAGAAGATCGTCGTAGACAAGGATCCCACGTTCAATTCACACGTCAAGTATACCTTCCAGTTCTCGCCAGAAAAGAACCAGTATTGTGTTCTAGTTGCAAACAAAGGAGAGCACAAAACTGCGAGTGCTTTTGGAGCAACCGTGGATGATAGGACTGCTGCGCCTGAAATGCCGACACTTCAGCCCGGTGAGTCGAAATTCGTAGTGAAGAACGTCACAGAACACCTCGACGTCAAACGGGACAACCACACAGTCACTCTAGGCGTGTTCGAAACAACGTACGTCTACAACTTCACACAGGAGATGAATGCCAGCGACCCCGACGTTCCAGCACCTTACATCGAGAACGTCGAGGTCGTCCGGTACGACGAAAACAGTTCGACGGCGCTCAAAGTCGCCGTCCGGAACCCGACGAAGCGGGGGTACGGGATTTACGTCCAGGCGAAAACGTTCGAGACGAAGAACGTGGACGATATCGGCGCACCGCAGGAGAACGAGACGCGCGTGTTCACGCTACCACTGAAAGAGGCCAGCGGCGACGTCGTCGCGGGGAAGGTTCGAGTCTTCGACAACGTGGGAGAACCCGAGGGCAAGTTCGACCAGAAGGAGTTCCTGGCGAAACCCGGCAACGACACCAAGGCGTGGGACGACGAGTTCGAGACAATGCCGGGTGTCGGCGACAGCCCCGACTACAGCAACGAGTCGGCTCGACAGTACCGCGACGGATACGTGGACGACGACTACCTCTCTCCCCGCAATCAGAAGATTGGAGCGGGCCTCACAGTGGCCCTCCTGTTCGTCGGCGTCCTCTGGCGCCGTCGCCGTCGATAAACCGTCAGCGGTCGATACCGCCTTGCTCCGATATCTGCAGGATGTTCCGCATGTTGAGGTAGACGTGTTGGGGGTCTGTGTCCTCGCTGTCGTCGTAGATATCGCTGACGCGGTGGACGAGCGCGGCGATGCGCTCGGCCTCTTCGGTCTCTTTCTCTCGGAGTTCGTCGGCGACGGCGCGGAGCGCGTCGCGTTTCTCGGTGTCGTCGAAGTCAGTCATCGCTGACACTCCGGCGGTTGACGAACCCGAGCATGTCGGCGGTCTCTGCGGCGAACTCGCGGAACGACTCTCCGGTCTGGTTGTCGTCGTCGAGGACCACGGGTTGGCCTTCGTCGCTACCGGTGCGGACGCTCGGGTCGAGCGGGATAGAGCCGAGGAACGGGAGGTCGTTGTCCTCGGCGAACTGCTCGCCGCCGCCGCTGCCGAAGATGTCGTGGTCGCCGCCGCAGTCGGGACAGACGAACGTGGCCATGTTCTCGACGATACCGAGGACCGTGGTGTCGTGGCGGCCGAACATACGCAGCCCCTTCCGAGCGTCGTCGACGGCCACGTCCTGCGGGGTGGTGACGACGACGGCGCCGGTGAGCGGGACGGTCTGGAGGAGCGTGAGCTGCGTGTCGCCGGTGCCCGGCGGGAGGTCGACGACGAGGTAGTCGAGGTGGCCCCACTCGACGTCTTCGATGAGCTGGGTGAGGACCTTGTGGACCATCGGGCCGCGCCAGATGACGGGGTCGTCCTCGCCGATCATGAACGCCATGCTCATCAGCTTCATCCCGTACTTCTCCGGCGGGACGATGGTCTCGTTCTCGGTGGCCTGCGGGTGGTCGTCGGCGTCGACCATCCGCGGGACGTTGGGGCCGTAGATGTCTGCGTCGAAGAGACCGACGCGGGCGCCGCGGTCGGCGAGACCCGCGGCGAGGTTGACGGCGACGGTAGACTTGCCGACGCCGCCCTTCCCGGACGCGACAGCGACGACGTTCTTGACGCCAGGGAGAACGTCCTGGCCGTTGCGGTCGGGGATGGCCGCGGTGAGGTCCGACTCCAGGCCGGCGTCGGCGAGCACCTCGCGCACGCGGGCAGCGATGTCCGTCTCGGCGGGGGAGTACGGCGCGCCGAGCGCGAGCGAGATGGTGACCGTGTCGCCGTCCACGTCGAAGTCGTTGACGAGCCCCAGCGAGACGATGTCGTCGCCGAGCGCGGGGTCCTCGACGTCCCGAAGGAGCTCCCGCACGTCGTCTTCGTTCATGGCTGCGAGTAGGACGTGGCGTGCCGATAAGGGTTGTGTCGAACGGCTGTCGGTGCGTCCGATCGAGTAACCACATTTGGTTACGAATGGGCCGTTTCCACCCGCGGATTTAAACGTCTCTGCGTGGGACGTTAGGCCATGCTCTCGGACTCGTTCGGGCGTGAGGTGTCCGGCGTCCGCGTGTCCCTCACTGACCGGTGCAACTTCGACTGCGTCTACTGCCACAACGAGGGACTCGGGGACACGCGGGGCCCGATGGACCCCCGGGACCACGAGATGAGCGCGGACGACGTGGTCCGGTTCCTCGATGTCGCCGCCGAGTTCGACGTGGAGGCGGTGAAGCTCACCGGCGGGGAACCGATGCTGCGCGACGACCTGGAGGAGATAATCGAGCGGACGCCCGACTCGATGGAGGTGTCGATGACGACCAACGGCACCTTCCTGCCGGGGCGGGCCGAGGACCTCGTGGACGCCGGGCTCGAACGGGTGAACGTCTCCCAGGACGCCCTGGACGCCGAGGACTTCAAGGCGCTCACGAAGAGCGGGACGTACGAGCGCGTCCTAGAGGGCGTCCGGGCGGCCGTCGACGCCGGCCTCGACCCCGTGAAGCTGAACATGGTCGTCTTCCGGAAGACGGCTGGCTACGTCCCGGAGATGGTCGACCACGTCGCGGAGAACGACGCCCTCCAGTTACAGCTCATCGAGTACATGCCGGAACTCGCCGGCCACCCGGAGTGGGCGGTGGACATCGAGGACGTCCACGACTGGCTCGCCGAGCGCGCCGACCGCGTGGAGACGCGAGAGATGCACGACAGGCGGCGCTACTGGGTGAACGGCGGCATGGTCGAGATCGTCGACCCCGTGGGGAACGAGGAGTTCTGTGCGAACTGCCACCGCGTGCGCGTCACCCACGAGGGCTACCTCAAGGGCTGTCTGAACCGCAACGACGACCTGCGGTCGATGGGCGAGATGACGAAACCGGAGATCCGCGAGGCGTTCCGGGAGACGATCGAGAACCGGGTGCCGTACTACGGCGAGTACATGGTCGAAGACGGGGATGGTGGCTGGGAAGTGAACGACGACTACATCGAAGTGTGAGGGACGGCGCGGGGTGTCGGTGGGCCAGCCTTTCGTGATGTTTAAGTACGGGCCGCGATTTCTCTCAGACGCAGTCACTGTAGGGGCCCAGGCCCCGAGTCCGGAAGGGCGAAGATACACCAACGAAAGTCGTGTCGTGGTAGCCTAGCCTGGTCAAGGCGCAGGGTTGCTAACTCTGTGGCGTAAGCCTCCGGGGTTCAAATCCCCGCCACGACGCCTTTCCGCAAGACACCAAATCATGAGTTCGGAAGAACAACAGGACGCGGACGAGGACATTCGATACTTCGTCCGCATCGGTCAGACAGACCTCGACGGGACGAAGACCGTCGAACGCGCCCTCGCGGAACTCGACGGCGTCGGCCGTCGCGTAGCGCGAGTCATCGCGGACGACTCCGGCGTCAACCGCTCGGCGACCATCGGCCGCCTCGACGACGACGACATCGACAGCGTCAAAGAGGCAGTCGACGGGTTCACCGAGCACGCACCGGAGTGGCTCGCGAACCGCCGAAACGACTTCTACTCGGGCGAGACCCGGCACATCACGGGGAACGACCTCGGTCTCACCCGCGACCAGGACATCAACCGCATGCGGATGATCCGTTCGTACAAGGGCATCCGTCACGAGCGCGGACAGAAGGTCCGCGGTCAGCGCACGAAGTCCACCGGTCGTACCGAGGGCACCATCGGCGTCAACGTCGAGGCTATCAAGGAAGAACAGGCAGCAGAAGAAGCGGCGGAGGGTGATGAGGAATAATGGCGCTTCCAGGCGAGAACACCAAGTTCTACGAGACGCCGAACCACCCCTACCAGGGCGAACGCATCGCGGAGGAGTCCGACCTCGTCTCGCGATACGGCCTGAAGAACAAGGAGGAGTTCTGGCGCGCGCAGTCTAAACTGCGCAACTTCCGTCGCGAGGCGCGACGGCTGCTCGGCGAGACCGGCGAGGTCTCCGGCGAGGAGTTCGTCAGCCGCCTCCAGCGCATCGGGATCCTCTCCAACGAGGAGAGCCTCGACGACGTCCTGTCGCTCGACGTGACGGACGTCCTCGAACGACGCCTCCAGACCGTCGTCTACCGCGACGGCCTGGCGAACACGGTGGGGCAGGCCCGCCAGTTCGTCAACCACGGCCACATCACGGTCGACGGCGCTCGCGTCACCGCACCGTCGTACACGGTGCCGGTCGACGAGGAGACCGCCATCGAGTTCGACGAGCGCAGTGACCTCACCGACGAACTGCACCCGGCTCGCGCCGGTGCACAGGAGTGACATAAGCATGGCTGACGACACCAAATGGGGCATCGCGCACATCCACGCCTCGTTCAACAACACCATCATGACGGTCACCGACGAGACGGGCGCAGAGACGCTCGCAAAGTCGAGTGGCGGTTCCGTGGTGAAGCAGAATCGGGACGAGGCGTCGCCGTACGCCGCGATGCAGATGGCAGAACAGCTCGCAGAGAACGTCCTGGACCAGGGCATCGAGAAGGTGCACGTTCGCGTGCGCGGTCCGGGTGGCAACCTGCAGCGGAGCCCGGGTCCGGGCGCGCAGGCCGCCATCCGGGCGATGGCGCGCGCCGGCCTCGAGATCGGCCGCATCGAGGACGTCACCCCGGTCCCCCACGACGGGACGCGACCACCGAAGAACAGCGGGTACTAACCATGAGTACGGACTTCGACGTCGAATTCATCGAACGCGGCGACCGGGAATCCCTGTTCGTCGTCCGCAACATCACGCCGGCGTTTGCGAACGGCATCCGGCGAGCAATCCTCGCCGACGTGCCGACGCTCTCCATCGAGGACGTGCGGTTCGTGGAGAACTCCAGTGTGATGTTCGACGAACAGATCGCGCTCCGTCTCGGGCTGGTGCCGCTGACCACGCCCGACGACTTCGCGGTGGGCGACACCGTGACGCTCGCGCTCGACGTCGAGGGTCCGGGCACGGCGTACTCCGGCGACCTCGTCAGTTCCGATCCGGACGTCGAGGCCGCCGACAAGAACGTCCCCATCATCGAGCTCAAAGACGACCAGCGTCTCGAGTTCGAGGCCGACGCGGTGTTGGCCCACGGCCGCGACCACGCCAAACACCAGGGCGGCGTCGCTGTCGGCTACCGACACCTCCAGCAGGTGGACGTGGTCGGGGACCGCGGTGAGTACGCGGACGACGAGCCAGAGATGATTCGAGGCGTCGTGGAAGACGACGGCGAACTCGTGCGGACCGAGGAGTTCGACAACGACCTCACCGAGCGCTATCCGGAGCAGGAGGTCGAAATTTCGGACGTCCCCGGCGCGTTCGTCTTCCACGTCGAATCCGACGGCTCGATGCCCGTGAGCGAACTGGTGCTCCGGGCGGTCGACACCCTGGTCGACCGCGCGGACGAACTCGAACAGGCAGTCCAACTGTAACAAATGTCCAATCCGACCCCTACTACCGCGCCGGCGTCCGTCCCTGCCCCGGGACCCACGGGTCCGGCAATCGAAATCGGTAAGAAGGGTCGGGGGCAACTGAGAAGCGTAGCGCCACCGAGGCCGTGCAGGGATAGCCAAGTTAGGCCAAAGGCGCAGCGTTCAGGGCGCTGTCCCGTAGGGGTTCGCAGGTTCAAATCCTGCTCCCTGCACTCGCTTTCTCACGATTTCCAGGAGTTAGGAGCATGAGCAAGACAAGTCCGAGACTCAGCAGTCTCATCGCCGAACTGAAGTCCGTCGCCCGAGATTCGGGCGCGGACGTCTGGCACGACGTCGCGGGTCGGCTGGAGAAGCCGCGCCGCACGCACGCCGAGGTGAACCTGAGTCGCATCGAACGATACGCGAACGAGGACGAGACGGTCGTCGTCCCCGGCAAGGTGCTGGGGTCCGGCACGCTTCGAAAATCCGTCACCGTCGCTGCCGTGGATTTCTCCGGCAGCGCGGAGACGAAGATCGAGCACGCCGACGGCGACGTCGTCCATCTCGAACAGGCAGTCGAACAGAACCCAGACGGCAACGACGTACGGGTGATCCGATGAGTCTCGCAGAATTCGACGCCGACGTGGTCGTCGACGCCCGGGACTGCATCATGGGTCGCGTGGCGAGCAACGTCGCCGAACGCGCACTCGCCGGCGAGACGGTCGCCGTCGTGAACGCCGAGCAGGCGATCATCACCGGCGCGCGAGACGACATCCTCGGGACGTACAACAAGCGCGCGGAGCTCGGCTCCGACAGCGGTCCGTACTACCCGAAGCGCCCCGACGGCATCTTCAAGCGCGCCGTCCGCGGCATGCTCCCGTACAAGGAGCAGGCCGGCCGCGAGGCGTTCGAGAACGTCCGCATCTACGTCGGCAACCAGACCGGCGAGGACGGCGAGGTGCTCGAGGGGACGTCGCTCGACCGACTCTCGAACATCCGCTTCATCACCCTCGCCGAAGTCTCCGAAGAACTGGGGGCAAACGTCACATGGTAACCAACACGTCAGGCAAGAAGAAGACGGCTGTCGCTCGCGCCACCGTGAGCGACGGGAAGGGTCGCGTGCGAATCAACTCCACGCCCGTCGAGCTCGTCGAACCGGAGATGTCCCGCTTCAAGATGCTGGAGCCGTTCCGCATCGCCGGCGAGGACCTCCGCGACGGGGTCGACGTCGACATCGACGTCTCGGGCGGCGGCTTCGCGGGTCAGGCAGACGCGGTCCGCACCGCCATCGCCCGCGGGCTGGTCGAACACCTCGGCGACGCGGAGCTCCGCGACGCCTACCGGGAGTTCGACCGCAGCCTGCTCGTCAACGACGTCCGCCAGAGTGAATCCAAGAAGTGGGGCGGCCCCGGTGCCCGCGCCCGCTACCAGAAGTCCTACCGCTGAGGTGATCGAGCTATGATGGTACCAGTCCGGTGTTTCACGTGCGGTAACGTCGTCGGCGAGTACTGGGAAGAGTTCAAGGCACGCGCCGACTCCCACGACGGCGACGAGGACCCAGCGGACGTGCTGGACGACCTCGGCGTGGACCGGCACTGCTGTCGACGGATGTTGATCTCCCACCAGGACCTGGTCGACGTGGTCTCCCCCTACCAATGAGCGAACTACAGCACTTCAATCGATACGAGAAGGCACGCATCATCGGTGCGCGAGCACTGCAGGTGTCCTACGGGGCGCCCGTCCTGGTCGACACCGACCAGACGGAGCCCATCCTCATCGCGGCCGAGGAGTACGACGCCGAGGTGCTCCCGTTCACGGTCCGGAGGGAGAACTGAATGACGCGCATCGAGGCCGTCCGATTCCGCCCGGTGCTCGACTCCCGCGGCAACAAGACCGTGGAGGCCGAGGTCACCACAGAGAGCGGCGGGTTCGGCCGTGCTATCGCGCCGTCGGGCGCGAGCACGGGCGAGTACGAGGCCGTCGAACGCCCGGTCGACGAGGCCATCGCGGCGGCCCGTGAACACGTCGCCCCGCGCCTGAAGGGCCGGGAGTTCGCCGGCGACCAGCGCGGCGTCGACTCGGCGCTGCGCTCGGCCGACGGCACGGAGGACTTCTCCGAGATCGGCGCCAACAGCGCCGTCGCCGTCAGCATGGCGACCTCGAAGGCCGCCGCGGACGTCCTCGGTGTGCCGCTGTACCAGCATCTGGGTGGCGCGTTCCGCGGCCGGAACTTCCCGGTTCCGCTGGGGAACGTCGTCGGTGGCGGCGCACACGCCGCCGACGCGACCGCCATCCAGGAGTTCCTCGCGGCCCCCGTCGGCGCGCCGAGCGTCCGACAGGCCGTCTTCGCGAACGCCGCCGTCCACGAGCGCGTCGGCGAACTGCTCGACGAGCGCGGTGTCCCCGCGGCGAAAGGGGACGAGGGCGCGTGGGCGCCCTCGGTCGACGACGCCACCGCCTTCGAGGTCGTCTCCGAGGCCGTCAGTGAGGTGGCCGACGAGTTCGGCTTCGACATCCGCATGGGCCTCGACATGGCCGCCGCGGAGTGCTTCGAAGGTGGCGAGTACGTCTACGGCGACGAGACCCGCTCGACCGACGAGCAGATCGAGTACGTCGCCGGCCTCGTCGACGAGTACGACCTCGCGTACGTCGAGGACCCCCTCGACGAGGACGCCTTCGAGGCGTTCGCCGAACTCACCGACAGGGTCGGCGACCAGACGCTGGTCTGTGGCGACGACCTGTTCGTGACGAACACCGAGCGCCTCGGACGCGGCATCGACGAGGGCGCGGCCAACAGCATCCTCGTCAAACCCAACCAGATCGGGACGCTGACCGAGGCGTTCGACGCCATCGAGCTCGCGACCCGGAACGGCTACGACGCCGTGGTCTCCCACCGCAGCGGCGAGACCGAAGATACGACCATCGCACACCTCGCCGTCGCCACCGACGCCCCGTTCATCAAGACGGGCGCGGTCGGCGGCGAGCGCACCGCCAAGCTGAACGAACTCATCCGCATCGCGGACGAAGCATGAGCGAGAACGAATCCGACACAGAGGCCGAACTCGAGGACGCCCCCGAGGAGCAGGAGCAGCCTGCCTCCGAGGAGGGCGCCGAAGGCGAGGTCCAGACAGACGAACAGTCCGCCGAAGAACCGGAGCCGGAGTCCACGGCCACCGAGGACGTGATGTCCGACGAGGAGGCCGACCTCCTCATCCCCGTCGAGGACTACCTCGGCGCCGGCGTCCACATCGGTACCCAGCAGAAGACCAAGGACATGGACCGGTTTATCCACCGGGTCCGTACCGACGGTCTCTACGTGCTCGACGTCTCGAAGACGGACGAGCGCATCCGCACCGCTGCGGACTTCCTGGCGAACTACGACCCCGAGCAGATTCTGGTCACGTCCAGCCGCCAGTACGGTCGCTTCCCCGCGGAGAAGTTCGCGGAAGCGGTCGGCGCGCGCGCCCGGACCGGCCGGTTCATCCCGGGAACGCTGACGAACCCGCAGTACGACGGCTACATCGAGCCGGACGTGCTGGTCGTCACCGACCCCATCGGTGACGCGCAGGCAGTCAAGGAGGCCATCACGGTCGGCATCCCCGTGATCGCCATGTGCGACTCGAACAACCAGACGAGCAACGTCGACCTCGTCGTTCCGACGAACAACAAGGGGCGGCGCGCGCTGTCGGTCGTCTACTGGTTGCTCGCCAACGAGACCCTCGACCGGCGCGGCGCGGAGCCGACGTACGCCCTCGAGGACTTCGAGGACGGCCTCTAACCCCGTTTCCGACGTCGACGCAGTACCTTTCTCGAACTGGCGTCAGTACGCTTCGGCAGTGGCGACGCCGTCGCTGTGCGAGAACAGGCGAGGGGACCGAACGGGGAACGACGGTTTGGTGCCGGGTCAGTACCCGCCGCCCGCGTCGTCCGTCGTCGTAGTCGTCGAATCCGTCCCGCCAATCTGGGAGCCGTCGGGCGCCAACAGGAGCCATACGCCTCCAACGCCCTGTCCGTTGGTGTCGCCAGGAGCGCTGTCGCCGGCGAAGTAGTACAGCGGTTTACCGGCGGCGGTCACCTGCGTCGACCCGTCGTCGCGTTCTGTCGTGCCCAGTGTCGCGGTCACGCCGCTCACTGCGGTCGGTTCGCCGTCGACTGTAAGCGGCGGCCAGTTGTCCGCACAGCCGTCGTAACAGGTCGACGTGCTGCCCTCGTCCTCCGTGAACAGATAGAGGCTCAGTCCCTCACTGTCCACGAGGACGTCGCCGTACTCGTCAGTCGACCGGACGGCGACGGTGGCGTTCCCGTCCATCGAGTCGGTGGTCGTGGCCGCCGACCCCGTCGTCTCCGTCGCCTGCGCTGTTGTCGTGGTTTCCTGGTCGTTGCCGCCGGTCCCGGTCGTGCAGCCGGCGAGAACTGCCGCCACACTGGCTGCGGAGGCGGTGAGGAATCGTCTGCGGTTCGTCATATCTAGAACTGCGCGCGACTCCGAGAAAGAGATTTACCGAACTCTGTGCAGAAAGTCACCAGAATCTCCGAGAACTGCCAGCGCGTCCCGCTCACTGGCGAGCGGGGGACCGGCGGCCAGCGACCGGCCGTGGCTACCGCGCGACCAGACCGAGGTAGCCGTCGAGGCCCTCGACGAACCGGACGCGGCGGCCGAACCACTCCCGGCCGTCGCCGAGGGGGTGCTGGTGGCGCGCGTCGTCGACGTCCGCACTCAGCAGGACGGTGGCGGGACAGGGCCCGAACTCGGCGACGCGGTCGGCGACGCGGCCGCCGTCCGGTTCACAGAGGACGACGTCCTGGCCGGGGAAGCACGCCAGGTCGCCGTACTCGTCGTCGTAGTCGTACTCCGGGGAGGGGAAGCGGTAGAGGCGCTCGAAGCGGTCGACGGTGCGTTCCATGTCGTCGGTGGCGAGGACGACCCACGCAATTCCGGACACGGGCGACCCGTACAGTTCGCTGTCGGGGACGCGGTACTCGCGGGGCGTGCGGTCGCTGACGACGAACGGGAGGAGGTGTTCGTCGGGCGGCCCGAGGAAGGCGTTGTCCCACTCGACGACCGTGCCGTCGGGGCGTTCGCGGCTCCCGCGGGAGGGGCCGTGGACCTCCACGTCGTGGTCGATGAGCCGCTGACACTCGGCGTGGACGCTGCCGGACTCGACGCACCAGTCGCTGGGGCCGCCCAGGGGGTCGCCGTACTCGAAGAACTCGCCCCACCACGCCGGGTCCGACCGAGTGGGCGCGACGAGTTCGAGGTAGGAGCCGTCCGGGAGGACGAGCGCCGCCATCTCGGTGCCCGCGTCGGGGTGTTCCCCGCCGTAGTCGGGGTCGAACCCCGCCGACTCGAAGCGCTCGACGATGGCGGTCAGGTCGCTGGCGGCGAACGGCACGTGGTCGATGACCGGGCGCATGGTCGCCCGTTCGCCGCCCGTGCACATAAGGTCGGGGCGGAACGGTCCGTTCGAGTGGACTGCTCAGCCCTGCTCGCAGGTGAGCGACCCGCCGCTATCGCTCGCGGTGTTCCGGAACATCTGTTACCTCGGGGGTCACACCGGGAGGTATGCCAACGACTTCGAGTGCGCCGGGGAAGGTGTACCTCTTCGGCGAGCACGCCGTCGTCTACGGGGAGCCGGCGGTGCCCTGCGCCATCGAGCGCCGGGCGACCGTCACCGTCTCCGAACGCGACGACGACCGCCTGCGGGTGTCCGCGGACGCGCTCTCGCTCGACGGATTCACCGTCGAGTACAGCGACTCTGACGACGAGGCGCCGGACGTGAACGTGCCGACGCCGCTCGTCGAGGCGGCGACGGGGTACGTCGACGAGGCAGTGTCGCAGGCGCGGGACGCGGCCGACAGCCAGCACGCGGGCTTCGACGTGGAGATAGTCAGCGAGATTCCCCTCGGCGCGGGCCTCGGGTCGAGCGCGGCCGTCGCGGTAGCGGGTATCGACGCCGCGACGCGGGAACTCGGCGTCGAACTCGACGCACGGGAGGTCGCAGAGCGCGCCTATCAGGTCGAGTACGAGGTCCAGGAGGGACAGGCGTCCCGCGCCGACACGTTCTGCTCGGCGATGGGCGGCGCGGTGCGCGTGGAGGGCGACGACTGCACCACCCTCGAGGCGCCCGACCTGCCGTTCGTCGTGGGCTACGACGGCACCAGCCACGACACCGGCGAGCTGGTCGCGGGCGTGCGCTCGCTCCGCGAGGAGTTCGGCTTCGCGGCGGACACTGTAGAGGCAATCGGTGACCTCGTCCGGGAGGGCGAGCGCGCGCTCGCCGACGGCGACGTCGAGACGCTGGGCCGCCTGATGGACGTCAACCACGGCCTCCTGTCGGCGCTCGGTGTGTCCGCGCGTTCCCTCGAAAACATGGTGTGGGCGGCCCGGGAGAGCGGCGCGCTCGGCGCGAAACTGACTGGCGCCGGCGGCGGCGGGAGCGTCGTCGCGCTTGACCCCGAGGACGGCTCTGAGACCGCTCTCTCGCTCACGCCTGACTGCGAGGAGGCGTTCCGCGCTGCGCTCGCCACGGAGGGCGTGCGCGCAGAATGACGGTCGTCCTGAAACTCGGCGGCAGCGTCGTCACCGAGAAGGAGCGCCGAGAGACGGTCGACGACGAGCGGCTCGCCGACCTGGCGATGGAAGTGGGAGCGGCAGACGTCTCGGACCTCGTCGTGGTCCACGGCGCCGGGAGCTTCGGTCACCCACACGCCGCCGAACACGGCGTCTCTACCAGCGACGGGACGACTGACCCGCAGGCGGTCCGGGACATCGCGGGGACGATGGAGCGCCTGAACACCGCCGTCGTCGGGGCGCTCGCGGAGGCGGGTGTGCCCGCGGTTCCCGTCCACCCGTTCTCCGCCGGGCATCGCGACGCGGCGGCCGACCTCCACCTGCCGACAGCCCACGTCGCCGCGATGCTCGACGAGGGATTCGTCCCGGTGATGCACGGAGATATCCTCGCACACGCGGGCAAGGGCGCGACGATCCTGAGCGGCGACGAACTCGTCACCCACCTCGCCGCGGGTCTGGACGCCGACCGGCTCGGCCTCTGCTCGACGGTTCCCGGCGTCCTCGACCAGTCCGGCGAGGTCGTCCCAACCATCGAGAGCTACGACGACGTCGCGGCGGCCCTCGGCGGCAGCGACGCCACCGACGTCACCGGCGGCATGGCGGCGAAGGTGCGAGCGCTCCTCGACGCGGAGTCGTCCGCCTTCGTCTTCGGCCCGGCGAACCTGGAGGCGTTCCTCGCCGGCGAGGACGCCGGAACGAGAATCGAGGGGTAGGCCCGTCTCGCTCCGTGGGATTGTGGTCGTCTCCCGCGATTTGGGGCCACCGGCAATCCCTGCTGTTTTTAACAACGCGGGTACAACGATGACCAAGAGCAGCGTCGCGGGCGTTCACGCGACGGCGGCTAACGGCCGCAAGATGCCGTAGATCGCCGTCGCCAGTCCGCGGCTGTTTAGAGACGCGCAAGACAGCGGGTTTCAGTGATTCCAACCATGGAAATCGAAATTGCAACCATCGGCGGTTACGAGGAAGTCGGGCGACAGATGACGGCGATCCGAGCGGGTGACGACATCGTCATCTTCGACATGGGCCTCAACCTCTCGCAGGTCCTCATCCACGACAACGTCGAGACCGAGAAGATGCACAGCCTCGACCTTATCGACATGGGCGCCATCCCCGACGACCGGGTGATGAGCGACCTCGAGGGCGACGTGAAGGCCATCGTGCCGACCCACGGCCACCTCGACCACATCGGCGCGCTCTCGAAGCTCGCCCACCGCTACAACGCGCCCATCGTCGCTTCGCCGTTCACCACGGAACTGGTGAAAGGTCAGATCGAGGGCGAACAGAAGTTCGGCGTCGACAACGAACTCGTGAAGATGAGCGCCGGCGAGACGATGCAGATCGGTGACCGCTGCGAACTCGAGTTCGTCCACGTCACGCACTCCATCATCGACGCCATCAACCCCGTCCTCCACACGCCGGAGGGCGCCATCGTCTACGGCCTCGACAAGCGCATCGACCACGACCCTGTCCTCGAGGACCCCATCGACATGAAGCGGTTCCGCGAGATCGGGCGCGAGGACAACGGCGTCCTTTGCTACATCGAGGACTGCACGAACGCCGGCAGGAAGGGCCGCACGCCCTCCGAGAGCGTGGCGCGGCGCCACCTCAAGGACGTGATGCAGAGCGTCGAGGACTACGACGGCGGCATCGTCGCCACGACGTTCTCCAGTCACGTCTCCCGGGTCTCCTCGCTCGTGGAGTTCGCGAAGGACATCGGCCGCGAACCCATCCTGCTCGGCCGCTCGATGGAGCACTACTCGGGCACCGCCGAGCGCATGGGCCGCGTGAACTTCCCGGACGACCTCGGGATGTTCGGCCACCGGAAGTCCGTCGACCGCGCGTTCAAGCGCGTGATGAACGAGGGCAAGGAGAACTTCCTCCCCATCGTCACCGGCCACCAGGGTGAACCCCGCGCGATGCTCACCCGGATGGGTCGCGGCGAGACTCCCTACGACATCGAGGACGGCGACAAGGTCATCTTCTCGGCCCGCGTGATTCCGGAGCCGACCAACGAGGGCCAGCGCTACCAGTCCGAGCGCCTCCTCCAGATGCAGGGCGCCCGCATCTACGACGACATCCACGTGTCGGGCCACCTCCGCGAGGAGGGCCACTACCAGATGCTCCAGGCGCTCCAGCCGCAGAACGTCATCCCCGCCCACCAGGACACGAAAGGGTTCGCGCCGTACACCGACCTCTGCCGGAGCCAGGGCTACAAGCTCGGCCGCGACCTGCACATCACGCAGAACGGCAACACCATCCAGCTCGTCGAGTAGATGTCCCGGAACGCCCGCGAGGAGGCGGTGCTCTCCGCGGTCCGCGAGCGCCGCGAACTGGTCAACGCCGCCATCGACGAGGACCTCCCGCCGAAGCGCCCGGAGCGCCTCTACGAGGCCTCCCGCTACCTCCTGAAGGCCGGCGGGAAGCGCCTCCGACCCGCGATGCTGCTGTTGACCGCCGAGGCCCTCGCCGACGTCGAGGCGGGGGACGCCGACTACCGGGCGTTCCCGGACCTCACGGGTGAGACGGTGGACGTCATGTCGGCCGCCGTCTCCATCGAGGTCATCCAGTCGTTCACGCTCATCCACGACGACATCATGGACGACGACGACCTCCGTCGCGGCGTGCCCGCGGTCCACCAGGAGTACGACACGGAGACCGCCATTCTCGCCGGCGACACGCTCTACTCGAAGGCGTTCGAGATCATGATGCGGACCGGGGCGCCGCCCGAGCGCGGCCTCGGCGCGATGCGGACGCTCGCCGAGACCTGCACCCACATCTGCGAGGGGCAGGCCCTCGACGTCGACTTCGAGACCCGCGACGACGTGGTGCCCGACGAGTACATGGAGATGGTGGAGCTGAAGACCGCGGTGCTGTACGCCGCGGCCGCCAGCATCCCCGCCATCGTGCTCGGCGCCGACGACGACACCGTCGAAGCGCTGTACGAGTACGGCCTGCGGGTCGGGCAGGCGTTCCAGATCCACGACGACGTCCTCGACCTCACGCAGTCCTCCGAGGAACTCGGCAAGCAGCGGGGCTCCGACCTCGTCGAGAACAAGAAGACCGTCATCACCCTCCACGCCCGCGACCAGGGCGTCGACGTCGCGGGCCTCCTCGACGCAACCGACCCGGAGGACGTGACCGACGACGAGATCGAGGACGCGGTCGCCGAACTCGAGGCCGTGGGCAGCATCGAGTACGCCCGCGACCTCGCCGAGGACCTCGTCGCCGAGGGGAAAGACCACCTCGACGTCCTCCCGGACAACGAGGCCCACCGGCGCCTCGAACAGGTCGCGGACTACCTCATCGAGCGGACCTACTAAACGAGGACCTTTTTACTTCGGTGGGTTTCCTCGGTCGCTTCGCTCCCTGCGGGAACCCACCTCGCAAAAAGCTACGCTAAAAACTCCCGCGAGCCTCCGGCTCGCGGTGAAACGCGCGGCGAGGCCGCGCGTATGCCATTCCGCGACAGCGAGTTCAGCTCACGACAAATCCCAACGGATTTGCCTGCCTCGGGCGAACTCAAAACCAATGGACGACGAGATTCGCGAGCGCGTGCGACGAGAGGCCGAGGTGGCGGCCCTCTTCAACGCGCTCAAGCACGACAGCGACGCGCAGGTCGGCGCCATCATGGGGCCGATGATGGGCGAGAATCCCGAGTTCCGCGAGCACGGCGACGAGATTCCGGGCGTCGTCTCGCCGGTCATCGCGGACGTCAACGGGATGGACCGCGAGGAGAAGCGCGAGCGTCTGGGTGAACTCGCGCCCGAGCGCCTCGAGGAACTCGACGCCGAGGACGAGGAGGACGACCAGGTGCTGCCGGACCTCCCGAACGCCGAGGCGTACGACGAGATCCGGATGCGGTGTGCGCCGAACCCGAACGGCCCGTGGCACATCGGCCACTCGCGGATGCCGGCGGTCATCGGGACGTACGCCGAGGAGTACGACGGTGAGTTCATCGTGCGCTTCGACGACACCGACCCGGAGACCAAGCGCCCGCTCCTGTGGGCGTACGACGAGATTCTCGACGAGATAGGGTACCTCGGGTTCGAGCCGGCCGACGTGTACCGCGCCAGCGACCGCCTCGACGTCTACTACGAGCACGCCCGTCAGCTGATCGGGATGGGCGGCGCGTACACGTGTAGCTGTCCGGCCGGGGAGTTCTCCGAGCTGAAGAACGGCGGCGAGGCCTGTCCGCACCGCGAGAAGGACCCGGCCGTCGTCGCCGAGGAGTTCGACGCGATGGTCGACGGCGACTACAACTCCGGGGAGATGGTGCTGCGCGTGAAGACCGACATCGAGCACAAGAACCCCGCGCTCCGGGACTGGGTGGCGTTCCGCATCATCGAGACGCCCCACCCCCGCGAGGAGGCCGCAGCGTACCGCTGCTGGCCGATGCTGGACTTCCAGTCGGGCGTCGACGACCACCTCACTGGCGTCACGCACATCATCCGCGGCATCGACCTGCAGGACTCCGCGAAGCGCCAGCAGTTCGTCTACGACTACTTCGACTGGGAGTACCCCGAGGTCATCCACTGGGGCCACGTGCAGGTCGACGCCTACGACGTGAAGATGTCGACGTCCACCATCGGCGAGCTCATCGACGCGGGCGAACTGGACGGCTGGGACGACCCGCGCGCGCCGACGCTACCGAGCGTCCAACGCCGCGGCATCCGCGGGCAGGCGCTCGTGGACGCGATGACCGAACTGGGGACGTCGACGAGCAACGTCGACCTCGCGATGTCCTCGGTGTACTCGAACAACCGCGACCTGGTGGACGACGAAGCGCCCCGCCAGTTCTTCGTGCGGGACGGCTTCGACGACCGCGGTAGCGGCGCCGAGGAGCAGTTCGACGCCACCGAGGTGCCGCTGTCGGGCGGCCCCGACAGCGCACACCCGCTCGTCCACCCCGACCACGAGGACCGCGGAGAGCGGAACATCCCGGTCGGCGACGCCGTCCTCGTCGAGGAGCGCGACCTCCCAGCGGCCGGCGACCGACTCTGGCTGAAGGGGTACGGGCCGGTCGAGTTCGACGGCGACGAATTCGACTACCTCGACGAGGCCGACATCGACGTTGTGCGCGAGGAGGGCGTGGACGTGGTCCACTGGGTGCCCGCCACGGAGAACGTCCGCGTGCGGATGCGCACCCCGAACGGCGACGTCTCCGGCTACGCGGAACCCGGGTTCTCCGACGTCGACCCCGACGCTGTGGTGCAGTTCGTGCGCGTCGGCTTCGCGCGCTGCGACCGCCACGACGACGCGGAGTCGGTAGCCTACTACGCCCACCCGTAGGCTCCCGTCGGCGGGACTCTTCGTTCGGCTGACACTGTCTAGCAGGAACTACTTTGATGGTGGCCCCGCGTGACCGGGTATGGTTCAACAGTCGCTCGTCGAGGGACTCTCGGTGGTGGGGCTCTCGATGTCCCTGCCGCTGTTCGCGGTGGCGGTCAGACAGTTCTACGGGTCCGCGTTCGGCAACGTGCTCGCTGCGATCGCGGTGACAGTGGCTCTCGGTCTCGCGAGCACGCTCGTCGGATCGGCGCCCATCCCGGCGCCTACCGCCCGAGCCATCGTCCTGGTGCTCCTGGGTGCCGCCGCGGCGCTTTCGACGGCGAGCGCCGTGCAACTGGTCCGGATGACGAGTGGCCGGTGTTCGCTATGAGCGAGGCGTTCGACCTCCTCCTCGTCGCCGAGTCAATCGTCATCGCCGCGTCCGGCAGTGTCGTCGCGGTCACTGCGGCGACCAACCGCGACGTCGTGCTCTACCCGTACGCACTGGTTCTTGCGGGGATGGGTCTCGTCGTCGGCGGAGCGGCGACGGTGCTCGCCGTCGACGCGACGGCGGCACACGACGCGTTCGTGCTGGCTGCCGCCGTCCCGTTCTGTCTCGCGGGGTGGCGCATTGCGACAGACGCCGTGACCAGGAGCGACCACGGCCCCTACGTATCGCCCCGAGACACGGCAAGCGACGGCTTCGGAGGTGAGCGGGAGTGAACGTCTTCGACGTCCTCCTCTACCTCCAGGCTGGATTCATGTTCGCCGCCCTCCCGCTCAGCCTCATCGCCGCGTACGGGTTCCGCGGGACGCCGTGGGGCCGCGTGCTCGCACCGCTTCCCGTCATGGAACTCGCGTTCGCCGCCGCGCTCGCCATCACCATCCTCGGGGGTAGCGGAGACTGGCTGGTCGTCGAGATGGTCGCCTACGGCGTCGGCGTCGTCTCCGTCAGTCTGGTCGCCTTCCGCCTCGCTCGCATCGTGAGTGGAGGTGCCCGGGCGTGAACGTCGTGGAAGCAGCGTACACGGGGATGTCGGCACTGCTGGTGCTCTCCGCCGCAGTGCTCATCTACCCGGCGGCCCGCGGGTTCCAGGTGCTGGTCTACCGGCGTGCCGTACTGTATCTCGGGACGAGCGTCGTGCTGTTCGTCGGTGGGTGGGTCGGGGCCGACCTCCTCTACTTCGGGCTGGTCGGCTCCCGGGCGCCGTACGTCGTCTCGTTCGTCGTGCTGACCGCGGCGGCCGCACTCCACTTCGTGGCAGTCTGGCTGTTCGTCCGCGACTTCGTCGACATCGAACCCGGGTCCATCAGCATCGAGACAAGTGACGTCGAGGGGGGATTCGCCGATGACGCCGAGTGAGGGCGAACTCCGTCCGGAGACACCGGGGGAACTCGACGGCGTCGCGGCGGGCGAGCAGGCGCTCGTCGCGCTCCCGGGGACGAAGTTCAAGTACGAGATGCTCCCCGAACGCGCCTTCGAGAACCTCCTGGTGGTGTCCATTGGCCGGAGTCCGACGCAGATAGAGCGGGCCCTCGAACAGCGCGGCGTCCCCACGCGGAACGTCGGCGTCGTCCCCATCACCGGGTCGTCCGTCAACTACGAGGGACCGATGTGGACGTCGAACCGCGTGAGTCCGATGGACTTCACGGGTATCAGCATCGAGTTCAACCGCGGGTTCGGCCACCTGAAACCCGGTACCGGGTGGGTGCTCGTGGACAGCGTGAGCATCCTGTTGATGTACGCGGAGGTGAACCGGGTCTACCGCCTGCTGGACTCCATCGTCGGCACGTGTCGCACCCGCGACGTCACTGGCGTGTACACCGTCGACGGCAACGCGGTGACGCCGGAGACGCTGAACCGGTTCCGGGGGCTGTTCGACGAGTTCGTGGAGTGACGGGCGCCGACGCTACGCGAACTGCACCCACACCATCACGGCGAGGATGGCGACAGTGAGCACGAGTTGCATCGCAGAGGACGCGAGCACGCCGACCGTGGCGTACGCTGCGCGGCGCGCGCTCTCCTCGACGTCCCGGTCCTCGTACAGTTCGAGTGCGAAGACGGTGCCCGCCACGCCGACGAGCAGACCGATGGGGCCGGTCGGAATCATCAACGCGAACCCGACGATTCCCGCGGCGATGGCGGTCTTCGTGTCGGTCCCGCCGGCGCGGGCCCCGACGAACCCCGCGAGCCAGTCGACGGCCACGGCGAGCAGCGCGACGAGTACGAGACCGGCGAGCAACAGCGGGCCCGGTCGGCCGGTCTGCCACCAGTAGACGAGGACACCGGCGAGCGAGAGGAGACCACTTGGCAGCAGCGGGAGCACACTCCCGACGACGCCGAGGGCCAGCAACACGAACGCGAGCGCGACGAGCACCTCCATGTCCGCTCGTTCGGCCGTCTGCCCCTAATCCTCGTCGGTGAATCGGGCCAGTTCGGCGCGCGCCGCGTCGTCGCCGTACGCGACGACGAGCGGCCGGAGCGCGTCGCCGAGGGCGCGCATCGCCTGCCCCGTCGAGTGGAAGCCGAGTTCCGCGACGACGTCGCTCCACGGGCGGGCCTGCAGGAGTTTTCGTACGAGCAGGCGCTCCTCGCTTGCGGAGAGCAGGGCGGCGTCGCCGGCGACGAGGTGGTAGCGGGCGAGGCGCCGGAACGGTCCGGGGTCGACGCTGTACATCCCGGGACCGTGCGCGGCGCCCGCGACGACCCGCCACTCGTCGGCCGAGAGGTCGAGGCCGGGGTCGGCGTCGCACGCACGCAGCGCCGCTCGCGCGACGTCCGTGTCGAGGTCCCGCAGTGGGTCGGAGAGCACGCTCGCGCTCCGCCGGGCGAACCAGGCCGCGTGGCGGTCGTGGAGCGCGCGGCCGGCGTCGGTGAGCGGTGCGAGCATCACCGCGGAGTACTCGCCGCTGGTGTCGTTGCGCGTCGTCGAGAGGTGGACCGTCGAGTAGCCGTTGTCGGCCCAGAACGACAGCAGTTCCGGGGTGGCGCCGTAGCCCACGCCGAGCCAGTCTGCTTCACCCTCGAACTCCCCGCGGACCGCCGAGAGGAGCCGCGAACCGAGGCCGCGCTCGCGGACCGCGTGGTGGGTGGCGATGCGCATCACGCGCCAGCCGACGGGGACGGCGGCGTCCTCGTCGCGCAACTGGCTGGTGAGCACATCCGGAATCATGTTCCCCTTGACGCGTTCGCCCTCGTACATCGCCGTCCGCAGGCCGGTGTCGAGGCCGCCTTCGCGGGCGAGCAGCGCGACGCTCACGACGTGGCCGTCGTGGACGAGCGCGCGGACGGCGAGGTTCGGGGCGTCCAGCAGGCGCGCGAGGTCGTTCGGCTCGGTCCTGTAGTGGGCGTAGACGAGCAGGCCGAACGTCTCCCGGAGCAGGTGGTCGTCCGCGAGCAGTGCCTCTGGAGAGAACGCTTCGTACGCCGCGTCGTCGACTGAGGCGTCGGTGACGAGCGGGTCGACGGCGGGCCGCGCGTCGAGCAGGAGCGCGCGGAACGCCCACGTCTCTACCGGGTCGCCCGCAGCGTACCGGATGGGGTCGACGAGCGCCACCTCCGTCACCTCGTGGGCGCTGTCGTCGAGTCGGTCCCGGAACCGGACGTCGAAGCCGCGGCCCGCACCCTCGTAGCCGTGGACCGTGGTCGTGAACGCGAGTCGCTCGCAGTCGAGCAGCGCTTCGAGCAGTCGGACCGGAATGGCTGCCGCTTCGTCGGCGAACACCGCGTCCGGGTCGCCCGGAAGTTCGGCCGCTACTGGGGGTTTCTCGAACCTGATTCGTCCGCCCGAATCGGTTTCGATGGTGTCGCCATCACCCCGGAGGGCGTCGAGTTCGCCGAGCAGTTCCCGGGCACGGGCGAACAGTTCGTCCGTGCTCCGGCGACCCGGGGCGGTGACGAGCACGTCCATCCCGTCGCGGGCGAGGCAGGCGGCTGCGAGGCCCGCGACGCTGGATTTGCCGCGGCCGCGGTCGGCCTCCGCGACGACGGCTGCCGGGACCTCGGCGAGTTCTTCGAAAGTCGTCAGAGCGCTCATCTGGTCGCCCGTGAGGCAGGCCTCGTACGCTTCACGGGGGAAGGCTGCGGCGTCGGGCGGGTCCGGACGTGGTTCGGCGAGCTGGGGGGCGGGGTCGGTCAGTCCGTCGCGTTCGAGCCGGTTCTCGTCCACGTCGTAGATGGCGATACCGGGATGTGCGCGCAGTGTGGCGACGAGGCGTCGTCGGAAGTTCCCCGCGACGTCGTCGACGCCGAACGGCGGCACCGCCAGCCCCTCGTCGAAGGCGTCGCGGCGCTCCGGCCAGTCGTCGAGTGCGGGGGCGAGGAGTACGAGGAGGCCGCCGCCGTCCACTGCGCCGACGACGCGGCCGAGCGCGTTCGGGCGGCAGTCCGGGTGGGCGTCGAAGACGACGGCGCTCCGTGTGGTGCCCAGCAGGCGGTCGGCGTTCCGCGGGGCCACCTGCTCGCAGGCGAGGGCGTCCCGCGTCGACACCAGGGTCGTGCCCCCGAGCGGAATCGGGAGTTCCTCGAGGAGCGTGCTGGCGGCGTCCAGGCCCGCCTCGCGGTCGCCGGCGAGGACGAGCAGGCGTCGCTCGTCGGCCGACCGGGCCTCCCGGAGCAGTGCCCGCGCAGCGTCGACGTTCATCGACCCCTGCTTCGGGGAGGCGGGGGAAGGGCGTTTCGTCCGGCGTGTCTCGCCGTCGCACGGCGACGTGCTTTGAAAGCGCTTTTAACTGAGGGACCCGGATGAGTAGGATACAGCCTGTGGAGGGTCGATGATGCTCCTAGCCGTCAGGGATTCCGAACCGGCAGGGGAGCGCAAGCCCGTCCGCGGGAAGGTGAACAACATATGCCAGTGTACGTTGACTACGACGTTCCAGCCGACCTCCAGGAGCGAGCCCTCGAAGCGCTCGAAGTGGCTCGTGACACAGGAACAGTAAAGAAGGGAACCAACGAGACGACCAAGGCCGTCGAGCGCGGCAACGCCTCGCTCGTCTACGTCGCCGAGGACGTCTCTCCCGAAGAGATCGTGATGCACCTGCCCGAACTCGCCGACGAGAAGGGCATCGGCGTGACGTTCGTCGAGACGCAGGACGAACTCGGCAACGCCGCCGGCCTCGAAGTCGGCAGCGCCGCCGCGGCCATCGTGGACGCCGGCGACGCCGAGGACGACGTCGAGGACATCGCGCAGAAGATCGAGGACCTCCAGTAACCAGCAATGAGTGCAGAGGAATCTGAAGAGGGCGCCACGCCCGCCGAAGTCATCGAAGTCGTCGGCAAGACCGGGATGCACGGCGAGGCGATGCAGGTGAAGTGCCGCATACAGGAGGGCTCGAACCAGGGCCGCATCATCACGCGGAACGTCCTGGGCCCCGTCCGAGTGGGGGACGTCCTCCAGCTCAAGGAAACCGCCCGCGAGGCGGACTCCATCGGTGGTCAGTAATGGTTCAGACTCGAACGTGTGACTACTGTGGCGCCGACATCGAGCCCGGTACGGGCACGATGTTCGTCCACAACGACGGGAGCACAGTGCACTTCTGTTCGTCGAAGTGCGAGAAGAACGCCGACCTCGGCCGCGAGCCACGCGACGTGGAGTGGACCGAGGAAGAACAGGAAGTCGAGGACTGACAGATGAGCCACCACGACGAACGCACCTTCGTGATGGTCAAGCCCGACGGCGTCCAGCGCGGTCTCATCGGCGACGTCGTCTCCCGGCTCGAGGACAAGGGCCTGAAGATGGTGGGCGGCAAGTTCATGCAGATCGACGAGGAGCTCGCCCACGAGCACTACGCCGAGCACGAGGACAAGCCGTTCTTCGACGGGCTCGTCGAGTTCATCACCTCCGGACCCGTCTTCGCGATGGTCTGGGAGGGCGCGGACGCCACGCGGCAGGTCCGCCAGATGATGGGCGCGACGGACGCCCAGGAGGCCGCTCCGGGCACCATCCGCGGCGACTACGGCAACGACCTCGGCCACAACCTCATCCACGGGAGCGACCACGAGGACGAGGGCGCCAACGAGCGCGAGATCGGGCTCTTCTTCGACGAGGACGAACTCGTCGACTGGGAGCTCAGTACCGCCTCGTGGGTGTACGAGGACGCCGACGACCACTAGCGACGCCGACCTTTTTCGTCGCGCAGTTAGAACTTCGAGTAGCCATGCAGTTCAGCGTCGACCAGGGCGACATCGCCGCACAGAAAGCGGACGCGCTCGTGAACGCCGCGGGGACGAGCCTCGAGATGGGGTCGGGCGTCGAGGGCGCACTCCGCCGGGGCGCCGGCCCCGAAATCAACGAGGAGGCGACGTCGAAGGGTCCAGTGGACCTCGGCGAGGTCGCGGTGACAGACGCCTACGACCTCGACGTTCGGAAATCGTGGAGCGATTTCCGCAGCCCATCAGAAATCAGGGATTTCTGAGGACGCGGAGTACGTCATTCACGCGGCCGCGATGCCCCACTACGGCGACGGAGAAGCCACCGCGGAGAGCATCAGAGCGGCCACCCGGAACGCCCTCGCGGCCGCCGACGAGCGTGGTTGTGAGTCACTCGTGATTCCGGCCCTCGGCTGTGGCGTCGCGGGGTTCGACCTGACTGAGGGGGCCCGCATCATCCCCGAGGAGATTCTGGAGTTCGACCCCGATTCGCTCCGTGACGTCCGCTTCATCGCCTACGCCGACGACGAGTACGATACCGTCGGGCGCGTCGCGAGCGAGGTCCGCGAGCGCTCGGGCTAGGGTTTCTTCCGGCGGCGGAGCGACCGCCCCGTATGGACTGTATCGTCTGCAACAAGACGGGGCCGATCTACCGGCTCGTCGACGGTGACGCGATCGGCATCTGCGAGCAGTGCGTCGCCGAGCACGTGCCCGCCGACATCGACAACGCGACGTGTCTCTACTGCGGCCAGCCGGGCGACTACGACCTCGTGGAGTTCGTCGGCGCCGTGACGGCCGCTGGCGAGGAGTCCCAGGAGGAGTACGAACGGGTGACTGACGACGTCGTCTGCAGGAGCCACCTAGAAAAACTGCGCCGGGAGGACGCCTGAGGCGTCAGTCGTCGGCGGGCGCGGCCGCCGAGACGTCGATGTTCCCCTCGTCGAGGTCGGCCTCGACGTTGCGGGCGGCGGTGACGAGGTTCGCCATCTTCTCGTAGGCGACCTCACGGGGGAGGAGTTTCACGCCGCAGTCAGGGCTGACGGTGAGCCGCTCGGGCGGCACGACCTCCAGGCCCTTCCGGATGTTCGCCTCGATCTGTTCGACGGATTCGACCTCGGCGACGTGGGCGTCGACGACGCCGAGCGCGAGATCCTTGGTGAAGTCGGGGTCCTTGAAGACGTCTAGCTGCTCGTAGTCGCCGTTGGCGAGTTCGAGGTCGAACTCGTCGACCGGGAACTCCAGAATCTCCGGGTAGATGCGGGAGTAGTCGCCGTAGCAGACGTGGAGACCGATGCGGACGTCCTCGGGAATCCCGTCGGCGATGCGTTCGAGGCAGCCGCCGACGATGGCGTGGTCGTCCGGCGTGGTCGCGAGGGCGGGTTCGTCGATCTGGATGTAGCGGGCGCCCGCCTCGACGAGTTTCTCGATCTCCTCGTTGACGAGGTCCGCGAGGTCGTAGGCGAGGGCCTCGTCGTCGTCGTAGGCCTCGTTGAAACTCCAGTTGGCGAGCGTGTACGGCCCCGTGATGGGGACCTTCACCGGGCGCTCGGCGACGCTCGCGGTGAACTCGTACTCGTCGACGAGCCACGACTCGTCGTACTCGACGTCGCTGACGACGCTGGGCTTGTCGAAGTAGTTGTGGCCCCACACCTTCACGGGGCCGTTGAACTCGTAGCCGTCGATGCGGTGGGCGAAGAACTCCACCATCTCGTTGCGCCGCATCTCGCCGTCCACGACGACGTCGAGGCCCGCGCGCTCGTGCTCCTCGGTGATGAGGCGAGCGGCGTCGTCGGTGGCTTCGGCCCACTCGTCGTCGCCGAAGTCGGCGTCCGGGTCCTCCCAGAGGTCCTTCGCGCGGTCGAGCCACTTCGGCTTCGGGTAGGAGCCGACGACGGTGGTCA
This sequence comes from Halobacterium sp. DL1, assembly GCA_000230955.3. Taxonomy (NCBI): domain Archaea; kingdom Methanobacteriati; phylum Methanobacteriota; class Halobacteria; order Halobacteriales; family Halobacteriaceae; genus Halobacterium; species Halobacterium sp. DL1. Next base: position 1,928,883 of record CP007060.1, read on the forward strand.
GCAGGAAGTGGTCGTTCGCGTGGCCCTCGGGGCGGAACTGGTCGCGGTTGCTCATGCTTCCACCTCCGGGGCGACGGCCTGCCCGAGCGCGGCGAGTTTCTCCTCGAAGCGGTTGACGGGCAGGTAGAACAGTTCGGTGTTCGACGTGACGTAGACGTCGTCGAAGTCGCCGGGGACGGCGTCCTGGAACCAGTCGATGCGTTCCCGGATGGTCTCCGGTGACTCGACGAGCGTGTTCTGGCCGTCGACGACGCCGAGGGCGACGGAGTCCTTGGTGCCGTACTCGGCCACGTTGTAGACGTTGTCGTCGTGGTTCGAGACGAGGTCGTAGCCAATTGCGTCGACGTCCGCGTCGAGCAGGTGGGCGTGGACCTTCTCCTCGAGGGCGCCCCAGTAGGAGTGGGCGACGACATCCGCGTCGGCGGCCCTGGCTACCTCGTCGATGGCTTCGCTGGCGCGCTCGTCGGCGCCCTCACCGGGCGGATTCGTCACGAGCGAGGGTTCGAGGACGAACACCGTCTCGACGGCATCCGGGAACGCCTCGACCTCGCCGGCGAGGAACTCCGCGACGGCGGCGAGGAACTCCTCGTCGTCGCCGTAGTGCTCGTCGGTCGCGAGGTCCGCCAGCGAGTACGGGCCGGGGACGACGGCCTGCAGGTCGTCGGTGAGGTCGGCCGCTGCGTCGAGGTCTGCGGCGATGTCCCCGGAGAAGTCCAGGTCGCCCTGCACGACGGGGTCGCGGTAGAAGTTGTTGTTGTCGTAGTAGCGGACGATGCCGCCGGCCTCCACGTTCTCGTGGACGGTGAGCGGGTGGGCGAGCATGTCGTCCCAGCGGGCCTGGCCTTCGACGACGCGGTCGAGGCCGGCGTCCTGCTGGGCGCCCACGAGTTCCTCGCGGACGTCGTCGTACGTGGATTCGATGGCGGGGTCCTCGTCGCCGCTGACGAGGTCGTGTTTCTGGTGGCCCTTCAGGTCCGACAGCCGCTCCTTGGCGTCGTCGGGGAGGGGGTAGAGGCCGAGAGTCGTGGCGATTCGGGTCATCTACCCGACGGTATGCGATACCCGCGTTTAATATTTTCCATCAAGAAATATTCCCGTAGGTTATTTCTTCAGCTTGAGGACGGTCAACGTCTCGAACGGGTAGGACTCCTCGCGGATGGCGGCCGCCGAGAACCCGGCGTCACCGGCGTACTCGACGACCTCCTCGACGCCCGTCAGCGTGCTCACGAGCAGCAGAACCACGCCGCCGGGGGCGAGCACGCGGCCGACCGCGTCGAGGAACGGTTCGACGACCTCGCGACCGCTCTCGCCGCCCGACAGCGCGACCTCCATCCAGTCGTCGCGCTCGGCGGCATCGTCCCGGGGGAGGTAGGGCGGGTTGAACAGCACGGCGTCGAATGCGTCGTCGCGGAACGCCGAGAGCAGGTCGGCACGAACGACGGGGACGCCGCGGTCGAACGCCTGCCGGCAGGCGAACGGGTTGAGGTCCGACCCGACAACGCTGGCGCCCGTCTCGTCGGCGACGGTGGCGGCGACGTAGCCCGACCCGGTACCGACCTCGAGCACGCGGGCCCGCGCGTCGACGTCGTCGACGGCAGCTTCCGCGAGCAGCAGCGAGTCCTCGGCGGGCTGGTAGACCTCCGTCTCGGCGCCGCGGCGGTCCGCCAGGTCAGTCATCCTCGGGTTCCGGCGCGTCCACTTTCGACTGCGGGTTCGCGTCCGTCCGCGTCTCTTCCGGGGGTTGCTCTCGCACGCGGAAGCCGCCGGTCTCTGCGCGCCCCGAAACCTCCCGCTGCGGGAACGGGATCTTCACGCCCTCCTCGTCGAAGGCCGACTTCACCGACGTGATGACCGCGGTCTGGGCGCGCCAGCGGCGGCGGGCGCTCGGCTTGTCGATCCAGAACCGGAGGTCGAGCAGCACCGAGGAGGACTCGAACTCCCTGACGACGACCTGCGGGCGCGGTACGGTGAGGATGTCGTCGAGGTCGCTCATCGACTCCTTGGCGACCTCCCTCGCGAACTCGATGTCGTTGCTGTAGTCGACGCCGACCTCGACGTGGATGCGGAGGCGGCCCTTCCGCGAGCGGTTGACCACTTCGTTTGACCCGACGTAGTCGTTGGGGAGCATCACGTACTCGCCGTCGAACGTCTGGAGTCGCGTGTTGACGATGGTGATGTCGGTGACGATGCCGTCGTTGTCCCCGATCTTCACCCAGTCACCGATCTCGAACGGTCGGGAGAACATCAACACGAGCCCCGCGATGACCGCGCCCAGCGTCTGCCGGGCGGCCATGCCGAGCACGATACCCGCGAACCCGGCCCCGATGAGCAGGCCGCCGAGCTGGATGCCCCAGAACCCGAGTATCACCACCAGCGCGAGTACGTAGACGGAGATCTGGAGGATTCGGTACGTGATCTCTGCCTGGTGGTCGGTGATGCCGTCGGTCCGCTTCATGAACCGCTCGACCGTGCGGTGGACGACGCCGGTACCGACGTAGACGGCCACGAAGAAGCCAACCGTGACCATCACCCGGACGAGCGTCTGGGCGTGTCCTTCGAGGATGCTCAACTGCTCGGTGGCGGCGGCTTCGAGTCCCCAGACGACCACCACCACGCCAGCGGCGGCCGCGAGTGCGGCGAGCGACGCGAAGACGGCGACGACGCGGGTCACCCGCGACGGCCGCCGGTCGACCTCGCGGTGGGCCAGCGCGATGACGAGGAAGGGGACGGCGACCGCCACCGTCGACGCCACCAGCCGTTCGATGGAGGAGAGGTCGGTGAGCAACGCGTCCATCGCCGTCAGCCAGTTCACGACGACCCACCTCGTTTGACGCCGAGAGCGACGTTCGCCAGCGCGGCGAACGCCGACGGCGAGAGGTTGCCGGGTCGCTGCCCGAGCACGTCCTCGTCGACGGCCGCGACGACCGCGTCCGGGTCCGAAAGCCCGGAGATGTGGCCGGTGTTGCGGATGGCGTTGCGCACCGTCTTGCGGCGCTGCGTGAACAGCGCCTTCACGAAGTCGAAGAAGAACGACTCGTCCTCGACCACGTAGTCGGGGTCACGGGGCGTCAGCCGCACCACCGCGCTCTGCACGCGGGGCTGGGGGTCGAACGCCTCCGGTGGGACCGTCTCGACCACCTCGACGTCCGCGTAGTGCTGGGTCGTCACAGAGAGGCGGCCGTAGTCGCTCGTTCCCGACTCGGCGGCCATCCGGTCCGCGAACTCCCGCTGGTACATCAACACCAGGGGCTGCCCGAGCGGGAGCAGTCGGAACGTCGTCTCGCTCGAGACGCCGTAGGGCAGGTTCGAGACAGAACAGCTGAACTCGGGGAGGTCGACCTTGAGGACGTCCCCCTCGAGAACGGTGAGCCGGTCGGCGGCTAGCTCGTCGGCGAACTCCTCGCGGAGGAACGCAGCGTAGTCCGCGTCGCGCTCGACGGCGGTCACGTGGTCGGCGACGGCGAGCAGGCGGTCGGTGAGGGCGCCGGTGCCCGCACCGATTTCCAGGACGTGCGAGCGGTCGAACCCCTCCGCGTACGTCGGAATCCGGTCGAGGACGCGGTCGTCGACCAGGAAATGCTGGTCGAACTCGGGGTTGGGACGACCGGCTCTGCGGATCAGGGCATCCGGGTCCCGGGGGTCAGTCATTGCCGGGTGTAACCCCCGGTGGTTCCTAAAGGCTCCCCTACGAGCGCGCGAAGTTGTGGTACTTCAGGTCGTCCTCCTGCATCTCGTCGAGGATCCGTTCGATGATGATCTCTCGCGGGCTGTGGAGGCCGTCGACGCGCTCCTCGAGGTCCGCGAAGCTCTCGAAGGGGCCGCTGCGCTTGCGCTCGTCGAGAATGTTGTCCCGGAGTTTGTCCCCGATGCCGGGCAGCAGGTTGAGCTGGTGGAGCCGGAGCGAAATCGGCTGGGCCTCGTTGTAGAAGTCGACGAACCGCTGTTCGTCCTCGTCGACGATGTCCTCGACGACGTAGTCCAGTTCCGAGCGGGCACCGTCCGAGAGGTCGCCGTAGTCCACCTCGCGGCCGCGCTTGATGCCCTCCTCGAAGTCCGGGCGGATCTTCACGCGGTCGAGGATGGAGATGTCTGCGTCCTCCGACAGATTCAGTTCGTAGAGCGTGAACCGGTCGACGGAGACCGCGTAGGCGAGAGATCCGTCGCTGTAGTCGCGGCCGCCGTCTGAGCGGCCGTGGGCGAGGTAATCGAGGACGACGGCGAGCTCCTCGTCGTCCGTCGAAGGCGTATCACTCATACGAATGGGTACGCCTAGCCGACACTTAAACGGTCGGCAACTCAGGCGTACTTCGCAACGACGTCGAGAATCTCGTCGAGTTCGTCGCCGTCGAGCGCGTAGCGCTCCTGGGCGAACACCGCGCGGAGTTCCGTGCGCGTCCGGGGGAGGAGGTCGACGATCTTGTACGCGACTGCCTCGTCGCCGATGCTCTCCAGTTCGAGGAGTTCGTCGACGAACTCCCGGGCCTCCTCGGGTTCGAGCACCGCGAACCGGTTGACGTGCTCGACGGCCCGTGCGAGTTCGAAGCGGAGCTCGCGGTTCTCGTCAAGCGCGCGCTCGGCCTCGACCTCCGAGAGCAGCTCCTTGGCCTCCGAGATGGTGAGGAACTCCTCGTCGAGGGTCTCCTTGAAGATCGTCATGTCAGTCGTCCTGCGCGCGGAGGTGTGCCGCCTTGGCGATGACGGTCTTGTCCTTGCCGCCGTCGTTGATTGCGACCTTGAACGCGCGTCCCTGCTTGCCGGTGACGGTGCCGGTGAGACCGTCGAAACGCGGGTGGAAACGCCCGTCGGAGACGCTGGGGTCGGTCTTCAGGTGGACCTTCTGGCCCTCGTCGAACTCGGCGATGGCGCGCTGGGGCGGGGAGGTCCCCCGGTCGCGGGGGCTGTTCGAGAGCTTCTTTCGGGTGCTGTTGAGGGGTCCGTTGGAACTCGGCATGGTCGTATGGAGTGGTGTACTGGCGTCGCGGTTATAAAACGCACGTTACGAAGCGGGTTCGTCTCCGGCAACGAACAGACCTAACTCGCGGGCCCACACACCTGCACCCATGACTGACGACGAGGAACACATCGACACGCGAGCCATCCACGCCGGCCAGGAGCCCGACGAGGACACGGGCGCGCTGATGACGCCCATCTTCGCGAACTCCACGTACGTCCAGGACGGGCCGGGCAACCACCGCGGCTACGAGTACAGCCGCACCGGCAACCCGACGCGGACGGACCTCGAGGAGAACCTCGCGAGCCTCGAGGGCGGGGAGTTCGGGCGCTGTTTCTCCTCGGGGATGGGCGCCATCAACACCGTCCTGAACCTCCTCGAGGCGGGCGACCACGTGGTCGCGGGCGACGACGTCTACGGCGGCACTCACCGCATCTTCACGCAGGTGTACGAGGAGTACGACGTCTCCTTCGACTTCGTCGACACCACCGACCACGACGCCGTGCGGGCGGCGATGGGCGAGGAAACGGAACTCGTCTGGGTCGAGACGCCGACGAACCCCCTGATGAACGTCAACGACATCGGCGCGCTCGCGGAGATCGCCCACGAGTACGACGCGCTCTGCGCGGTCGACAACACGTTCGCCACGCCGTACCTCCAGCGTCCCCTGGAGTTCGGCGCGGACGTCGTCTGCCACAGTCTCACGAAGTACCTCGGCGGCCACTCGGACCTCGTCGCTGGCGCGCTCGTCACAAACGACGCGGACCTCGACGAACGCCTCGGCTTCTACCAGAATTCCGTCGGCGCCACGCCGTCGCCGTTCGACTGCTTCCTCGTGCTCCGCGGGACGAAGAGCCTGGGCGTACGGATGGACCGCCACTGCGAGAACGCCAGCGTTCTCGCCCACTGGCTCGACGGCCACGACCACGTCGACGAGGTGTACTACCCTGGTCTCGAGAGCCACCCGCACCACGACCTCGCTGCCGAGCAGATGGACGACTTCGGCGGGATGGTCTCCTTCGAACTCGACGCCACGCTCGAGGAGGCCAGCGAGTTCGTCGCCGCCACGGAGGTGTTCACCCTCGCGGAGAGCCTCGGCGGCGTCGAGTCACTCATCGAACAGCCCGCGGCGATGACCCACGCCGCGATTCCGAAGGAGGAGCGCGAGGCCGCCGGACTCACGGACGGACTCATCCGCGCGAGCGTCGGCATCGAACACGTCGAAGACCTGGAGGCCGACCTCGAACAGGCGATGGACGCGACGCTCTGAGGCGCTCAAACGCTCGTTTCACTCCCGAGAAAGCGTTTATCCCAGAGCCACGTTCGGACAGCTATGGAGCGCCGAACCCTCCTCGGAACGCTCGCCGCGACGGCGTTCGCTGGCTGCACCGGCTACGCCACCGCACCCGTAGGTAAGGACACGACCACCGAAGACGAGACGACCACCGACGGCGGCTGGTTCCCGTACCAGATTGAAGACGTACGGACCGACGACCCACCGGCCGACGACGTCACCATCGAGGTAACCGTAGAACGGCACTTCACCGTCGACCACCCGGCGATGCTCCGCGTCGCGTTCACGAACGAGGCCGACGAGGCACGCGAGTTCGCGTTCGGGTCGCTCGTCCCGTGGGACGGCCTCTTGGGCCAGCACGAGGACGGGACAAGTTCGCTCCTTCTGTCGCCGGGGGATTCAGTCGTTCCGGACGAACCCGACGAGAACTGCTGGCAGGCGACCGACGGCATCGCCCTCCCCGCGGTGATGCGGACCGAGACCCTCGACCCTGGCGGGACCGTCGCCGCTGACTTCAACGTGCTCGCTGCTCACGACAGCCACGACTGCATCCAGACCGGGAGCTACCGCTTCGAGGACGGGAACTACCTCGACGAGGGGTGGGGGTTCGACGTGCAAATCGTCGCCATCGTCGAGGAGGAGAACGAATAGCGACACAGCCGGTGGTGACTAGCGGTCGCCGACCGAGCGGTTCGAAGAACCCGAGGGAGGCGATTTCCCGTCAACGCTGCGCGCTGACGACATCACGCTCGCTGTGCTCGCGTGACCACCGCGCGAGCGCAGTGAGCGCGGGTCGACGACTGAACGGAACGCTCGAAGAGCGTGAAGTGAAGGAGGAGTGCTTTTTCCGCAAGTTTTTGCCGAGCGGGGTGGCCTCCGGCCACCCCCGCAAAGCAGAGACGTGCTTAAATGCGGCCGACTTCCTCGACGGCGACGGACTCGACGGTGTCGACGTTCGAGAACGCCTCCTCGACGGCTTCCGTGCCGCCGGCGTCGTCGGGGACGATGACGGTGGTGAGCAGGGCGGTGAGGCCGAAGGCGACCTCCTCCTCCTCGGTGCCGTTGATCTTCGCGCCCTCGGGGAGGGACTCCGAGAGTCTCTCCCGGAGGTCATCGAGGTCGATCTCGGGGCTCTCGGGCATGACCTTGAGAATGGCGGCGACCTTCCCCATGGTTACGGCCCTCGGAACCCGCAGTCGGGGCACTCGTAGAGGTTGCTCTGCTTGCGGCACTTCGAGCAGCGGTAGATCTGGAAGCCGCAGTCCGGGCATTTGAACGCGGCTGCGGTGGTGCCGGAGATGTTGATGCCACAGGAGACGCACTTTCGCGCCCGCTTGGCTTCGCTTTCGCTCATACCCCGACTATGCGCCCGGATGCATTTTAACCATTGTCTTTCGGCGTCGCCAGCGCGGATAGAACGAAATCCCACTGAGTGGCTTCGTGAGGGCTCAGCTCCCGGGAAGGATGTCACCCAGGGCGGCGCCGATGGCCATCGGGGCGAACGCGACGGCCACAGTACAGACCGCGACCCAGGGGTCGGCCCAGTCGACGCGGCCCCACCCCGTGAGGAGGAGGGTTGCGGTGACCGTGGAGACGCCGAGGACGCCCACGAGGCGACGCGGGACGAAGCCGAAGAACGGGTCCGAGACGCGGACGTCCTGGAAGCGGGCGATGTAGAGCACGCCGTAGACGATGAGGACGGTGGCGACGAGGCTTCCCGCGAGGTTGAGGACGTGTTCGGCGACGAACGCGCCGGCTTCGTTGGTGCCCCCCTCGACGGCCATCGGGATGCCGAACAGCAGACTACCGAGGGCCGCTTCGGCGGTGTCGTGGCGGTCGAAGCCGTAGATGACCTGCCCGAAGGTCCGGCCCTCATCCTGCATTTCGCCGGCGAGTTCCTTGACCGCGTCCAGGCGGGCCTGGGCGTCCGGTTCGTCGACGATCTCGTCGAGATCCTCGAGTTCGTCGAAGAGGTCGGACATGTCCGGCGGGTCGTCCTCGTCGCGCGAACGGCTCATGGGCGGGCCGACGACCTGGAGTGTCTTAAACGGTCAGCCTGGGCGGCGAGCGGTCGAACGGTCGCGGTCGAGCGAGGTAGGTTTAAACGCGCGCGGCCGGAATCCCCGGGCATGACCGCACAGGGATGGTTCGCCGGCGTCGACCCCGACGACGCGGCGGCCGCCGGCGACGCCGTCCGGACGGGCCGCGCCGACGCCCCCGAGGACTGGCCGGCGCTGGCCGTCGAAGCGGGCGCGGCCGGCGACGAGGACGAGTACTACGAGTTGCTCCACGACGCGACGCTCGCCGGGACGCGGGCGGCCGTCCGGGAGCGCGAGAGCGCCGACGACCAGCAGTTGATTCACGCCGTGCGCGCGATGGCCGACCTCGCGGAGGCGGCCAACGAAATCGCCGAGCGCGGCACGGAGTGGGCCGGCAGTGTCCTCGACGACGTCGGCAGCGGTGTCGACGGTGCACGCGAGATGGCCAGCCGGGACCCCGCGACGCCGAGCGAGGAGCAGGCAATCTCGCTCTGTCGACGCGCTGCAGACCTCGGAGACGAACGGGACGCCGTGCGCTCGTACGTCGAACAGCAGGCGCCCGCGGTGGCGCCGAACCTCTCGACGCTCGCGGGCCCCGTGCTCGCGGCGCGCCTGATAGCGCTCGCTGGCGGCCTCGGGGAGCTCGCGAAGAAACCGAGCGGCACCCTCCAGGTGCTGGGCGCCGAGGACGCGCTGTTCGCCCACCTCCGCGGGCACGCTCCGTCCCCCAAACACGGCGCCATCTACACCCACGACTACGTCCGGGGCACCCACCCCGAACAGCGCGGGTCCGCCGCCCGCGCACTCGCCGGGAAACTCACCATCGCAGCCCGCATCGACCACTACTCGGGGGACAGCAGGCCCGACCTGCAGGCGGACCTCGACGAACGTATCGAGCGCATCCGTGCGCGTGATTCGTCGTGACGCTGCCCGACGGAGTCGAACGGCGGGAGTTCGGGGGAGAGAGCGACGACTCGCTGGCGACCCAGGGCGAACCGGTGTACGGCGAACCCGTCTCGGAAGGGTGGCGCCGCTGGAACCCCCACCGATCGAAACTCGGTGCGACGTTCGAGAAGAACGTCGACACCGGGCTCTCGGGTGGCGACGCGGTGCTCTACCTCGGTGCGGCGAACGGGACGACGGTGAGCCACGTCGCCGACTTCGCGGGGCCGACGTACGCCGTGGAGTTCGCGCCGCGGCCGACGCGTGACCTGCTCGCCGTCGCCGAGGACCGACCCAACCTCTTCCCGTTGCTGAAGGACGCACGCAAGCCCGAGACGTACGCCCACGTCGTCGAATCCGGCCTCGACGCCATCGTCCAGGACGTCGCGACCCGTGGGCAGGCGGAGGTTGCGCTGTCGAACCGCCAGTTCCTGCGCGACGACGGGCGGTTCGTGGGCGCGGTGAAGGCCCGCAGCGAGGACGTGACCCGGGAGCCCGAGGCCGTCTTCGAGGACGTGCTCGACCGACTCCGGGACGGTTACGAAGTGCTGGCGACCGAGCGTCTCGAGCCGTACCACGACGACCACCTCGCTGTGGTGGCGGCGCCAAAGTAGGGAGACGGAACTACCCCGAGGGCCCGCCGGTTCCAGAACTATTTACGCGCTCCGGGGAAAAGACCCGGCAGGATGGACGTGGGTTCGGCCGAGGAGTTCACCGAGATGGGGACCCTCGGCGTCGAGGAGGAGTTCTTCGTCGTCGACAGCGACGGCGTTCCGACGTCGGGAACCGACACGCTGGTGTACGAGTCCGACCCACCCGAACTGCTGGCGGGGCGCCTCGACCACGAACTGTTCAAGTTCATCGTCGAGACGCAGACGCCGAAACTCGATGGCCCCGCGGGCGCCGCGGACGCCGTCAAGGAGGTGCGGGCCGCGCTGGTTGCGCACGCTGAGGACAACGGCTTCCGCATCGCCGCAGCGGGCCTCCACCCCGCCGCCTACTGGCGCGAGCACGAACACGCGGAGAAACCCCGCTACCGCTCGCAGCTCGAACGCATCCAGTACCCGCAACACCGGAACACGACCGCCGGCCTCCACGTCCACGTCGGCGTGGACGACGCGGACAAGGCGGTGTGGGTGGCCAACCAGCTGCGCTGGCACATGCCCGTGATGCTCGCGCTCGGCGCGAACTCGCCGTTCTGGAACGGCTTCGACACGGGGCTGGCGTCGGCTCGGGCGAAGGTGTTCGAGGCGCTGCCGAACACCGGGATGCCGACGGCGTTCGACTCCTACGAGGAGTTCGACCGGTTCGAGACGCTGATGGTCGAGAACGACGCCATCGACGACCGGGGCGAACTGTGGTACGACGTGCGCCCTCACTCGGGACACGGCACCGTCGAGGTGCGCGCGCCCGACGGGCAGACCGACCCGGAGACGGTGGCGGCGTTCGTGGAGTACACGCACGCGCTGGTGGTGGACTACGCGGAGCGCTTCGAGGACAGCGCAGACCCCGAACCACCGGTGGCGGTCGGCGCCGCCGATGGGCCGGCGGCGCTCCGCCGCGAGGTGCTCGACGAGAACAAGTGGCGCGCGACCCGGCACGGGCACGACGCGTCGTTCGTCCGCCGAGACGCCAGCGGCAACGTCGACCTCGGCGAGGTGGTCGAGCGGGAGTGCGACCGCCTCGACGTGTCCGGTATCCGAAACGTTCTGGGGCGCGAATCTGGCGCACAGCGTCAACGTCGGCTACTCGCAGAATCCGGGGAAGCGGCGCTCTACGAGTCGCTCGTGCTGTAGGCCGACGGGGGCCGCGGGGCGAAGGGTTTTTTACCCGGCCGTCGCTTGTGTCCCGATTGAGACAACGCATGTCCGAGGACGCAAGCGAGAACACAGACGCGGAGGGCCGGTCCGCACGGGACCGATTAGGGGCGGAGAAAGAGCGCGCCGTCGCGGGGTTCGACAAGGGCATCGTCGACATCCTGTCGTGGGTCCTGGACACGGAGACGCGCGCCCGCATCTTCGTCTACCTCCGGCAACACCCCTGGAGCACCAGCGAGGAAGTCGCCGACGGCACGGGGCTCTACCCCTCGACCGTCCGCGAGGCGCTCGCGGAACTGGCCGGCGAGGACGTCGTCGACAGGCGCAAGCGCCAGAGCGAGGGCGCCGGCAACAACCCCTACGAGTACACCGCCATCCCGCCGAGCGACCTCGTCGGCGGCGTCGCCGGCCGCGTCCAGGACGAACTCAACACCGTGTTCAACCTCGACGCCCACCTCGGGAACGGCGACAACACGGACGCAGACGCGGAACCCGTCAACATCGAGGTCGAGGACAGGGAGAGCGCGTGAACCCAAACTGCTAAACGACGCGGGGACCTCCGCGAGCGTATGAACGTCGCTCTCGGCGGGACGTTCGACCCGGTCCACGACGGCCACCGGAAACTGTTCGAGCGCGCGTTCGAACTCGGTGACGTCACCGTCGGGTTGACCAGCGACGAGTTGTCGACGCAGACGCGACACGTCCAGCGGCCGGTACGCTCCTTCGAGGAGCGCGAGGCCGACCTGGAGGCGGAGCTCGCTGCTCTCGCCGGGGAGCACGGTCGGGAGTTCGAGGTTCGGACACTGGAGGAGCCGACGGGCATCGCCACCGAGGAGCGATTCGACGTGCTCGTGGTCTCTCCGGAGACGAAACACGGCGGCGAGAAGATCAACGAGATCCGCGAGGAGCGGGGCTTCGACCCGCTGGAGATCGAGATCGTCGACCACGTCCGCGCCGAGGACGGCGACATCATCTCCTCGACCCGCATCGTCAACGGCGAGATAGACGAGCACGGCAATCTCACGCCAGAGCGCGAGGGCCGGTAGCTACCAGGAGGGCGGTTCGAATCCCGCGTCCTCGAGAATCTCCTTCCAGCGCTGCTGAATCACCAGCCGAGAGACATCCGCGGCCTCTGCGACCGCGGTCTGGGAGCGCTGGTCGCCGGCGATGAGCGCGCCCGCGTAGACGCTGGCCGCGACTGCTGCCGGCTTCGAGCGCTCCTCGTTCGGCACCGCCGAGAGGAACAGGTCCTTGGCGGTAGCGCGAGCCTCCGCGTCGATGTCGAGGGCGTCCGCTACTGCCTCGAGTTCGTCCAGCCACGCTTGCTGGTCCACCTCGTCCCCCGCGCGGTACATACCCGTTCGTTGGTCGTCACGAACGTAAACCTTCGCCGGGCGCGGAGCGCAATTCTCATTTAGGTGCCTCCGATAGTCGGGAGTGCGCGCGGGTAGCCAAGCCAGGAAAAGGCGTAGCGCTTAGGACGCTATCCCGTAGGGGTCCGCCGGTTCAAATCCGGTCCCGCGCACTGCGAGACGCGAACGGAGTGAGCGTCTCGGGAACCGTGAACGGCGAGCGGAGCGAGCCGTGAACGAGAGCGAACGAAGTGAGCGAAGAAGCAGGCGCGGATTTGAACCCTGGAAGACGAGCGACAGCGAGTCTTCCTCCGGTTCAAATCCGGTCCCGCGTACGGTCTGTCCGAGTGAAACGAGAAAACGGAGGACGACGGTCCAGACAGGTCGACCGTCTCAGTCCAGGCTCTCCGTGGGGGCGGTTTCGAGCGAAACCGCACCGCCGGCGGTGACGTGCACCTCGAATCCGTGGTACGTGAACCGGACCGCGCCGGTGCCGAGGCTGTTGACGCTCGGTCGTGAGTGGAACAGGGAGTTGAGTGCGTCGGGGTCGACGACGTCGTAGAGTGGGTCGAGGTCGACGGCGTCGACGCCTGTCTCGGCGGCAACCGCGTCGACGATCTTTCGTGTAATCCGGTCGGATTCCGCTGCAGTGTGAGGAGATTCGATGCCGATTGTGGACTGTTCCATCGTACTCTATCCAAATACACGGTAGAGAATATGGATTTGGTCTCCGTACGAAGCCCCTCTCGCCGAGCGGGGCTATGAGTGTAGGGTCGCCGCCCTGAGAACCGTCGAAACGGTGGTTTCCGGCGCTCCGTCTCCAGGCCTACGACATGTCGTCGTCGAGCAGTTGGTGGAATATCTTCTGCTGGGCGGCCCGGAGGTGGGAGTTGAACGTCGGCTGTGCGATGTCCATCGTCCCCGCAATCTCGCTCGCGGTACGGGTCCGGGGCTCCTCGAAGTAGCCGCTGAAGTAGGCGATCTGGAGGGTCTCCAGCTGGCGGTCTGTGAGCGTATCGAACATCCGACCGCGGAGTTCCAGCGGCGAGCGCTGGGGTTGCTGGTGGGTCCGCTGGGCGACCAGCTCCGAGCCCGGGTAGTGCTCCTGGAACATCTCGACGAACTCGCGGACGGCCGCGTCGGCGGCCATCTCGACGACCACGGTGGCCGTTCCGTCTGCCATCTCGTAGGTGTGCAGCCGGCCGCCGTGGTCGAGCGTCGTCGCCGCGAGACTCTCGCTCGTCAGGTCCGCCTCGAAGAGGCAGACCGTCTCCTCGTCCTCGCCGGTCTCGGAGATGAGCGTGACCGTCGACGCCGGGAGCCGGTGTGTGAACTCGAGGCCCTCCTCGGCTTCGAAACCTCGCGTGGAGTAGAACCCGCGGACGCCGCCGTCGGGCCGGAGGACGATGCTCTCGAGGAAGAACTCGGCGCCGAGCTCCTTGGCGACCTCGACGAGTCCCAGGTTCGAGTTCGTGACGTCGAAGGTGAGCCGACGGATCTGGCTGCTGAGCAGCGCTTTCTTCCGCTCGACGGCGTTGATGGCGTACGCGATGGTGTCGGCGAGCTCCGTCAGGACGGCCTGTTCCAGTTCGTCGAACACGCCGGGCTGGCCCGAGTAGATGTTGAGGATGCCGTACAGCGTGCCGTCGTATATCAGCGGGAGCGAGATTGAGGCGTGGTAGCCGTAGTTGAGCGCTTGCTGTCGCCACGACTCGAAGGCGCGGTTCTCCAGGATGCTGTTGACGACCTGGGGTTCCCTGGTGAGCACTGCCCTCCTCGCCGGCCCCTGCGCCTCCGCGTCCTCGGCAGTGCTGATGCTGATTTCGTCGAGGTAGCTCTCCCCGGAACCCGCGGACGCCCTGGGCGTGAGTTGCTCGGCCACCGTGTCGTGCTCGCCGATCCAGGCGAGTTCGTACGGGCCGGCGTCCGTCAGCTGCTCGCAGACGACCGACTCGATCTCCGCCCGCGTCGACGCCTGGACGAGCGCCTGGGCGATGTTCCGGATGATGTCGTTGACGCGGTTGAGTCGTTCGAGCGCCTCGGTCTGCTCCTGAAGGGTCTGTTCGCGCTCGTAGAGCTTTCGCTCGCGGTCCACCCGGTCCAGGGCCGACTCGAGGTTCCCCGCGACGGTCTCCGCGAACTCGAAGTTCGTCGCGCTGAACCCCGGCGACTCGGTCGCGCCCGCGACGAACACGCCGTGCTGGGTGAGCGGGAAGATGGCGAGCTCCGAAACCGAACCGTCGGTCGTTTCGTCCTCGGCCAGCGAGATGCGACGGTTCTCGTTCCCGACGAACGACTGCCAGCCGGCGCCATCCCCCCGCTCGAGGAGGCCGCTGGTCGCGAGCAGTTCCGCGGCCGCGTCCGTGGCCCGCGTCGGTTCGAGGACGCCCGTCTCCCCGTCGTACAGCGCGACGGCGGCGACGGGCAGACCGAGGAACTCCTCGGCCGCCTCGACCACGTACTCGCTCACCTCGGTGCCGGTCTGGGCGTCCATCAGGTCTCGGGTCAGCGTGTTGAGCGCCTCCAGTTGCTGGCGCCGACGTGTCTGCTCTCGCTCCTGGCGGTTGCGCTCGATTGCGTGGTGGATAGTGCGGACGAGCAGTTCGCTCTCCACCTCGTCTTTCACGAGGTAGTCCTGGGCGCCGTTCTTGATAGCCTCGATGCCGATCTGGTCGGTGCTGAGGCCCGTGAGCACGACGACCGGGAGGAACGTCGTCGCGTCGATGACGGTGGCGAGCGTGTCGAGGCCCGTGCTGTCCGGGAGGCCGAGGTCGAGGAGCAGGACATCGATGTCGCCGGCCGAGAGCCTGTCGAGGCCGGCCGAGAGGCGCTCTTCACGGTGGACCGTCGCACCTCCGGCGACCGATTCGGTGGCGTCGACGCGCTGGAGCAGTTCACCGGCGTCCTGGAGCATCTCCTCGATCAGCCGCGCGTCGCCCGGGTTGTCCTCGATGAGGAGGACGTCGAGTTCGTCCGTGCTCATCGTCACTCGTCACCTGGCGGGAGCCGGACGACGGAGAGCCAGAACTGCTTGAACGACTTCACCACCTCGATGAACTCGCTGGGGTCGACGGGTTTCGTCAGGTACGCGTTCGCCTGCAGCTCGTAGGACTGTGCCACGTCCTCCTGGGCCTCTGAACTCGTGAGGACGATGACGGGGATGCGAGCGAGGTCCGGGTCGGCGCGCACCTCCGCGAGTACCTCGTCGCCGTTCTTCCGCGGCAGATTGAGGTCCAGCAACACGATGTCCGGAGTCGGCGCGTCCGCGTGCTCGCCCTCGTTGCGGAGGAACGCCAGCGCCTCGTCCCCGTCGTTGACGACGTGGAGGTCGTTGTATATCTGGCCGTTCTTGAACGCCTCCTGCGTGAGTCGCACGTCCCCCGGGTTGTCCTCGACGAGCAGGATGTCGACGTGCTCCTGAGGCGACTGCTCGGTCACCACGACCACCTCTCCCCTGTCCCGGGGGTCGTCAGGTCGTCGACGACGGTGGCCACGACCGAGTCGCCCCGGTCGTCTCCCCCAGTGGTGTGCTTGCGCCACGCGGCTCCGGTTCTCGCCGCCGACCGGCGGACGGCGCACGGATTCACTCGGGTGGGCCTACTCATCTCGATACCCTACCTCGGCCACGTCCGTAAACTCTTCACTCGGCTCTGTAGTTTCGCTAGGCGGCGCTACAATTGGTGAGAAATTGCTCCTGAACTGTCGGTAGATGGACTTATGCTCCGAATAGACCGCAGTCTCTTGATTTTCTCGAAATCCGATTGGAAGAACCGCCGGACAATGCTAAAAATCACGTGGTAAAATAGGGAATATACTGGCCAAAATAGCCCAAATCGACTGCTGTCTAGCGAAACTACAGAGCCCTTCACTCTAAATCCGACGTGTAGGGCGGTCGGCGGTCGTTCCACTCTCGGGTTCGGCCGCCCCCGCCAGAATTCCTTTGCGCGTGGAAAGCGTCCGGACGACTAGCGGTGAGTTCCTATGGTAACTACAACTCCGACTACCAAGACCGTCGACGCCATCGTCGCCGACTGGCCCGATTCCGGTCCAGGCAACCAGCTCCCGAGGGAGACCGCAGAGAAGATGCGCGAGAAGTACGGCGAACCCGACGAAGCCACGCCGAACCGCCTGGTCTGGCACGACAACGGGCCGTGGAAACGGACCGAAGTCCACCGTAACGGACCGGAACACCGGTTCCCCGTCCCGCACGTCGACCACCTCTACCAGTTCGTCGACTACCAGGTGCCGCCGGAGAAACACGACGACCTCGCGCGGTTCGACGGGAGCCTCCTGCTCCGCCGGACAGAGGGCGAGATGGGCGTCACGTGCCACAGGGAGGAGGCGAACATCCTCGGACTGAACCTGGCACACGACGTCGTCGACGGCGACCGGACCGTCGAGGAGGCCCGCGAGGACTACGCGGCCATCAACGCGAAGCTGATGGCGGGCGGCTCGCCGGCGTACACACAGCGCTTCCAGTTCCCGCTCCCGAGCGACGACCAGCGCGACCCGGACGTGACGATACTCACCGAGGAGCTCAAGCGCCGACGCCGCGGGCTCGCGGTCGCCGGACTCGCGCTCGTCGGTCTCCTCTTCGTCCTCGCGCGACGACGCGGGGGACAGCAGGAGCAGTCGGGTTCCGGGAGGGCGGACGAACCCACCGAGGGCATCGAAACGTCCGGCGAAGCGAAGGGGCGGTTCCCCGGCCTGACGTAGCACCGGTCACCGACGCGACTCGGCGGGTCGCGGGCCTCAGAGACGCCCACATCTCGGGACCGCGCCGGCCCTCAGCCGGTGAGCCTGGTCCACAGTGACTTCAGCCCCGACCCGTTCGACACCGCCTTCAGCTTCTTGAGGGCCTGCTGCTCCTCCTCGAGGTTCTCCGCCAGCGGGTCCGTCACGTCGTCGCCGAGGCCGGCCTTCTTCGCGGTCAGCAGCAGCGCCTCGTAGCTGGCGATTTCGAACCGCTCGGTCTCCATGCCGGCGCCGATGTAGTGGACGTCCCGCAGGTCGTCGACCGTGACGCTCTCGTCGTACACGGCCTTCTCCTCGAGGAGCGCGTCGACGACGAGGTTCTCCCGCCGCGTGGGTTCCCTGCCGAGCGCCAAGAACGCAGCCTCCACCCGTTCGACGTGCTCTTTGGTCTGCTCACGGTGCGTCTCGAACCCCTCGCTG
The DNA here is from genome assembly GCA_000230955.3 of Halobacterium sp. DL1. Taxonomy (NCBI): domain Archaea; kingdom Methanobacteriati; phylum Methanobacteriota; class Halobacteria; order Halobacteriales; family Halobacteriaceae; genus Halobacterium; species Halobacterium sp. DL1. The sequence continues at coordinate 1,946,453 of CP007060.1, forward strand.
AGCGTCTCGCTTTTGGCCATCTGGGACAGCTCGCCGAGGGGCTCGACGAGCTTCACCTCCATGTCGTAGACGGCCTCGAGTTCGTAGACGAACTGGTCCTCCAGATTCCGAATCCGCATCTGTGGTGCACTCATGTCGTCAGGCCGGTTCGTGACTGCTGCCAAAACGACTGTGGGCCACGAACCGTCGCGGTGGGGTCGGCTACTCCACGGTTGGCCGCGTCTCCACCCCTGGTTGTGGACCTGTCCGAGTCAAGCGGGCGGCCCTGTCGGCATCCAGGCACGGTCGAATTCCGCCCGTCCGCGGCAGACAGTCGTCTGACAGCCCCGTGCCGGGGCCGCTAACCTTTTTGCGGGCGCGGTGAGAGGCTTACGCAAATGGCTCGGCCACCGGACCTCCTCGACGACATCCTCGACGGTATCGACGCGCTGTTGCTGTTCTCGCCGAACGGTGCGTTCTACGAGCGCGCGGCCGGCGTGGAGGACACGAAGGTGGTTGTCGTCGACACGGAGAACGCGGTGGGCGCGCCCCGGTTCGTCGAACTGCCAGTGGAGTTCGACGACGTCCGCGAGCGCATCCGGTTCGGCGTCGAGGGAGCGCTCAGCGAGGGCGTGGTGTCCGACGGCGACGCCGTCGGCTGTGCGGCGCCGCTGTTCGGCGACGCCATCGACATGGTGACGCGAACGACCGCCAGCGAGGACGACCACTCGGGCATCTACAATCTGTTCGCGAACTCGCGGGGCGAACCGAGCGTCATCCGCGACGTCTTCGAGGTGGCCATCGAGCTCGGGAAGAAGGGGCAGAAGGGCAAGCCCGTCGGCGCGCTGTTCGTCGTCGGGGACGCCGGGAAGGTGATGAACAAGTCCCGACCGCTCTCGTACAACCCCTTCGAGAAGAGCCACGTCCACGTCGGGGACCCCATCGTCAACGTGATGCTCAAGGAGTTCTCGCGGCTGGACGGCGCGTTCGTCATCAGCGACTCCGGGAAGATCGTGAGCGCCTACCGCTACCTCGAACCGGGCGCCGAAGGGACGGACATCCCGAAGGGCCTCGGCGCGCGGCACATGGCGGCGGGCGCCATCACTCGGGACACGAGCGCCGTCGCCATCGTGCTCTCGGAGTCCGACGGACTCGTGCGTGCGTTCAAGAACGGGGAACTCGTCCTCGAACTCGACCCAGAGGAGTACTGAGATGCCCCTCCAACTAGACTGGCTCCTGGACGCGGACTTCCGCTACCTGCTGGCGGTCGTGGTGCTGTTCACGGGCGTCGTGCTCGGCTACCTGGTCGGCCGCGTGAACGAGCGCATCCTGCTCGCGATGGGCGTCGACCAGACGGTCGAGGCGACGAGCGTCGAGCAGATGGCCCGCGAACTCGGGACGACGACTGTGTCGCTGACGGCCCGACTCACCTCGTGGATCATCTACGGAGTCTCTGTGCTCATCGCCCTCGAGGTCGCGCAGTTGACCGTGCGCGGCGCGGTGTGGTACCCCATCGTCACGTTCGTTCCGTCGCTGGTGCTCGCCGTCGTCGTCCTCCTGTTTGGCGTGCTGCTGAGCGACAAGGCCGAACTCGTCGTCAGCGAGCGTCTGCGGAGCGTGAAGGTCCCCGAAATAACGGTGCTGCCGAGGGTGGTCAAGTACAGCATCATGTACGTCGCGGTGCTGGTCGCGCTCTCGCAGGTCGGCGTCCAGGTGACGGCGCTGGTCGTCCTGCTGTTCGCGTACGTCGGGGCGCTCGTCCTCTACACCGCCATCGCCACCCGGCACCTGCTCACGTCGGCGGCGGCGGGCCTCTACCTCCTGTTGAACCAGCCCTACGGCATCGGTGACCGGGTCGCCATCGGCGAACACGAGGGCATCGTCCAGGAGGTCGACGTCTTCGTCACCCGGATCGAGGGCGAGGGCCGGGAGTACGTGCTCCCGAACCACCTCGTCTTCCGGCGCGGCGTCGTGCTGGTGAGAGAATGAGCGCGGCGGAGTGGGCGTTCACCGTCGGGGGGTGGCTCGCGCTCACCGCCGCCGGCTACGCGGCCGTCTCGACCCACGGCATGCGCTCGTGGGCGTCGTCGTCCGGGGGCCGGTGGGCGACGCGGTTTCTCGGCGTCTTCGCCGCCCTCCTGCTCGCGGTGAGTACGGGAGCGTTCTCCGTGTCGCCGCCGCTGGGCGTCTACCTCTTCGCCGTCGTCGGGGTAATCGCGTTCGCGGCCGCGGCTGTCGCGGCGGCCGGCGCGGCGGACGTCGCGCTCGTCGCCGTCGCCGACCGGCCGTCGTTCTGGCGGCGGGTGCGCGCGTTCTGGTACGCGGCGGCGGTCGGCTTCCGCGCCACACGGTACGCGCTCGTGCTGGGCTTCGTGGCGTTCGTCGTCGCCGCGGTGGCGGCCGGCGTGGCCGTCGACCCGCTCGTGAGCACTGTCGGAGCGCTGTCGGTTGGCGGCTTGCTGGCCTGCGTCACCGGGTTCGCGGCGGTAGGCATGTTCGTCCCGGGCAGCAGAAACGGGGCGGTCGCCGAGGACGTCGAGCGCGCGAGCTAGTCCCGCTCGAGGGGTTCGGCGGGGACGCCGGCGACCGTGGCCCCCGCGGGCACGTCGTCGGCGACGAGGGAGTTCGCGGCGACCTGTGCGTCGTCACCGATTTCGACGCCCGGGAGGACGACGGCGCCCGCACCAATCATCGCGCGGTCGCCGACGACGACCTCGCCGGTGCGGTACTCGTCCTGGAGGAACTCGTGGCAGAGCAGCGTCGCGTCGTAGCCGACGACGGCGTCCTCGCCGACGGTGACGAGTTCCGGCCAGAACACGTCCGGCGTCGATTCGAGGCCCCACGACGCGCCCACCCCGACGGTCACGCCGAGCCGCCGGAGCAGCACGTTCTTCGCGCGGAGACTCGGGCAGATGCGGGCGAGGACGATGACCACGTAGTTGAACGCGACGCGAAGCGGGTGCTTGGCGTCGGTCCAGTGGCGCAGCGAGTTCCCCGTTCCCTGCGTCGGGTGGCGGTCGAGGCGGTCGTGGCGCGACGGCACGGCTCTGGATAGAACCGCCGGCGGCATCAACCCACCTGTTTCGACTATCGTCGAGAGTAGATTTTATTATCGTCGAAATCCACGCGTCAATCGACGAATGAGTAATCGACAGCTTCCGACAACACTGGAGTCACCACGGGGGAAACTCGTCTACCTGTCGCTCGAGCGAGAGCGCGCCACCGTCTCGGAGCTACACGCGCGGCTGGGCGTCCCGCGAATCACGCTGTACAGCGTCCTGAAAACGCTCCAGAGCCGAGGGCTCGTCGACCGCGACGGGCGGGCCTACGTCACTGCTCGACCGGTGTAAACGTCCCCGTCACGTCCCACGCGTGGACGCAGAACACCTCTCCCGCGTCCTCGTCTACTCGCCACTGGGCGTCGGCGTCGTCCCACCGCTCCGAGCGGCCACAGCTGGTACAGGAGCGCTCGGTCGGCGCGCGAATCCGTGTCATTGACCCCCACGAGACGGTGCACCCTCTTGAGGCCTGCGGTCCGAACAGTTAGGTTCCTGGCACGCCCGCTTCGAGGCGTGCAGTTCGGCATCATCTCCACGGCGAACATCGGCGACCTGGCTGTCGTCCCAGCCATTCGCGACTCCGAGCACGAGGTCCGCGCGGTGGCCTCCCGGGACGCCGACCGTGCCGCCGCCTTCGCCGACCGTCACGACATCCCGGAGCGCTACGACAGCTACGACGCGCTCCTCGGCGCCGACATCGACGCAGTGTACAACCCCCTCCCGAACGCGCTCCACGCCAAGTGGACCTGCCGGGCGGCCGACGCCGGCCTCCACGTCCTCTGCGAGAAACCGCTCGCCACCGACGCCGAGGAGGCCGTCGAAGTCGTCCAGCACTGCCGCAACGCCGGCATCACGCTGATGGAGGCGTTCATGTACCGCTACCACCCCCGGACCGAGCGCGCTCTCGAGGTAGCAGCCGACCAACTCGGTGACCCTCGGCACGTCCACGCGGCGTTCAACTTCCCGATGCCCGCCAGCAAGGCGGACGTACGACTCGACCCGGAACTCGCGGGCGGCGCACTGATGGACGTTGGCTGTTACGCCGTCAGCGCCGCCCGGCAGTTCCTGGGCGAACCGGTCGCTGCGACCGCGAGCGTCCACGACGCCCGGGACTGCGGCGTCGACACGGAGCTGGCGGGCACCCTGCGGTTCGCTGACGGTGCCACCGCTACAGTCGAGGCGAATTTCGAGACGCGGAACTACCAGTGTTACCGCGTGGAGGGCACCGAGGGCTGGCTGGAAGCGACGGACGCCTTCAACCCGACGAGCGACGGCGGCACGGTGCTGCGCTGGGGCATGGACGGGAAGACAGTCGAGGAGACGTTCGACCCGACCGACCACTACCGCCTGGAGGTCCAGCATTTCGCCGACTGCGTCGAATCGGGAGCGACGCCGCGGACGGACGGCGAGGAGGCCATCGCGAACATGCGCGCCGTCGACGCGCTGTACGAGGCCGCGGCGACCGACGGCTCAGTCTCGCTCTGACCAGAACGCGTCCAGCTGGTCGCCGAGGAACTCCGGGGTCATGCGGGTGAACTCCGCGCGCTCGCCCGGCCCGAGGTAGCCGTGGACCGAGTGGCGCGCGCCCTCCACGTAGCGCTGCCCGACGAGCGCACGAACGCCGACCTCCTCTGGCCCACGAATGACGCGCCCGATGGCCTGCCGCGCCCTGCGCACGGCGGGAACGGTAAGCGCGTACTCGAAGGCCTTGTCCTCGCCGAAGGCGTCCGCGTACGCCCGGCGGACCGCCCGCACGCGCGGTGACCCGACGTTGACGAGAGGGACGCCGACGACGGCGCACGCCGCGAGTTTCTCGCCGTCGTAGTCGACGCCCTCCGTCAGCGTCCCTCGCGTGCTGGTGACGAGGACCTTCCCGTCACCGCGGAAGAACTCCGCCTTCAGGTCGTCCGTCACTTCGTTCGAGGAGGACTCGTCGACGAGCACGTCCTTCTCGACGGCGTCGGCGAGGTAGTCGCCGGCCCACGCCGCCTCCCGGTAGTTCGGCATACAGACGAGGACGTTCCCGGGCGAGCGCGCGATGGTGCGGAGGACGTAGCGGTACTCCTCGCGCGTCCGGTTGTCGTTCTCGCGCGTCGGGTCGCCGCGGTTGCGGGCCGTGAACGGCGTCGCGTCCACGAGGAAACTCGCGCGGTTCTCGCGGGGGAATCGGAGGTCGTAGCGGCGCTCGACGACCGGGCGGGCTTCGGCGGTGCCGGCGCCCGCTTCGAGGCGGTCCAGCCCGGTGACCTCGCGGAAGACGTCGAGCGGTTCGAGGGTCGCGCTCATCAGCACGCCGCCGCCGAGTCCCGCGAACGTCTCGCGGAGCGCCCGCGCCGGCATACAGTTGTACGTCACGAGCGCTGGCGTGTACGCCTCCGCCCACGCGGCACCCGCGCGGCCCGAGTCCTTGGGGACGTGTTCGAGTTCGATCTCCCGGAAGTAGGTGGCGTGGTCGCGCTCCCACCACCGCTGGAGGGTGACCCCGACCGCGCCGCAAACCGCCGAGCGGTCGCCGTCGTCCTCAAGGATGGCCTCGACGGCGGTGCCGACGTCCGCCAGCGACCGCCAGAGGTCGCCGGTGTACCCCTGCTTCTCGGCCCACCGCGTGAGGTCGTCCGGTTCGTCCGTCTCGGGGTCCCTGAGCGGGACCTCGTGGTCGTACTCCGGGAGGTTGCGGGCGCTGTTCGGGTCGTGGCCCTCCTCGGCGAGGTACTCCGCGACCCGGTCGTCCAGCCAGTCGAGGACGTCCCCGAGGAACTCGACGGTGGCCTCCACGGCGTCCATCGAGAGGTCGTAGCTGCTGAGGTGGTCGGCGACCTGCTGGCGGTTCGACTCGCTCTGCCTGGCCTCCGTCAGCAGCGTCCGCACGTCGTTCCTGGCGCGGGCGAGCGTGTGGCGGCCCACCCTGTCCGAGAGCAGGTCCCGCACGCGCTCCTCCAGGCGGTGGGCTTCGTCGACCACGACGAACGTCTGCTCGTCGAGGAGGTGTTCGGTGAGCCCGCGCGTCTTCGGGTCGAAGAGGTGGTTGTAGTTCCCGATGACGACGTCCGCGTGGTCGAGCAGCACCTGCTGGACGCGGTGGGGACAGGTGCCGTACTCGACGCTCTCCGGGAGCACCTCCTCGCTCGTGACGACGTTGTGTCGACCGGCGTCGAAGCCCACCGGCGACCCCTTGTTGCGCCCGTACCAGTCGGCCTCGAACGGGCAGAACAGCGGCGGGTCGCCCTCCGAGAGGTCCTCGGGGGCCGTGGGCTGGTGCTGGACGTACGGCGAGTCCACGCCCGCCGTCGCGAGCGGCGCCTGCGAGAGGTTGTGGTCGACGTCCGCGCGGGCCGAGCGCGCCAGTTCGCGCCCCGTCGCGGGGTCCCACCACGGTTCGTCGAGGGCCTCGGCCGCCCGCAGTTCCACGAGTTCGCGGGCGTCCTGTCCGTCGAAACTGTCGCCGTCGCCCTCCACGAGTCCCGCTGTCGACTCGCGGAGGTCCTCGCAGCGGTCGTGGACGCTCGCGTCCCGGGGGAACGCGTCCTCCCGACCGTACGGACAGAGGTCGCGCTTCCCGACGAGTGCGACGCCGTCGAGGGGGTCCTCCATCCCCGCGTTCATCGTCCGGAGGTCGGCGACGAACTGCTCCAGTTGCTGTTTCACCGGCGTGACGACCAGCACGCGGCTGTACTGGTCGCCGTTCCGCACGAGGTGGGCGGCCGCGGTGAGCGCGGCCATCGTCTTCCCGGTGCCACAGGGCCCCTCCATCGCGAGGTAGCCGCCCTGCTCCCCGGCGTCGATGGCGGATTCGATGGCGTCGGCTTGCTGGTCGTACGGCGCGTCGAATCCGAAGAACTCGCGCCACGGCTCGTCGGCCATTCGCTAGTCGGTGGGTCGTCACGTCGTAAGAACCTGCGGAATCGGGGTGACCGAACGCGGGTCGGCTCCCCGTCAGTGGGAGTCCAACTGCGGCAGGTCGAGCGGAACCGAGCCCTTCGTGTACCCCTGGACGGTTCCGTCCGGGCGCACGCGGAAGACGACGGCGGGCCGGTGGTGGACCTCCGGCTGTTCGCCGAGGATGCGGCGCCACTCGTCGTCCGGGAACGACGAGCAGTCCACGAAGAGGACGGCGCCGCCGCCGTGGGCGTCGAGTTGGCCGCTGGTCTTCGTCTGGGCGGTGTCCTTGACCGCCGCAACCGGCGTGTGGGCGGCGCGCTTGTTCGTCGGAACGGGCCGAGTTACCTCGACGAGAACGCCCTGTTCGCCCGGTCGGTCCGCGCGGTAGTCCAAGGAGTGCCCGGTCGTCACCTCTATCTCGGGGGTGACCTCGTAGCCCGCCTCGTGGAGCAGCCACGCCGCGTTGAACTCGCCCATCGCGCCGTTCGCGCGCGCCACGTCGAGGTACTCGGAGGTGCCGAGCTTGCCCGCCATCACGTGGCGGTGCTCGTCGAAGATCCCTGTCTCGAGGAACGACTCGTAGAACGCCAGCGCCTCGTCGGCGGTGGCGTCCGGGAAGCCCCCGGCGTGGTCTTTGAAGAACGCCCGCGTCGTCTCACGGCCGTCCTTCGAGCAGAAGACGGCCAGGAAGAACCACGAGACGTAGGGGTATTCCGCGAGCCACGGCGCCTCCTCGTGGAGTTCCGCGAGGAGTTCGCGCTCGGCCCAGCGGGTCACCTCGTAGGGCGCCTCGGCGAACGACTGCTTGTCCGTCCGCCACAGCACCTGCGGCGTCTCGGTGTTGCCGACCCACCACGCGCCCTGGTCGTCCCAGGCGAACAGCGCGGTGTCGCCGTTGTCCATGTCGAACCTGCGTGCCTCGTACCCTGGCGGCGGGCTGAACCACGGCGACGACATCGTCGCGCCGAGGTTCTGGTCCAAATCCTCGAAAATCCGGGCGGTGACGCGGTCGCTGTTCCACGTCTCGTGTGACCGCCGGAAGCGGAGGGGTTTGGCCACGAGCGGTCTACTCAGGGGGAACTGATACGTCTGTCGTCGCGCACTTAGACCGGTTCCAGTTCGTCGGACCGGTAGGGCAGCGCGTCCCACCCGTACTCGTCGAACCGGACGACGTACCACGTGCCGGCGTCGGTCTCCCGGACGTCCGTCACGACGCCCGCGTCGCCGTAATGCTCGTGGTGGTCGTAGCCGTACACCGCTAGCTTCGCCTTCTGTGGGTCCTGGCGCGCGACCCGGACTGGCACCCCCCGACGGAGTCGTTCGCTTCGTGCCATGTGTAAACGTACCACGCGCTCCGTATTCGTTCTTTCGCCGATTCGCAACGCCTAAACGCGCTTCTGTCCGACCTACGAACGCGTGCGAGGGTAGCCAAGCTCGGCCAACGGCGACGGACTCAAGATCCGTTCTCGTAGGAGTTCGAGGGTTCGAATCCCTTCCCTCGCATCGCCGGCACACGCCACGTGTGCCGCGGGATGCGGGAAGTCCGCGAGGCGGACTTCCCTCGCAAAAACGCTTTCCTGTGAGTTCTGGTCTACAGTCCCCACATCACTGCGACACCGACCGTCGTGACGACAGCGAGCAGCAACTGGAGGGGCGCACCGACCTTCAGGAAGTCGCCGAACCGGTAGCCACCCGGCCCGTACACCATCAGGTTCGTCTGGTAGCCGATGGGCGTCATGAACGACGTCGCCGAGGCGAACATCACGACCAGCAGGAACGCGAACTGGTTGGCGCCGAGCTGGACGGCCGCGTCGACGGCGACCGGAATCATCAGGACGATGGTCGCCACCGGCGTGATGACGTTCGCGAGGAGCCCGGTCAACACGGAGGTGAGGAGGAGGACGCCGAGCAGCGGTAGCACTGCGTCGGCCGCGACGAGTCCCTCCGCGATGACCGCGGCGCCACCGGTCGCCTCCATCGCTAGACCGAGCGGAATCACGCCCGCGAGCAGGAAGATGACGTTCCAGGACACCGCGTCGTAGGCGTCTGCCGGCCTGAGACAGCCCGTGACGACCATCGCGAACACGCCGCCGAACGCCGCGATGACGATTGGTGCCACGTCCAGGGCCGCGACGGCGACGACGGCGGCCATGATGGCGACGGCGAACGGCGTCTTCGGGGAGAGCGGCGCGACCTCGGCGGGGTCCGCCTCGAGGAGTCGGTCGTAGGCGCGCTCGTCGGCGACGTAGAGGTCGCCGTTGTCGTTGAAGTACTCGATGGACTCCTGGGGCATCCGGGTCAACAGCAGGTCACCCGCCTCCAGCGTCACGTCTTCGAGGTCCGTTCGCAGGAGGTCGCCGCCGCTGCGGATGGCGAGCATGGTCGCCCGCTGGAACTCCTCGATCCTGGTCTCCGCTACCGTCTCGCCGACGTACTTCGAGCCCTCGCCGACGATGGCCTTCGTGAGTTCGAAGTCGGTCGGTGCGTCGTCGAATGTCGCCTCCGTCACCTCCTCGCGGGTGAGCTGCCGGAGGTCGTTGGCCCCCTGGAACTGGTTGACCGCCTGTAGCGTCCCGTTGACGACGAGCACGTCGCCGGCCTCGATCGGGATGTCCGAGTACGGCGCCGGGTACACCTCGCCGTTGCGGTGCAACTGGAGCACCACCACGCCCGCAGTGTCACCGTTCTCGAACTCGTCGACGGTAGTTCCGACGACCGGGGAGTCGGCCCTGACCTCGACCTGAGCAAGGTGGTCCTCGAGGTCGAACTCCTCGACGAGGTCGGCGTCGACCGGAATCCGGCCGGGCGTGAGTCGCCGCCCGACGGTCATCAGGTACGCGAGTCCGATCACGAGGACGACCACGCCGAGTGGCGTGAACTCGAACATCCCGATGCCGGTCCGTCCGTCGACGAGCACCCGGGCGAAGTCGCTCGCGAGGAGGTTCGTCGACGTGCCGATGAGCGTGAGCGTTCCGCCGAGTATCGCCGCGTAGGACAGCGGCAAGAGGAGTTTCGAGGGCGATAGCTTGCTCTGCTCGGCCAGGTCCGATATCATCGGGATGAACACGGCCACGACCGGTGTGTTGTTGATGAACCCGGCGATGGGGCCCGTCGTCCCGATGGTGGCAGCGAGGGCGCGCGTCTCGCTGCCGTTCGTCAGGTCCGCGAGGTAGACGCCCAGTCGCTGCACGAGACCGGTCTGCTGGATGCCCGCGCTCAGCATGTACATTCCGACGATCGTCACCGTCGCGGGGTTGGCGAACCCCGAGATAGCGTCCCGCGGAGTGATTCCGACGTCGATACCGAACACCGGTTGCATCGAGGCCAGCGCCACGATGACGCCCATCGCGGTGACGTCGTTGGGGATGAGTTCGGAGACGAAGAGAACCAGCGCGACACCGATGAGTCCGAAGACGACGACCGCTGGCGTCGACAGACCGGCAACAGACATACTGCTGGGTCACAGGTGGGATACATAACGCGTGCGGTTCCACGGTGTGTCGTCGTTGAGTCGGTCAATCAGCGACCGAGCCGACGTCGCGCCGCCGGTGTCTCCGGCCCTGTTCACCACTCGATACCGAACATTGAGATAGCTCGAGCCACTCCACTGGGCCGTGACTATCCGTGAACACGCGTCCCAGCACGGACACGCGCAGTCGCTGCCGCTGATATCGAAGTCCGCCACCGTCACCGAGGTGGAGGCGCTGGACCGCCCCCGGAAGGACGAGATACGGTCTAGACTCCGCGAGTTGGGGTCCGAGTACGGGTTCGCGGACGCCGTCGCCGACCAGGGTCCCCTCGACTGGGACGGCGTCTTCGAAGCGGCTACGCGGGCCGACCGGCGGCTCGCACCGCGAATCGGCGCGCTGCGCGACCGCTTCGAGCGCGCGCACCCGGCGCTCGTTCGCATCGTCTTCGAGACCGACGAACCGTTCGAGTTCGCGGCTGGCCAGTACCTCTCCATCCGGTACGGGAACCGGACCAGGGCGTACTCCATCGCGAGTTCGCCGACCCGAGAGGACACCGAACTCTGCATCCGTCGCGTCCCCGACGGGCGCCTCTCGACGCGGCTCTGTGAGGAACTATCGGTCGGTGACGAGATTACCGTCCGCGGCCCCCACGGCCACCTCCTCCTCGAGGACGTCTCCGAGCGCGACCTCGTGTTCCTCGCGACCGGCACCGGCGTCGCGCCGATGAAGAGCATGATCGACTACGTCTTCGAGGCGGGCCGCGACGAACACCGGGGCGAACCCCGCGACGTCTGGCTGTTCCTCGGCGCAGCCTGGGAGGACGACCTGCCGTACCACGACGCCTTCTCCGACCTGGCCATGGAACACGAGAACTTCCACTACGTTCCCTGCCTCTCCCGGGAGCCCTGGCTCACCGACTGGGACGGCGAGACGGAGTACATCCAGGACGCGTTGCTGAAGTACGTCGACGAGCGCGCGCTCGCTGACGCCGCGTTCGGCAGACACATGGCCGGAATGCTCGCCGAGCGCCCAACGACCACCGTCGACGCGCGCATCGACCCCGAGGCCGTCGAGGTGTACGCCTGCGGCATCAACGCGATGGTGTACAGCCTCGAAACCGCCGTGCGTCGCCTCGGCGTCCCCCAGCGCTACGTCCACTGCGAGGGGTACGGGTAGTGACAGCACGCCAACCGACGGCTCTTTGAGCGACAGGACCGACCTGCCGGTATGAGCGAGGAGTACGCGAACGTCGCGGAGCGCGCCGCCCGCGAGGGCAGCGAGGTGGCGCTCGCGGCGTTCCGCACCGACATCGACGTGGAGACGAAGTCGGGCAAGACGGACGTCGTGACCCAGGCCGACCGCAGCGCCCAGCGCCGCGTCATCGAGGTCATCCGCGAGACGCACGTCGAGGACGCAATCGTCGGCGAGGAGGACGACGAACTCAAGACCGTCCCCGAGTCGGGCGCGGCGTGGGTCATCGACCCCATCGACGGGACGAACAACTTCGTCAGGGACACCCAGGTCTGGGCGACGTCCGTCGCGGCCGTCGAGGACGGCGAGTGTCTCGCCGCGGCGAACGTCATGCCCGCGCTCGGCGACGTCTACGTCGCCGACGACGAGGGCGTCACGCTGAACGGTGAATCCGTCACCGTCAGCGAGAAGACGGACCCGGAGACGTTCGTCGTCGCGCCGACCATCTGGTGGGACTTCGACCACCGCGACGAGTACGCAAACGCCTGTCGCGCCATCGTCGAGCGTTTCGGGGACATGCGGCGGTACGGCTGCGCGCAGGCCGTCCTCTCGATGGTCGCCAGCGGCCAGCTCGAGGCCGCCGTGACGAACGTCGACGTGAACGCCTGGGACAGCGTCGCGGGCGTCCACATGGTCCGACAGGCCGGCGGCGTGGTCACGGACGTGCACGGCGACCGGTGGGTGCCGGGCTGCGCCGGCCTCGTGGCGTCGAACGGCGAGGCCCACGATGCGGTGCTCGCTGCCGCCCAGGAGATACGGCCGGAAGGGTAACCGTATTGAGGGTTCGCCCCACGTCTACAGGTATGGAACTCGACGACACGGACCGCGCCATTCTCCGCGCGCTCCAGGCGAACGCGCGCAAGCCGTTCAGCGAGATTGCCCGCGAGATAGAGATGTCCAGCGCGACCGTCCACGACCGCGTAAACCGCATGGAAGAGGCGGGCATCATCCGCGGCTACCACGCCGACGTGGACCCGAAGGCCGCCGGCTTCGGCACCTCCGCCATCGTGGGGCTGCGCGTCGAGCAGGGCCGCGAGGACGAGACCCTCGACCGGCTCGCCGAGATCGACGGCGTCCAGGAGGTGAACCTGACCACCGGCGAGTGGGACATCATCCTCCGCGTCGTCGCGGAGAACACGGACTCGCTGCGCGAACTCATGTTCGAACGCATCGCCAACATGGACGGGTTCGCGCGCTCCCAGACGATGGTCGTCCTCGGCACCGAGTACGAATCCAAGGAACTCCCCCTCTGAGCGGCCGCCCGGCGGTCCGAGACCGCAACCATAAAACCCTCACCGCCCGCGTCTCGCAACATGAGCTTCCCCGAAACCGACCGCGAACGGACGTGGACCGCGGTCGTCGGCCTGGCCCTGGTCGCCCTCGTCGTCGGCTCTCTCCTGCTCCGGGATACCGTCTACGGCGGCTTCATCTGGCACTACTTCTGGGGGCCAGTGTACGCCGACGCGCAGGGCGCGCAATGTGCCGTCTGGAACGGCGGTAACGTCGAGTTGCTGTCCAGCACCGCGGCGTGTGCGGCCGCGACCGAGCCGGTCGCCTACCCAGGCTACACGCTGATCTCCGAGGCCGGCTACGCGGTCACGCTGCTCGCGTCGCTGATCGGTGTCTCCTTCCTGCTCGACCACATGCGGGTCGCCGAGAAGACGAAGTTCCTCTACGCGCTGTTCCCGTTCGTCCTGTTCGGTGGCGCGCTCCGCGTCGTCGAGGACGCCAACAACGCCGCCGAACTGTTCGGGAACACCGAACCGTTCCTCGACTACCCGCTGAACGCGCTCATCATCAGTCCCGTCATCTACTTCGTGATGTTCGCCATTACGCTCGTGGTGCTCGTCGCCGCCGTCTACCTCGCACGCCGAACAGACATCGCAGAGGACTACTACCGGCCGCTGGCGGCTGCAGGGACCGTCCTGCTCGTGGCGAACATCCTCGGGCTCGGCTACCTCGCGGCGACCCGCGACTATGTCTCGTTCATCCCCGTGTTCACCGTACTCACGCTGGGGCTCGCCACGGTCATCACGGCCCCCGTCTGGTGGGTCGTCCGTCGGTCGCTCCCGACCGTGTACAGCGGTACCGAGAACGTCGGTGCCCTGATCCTCTGGGGGCACGCCGTCGACGGTGTCGCGAACGTCCTCGGCCTCGACTGGGGCGCCGAACTCGGGTACCCGAGAGGTGACCTCGGCTCCAAACACCCGCTCAACCAGTACATCGTCGACTTCACGCACAGTGTCCTCCCCGAGTCGGTCATCCACTACACCGGTGACACGTGGCCGTTCATCGTCGTGAAGGTCCTCGCCGTCCTCCTCGTGCTCTCGCTGTTCGACGAGGAACTCAGAGAGGAGGCCCCGCGGTACTTCACGCTCATGCTCGTCGCCGTCCTCGCGGTCGGCCTCGGTCCCGGCACGCGGGACATGCTGCGCGCGACGTTCGGCATCTAGAGACGGACTTTTCCAGCGGGAGGGCGCCAGTGGCCCCCTCCCCTGCAAAAACGTGCGGGAAAACCACTCCACCTTCGGTTCGTTCGCTCCGCTCACTCCCCTCAATCGTCGGCCTCCGCTCCCTCCGGTCACGGAGTGAACCGCTTCGCTCGGGACCTCCGGACAACTTGTTCGCGGATGCCAGTCACTACCCGCTGCGTAGGTTCAAATAGCAGGCCGGGACCACCCCGGCGTGTGACCTGACAGTCGGCCGGTGCGTGCGAATCCGGAACGGCGGCACCACGCGCCGGCCTAGTCCCGCCGCCTGCTCGCCCTATCGGAGCCGTTTGCTGACGTACGGCCCGTCCTGGCGGTAGCCGAGTTTCTCCTTGTAGTACTGCCGGGCGCCGATTCCCGAGATGACCGAGAGCTTCTCGAAGCCGGCGTCGGCGGCCATCTCCTCGGCGCGCTCCATCAAGCGGCGGCCGTAGCCCTGGTGCTGGTGCTGGCCGTCGGCGGTGTCGTCACCGACCCCCACCTCGCCGCCGTAGACGTGGAGTTCGCGAAGCAGTGCGGCGTTGTCCAGTTCCTGGCGCACCGGCTCGTTCGGGAAGCGGAGGCGCGCGAAGCCGACGAGCAGGTCGCGGTCGAAGTCCTCGAAGCTGAGGAAGTGTTCCGTGCCGCCCGCGGCGTCGTAGGTCAGCACGTCGAGTTCGACGTTCTGGGGGTCCTCGTCGTTCATCCCGGCCTCGCGGCAGCGGATGCACTCGCAGGTGTAGCCGTGTTCGTCCATCCGCTGACGGGCGAGCTGCCGGAGGTTCGACTTCCAGACGCCCGCGTCGATGTGGTCGGCGGGAATGTCCCGCTGGACGCGCTGGAGGCGCGTGTACCGGGGGATCATATCCTTGATCTCCGCGACCAGGTCGGCGGCCTCCTCGTTCCGCAGCGGCTGGAACTCCTCGTTGCGCCACATGTCGTACGTGACGGTATCGCGGACGACCAGCGTTGGGTAGATCTTGAGGTAGTCCGGCTTCCACTTCTCGTCCTCGAAGATCCGCCGGAAGTCCTCGAGGCACATCTCCTTCGTCATCCCGGGCTGACCGGGCATCATGTGGAACCCGACCTTGAACGCCGCGTCGCGGAGGCGCCGGTTGGCGTCAATCGAGGCCTGCACGCCGTGCCCGCGGTGCATCTCGCGGTTGATTCGCTCGTAGGTCGTCTGCACCCCAACCTCGACCTTCGTGCCGCCGAGGTCCAGCATCCGGTCGACCTGCTCGGGGTCACACCAATCGGGCTTCGTCTCGAACGTCGTGCCGATGTTCCGGATGTCGCCGTGTTCGTTCTCGGCGATGACGTCCTCGAGGTAGCTGAACTCGTACTTCTCGGGGTCCTGCGCGAACGACTCGCCCTCGGCTGGCTGCGGGTCGGCGTCGAGGTCGTAGTCGTTCATCGCCTCGAGCGCGCGCTTCACGAACCACTCCTGATAGTCGTGGCTCCGCGCGGTCATCGTCCCGCCCATCAAGATGAGTTCGACCTTGTCCACGGGGTGGCCGATTTCGCGGAGCTGGTGGAGCCGCAACGTCACTTGGCCATACGGGTCGTAGTCGTTCTGCACGCCGCGGGCGGCCGCCGGCTCGTGGCCCGTGTACGACTGGCTGGACGAGAACTCCGAAGCGGGCCCGCCCGGGCAGTAGAGGCACTTCCCGTGCGGGCACATGTGCGGACTCGTCATGATGGCGACGGGCGTTACGCCCGACGCCGTCCGGACGGGCTTGCGCTGGAGGACCTCCTCCAGTTCCTCGCGGCGGCCGTCGGGCGCGAAGTCCAGCAGCTCGGAGTGCTTGGGCACCTTCGCCGCGGAGTGCTCCGAGCAGGCCTCCAGTTTCGCGCTCTCGACGTCGTCTCTGCCCACGTCACCCTCGAGGATGCGCTCGACGAGCGCCTCGCAGGCCGCCGTGAACGCGCCGTCGGCGTCGCTACTCATTGCGCGAAGGAAGCAGTCGAGAGCGAAAAAGCGTGTCGTTGCCGTGCTGCCTACGCGAGCTGGTCGGCGATGGCGGAGACGACGCTGTCGACGACGGCGTCCTGCTCGCCGGAGAGGAACTCGATGCGGCCGTCGCGGGCGCCGCGGGTGAGGACGCCGGCCTCGGGGAGTTCGTCCGAGATTCGGTCGCCGACAGCACGCACGTCAACCGAGTCGTCGCTGCGGACGCGGAGTTCGTCGCCGCTGACGCCGACGAGCACGTCCGCGCGGTCGTTTCGACGGTGGAGGGCGTCGAGCAGCAGGTCGACCGGCGGGAAGTCGTACTGGTGGGTGTAGTCGTCGACGTCGAGCACCTCGAAGGTGACGCCGTTCTCGCCGCGCACCCGGAGGTGGGGTTCGGCGGTCGTGAGTTCCGTGTCGAGGCGCTCGCGGAACTGCGCGGAGACGTGCGTGATGAGCGAGTCGTCGGCCTCGCCCCACAGCAGGTCGCTGATGAGTTCGCGCTTGTCCTCGTAGGACTGGTAGAACGCCTCCAGTGCGATGGCGTCCCGGAGGTTCTCCAGGGTCTCGCGGCTGTACTCCGTCGAGTCCGCGAGGTCGGCGTACGCCGCCGGCGGCTCCTCCCAGTAGGCGACCGCGGGGAGATGGTAGAGGTCCTCGCGCACGTCGTCGTTGACGAACGCGGCGAGCTGCGCGCCCAGCGCCCCCGTGTTGACCGGTGCTTCGCCGGCGTCGGTCGGGCTGACGAGGACGTCCGCGCCCGCGGCGTCGTCGGTGTAGCCGCCGTCGACGGCGACGGTGTCGACGTCGTACATGTCGAGCAGGTCGATGGCGTCCGTGGACTCGCTGGTGGAGCCGGCGCCGACGAGCACGAACAGCGGGTGCTTCTCGTCGTGGCGCTCGGCGGCCTCGAGCAGGTCCGTCACGTCGCCCGTCGCGTCGTCGATGGTGTAGAACGCGTCGTCGAGCGGTCGGCGGTCGACGTAGTGGTACTCGGCGTCCGCCCGGGCGTGCTTCTCGCGGATGATCGGGAGGAGCGCGCGCTCGAGAGCGGTGCCGGCGACGTACCCCTCGACGGTGGTGGTGTGGCGCACGATGACCGGACGGGAGTCGACGACGGCGCGGCGGATGGCCGTCGCGGCGTCCACGAGGTCGTCGTGGATGGCCTCGACCGCGGGGTCGTCGGCGAGCAGTTCGGTGACTTCGGGGCTCGCCTCCTCGGTCAGCGCGTCCTCCATCCGGGTGGAGACGTCGTCGGCCGCCTGGCCGTCGAGGATGGTGAGTTCCTCGGTCTCGACCTGCAGTTCGCCGCGGCGTCGTTCGACGTCACCGACGATGCGGACGACGTCGCCCGCGTCGGCCTCGGGGTAGGCGCGCACGCCCGCTTCGACGAACGCGGCGCAGTCGACGCTGCCGGTCTCGTCGGCGAGTTCGAACACCGTCGGGCCGCTCGTCTGGCGCGCGCTCTCTATCTCGCCCTCGACGCTGACGCGCTCGTCGACGTGGTCGGCGAGGGCCGCGATGGAGACGCGGTCGGGGGTGTCATCGGCAGTAGGTTCGTCGGCACTCTCCGCTGCGTCCGGCGTCGGCGCGTCCTCCGCGGGTTCGCTCTCGGTGGCGTCGTCGTCCTCCGCGAACTCGAACTCGTTGCCGTCGTCGGCGACCGGCGTCCCGCCGTCGGCCGTCTCGGTCTCGGAGTCGGCGTCCGTTCCGGTCGCGCTGGTCGACTCGTCGGTTTCCGCCGACTCGGTTGCGTCGGCGGTCTCTTCGTCGGTGTCGCCGTCGTCCTCGGGGAGTTCGGCGTTCGAGTCGGCGCTCGGGTCGTCGACGAGGTGGCCCCGGAAGTCCCGCTCGGTCTGCCGGATGGACCAGCCGAGGTCGACGTTGCCGTTGTCGTGGACGCCCGTCACCTGGACGTACACTTCGTCGCCGGCGTCCCAGCCGAGGGACTCGACGCGGCCGGGCACTTCGCTGCGGTGGAGCAGTCCGGTGACGCTGTCACCGATGTCGACGAAGACGCCGAACTCGGCGAAGCCGTCGACGCTACCGCGGTAGAAGCGGCCAGAACTCAACTGGTTGGGGGACCGTCCTCGGAACTCGAACGCGACGTCTTCTTCGTGCGTGTCACAGATGCGGCCGTCCGTGGAGGCGCCGCAGACAATACATGAACCCATTTGCATGGAGAAAGCGGTCGCTCCCGTAAACGATTATCGAAAGTCCGGCGCGCGTGTCACTCGAACACTGGGCTGTCGTCTTCCAGCGACTCGACGTCCGAGACGACCTCGCGGACGTCTTCCGGGAACAGCGCGACCTGCACCTCGTTGCCCGACTCGTCCTCGAAGACGAGTTTTACGCGCTTGTCGCCGAACTCGCGGGCCCGGGCGTCGTCGACGTCAAACAGTTTCACGTCCGCGCGTTTGTTCGACGGCCCGACGTTCTTGATGGCGCCGTCTTTCAGTTCGATCATGAACTCGGAGAGGTTGACGTTGAGCACGCCCGCCGGTTCGAGGCCCACCGACTAAAGTGCGAGTGCGGGAGCGGCGAGGCCCGCGAGTTCGGCGGCCGCGGCGAACCCGCCGAACCCGGAGCCGAACGCGAGCGCGCCGGGGAGGACGGCGGCGATGAACGCCCGCGGCAGCGAGAGGTCGTGGACGACGCTCGTCCCGAGGACGAGCAGGCCGAACGCCCAGAGCGCGCAAACGACAGTGACGGCCGGGACGGAGACGCCGACGAACGCGCAGGGGGCGGCGGCGTACGCCAGCACCTGGACCGTCTCGCTCACCCCGCCGCGGTCGGACGCGAGCACGACGAGCGCCAGCGTCTCGAGCGCGGAGAGCGCGTGGATGGCCGCCGGCGCAACCAGCAGCACCGCCAGCGCGACGGTGAGCGCCGCCGCGAGCCACCGCGCCGTCGGGAACTGGAGCGCCGCGCCGGGATTGACCGCCATCCGGGTCGCCTCCTCGACGAGCACGACGGCCATCCCGAAGACGAGCCCGGGGGCCTGGTCGCCCGGCGAAACGGCCTCCTCGAAGAACGTCCGCGGGTTCACGAGCACCTGCGTGAACGACTTGGCGAGCCCCACCAGCCCGCGCTCGCGGCCGCCCTCGGGTTCGACCCAGGTGGTCATCTCAGGCGCGTTCGACGACGTGACAGTTCCGGCAGCGCGCCTCGTAGGACTCCTCGGCGCCCACCATGATGGTCGGGTCGTCGTAGTGGGCGGGGTCGCCCTCGATGAGCCGCTGGTTCCTGGTCGCGGGCTCCCCGCACTGCGTGCAGATTGCCCGGAACTTCTCGACGTACTCCGCGACGGCCATCAGCTGCGGGATGGGGTCGAAGGGCTCCCCGCGGAACGTCTGGTCGGTGCCCGAGACGACGACGCGCCGGCCGTCCGCCGCGAGTTCCTGGCAGACCGCGACGAGGTCGCCGGGAAAGAAGTTCGCCTCGTCGATGGCGACGACCTGCTCGCCGTTCAGGTCGTCTGGAATCGCCTCGACGCCGTCGGCGGTCGTCTCCACGACCGTCGCCTCCCACGTCCGCCCGGCGTGGGAGCCGAGGGTGGCTTCGCCGTAGCGGTCGTCGATGGCGGGCGTGAACGCCGCGACCTCCTGGCCCGCGATCTCCGCGCGCCGCAACCGTCGCAGTAGCTCCTCCGTCTTCCCGGAGAACATCGACCCCGTGATGACCTCGACCCACCCGGAGTTCGTGATGGCGTGCATGCCCGAAGCCGGTGCGGGCCGACGGCAAAACGCTTGCTCTTCAGTCGCCGCCGACGTTCTGCTCGCTCTCGAAGGAGTGGGGTTCGGGCTCGATGTTGGCGTACTGCACGACCCGGTCGCCGAGCTGTGCCACGCGGTCTTCGAGTTTCTCGTCGGTGAACTCGCCGTCCGAGACGCGGGAGGAGGCGTTGGGCACCGCGGCCTGGTAGGGGAGCACCCAGGCGTCGAGCGCGCGCATCACCGAGCGCAGGTGGTCGAGCGCGGAGATGGGGAAACTCCCGCCGGCCACGCAGAGCAGGCCGACAGTCTTCCCCTCGAACTCGTCGAAGCCGCAGTAGTCGAGGGCGGTCTTCAGCGGCGAGGAGTAGCTGCCGTGGTACATCGGCGTGGCGAGCACGACGGCGTCGGCCTCCAGCACCCGCCGTTTGAGTTCGGGAGCGTCTCCCGCGTCCCGCTGGTCGGGGTCGAACAGTGGGAGGTCGAGTTCCCGGAGGTCGACCAGGTCCGTCTCGGCGCCGCGGTCGGCGGCGGCGTCGAGCGCCCGCTGGAGGGCGATCCTGGAGACGCTGGCGTCGCGGAGACTGCCACAGATGCCGACGACGGAGGTGTCTGCCATACTCGGGGAATCAGTTGCCGCCATCAAAAGGCTACCCGTATTTATTGCCCGGGCAGTCGAACTCCGGGGCGTGTACGACGCGATTCTACTCCCCACGGACGGCAGCGACGCGGCGACGGCGGCGGTGGCCAACGCCATCGACCTCGCAACGCAGTACGACGCTACGCTCCACGTCCTCTACGTGGCGGACACGACGGAGTACAGCACCGTGACCTTCGAGGACGACGTGGTCGACCCCCTCGAACAGGAGGGCAAGCGCATCGTCGACGACATCGTCGCGCAGGCGGAAGCCCGGGACGTCGAGGCACTCGGTGTCGTGATGCAGGGCGGCGTCTACGAGACGCTCCTGCAGTACGCCGACGAGCAGGCGATCGACGTCATCGTGATGGGGACCCACGGCCGCCGCGGCCTCGGACGGGCGCTCCTCGGCAGCGTCACCGAGCGCGTGGTCAGAACCGCCGACGTCCCGGTGATGACGGTGCGCGAACAGACCGACGAGGAGTGACTGCAGGATTCAGGTTATGCGCTCCCACCGTCCCGCCGGAACTTGTCGGCGTCGTCGGTCACGTACGCCTCGATTCCGCGGGGCGGCCGCCCGAGCAGGAGTTCGACGTCCCCGTGACGCGGTCGGCGAGGCCGAGGCGCGCCGTCGTGTAGATGCCGTTCATCAACAACACGTAGCCGAGCGGGTGGCCCCGGGAGCGCATCCAGTCGACCGTCCTGGAGTTGCTAGAGCGGGCGGCCTACGACGAGGTGCCGCCCCGCGTGGAGTACACGCTGACGCCGAAGGCCGAGTCGCTGTTCCCGGTGTTCGGCCACCTCCACCACTGGGCCATCGAGCACGAACTGTAGCGGCGGACGGTAGACGTCCCGTTCAGATGCCCTGGACGGTCTCGATGACCCCCACCGATTCGAGGGTCATCCAGAGGAGGAACAGCACGTAGACCCCGAGCAGCGCGTAGGCTTCCAGGTCGGTGAGTTCGAGGCGGGTGCGGGTGAACACGATGAACAGCAGCGTCGCCAGCGCGAGGAACCCGAACGTGGGGATGGCCGCGAGGAAGTTGATGGTCGCGGTCCCCGCGAGCAGGACGCCGAGGGGGATGGCGACCAGGAGGTTGAACGTGTTGCTCCCGAGGACGTTCGTGAGGCTGGTGACGCTGTCGCCCTCCCGGGCGGCGCGGACACTGACCAGCGCGTCGGGGAGACTCGTTGCGGCCGCGAGTACGGTCAGCCCCCAGAGAAAACTCGGCGTGTCGAAGATGCGGCCGAAGTCCAGCGCGGACCGCACGAGGCCCTCGACACCGACCGCGATGACCGCGAGTGCGACCGCCAGCACCGCCCACTCGCGGGCCGGGCGGACGTCGACGACCTCCGGGGCGTCGTACTCGCTGGCGTCCTGCTGGTGGAGGAAGACGTAGATGCCGTAGGTCGCCAGCGGGAGGACGACCAGCGTCGGCGTCAGGACGGCGGCCTCGTTCGTCCCCCCGGGAACGTACGTCGCGCCGAGCGCGAACACGATGAACAGCACGAGGATGCTGATGACGTAGAACTGGGCGTCCTTGTGGACGATGTCCCGGGTGGACTCGAGTTCCTCGCTGTAGAGCGCCGACAGCGCGGGGATGACGAGCAGGTTGAAGATGGCGCTCCCCACGATGGCGCCGACGCCGAGCGAGAACTCGCCGTGGACGACCGTGCTGATGACGACGGAACTGATCTCGGGGAAACTCGACCCGACCGCGACCACGATGGCGCCGTGGGCGGCGACCGGCAGCCCGTAGTGTCTGCTGAGGCGCTGGGCTGCCTGCTCGAAGTAGCCGCTCCCCACCCAGACCACGGCCGTCGCGACCACCGCGAGCGCGAGCGGAACGAGCAGCTCGCTCATGGAGTGGGGGTTCTCGGAGGACACTGATAGGCGTGGCTCATCGGCGGAGCCGCGCGACGGGTTCCCCGTCGCGCTCGTTCACCTCGACCAGTCCGTCCGCTTCGAGGTCCGCGAGCAGGTCCCGGAGCCACACCTGGCCGCCGTCGCCCTCTGGCGTGTAGTCGACGCGCACCCGGGGACCGAGTTCGTCGAGCACGAGGTCGCCGTGTTCGCGGAGCGCGCCGACGACGCGGCCCCGCTTCTGGCGCCGACTCCCCTCGAACGTGGACTGCTGGGGGACGTCGGGCGCGGAGAAGTCGCCCGAGGCGTACGCCCCGCACCACTCGCGCCACGGGCAGTCAGCCGCGTCGCACTTCGGCGTCTTCCCGCAGGCCACCCCACCCAGTTCCATGACGGCGTTGTTCCAGACGCGGGACTCCCCCTCGGGCATGAGTTCGTTCGCGGCTTCCTCGAACGCCGAGTCGTCGTCGGGCACGTCGAAGGCGCGGTAGAGCACGCGCTTGACGTTCGTGTCCACGACGGCGTCCCCGTTGTCGAACGCGAACGACGCGACGGCGTTGGCGGTGTAGGGCCCGACGCCCATGAGTTCCGAGAGTTCGCCGGGCGTCTCTGGGAACTCGCCGGCGTAGTCGGTCTCGACCTGCTGGGCTGCCTCGTGTAGGTACTTCGCGCGGTTGTTGTACCCGAGGCTGTTCGCGGACCAGAACCCCACGACGTCGGCGCGGTCGGCGGCCGCCAGGTCGGCGGTCGTCGGCCACCGCTCGAGGAACGCCGCCCACGCCTCCTCGACGCGGGAGAGCTGGGTCTGCTGGCTCATCACCTCGGAGACGAGGATCTCGTAGGGGTCGGTCGTCTCCCGCCACGGGAACGCGCGGTGGTCGGCCTCGTACCACGAGACGAGCGCGTCGCGCACGGCGTCGACGTCCCCCGGGAGCGCCCACGCTCCCTCGCCGTCAGTCATGCCCACGGCTTCGAGGCTGTGGCGCTTAGGGGTGGTGGTTCGGGCCGGCGTCGCGCGCCGATAGAACAGCCACGGTAGTTAAGCCTCAGCCGACAGAACGTCGACACGTATGCAGCGACGAACACTCGCCACACTGTGCGTCGCCGCCCTCCTCGTCACCGCCGGCTGCGCCGGACTCACGGGGAACGGCGGTGGCGCGAGTGACGCCGAACAGGTCAAAGACGACGCTGTGGCCGCGATGCAGGACGTCGACACCTACCGCATGGAGATGGAGATGAACATCACCGCGAACGACCGGACACTCTCGATGTCCCAGGACGGGGTGTTCGACCACGAAGCGAAGCAGGCACGCCTGAACATGACCGCCTACGGCACCGAGGCGGTGGTGTACATGGACGGCGACATGATGTACGTGAATGCGGGCAGCCGCTGGCAGACCCGGGACCTCTCCGGGCAGGACCCCTGGGAGTCCGGTAACGGCATCACCCAGCAGCAGAACGTCCTCGAGTCCGGCGACGTCTCGGTCGAGGGCACAGAGACCGTCGACGGCGTCGAGACGACCGTACTCGCCGTCGACCCCGACCTGAGCGAACTGAAGGCGCTGATCGCCCAGCAGCAAGCCCAGAGCCTCGAGGGCGTCACCATCGACGACGCCACCTACCGACTCTACGTCGCGACGGACAGCAACCTCCCGCGGAAGATGGAGATGGCGATGGAGATGTCCGTCGACGACCAGTCCACCGAAGTGGAGATGACCACGCGGTTCTCGGACTACGGTGAGCCCGTCAACGTCACTATCCCCGAAGAAGCGACCGCCGGCTCGGTGGACTTCGCGGCCGCGGGCGTCGCGGCGTGAGGACACGGGAAGGCCTATCCCCTCGCCGTGAGTCGCATCGAACATGAGCCTGGACGACCTCGAAACCGACGTCGAACTGTCCGTCGACGACCTCGACGACTACGAGTTCCTCGACCGCGAGAGCCGACAAGAGCTGGCGATGCTGACCGCCGCGCTGGATACGGACACGGACGAACTGCTCCGGCGCGCGGTCCACCAGCTGTTCCAGTCGACGGCCGAATCCGGCCGCCTCGACTTCCACCTGCGCTCGACGTACGACGTCACCTACGACGAGTACCTCTCCGGGATGACGTACGGCGAGATGACGGGTGCCGGCCAGTTCGCGGGCGGCGACGACGACCGACGCTACCAGTTCTGAGTGCACTGCGGGCGACGCCCGCACTCGTTGCGCCGAACGTCGGATTACGCTTCTTCGACGCCCGTGAACTCGAAGCGGGCGCCGCCAGACTCGCCGTTCGCCAGCGACACCGTCCACCCGTGAGCCTCCGCGACGTCCGTGACGATGCTCAATCCGAAGCCGGTGCCGCTGGCGGCCGTCGAGTACCCGGCGTCGAAGACGTCCTCGTGCTCCCCAGCGGGGATGCCCGGACCGTCGTCTTCGACGTAGAATCCGTCGTCGAGCGTTCCGACGGTCACAGTGACGTCAGGCCCGGCGTGTTCCACCGAATTCCGGAAGAGGTTCACGAGCAACTGCCGGAGCCGATCCGCGTCGGCCCGAATCGTCACGTCGGCGTCGACGACGAGCGATGCGTTCGCCGTCTCGACGGTCTCCCACGCGTTTCGAACGGCGTCGTCCAGACCTGTCGGCGCGACTTCCTCGACGCCCTCCCCGGCGCGCGCCATCGACAGGAGGTCGTCGACGAGCGCCTCCATCCTGTCGATGGTGTCGCGGCACTGCTGGAAGTGCTCCGCGTCGCCCGTCTCCTCGGCGAGTTCGAGGTAGCCGTCGAGCACGTTCAGCGGGTTCCTGAGGTCGTGTGAGACGATGGACGCGAACTGGTCGAGTTTCTCGTTCTGGTCCTCGAGGCGCTTCCGGGTGTGCCGACGCGTCAGTTCGTAGCCCACCCACTGACTCAGCAGTTCGACGAGCGTCACCTCCCACTCGGAGAACGCCGTCTCCCGTGGCTCCTCCCCGTAGAAGCAGAACGTCCCGTGCACATCGCCGT
Source organism: Halobacterium sp. DL1 (assembly GCA_000230955.3). NCBI lineage: Archaea > Methanobacteriati > Methanobacteriota > Halobacteria > Halobacteriales > Halobacteriaceae > Halobacterium > Halobacterium sp. DL1. The sequence goes on from CP007060.1 coordinate 1,971,704, forward strand.
CGACGAACACCGGCGCGCCCAGGTAACAGGAGATTCCCCACTCCGCGTAGCCCGCTTTCTCCGTCAGTTCCGGCGCGTCCCGGGCAATGTCCGCCATCACGAGCGTCTGCTCCTCGGCAGCGGTCCGCTCGCAGTTCGTCGCCGACAGCGGCGCGGTGTCCCCTGGCTCTGTATCTCCGGTCCCCCGAACCGCCTGGAACTCGTAGACTTCCCCGTCGATTCGGGAGAGCGCGCCCGAGGACGCCCCGAGCGCCTCGATACCGAGGTCGAGGAGCGCGTTCACCTGCTCCTCGAAGGACCGCTCGGTGTCTGAGGTGATGTCGTGGACCTCCCGGAGGGTCTCTTCTCGCTCCCGGAGCGCGTCCTCCTGTTCGTGGCGCTCGGTGACGTCCCGGAAGTAGACAGAGAGGCCGGTCGGCGACGGGTAGGCGCGGACCGCCAGCCACGCGTCGAGCGGGTCGTAGTACGCTTCGAAGGAGACCGGCTCCTGGCTCGCCAGCGCCTCGTGGTACTGCTCGTAGAACACGGTGTCGACGGCGTCCGGTATCGCCTCCCACAGCGTCAACCCCTCCAGGCTCCCGTCGGGCGGGTCGGCCATCGCCGCGGTGAGCACTTCGCTGGCCTGGTCGTTGACGTACGTCAGCCGCCACTCCTCGTCCAGGGCGAAGAAGGCGTCTGTCATCCGGTCGAGTATCCCCTGCCGGTCGTCGGTCACATGCTTCTCTGCGGGCAGTTCGCGCGTCACGACGACGAATCGGTCGGCCTCGCCCGCGGCCACCGACGACACTCGTAACTCGACGGCGACACCCTCCCCGCGTGCGGCCGCGAGCACCGCCTCGGGGAGTGTGTCGGTCCCGTCGTCCGCGGCGTCCCGGAGGCGGTCGACGGAGACGCCCTCCAGGAGTTCCGACAGCGTCGCCCCCGCGAACTCCTCGTCGCCGTAGCCCGTGGCATCGCTCGCGGCGGCGTTCCAGTACTGGACGACGCCCGCCGCGTCGAAGACGAACACCGGGTCGGATACCGCGTCGAGTGTAGCGGTAGCCGTAGCAGCGTCGAGCGTCGGGGAGAGAGAATCATCGGACATCGTGTAGTCGGCTCTGTCGCGACAGAACCACCGTGGCCGTATAGGTGTGTGTTACCGTCGCGTGACATCCCCAAGCGGACCGGCGCTCGCGAAGGCCGGCTACCGCGCCATCAGTTCCGCCACGCGAAGCGGAAGCCGACCGGCTTAAATCCCGGCTGCCCCGAGAACGACGTATGCGACAGCGAACCCGACGCGACGTGATGCGCGCGACCGGTGCCGCGGGACTGTCGGTGGCGGTCGCCGGCTGTCTCGGTCTCGGCAGCGGGAGCAGCGGAGACGTCGACGCCCTCGACGCACCCGACGGAACGGCGGTGGTGGAGGTCGGGCCGGACGGCTCGAACACCTTCACTCCGGACTCGCTGACCGTCTCGCCCGGGACGCCGGTGCGCTTCGTCTGGCTCTCCGGCGGCCACAACGTCGCCGTAGCCAGCCAGCCGACCGACGCCGACTGGAGGGGCCACGACCCACTGGAGAGCCGGGGCTTCTCTCACGAACACACCTTCGGGGTGCCAGGCCGCTACGAGTACGTCTGCACGCCCCACCAGCAGTTCGGGATGCGCGGCGAGGTCGTCGTCGAGACCGAAGGATAGTGGAGCCACCGGGCGAGCGCGGGCCGGCGGACGCAGCGACAGGGGACGCGTTTTAGGAGACGTTCTCGGTGTTGACCTTCGAGGTGCCGGCGTGGCGGACCTCGCGGTCGGTGAGCGCGTCGAGGAAGACGCCGAGCGCGACGTCGATCTCCCGCTCCGTGACGTCGAGTGGCGGGAGCAGTCGGACGGTCTGGTAGCCACAGCCGAGCAGGAGCAGTCCGCGCTCCAGGCACGCCTTCACCACCGCGTCGCGGCGCTCCTTCGTGTCGAGTTCGACGCCGATCATGAGGCCGTTACCCCGCACGTCGGTGACGAAGTCGGGCGCGTCGTCAGCCAGCACCTCCTTCACCTGACGGCCGCGCTCCTGCACGTTGTCGAGGACGCCGTCGCTCGTGATGGCGTCGATGGTGGCCACACCCTGCGCGGCCGCGAGGATGTCGCCCGCCCCCCACGTCGAGGAGAGCCGCCCGGTCTCCTCGGGGAAGAGGTCCTCGTTGGCGACCGTGGCACCGACGCGGAGGCCCTTCGCGGACGTGATGACGTCCGGGTCGAGGGAGGTGTGGTCGACGCCCCACAGCTCGCCCGTGCGGCCGAGGCCGGACTGGATCTCGTCGGCGACGACCGGGATGTCGTAGGTCTGCTGGATGTCGACGACGTCGTCGATGAACGACTCGCTCGGGACGCGGTAGCCGCCCTCGCCCTGCTGGGGTTCGAGGATGAGGTAGGCGACCTCCTCGGGGTCGATGACGCCGCGCTGGGGGTGGAGTTTGTCCGCGAGGACGTTGCCGCCGGGACCGTTCGTCTCCCAGCCGCAGTCGCAGTCGCCCTCGCAGGCGCAGTACGGCGCGGAGACGACGCCGCCAATCTCCGGGTAGCCCTTTCGGTGGACGGTCTTCGAGCGGTTGAGCGAGAGCGCACCGAGCGTCCGCCCGTGGAACGCGCCGTCGAACGTGAACGCGCGGTGGCCGCCCTGCGCATAACAGATCTTGATGGCGTTCTCGACGGCCTCGGCGCCCGTGTTCGAGAGGAAGACGGTGTCGAGGTCGTACTGCTCGGTGATGTCCGTGAGGCGGTGGAGGAGCTGCGTGGAGGTGTCGACGTCGGGGTCCTCGGGCGGCCAGCCGCCGCTCGCGTAGAAGTCCTGGCCCGCGATCTTCGAGGGGTCGACGAGGTCGAACTCGTCGAGGCGGTCCATGATCTTCGGGTTGTTGTAGCCGAACGGCGCTGCCGCGACGTGGCTCGTGAAGTCCATCAGGACGTTCCCGTCGACGTCCCTGCAGAACGGGCCGTCGGCGTCCTCGGTGATATCCCAGACGAACTCGTAGACGTACGTGCTCGGGGCCGCGTGTTCGTGGTGGTAGTCCACCCACTGCGCTGCTTTCTCTCCCGGCAGACTTCGGACGCTCGGCTCGGCAGTGTCCCGGTCCATGATACGTTTTGGCGGGCCCCCTAGTAAAAGGCGTTCGTTCCGGTCGCGGCAACTGTTACGCGGCGACGACGACCGACGCGACACCGCCCGCAGCAAGCAGAGCGGTACTGTAGGCGGCGACCCGCCACGCGAACCCGCGGTTGGAACTCGTCGCCGTGAGTGCTACCTTGACCCCGATGGAACTCGCCGTCGTGAGCAACACCGCGATGGTGGCCGACTGGGCTGTGATTGCGCCCGTCCGGTAGAGGACGACGGCGGACGTGGTCGCGCCCGCACTCGACACCAGCCCGGAGACGATGGCGGTGACGTAGAGCCCGGTCGACCCGAACTGCGTCTGGGCGAGGCCGCCCGCAACGACGACGACCAGGAACATCGCGCCGAAGGCGAGCGCGTTGCGCATCGAGAACGGGCTCTCGAGGTCCATCTCCACGCTGGTCGACCAGTCCGCGGAGACGGCAGCCACGAGGATGCTCCCCGCGACGATGACAAGCAACGGCACCATCCCGCGTAGCAGCACGCCCGTCGAGAGCGTGAACACGACGACGATGAGGAGGTTACGCAGCGCCATCGCGGCGTTCGCCAGCAGCACACCCGCGACGGCGTACGCCGCCGCGTCGCGCTCCTGGCTCACGTGGTCGAGCATCGTCCCGACGACGGCCGTCGAGGAGGCGAGGCCGCCGAAGAAGCCCGTGACGGCGACGCCGCGGCCGCCGTACGTCTTCACGATGACGTAGTTGAGGATGCCGATGCCGGCGACGAAGACGACCATCAGCCAGACGACCCGCGGCTCTATCTCGACGGCGTAGACGCCGGAGCCGAGCTGGACGGAGCCCGGTGGTAGGACGGGGTAGATGACGAACGCGAGGATGGCGAACTCGGTCGTCGAGCGCAGTTCCTCCCGGGAGAGGTCCCACGCGAACCCGTGGAGCTCCCGCTTGAACACGAGCAGGATGCTGCTGGTGACCGCCACGACGGTGGCCGGCAGCACCGCGCCGAGCGCGACGAGCACGCCGACGCCGTAGGCGAGGAGGATGCTCACCGCGGTGGTGAGGTGGAGCCCCTCCTCCTCGTCCTGGAGCCCCGACAGCATCAGGACGCCGGCGAGGACGATGACGAACAGCGCGCCCGCCCCCGAGAGGTACGGCGGACAGACCGCCACGTCCGCGGTGCAGCGCTCGGTGTCCACCATGGTGAAGATGGTGCCGAGGACGCTGACCAGCGCGAACGTCCGGATGCCCGCTGCCTTCTGGGACCACTCGCGTTCGAGGCCGAGAAACAGCCCGAGCGCGACGGAGAGCGCGATGCGGACGATGCGGCTGTCCAGGGGGGCGTTCGCGACCGCGTCGGCGGCGGGAGACACCCCCGAACGTTCCGGTCGACCGGACAAAAGTCTAGTGGCACTAATGTGGCGGACGGGCGGTTGTCGCCGAGTCGGGACGGCCAGACGAGTCAGTCAGCCGCCAACGACGACGTGGACTACCGCCGTTCGAGTCGCGTCCCGTCGCGCGGGCAGTAGTCGAAGTCGGGGTCGCGTGTGCTGAACCCGCACTCCGGGCAGGTCCATGTCGACGGCTCGCTGGTGTCGCCACGACTCCGGAAGAGGAACGGGACGAACGGGACGGCGAGGAAGAACAGCGCCACGTCGAAGACGTACCAGATGACCGCACTGACCAGCAGACTGAGGACGACGCCCGCGACCGCGGTGGCGAGGCGGGCGGAGACCACGGCTACTCGAGGTCGACGTACTGGGCCTCCCACTCGCGGCGCGCGTCGAGTTCGCGGCGGCCGCGGCGGGTGAGCGTGTAGTAGTTCGTTCGCTGGTCGAGCTGGCCCTTGTCGACGAGCCCTTTGTCGACGAGCGTGTCGAGGTTCGGGTAGAGCCGGCCGTGGTGGATCTCGGATTCGTAGTACTCCTCGAGTTCCTCCTTGATGGCGAGTCCGTGGGGCTCCTCGAGCCCGGCGACGACGTACAGCAAGTCCCGTTGAAACCCTGTCAAGTCGTGCATATGTTTCGTACTCGGTAGAAATTTCCACCGCGAAAACATAAGCGTGGTGGGTCGAAACCGACCTCGGCAGCCGGAACGGCGGATTTCGTCTAGTGACATGTCCGTCGTCGCACTTATGCGCTAGACGGCCGTATCCCGGAGTATGCCCGAAGAGGTACTCTTCGAGAGCGAGCACAGTCAGTCGCGCTCCGAGGTGGCGGCCTACCTGCGTACCGTGGCGGACAGACTCGACGGCGACGCGACGCTGACGCTCGCCGACGGCGACCAGTCGGTCGACATCGAACCGCCCGCGACGGTGGCGTTCGAGGTGAAAGTCGAGCGCGAAACCGGGTCCGGGCCGGACGAACTCAGCCTGGAGTTGGAACTGGAGTGGGACGACACCGACGAAGCAAGTGGCGACGAACAGACGGACGGGCTCGACATCTCCTGAGCGGGTCGGGAGCGACCGGGGCCGCTCCCGCGTGACAGTACTGACGGCAGTCCTGGCTGCCGATTGTAGTGCAACGGAAAAGGATGCGGAGCCGGAACGTCCGGCCCCGCAGCCGCCCTGAATTGGTCCCCGCTGACGCTTCGGCCCTCCAAAGCGAAGCGTCACCTGTGTCAAGACGCGGCACGATAATAAAACTATCCCCCGCCCCGATTTGTGCCGCTACATGTGTTCTTCCTCTAACACCCAGCCGAGGGCGCGCCGGTAGTAGGTGAACATCTCCCGGACGCCCTCGTGGTTCATCTCCTCGGACTCCAGTTCCTCGACCAGAAACTCGTACTGCTCGCGGACTTCCTCCTCGTCTCTCATGCTCTCGCCTACCGGCTACAGGCGTATGAATATCGGTGGCGACGAGTAGATTCAAGAGGAGCCCACTGGAACTCGTTGACATGACAGACGACCTGCAGCGCGGCCTGGAAGGCGTCACCGTCGCAGAGACGCGGCTCTCCAGCATCGACGGCGAGAACGGCGTGCTCGTCATCGGGGGATTCTCGCTCGACGAACTCGCGCCCAACGCCACCTTCGAGGAGACGCTGTTCCTCCTCTACGAGGACCGCCTCCCGACCGAAGCGGAACTCGAGGCGTTCCGCTCGGACCTGGCCGCCAGCCGGCGCGTCCACCCCGACGCCGTCGACACCGTCGTCGACGCCGCCGAACGTGGCCTCCCCGCGATGGACGCCGTCCGCATGGGAATCGCCGCGGCGCCCCTCACCCGGGACGGCGAGGAGGACCCGCAGACCGACGCGAAACTCGCCGTCGCCCAACTCCCCACTGTCGCCGCCGCGTACTGGCGCGCCCGGGAGGGCGAGGACCCCGTCGAACCCCGCGAGGACCTCGGCCACGCCGCCAACTACCTCTACATGCTTGACGGCGAGGAGGCGAGCGAGGAACGCGTCCGCGGCCTCGAGACGTACCTCAACTCCGTCGTCGACCACGGGCTGAACGCCTCGACGTTCACCGCTCGAACCATCGTCTCGACGGAGTCCGACGTCGTCTCCGCGGTGACGGGTGCGGTCGGCGCGCTGAAGGGGCCACTCCACGGCGGCGCGCCCGGCCCCGTCCTCGACATGCTGCGGGACGCGCAGGCGGCCGACGACCCGGCGGGCCTCGTCCGGGACATCCTCGACTCGGGTGAGCGCGTGATGGGGTTCGGCCACCGCGTCTACGACGTCCGCGACCCCCGGGCGGCCGTCCTCCAGTCGGCCGCCGAATCGTTCTACGAGGGCCGTGATGAGCGCGCGTTCTTCGAGGCCGCCCGCGAGTTCGAGGACGCCGCTGTCGACGTGCTCGCCGAGCACAGGCCGGACCTCCGCCTGGAGACGAACGTCGAGTTCTACACCGCCGTCCTGCTGAACGGCGTCGGCGTCCCGAAGGAACTGTTCACGCCGACGTTCGCCGTCGCACGCGCCGGTGGCTGGACGGCCCACTGTCTCGAACAACTGGAGGACAACCGGCTCATCCGCCCCCGGGCGGCCTACGTCGGCGAGACGGACCGGGAGTGGACGCCACTCGGCCAGCGGTAATCCGTTACTGTAGTCGACTGGTGCGCAGAGAACGGGCGTCCCTGGACTTAGCTCGGGACGACGTCCTCGCACCCGATCTTCGTGCGGGCGTTGACGAGACCGGGGCCCGCACGGTCGAGCGACACCCCGTCAGACGCCTCGACTGACTTGTCGAAGCCGTGGCTGGGGCTGTCACAGGCCGGATTCTCGTCGGAGGGCGCTGCGGAGACAGTACCCGCACCAGCGACGACTAGCAACAGCACAGACACCACGGCGACGACTCGTGTCGTATTCATACCGACAGATTCGCCGGCCACGAAGTTAAGCATTGGCCGACGGCCGTTCCACCTCTACTGCGGCCTCACGCGCCGGACGAGCGTGCGGTCGAGGGGGAGGGCCGCGGCATCGACCAGTCACTGGTCACCGGACTCTCCGTCCGCTGTCCCACGGATGGCCTGCTGCACGGCGATAGTTCCCCCGCTGCCGATGGTCGCTCGAACGCCGAGGGTATCCACAGTCACCTCGACGGAGTGGTCGCCGTTCCGTGACTCGATGATGGTGTCCAGCGCGCCAAGGTCGACGGCGTCGCCGACCGGGTCGAGCGAGAGGGGGTCCGTGCCCTTGGCCGCGGCGATTGCCTCCACGAGGGCGAGACTCGGTGCCTCGCGCTCGACATCGAAGGTGGAGTGGTGTGTCTTCGTATCGACGAACGGCGTCGGGTCGGAGACGTCGTCGGCGTCGGTCACTGTCACACCTGTGCTGCTGGCACACGGTGGTCGGAATCCCTGAGCGGAGCGAACCGTATCCGGCCGTCGCTCCCGACTGTCACGCGGTGGCCGTGGAACTCGAAGGAGAGGGTGGCGCTCTCGTCGGCACCGCGAACGTGCCTGTCGAGAGCGTCGGGGTCGACGGTGTGCGCGAGTGGCCGCATCTCCCTGGGGTCGTCATCAGTGAGCGAGCTGAGCGAGAGGACTAGAGTCGTGGTGACGTCCAACGCGCTGTCGCCGTCGTGGTGTACTTCGTAGGTCTCCGTGCGGGGGTCGTACGACGGGTGAACGGCATCCGCGTGAGTAGAAACCATGGTCGGTCGGAGAGTTATAGACCACTGACTGACTTGTATTCACCGTTTCACTGGTGGAAGGGAAACCCGGTCGTGGGACCGTGGCCAACGATGACCACTGTCCGATGACTGTCTCCGTTGCCCACTGCGTGGGACGTGGGCCAGACGTGGGACGGCTGATCGTTGGAAGCGCGCTGCTCGGTCGCAGAGGTCGGACGGCTGGGGACAGAAGCGGGCCGCGTCACAGCGACAGCGGGGAGAAATTGGGCTGCCAGTCAGCGCTACAGCGTCACGGATTCGGCGTCGGAGAGGTGTCGAGCGTAGAGGCCCTCGGCCCACTCGACGGCTGCCGGGTCGCGGCACTCGACGAAGATCTCGGCGTTGCCGTTGTCGTTGTGGGCGGCCATCCCGACCCGCCCGTCGGCGATGAACAGTTCGAAGGGGAGGCCGGTGTGCGCGTAGACGTCGAAGTTGCCCGTCGAGATGGTCTCGTAGGCCTTCTCGGGGTACTCCGAGAGCATGATGTCGATGAGCTCCTCGTCGAATATGGCGTCGATCTCCATCCCGTCCATCATCTCGCGGTAACCGACGTCGACGTAGACGGGAGAGAGGACCGTCGAGAGCATTCGGAGCCGGTCGGACTGTTCGATGAACTCGATAATCCGGTGGATGGTGGTGTGTGGCTGCCGGGCCTTCCGGCGCACGACCATCGCGTCGGTGAAGTGTTCGACCGGCACCGACACCGCCTGCCGGTCGACGGAGTTGAGGAACTGGTCGAGCGAGAGCGCGGTCGCCGTCCGGGTGTCGAACGTCTCGGCGCCACGGGAGACGATGGTCCCGACGCTCGTGAGGCGGTACTCGTCGCCCGACGCCTCGACCAGCCCGTGGTCCGTCAGCGAGTTGAGCGCGCGGTGGAGGGTCGACCGCGAAACGTCGACGTCGTCGAGGATGTCGCCGGGGCTCGCCGGCCCGGAGCGCAGTGCCTGCAGGAGCGGGCGCCGCCGGACCACCTCCAGGAGGAACTCCTGGCTTCGCTCCTCTGCACTCTCCAAACCGTTCCGCGACGCGTTCGCCAGTCCCTCCTGCGGGCTGCTGTCCTCGCGGCCGTCCTCGAAGACGTCCGTTCCGCCGTCGGTGAGCGCATCGACTTCGTGGACTGCTGGTTCATCCGTCATTTGAGACCCCTCGTCATCAGGTGGTACTCCATCACGGTCTCGATCCCGTCGAGGTACGACCCGACGTCGACGGAGTCGAACGCTCCCTCGAACTCTCTCGCGGCGGCGAGTTCCTCGCTCCACTGGCGGAGGAACAGGTCCTCGACGTCGTGCTCGTGGATGGTTCGGCGTATCTCGGCGACCTCGTGTTCACCCCCGTCTTCCCGGGACGCGGCCAGCTGGTCGGCCGAAACGATGCCCGACTCGAGCGCGTGCGCTACGATTCCCGACGTGAAGTCGCCCTCGGCGACCTCCCGCTCCCAGGTGGTCACCCAGTTGCCGATGCGGACCATCCGCTGTGCCCGCTCGAGCACCCGACGGAGCGCGGACAGGTCCGAGCGGTCGAACGACGGCGACAGCGTGAGGTCGACGTCGGCGAACCCGTACAGCATCATGTTGTGGGCGTCGTACGTCTGGAGCTCCGATTCTGTGATGGCGTCGAGGTGCTGGTTCGCGAGGTAGGAGTACTCCATCGCAGTGACGACCTGCCTGAGGTCGAACCGGACGACGTCGTCGAACTCGGCGGCCCGCGGGCCCGCCCGGAGTCCGGCCGAGAACTCGTCCCAGACGTCGCTCGCGAACGCGAGGACATCGGTGTCGACGCCGTCGCGGTCGTAGTCGACGACCCGGTGGTCGAACGGCAGCTTCGCGGCCTCGTCGAACGTGGCCCAGTCCTGTTGCTTCTCGGCGACGTCGTCGAGGACGCTGACGAACATGAGCCCGAGCAGTTTCGTGTTCTGGGCCCGCTCGCGGTGCTCCGGGGCGACACACGAGAGCGTGAACTCCGGGAAGAGGTGGTGGGCCCACTTCCAGAGGAACTGGTCTCGGTCGCCGACGACCGTGTCGTACGCCTCGACCAGCGGCAGCGTCTGTTCGGGGAGCTGGTGGTTCTGGATCTGCTCGAGGGGCGCTCGCAGCTCCGCGACCTTGTGTGGCTGCGGCTGGCCGTCCGTCGATGTGCTGTCTCTGATTGTCATCGTGGTATCACTCGGTCGCTCCGTCGCCCGTCTCAGTCGGCCCGAGGAACGACTCCAGGCGCTCGGACCCGTGGTACTCGACAGTCCCCTCCTCGAGGCCGTAGAACAGGAGGCCCGCGTCGGCCAGTTTCGGGAGGTGGACGTGGTGGAGGTTGGTCGCCACGCGCTGGCGATGAGTCCCCGGTCCGGAGTCTGGACACTCGCTCTCGACGACGACGGCGACGAGGTCGTCGAAGTCGACGGTGATGCCTGGTCGAGTCGCGAGGAACGACACGACGGTGCGTCGGCGCCCGCTCGCGAGCAGGCGGTGACGTTCGTCCCGCGGAATCTCACCCTGCTGGGGTGTCTGGTGGCTGTCGTTGCGGAATGCGGCAGTATCCCGCTCCGTGGGACTCTCGTCACTCATGCGAGTGCGCCCACGCCGTTGGCGGGGTTAAGCTTTGTCTGTAGGAGAGTCCTAATTCTGCCCCCTGTGCCTCTAGGACGCCCCTACCTAGCGTTTCCGCCCAGTAGATTGAACCCTGTCTAGGCTGACGTAGTGGTCGTCACTTCCGGTCCAGTCGGCTGAGACCGTGCCAGATGGCGTTGACAATCCGGTCCTCGCCCTCGCCGTCCGCGTCGTCCCACCCGCGGGCGAGCGCGTCCTCCAGAGCGTCGAGGTCGTGGTTCTCGAAGTTGTTCATCCCGCGGAAGTCCTCGAGGGCGTCGCGGGCGTCCTCGCCAAACTCGGTAGTCATCTCGCCGTCGTAGAAGCCGAGGGACGCGAGCGTGCGCTGGACGTCTTCGGCGGTGTTACCGTCGAGTTCGGCGAACTCCTCGGGGCTCTCGCGCTCCAGGAGAGTGATGTCGTAGATGCGGAAGACGCGTTCGAGTTCCGCGATTGGCGCGTCGTGGTCGTCGACGCGGACGTCGATCCAGCGGTCGTTCTTCCCGTCGTAGCCGCCCGCCGGTTTGGCGACGTACAGCGCCGCGCTCTGCTCTCCGCGCTGGTCGCCGCCCGCCTCGTTGCCCGCGTAGAGGGCGGCGATGAGCTTCTCCGGGAGGCCGCCCGCTGTCTCCTCGAAGGCGTCGGCCATCGCGTCGACGGTCTCGCGGTTCTCCAGGATGTTCCCCTGGACGGTGTAGTTCTCGCCCTGGCGGTCGCTCGCGTGGTCGAAACAGTCCTCGCCCGTGAACGCCGCGGCGGAGCCGTCCTGTCCGATTACTCCGACCTGACGCTGTGGAGCTTCGTCGTCCTCGCTCGTGAGTTCCTCGACCACTTCAGCGGCGGTGTGGCCCTCGCGGAGCAAGTCGAGACCGTCCGGGCCGTAGGCGACGTTCGCGAAACTCTGCGTGGCGACGGCACCGGCGTCCGCGCTGACGAACGGGACGACGGCGCCGACGCCGACGAACTTCGACTGCACGGCGATGCCCACGGCCTCGGTCTCCGGGTCGCGGGCGGCGATGGAGAACGTCATGGGCGACGGGTCGCCCGCCGCGGCCAAAAGCCTACGGCTCGTCCACCCCCGTTGCCGCCACCTTCTGCGCCGTCAGGGGCTGTCTGCTCGACAGGTCGCAGGCGAACGCGGGGTGCTCGACGAGGTGCCACAGCACCATGTGCCGGCGGCCTGCGGTGAGCCCGCTCCCCGAGAGGTCCTCGGCGATGAACTCCGCGGGGAGCCTGTCGAACAGCCGCCGCAGGCAGCCGAAGGTGTCGAACACCTTGCGGTTGCCCGTGGAGTCGGCGCCCCGGCGCTCCACGACGTAGCTGCCGTCCGCGCGGTGTTCGCCGGTGGTGTTCAGGAACACCTCCCGGGACGTCAGTGCGTCTTCGAGGGAGTCCCGTAGCTGGTCGGCGTCCTCCCGCGAGAGAACCAGTTCGTCGCCGTCGACAGAGAGTACGACCCGGTCGCCGCGTCGCTCAGCCCTTGGGTCAGGCGAGCGGTCGGATTTCTCGACCAGCCGCGTCACCGCGGCTTACTCTATCCTCGGCGGCCGGAGTCGTGAGGTTCTGACTCGGCATCGTACCCACTGGTTCCCGGGAATCGTACATAAGTCCGGCGGTGGTACAGATTCGTCCTGCCGGCGGCAGTCGATTCGGGGGACGGCGGTCGGCCAAACGACTTTCCGGTAGTCGGTCGAACGTGAAGGTATGAGTGAGGAGAGCAGCCCCGAGGTCGTTCGCCGGAAACTGGACCCGGAGCGAGGGGAGCCGAACGTCCAGGTCGCCGAAATCGTCGCCGACATCAAGGACACGGAGCCGGCCGAACTGGAGAACATGTACGGCTGCATCGACCATACAATCGACCACATCTTCTCGAACCCGCCGTCGTCCGAGGCGGACGTCGAGGTCAGGTTCAGCTACGAGGGCTGTCGAATCACGGTCGAACAGAACGGGGAGGCGACGTTTGTGAACACCCGGTAACGCTGTCTCGGTGGTCCGGCGCTACTGGAATCCGCGTCCCACGGCGTCCTCGTCGACCAGGTCGTCTAACTCCTTGTCCAGGAGTTCGTCGGCGTCCGCGAACTCGTCGGCGAGGTCGTCCATCCGGTCCGGGCGGCCGTACGGGTCGTAGTCCATCGGGCCGAACGCCGGACTGTCCAGCGCGCCCATGACGTCCTCGAAGAACGCGTCGGGCGTAGTCGGCGCGTCCGCGTGCGCCTGCACGACCTGTTCGAGTTCGCTCACCTTCTCTTCTGCTTCGTCCTCGTCCTCGATGGCCTGCTGGACCGCGAACCGTCCGGCGTCGTCGTCCGGGAGGAAGTCCGCGAGGCCGTCGTCGACCTTCCGCGCGACGCGCGCCCCAACCCCGCGCACCTCGAAGGGGTTCTTCGCGTACGTCTTCAGGTGGTAGACGCCCTGCGAGGGGTGGCCGAGGTAGAAGTCCTCGCCGACCCCCGAGGCGCGGTCGCCAGCCACCGCTCGCCAGTCGTCGGGGTCGGCGCCCGAATCCACCACGTCAGAGACGATGTCCTCCCAGTCCCGTATTCGCATCGTGTCTCTGTACTCACGGCGTAGCCTTAAGCGGTCGCTTCGTCAGTCTTCGTTGCCTAAACTGGGTCTGGAGGTGTTGTCGTCGCAGTTTACTCTCGAAAGCCCTCGCCCTTTCAATCCACCAGGCTTACTGGAAACGCAGTCCGGGAGGGACTGAAAGAGGCCGCGTTCTGGGAGTCAACGCAGTCTACAAATTCGCCCACGCCAGACACAGCGACGGACGAAACGAGAACTCACGCTACTAGGAGCGACACCGTTATTCGCCGTCCCTCCCACACCTCCTCCGTGAACGTACGGGGCGAGGTCACCGACGTCGGAGACGTACGGTCGGTGAGCACGCAGTACGGCGAGCGCGACATCCTGGAAGTGCGCGTGCGCCAACCGACCGAGGCGGAGTCTGTCCAGGTCACCCTCTGGGGGAAGTGGACGGAGACCGCCGACTACCTCGACCCGGGAATGGAACTGCTCCTGACCGAGGCGGAGGAGCGCGAGTGGAACGGCGAGACGCAGTACGCGACGTCGAAGGAGTCCTACGTCGTGGTCGAACCGGACTTCCTCGTGGACGTGACGAACATCCGGTCGTTCGTGCAGTGTCCGCGGCTCTACTACCTGAACAAGCTCTCGGGGCTCCCGCTGAAGTACCCGGTGACGAAGGGGACAATCGTCCACGAGGTGTTCGGGGACCTCCTACGGGGCCGCGACCTCGACGACGCCATCGAGGAGCGCGTCGACGAGGCGGGCCTCGAACTGGGACTGCTCGGCCGGGACCGCGCGGAGGTCGAGGCGGACGTGCGCGCGAACGCGTCGGCCATCGAGGGGTGGCTGAAGCAGGGCCACTTCGCGGGCGACGGTGGAACGGAAGCAGACGACGACTGGCAGGCTGGCGACGACTGGCGCTCGGAGTACACCCTCATCTCCGAGACGTTCGGCATCAAGGGACGCTGTGACGCCATCCGGCGCGGGATGCCCGTCGAACTGAAGACCGGGAAGAACACGAACCGCGACCCGCGGTTCCACGACAAGGTGCAGGCGGCGTGCTACGCGCTGATGCTCGACGAGCGCGGCGTCGACGCCGACACCGGAACGTTGCTGTACACGAAGAACGCGGCCGTCGAGCGCGGCGAGGAGAGCGGCGACCTCTCGCCCGCGAAGGAGTTCTCCATCGGGAAGGGGTTTCTCGACTTCGTCGTGCGCCAGCGCAACCACCTCGCGGCCATCGAGTTCCGGGGCGACCCGCCGACGGGGTTCGAGGCGGACGCGAAGTGCGAGTACTGCTTCGAACAGGACACCTGCATGGTCGTCTCGGGCCGCCTCGACCAGGAGTCGAAGGCCGGCCAGCTGGGCGAACCGCTGCCCGAGGAGGAACGCGACTACTTCGACGACATCTACGCGGCCGTCGAGCGCGAGCGCCGCGCGGTCCACGACGAGTACCGCAAGCTGTGGGAGCAGAGCCCCGAGGAGCGCGCGGACGACGACCGCGCGGTCATCGACCTCGAACCTACCGGGCAGGAGGAACTCGCGGACGGCCGGTGGCGGATGACCGCCGACCGCCCGAGCAGCGCCGCGTCGAAGATCCGTGAGGACGACCGCGTGCTCGCGTCCGACGGGAATCCCGTCACGGGAACCGCGGAGATGGCGCGCGTCGAGATGCTCGACGAGAACCAGGTGGTCGTCACCGCCGACGAACCCGTGGAACTCCGGCGCCTCGACGTCTACCCCTCGGAGCTGAGCGTCGACCGGATGCTGACGGCGCTCCACGACGCGCTCCTGAAGGGCGACCAGCGCCGGAAGGACGTCCTCTTCGGCCGCGAGAGCCCCGAGTTCGCCGACGAGAACCACGCGGTTATCGACAACAACGAGGCACAGAACGCCGCGGTCAGCAGGGCACTGAACGCCGAGGACTTCGCGCTCGTCCACGGGCCGCCCGGCACCGGGAAGACGTACACCATCGCCACGCTCATCCAGGCGTTCGTGGAGCGGGGCGACCGCGTGCTGCTGTCGGCGTTCACGAACCGCGCGGTCGACAACGCGCTCGAAGCGCTCCGCGAGCAGGGCTACGAAGATATCGTCCGCGTCGGGACGTCGACGGGCGTCCGGGAGGACATGGAGGACCTCCGGCTGAACCAGTCCGGCGACCCCGCCGAGCGCGCGCGAGCCCTGGAGAGCGCCGACGTGGTGGCGGCGACCACCTCGACGTCCGGTTCCCGCGTGATGCGCGAGCAGGAGTTCGACGTCGTCCTCGTGGACGAGGCGAGCCAGTTGACCGAACCGGACACGCTCGCGGCCATCAACCGCGGCGAGCGGTTCGTGCTCGTCGGCGACCACGAGCAGTTGCCGCCGGTCGTGCGCTCGGGCGGACGGCTCTCGGAGTCGCTGTTCCAGCGCCTCGTGGAGACCAACCCGGAGGCCGCGGTGATGCTCGACCAGCAGTACCGGATGAGCCAGCGCATCCAGGCGTTCTCCTCCGACGAGTTCTACGATGGACAGCTACGCCCCGCCACGGCCGAGGTTGCGGGACAGACGCTCGCGGACCTCGGCATCGAGACGGGCGGCGCAGTCAGGAACGGGGTCCCCGCGAGCGATGCGAGCGGGGGCTCGTCGCGGAAGCACAGCGTACGCGACGGTGTCTCGTTCCACGACGTCGAGGGCACCGACGACGCGCACGTCGACCCAGTGGAGGCCGAGCGCGTCGGGGACATCGTCAGAGAGTACGTCGACGCCGGCCTCGACCCCGCGGACGTCGGCGTCATCGCGCCGTTCCGCGCGCAGGTCGCGGAGATCGGGCGCCACGTCCCCGACGGCGTCTCCGTCGACACCGTCGACCGCTTCCAGGGCTCGTCGAAGGAGGTCATCGTCGTCTCGTTCGTCGCGACCGGCACCCTCGACGGCCCCATCTTCGAGGACCACCGGCGGGTCAACGTCGCGCTCACCCGCGCGAAGAAGAGCCTCGTGCTCGTCGGCGACGAGACGGCGCTCCGGTCCGAACCCCTCTACGACCGGATGGTCGACTGGGCGTCGCTAGACTGACTCAGTTCGTGACGACGAGTTTGCCGACCGTCTCCCTGTTCTGCATCGCGGCGAACGCCTCACCAGTCGCTTCGAGCGGGTAGGTCTCAGCGATTTCGGGTTCGAGCCGTCCGGCCGCGACCAGGTCGACGAGCGTCTCCAGGTCGGCCTGGGTGCCCATCGTGCTGCCGATAACTCGCTTGTGTCCCAGGTAGAGGTCCGGCACGTCGATAGTGGACTCCTTGCCCGCGGTGCGACCGCAGACGACCATCCGTCCACCTCGCCGCAGGACGTCCAGGCCGACCTGCGTGTACTGGCCGCCGAGGTGGTTCACGACGGCGTCCGGCGTCCCTATCGCCGCAACGTCAGCACGAATCTCGTCGGGGTCGGTCCCGTGGACGGCGTGGTCGAGGCCGAGTTCGGTCGTCCGGTCGAGTTTCTCGCGCGACGAGGACGTCCCCACGGAGTCGGCGCCGAACACGTCCGCGAGTTGCACGGCAGCGACGCCGACGCCGCCGGTGACGCCGGGGACGAACACGAGGTCGTTCGGTTCCACCTGTGCCCGGCGGAGCATGTGGTAGGCGGTCATGTACGCCGTCGGCACCGCCGCGGCCGTCGTGGTGTCCACGGAGTCGGGGAGCGCGACGAGTCTGTCGGCGTCTACGCGGGCGGATTCCGCGAGGCCGCCGTGGTAGAGCGAGTAGTTCTCGCAGAGGTTCTCGGGGCCCTCGCGGCAGAACCGACAGACGCCACACGTCTCGTTCGGGCAGAGCACGACGCGGTCGCCGGGTTCGACCGCGGTCACGCCCTCGCCCACCTCGCTGACCGTCCCGGCGACGTCGAGGCCGCTGACGAACGGCAGTTCGTCGCCGTCGACCATCGCCGAGTCGCCCTCCAGAATCCAGAGGTCGTGGTGGTTGATGGCGCACGCTTCGACGTCGACGACCGCCTCACCGGCGTCGGGGGCGGGCGTCGGGCGCTCCACGACGGCGACGCCGTCCGGGCCGGTCAGTTCGGTGAAGGCTGCTGCTCGCATCGGCTCCACCTTCGCCCGACCGCCGGATAGGAATGGGGGCTGGGGCAGTTTTCGGGGTCGCGAGTCCGAGCGGGCGCTCGGCTGCCGGGACCCCAGTCCTTTTTGTCACGTGTCCCGGACTCCCCTACCAATGGAGGAGTCGAACGGCTACGACGGCGTCCGGGAGGAGTCCGGACTCTCCCCGGTCCCCGCGGAGGTCGACGCCCTCGCGTTCGACGAGCGGCCGGACGAGGGCGCGGCGAGTGAGGCGTTCCAGGCGCTCGCGAGCGAGGTCCGCGTCGCGGTGCTCGTCCAGTTGCTCCGGGCCGAGCGGGAGCGGTCGGGGCCCCAGTCGTTCGCTGAGATTCAGGAACTCGTCGGCAGCGACAGTTCCGCGCGCTTCGCCTACCACCTGCGACAGCTAGACAGCCAGTTCGTGAAGAAGACGGCCGAGGGCTACGTTCTTACGCCCGCGGGTCGCCGGGCAGCGACGGCCGTCCTGACGGGCACGTTCACCGACGACGGCGACCAGCGCGCGAGCTGATTTTCGTTCTCACTCCCCGTCCGCGTCGAACGCCGCGTCGAGTCGGTCCTCGGCCACCGGTTCGTAGCCGTCCGCGGTGACGACCCCGACCTCCACGTCGTCGACCGAGAGGTCCTCGACGGCGGCGTCGAGTCCCTGGAGGGCGAGACCGAGCGCGTCGCCCGCGGCGAGCGGCGCGGCGTACTCGTCCTCGAAGTGGGTGATGGCGTCGCTGGCGCCGCGACCGACCGCGTCGGCGCGCCACTCGCGGGTCGCCCCCGAGGGGTCGATTTCGAACAACTGCGGGCCGTCGTCGTAGCCGCCGACGAGCAGCGCCGTCCCGTACGGGCGCGCACCACCGGTCTGGGTGTACTCCTGGAGGTGGTCGGCGACGCTCGTCGTCAGTGCTTCCACCGTCGCCGCTTCCCCGTACCGGACGTGTTCGTCCTGCGCGCGGCGGCGGGCGAGGTCGACCAGTCTGCGCGTGTCGGCCGCGTGACCCGCGCTGCCGATGGCGACGTGGTCGTCGACGGCGAACAGTTTCTCTACGCTCCCGGGGTTCACGAGCGGCGAGCGCCGCGGTACGTGGGAGGCGAGCACGACGCTGTCCTCGCCGCGGACCCCGACGACTGGGGAGCCCTGCTTCACCGCCTCACGGGCGTACTCGACCTGGTAGAGGCGGCCGTCCGGCGAGAAGATGGTGGTCCCGCGGTCGTAGGCCTGCTGGTCGCTGTTCTGCATTCAGGCCACCTCCGAGACGCCGTCGAACTCGTCGAACGCGACGCCCTCGCTCGTTATCGTGGCGACCGTGAGGCCGTTACCGCTGGCCGTGTCGCGCTCGCTGGCGCTGTCGATCGCCTGCGCGGCGACGGCGCGGCCCTCTTTGGCCGAGAGGGCGTCGTCGTACTGCTGTTCGAGCACGCCGTACGCGATCTGCATCCCGCTGCCGCCCGCGGCGTAGGTGTCCGAGAGGACGCCACCTCCGCCGTCGAGGCTGAAGACGTGACCGCCGTCCTCGTCGACGCCGCCGAGCAGCGGCGTGACCTGCAGCGGGGCGCTCCGGAGCACGTTGCCCGCGAGCGTGGAGAGCGCGGTCATCGTGAGCTCCTCGCTGCGGCGGTTCTCGTAGAGGCGCGCCTCCGCCTGGAGCAGCCTGACGAACTGCTGGATGTGCCCGACTGCGCCCGACAGCCCGGCGGCCGCGGTGGGGTGGAGTTGTTCGACCTTCTGGGTGCGCTTGTTCGTGACGAGTCGGCCGCCGAGGCTCGCCCGGCGGTCGGCCGCCAGCACGACGCCGTCCGCGGTGGTCAGGCCGACGACGGTCGTTCCGGTCTTCACCACGCCCTCCTCGTCGGGCGCTGGCACCGCGTCGAGCGCCGACGGGTTCGCCTCGTGGATGGGCGGCCATCCCTGCCGGGGTTCCTGGGCCTGTTCTGGCTTCGACTGGTGGGTGTTCACCATGGGAGTGAGGTAGGACGCCACACGCATAACTGTAATCTAAATTATATTTTAGTGCGGGGCGCTGTCACTCCCGGCCGTTTATGTGCGCTCCCCGTGAGGCGTCTCACAATGCAGGAGTTCGCCGTTGCGGCCGTCTCGAAGACGCTGTTTGCGGTGATCGACTCGGGCGTAGACGTCGACGTCACGCTCGGCCAGGGACTCGCGGGCGGCGCCGTCGGTGCGTTCCTCACGACGCTCGTCGTGGGCGCCATCGCCGTCGCCGTCTTCCCGGAGCGCACCGAGCGCCTGATGGACGCCGTCGTCGAGGACCCCGTCGGCTCCTTCGCCTACGGACTGCTCGTCTCCATCGCGCTGTTCATCGTCGCGCTGGTGCTCGTTCTCACCATCATCGGCATCGTCGTCGTGGTTCCGCTGCTACTGGTGGCGTACGTGGCGTGGGCCGCCGGCGCCGCCGTCGCCTACCTCGCCATCGCCGACCGACTGGTCGGCCACGAGGACGGCTGGCTCAAGGCGCTTCTGGTCGCGGCCGTCATCAACGGAGCGCTGGCGGCGACCGGCGTCGGCGCCATCGTCGCCATCTGTATCGGACTCACTGGGTTCGGCGCCCTCCTCCGCCCGTACCTCGGCTGACGCGCTCACCCCTCTCTACTAGTCGTCTCCGACCTGCTCGCGCACGCGCTCGTGGAACTCCCGGAGCACGGCGTCCTCGTCGTCCGCGAGCACGACGTCGCTGGCCGACAGCGTGGCGAGACCGAAGGAGAGCGGCGACGGCGATTTGAGCGACGTCTTCCGAACCGCCACCTCGCCGTCCTGCACGCGGGCCAGCACCTCCGTGACGCCCGCGAGGTCGAGTTTGTCCTCGACGAGTTCCCGGTGCGTCTCCTCGATGACCGCGAACTCCTCGAGGCCCTCGGCGAAGCCGAGCAGCATCTCGCTGGCGACCTGCTGCTTGCTCGCGGACTTCTCGTGGCCCTTGTACCGCTTGAGGATGAGCAGCGCGCGGGTAGCGTTGATGCGGAAGTACCGCTTCAGGAGGTCCGTCTCCCGGAGCGCGCGCCGCAGGTTCTCGCGGGCGTCCGCGGGGTCGGTCTTCTCGAGGAGGCCCGCGACATCGACTTTCCTGTTGAGCGGCATCGACAGCGTGAACCCGTTGTCCGCCACGGAGACGGCGACGTTCGCGTTCGCCTCGTTCGCGCAGCGGTAGGCGAGCAGCCGCGAGAGCCCGTCGTTGAACCGCCGCCCGTACGGCGTCCGGACGTGATAGCGCCGCCGGTACTCGTCGCGGTCCTTCACCTCCTCGACGGCGATGCGCTCGGGCGTGCTCACGCTCTCCGTGCCCGCGTACGCCACCTGGTCGTCGTACATCCGCGAGAGCGCCCGCACCGCGTTGCCGTCGATGGGGAACTCCCGGAGCCACCGCCGGACCGCAGCGGGACCCCCCGCCTCCATCTTCGCGAGGAGGTCGCCCTGGAAGCGCGCTATCTCGCGGCCGAGGTCGTAGGAGAGCGGGAGGCGCTCGGAGAACCACGACGGGACGGTGGCGCGCTCGCTCGTCCGGTCGACGTACACCTTCGACCCGCGGCGGTAGCGGTACGCGAACCGGTCCCCGCCGAGGACGAACACGTCGCCCGCTTCGAGCGTGTCGAGGTAGCCCTCGTCGAGCTGGCCAACCCACTCGTCGTCGCCGCGGACGTAGACGTTCACCGTGAACGAGTCCGGGATGGTGCCGATGTTCTGCAGGAGGATGGGGCGCGCGAGTCGCCCGCGCTTCCCGACCAGGCGCTCACCCACGTCGAAATCGGGGTAGTGGTGTTCCCCGTCGGGGGCGTCGTTCTCGTCGCGCCACACCTTCGCGTACACCCGCCTGTCCTCGAGGCCGTCGTAGTCGGCGGTGAGGTAGCGCAGCAGCGTCTCGTAGTCGTCGTCGCCGTAGTCGCGGTAGGGGTACGCCGACCGGAGAATCTCCTTCACCTCGCTGTCCGGCAGCGGCCCCTCGATTGCCATCCCGTAGACCTGCTGGGCGGCGACGTCCTGGGCGCGCTCCGGGATGTGGACGCGGTCGACGAATCCGCGCTCGGCCTGCCGGAGCATCACCGCACACTCCACGAGTTCGTCGCGGTCGAGTGCGATGACCCGGCCCGTCACCGTCCGTCCGGGGCGGTGGCCCGCGCGCCCGACGCGCTGGAGCAGGCTGGCGACGGACTTCGGGGAGCCGACCTGCACCACGAGGTCGACGTGGGGCATGTCGATGCCGAGTTCGAGGCTCGTCGACGTGGTCGTCACGTCCAGGCTCCCCTCCTTCAGCCGTCCTTCGACGTCCTTCCGGCGCTCCTTCGAGAGGCTCCCGTGGTGGCACGCCGACCGGTCGGCTTCGACGATGCCGCGCTCGCGGAGGTTCTCCAGCACGCGCTCGGCGCCCGACCGCGTGTTCGTGAAGACGAGCGTGCTCTCCGCGCCGCCGACGAGGTCGCCGAGTTCGTCGTAGAACGCGTCGTTGATTGCGCCCGAGGAGGCGTTCACGAGGTCCGGGCGCGGACAGTGGAGTTCGAGGTCGTAGTCGCGGGCGAACCGCGCGTCGACGAGTTCGCAGTCCCGCGCCGCCCCCTCGCCGTCGAACCCGACGAGGAACCGGGCGATGTCCGACAACGGTTCGACCGTCGCCGAGCAGCCGATGCGGGTGAACCCGCCGGCCAGCCGCTGGAGGCGTTCGAGGCTCACCGAGAGGTGGGTGCCGCGCTTGGAGTCTGCGAGGCTGTGAATCTCGTCGACGACGACGTACTCGACGCTCTCCAGGCGCTCCCGGAACTTCGGGGAGTTCAGCAGGATGGCGAGGGTCTCCGGCGTCGTGTTCAGGATGTGGGGCGCCGTTTCCAACATCTGCTGGCGCTCGTAACTCGTCGTGTCGCCGTGGCGTATCGCCTGCCGGACGTCCGTCTCGGCGCCGCGCTCTTCGAGTCTGTCGGCGATTCCCTCCAGCGGTTCCCCGAGGTTGCGTTCGATGTCGTTGGCGAGGGACTTCAGCGGCGAGACGTAGAGGCAGTAGACGCCGTTGTCGAGGCCCTCGGCCTGCTCGCGCTCGAACAGTTCGTTCAGAATCGCAGTGAACGACGCGAGCGTCTTCCCGCTCCCAGTCGGCGCGGCGACGAGCGCGTTCGCCCCGCGCTGAACGAGCGGAATCGCCTCGCGCTGTGGCGGCGTGAGACAGCCACCCTCCTGGGTCGGCGGGCCGAACCGGTCGACCCACCACTCCCGGACCGCTGGGTCGAGGGCGTCCAGTATCTCGCGGTCGGTCGCGCCCGACCCCGTCAGCGCCTCCGACTCGGTCGCCATTCCCTCGTTCCTTCGAGCCCGGACGCCAAGTGTCTGACGCCGCCACCGTCGCCGAGTAAGCCGTGATTACTCCGCCGCGTCCCGGATTCTGTCTGCCCAGTCGGGTGCTACGTACTGTGGGCTTACCGGGGCGCGCAACTCAGAATTCTCGCTCCATCTCGACGACCGGGAACGCGACGTTCGCCGGGTCCAGCACTCGGCGGTCGACCGCCTCGTAGCCGTAACGCTCGTAGAATCCGACGGCGTTTAGCGACGACGTGAGCGTCGCGCGGTCGTAGCCGGCCTCGCGCAGTTCTTCGTGGAGGCGTTCGAGGAGCGCGCTGCCGACGCCCGTCCGCGCGTGGTCGGGGTGGACGTAGCAGGCGACCACCTCGCCGTCGTCCCATTCGCCGAACCCGGCGACCTCGCCGTCTCGCTCGCCGACGAGCAGGTCCGCCGTGTCGTAGCGCTCCGGACCCTCGCCGCGCTTGTTCGCCCAGTCCAGGGCCTGCGCCTCGGTGTACTCGGGGCGAGCGAGGCGGCGGGAGGCGGCGACGTGGAGGGCGAAGACGGCCATCGCGTCCTCGGGGGTGGCGTCGCGGAGCAGCATACGCCGAGTATCCACGGCCACCGCCTCCTCGGTTTCGGTCGTACAGACGCGCTCAGAACCGCTCCCCCAGGACGTCACCGACGAGCCTCGACTCCGCACGGCGCAGTAGGTCCGAGGCCGTCGAGACGGCGCAGTCGAGGGCGGCCGCGACGTCCTCGATGCCGCCGTTTCGGGGCACTTCGTAGAAGCCGGCGTCCCACGCGGCGGCGAGCGCCTCCCGCTGGCGGTCAGTGAGGCCGTCGTCTACGGTGCCTGTGTAGTCGCCGACACGACGCACGGTGGGCACCGTGCCATCCGGCATGCCGTCGATTGCCGCCTGCAGGTCGTCGGGGTGGCCGACCACGGTGAACCGCGCGGTACGGTCCGACCGAAACTCGATAGGGGGCACCACGACGAGCGTCCGCTGGTCGAACGCCTCGAAGACAGGGACCTCGGCGTCCCGGTTCTCCACACGCGTGTAGACGTAGAACGCGTCGTCGCCCTCCGCAGTCACGTCGTGCTCGCGGACGCCCGGGCGTTCGGCTAGCACCGACTCGTAGGCCGCACGGTCGCCCTCGACGTAGAACAGCAGCGTGCGCGTGTCGCCGTCCCGCTTCCCCTCCAGCAGCACTTCGCGCTCCACGACCGGCGACTCGCAGACGAACGCGTGCATCGGGTGGATTGTCTCCTCGTCGTACTCGATTTCGAGTTCGAGGGACTTCACAGACTACCGTCCACAGCCTGTCACTTAAATTGGCGATACGTTTCGTGAGAAGACTGGTTGTCCGGGGCGTCCCTCACTCTCACGTGAACCACACAGATCGGACAGGAGAAGTGGTCACTGACGCACGGAGGACCGCGACGTGAACGACGGCTGCTTCGTCTCGTGGCCGCTACGAGCGACCGCACTCGACGACATCCGAGAGACGGTGATCGCCGAACTCGACGGTGCTGAGGGGAGCGGCATCGCCGAACTACTGCCGGTCGACGGCGTCGAAACCGTCTCGCTGTTCGTCCACAACCCGGACGACGGGCGACCCACGCTCGTCTGGTACGTCGAGCACGACAGAGACTACGAGTGGAGCGACCCCGCAGCGGTCGTCCGCGAGCACTCCCCGCTGTTCCCCGCGCTCGCCGAGTTCCTCACGGATGGCGAACCGAACGTCGTAGCGGCTGCCAGCCCCGACACCACGTTGCTCGTCCACGCCAATCTGCCCGGCCGGCCGAGGGCGTACGCCGACCGGAGTGAGGGTCTTCCAATCGTGCTCTCGGCGAATGACTCTGGAGGGGAGGTGCCCGACGTCGTGCCGCTGCGACTCGCGGTACGTTCCGGCCTCGGGTCGCTGGTCGCTCGCGCGTTCGCCGGTCTGTTCGAACGCACGCCAGCGTGGCTGGAGGCGAAGTTCGAGGCCGCCTCCCTGGACGTCATGGAGGCGGAGGGAATGTACACGGAGACGCTGCTGCTGGAGCGAACGGACGCTGGCTACGACATCTGGTGGTACATGGAGTCCGGCGACATGGAGCAGGTCGGCGAAGCGTACTACGAAACAGACAACCGTGTCGCGCGCGTCTCCGAGCACGTCCTCGGCTGGGTGCTCGAACGTCCCGAGCGAGTGCTCGCTCACCCAGTCGAAGCGAGCGAGTTCGAGTTGCTCGCCCACGCCGTCGACCCCGACCGAGAGTAGCGTGCCGAAACCGTTACCCGGCGCGCAGTCCGGGTTTCGGGTATGCGACTGACGTTCCTCGGCACCGGGAGCGCGATGCCGACCGGCGAGCGCATGCAGACTGGATTACTGGTCGAAGACGACGACCGGCGCCTGCTCGTCGACTGCGGCAGCGGCGTCCTCCACACGCTCGCCCGCACCAACGTCGGCTACGAGGGCGTCGACACAGTCCTGCTGACCCACCACCACCTCGACCACGTCAGCGACCTGCTCGTCCTGCTGAAGGCGCGCTGGCTCGCCGGCGAGGAGTCCCTGACGGTGGTCGGGCCGCCCGGGACCGAGGCCCTCGTGACCGACATGCTCGAGGTCCACGACTACCTCCAGGACCGTGTCGACCTGACGCTGCGCGACGTCGAACCGCCGAACTTCGAGGTTGCGGGCTTCGACGTCGAGGCCATCGAGACGGTCCACTCGATGAGCGGCTACGCCTACAAGTTCGACGACGAACTCGTGTTCAGCGGCGACACCGAGGCCCTCGACGGGATGGCGGCGTTCACCGAGGGCGCGTCGGTGCTCGTCCACGACTGCTCGTTCCCCGACGAGGTGGACGTCGACAACCACCCGACCCCGACCCAACTGGGCGAGTCGTTGGCCGACGCAGACGTCGAGGAACTCTACCTCACGCACCTCTACCCGCACACGGACGGCAAGCACGACGAGATGCGGGCGTCCATCGCCGAACAGTTCGACGGCGAGGTAGCGTTCGCGCGGGACGGCCTCGAAATAGAGACGGACGGTCCCCGCTAGCACTGGTCCTGCGTCGGGACAGTTCTTAGTTATCCGACGAACGTGAGGTAGAATTTCGGGCGCGGTTCCCTGTAGCATGGGTGTGCTACTTACCGCTCGGCCACCTACAGACGGAGTACAGATGACGGGTTTCAACACCAGATCCGCGAACAAGATCAGCATCGTCTCCACAGTGATCGACGCGGCGATGGCGTTCGCCCGTGGCCGCAAGAAAGAGAGCCTGTTGCTCCTCGGTGCCGCCGCACTCTCCTCACGGATTCCCGGCCTCGGCACGGCAGTCTCGATACTCTCCCGAATCGTCCGGCGACTCCGATAGTCGACCTGGTTCCTCCCAGACTGACTACAACTGGTAGCGGCGTCTGGCCGTCGAGTCAGTCCAGGCGGTAGCGCAGCACGGCCGCGATGCCGCCGAGGTTCCGCAGCTGTTCGCCGGGCGCGAACTCGTGGCTGAACACGGTGACGTCGCCGCCCTGCTGCTCGACGTTCGTCACGAGGTCGTTGACGTCGACGTCCCAGTCACCCTCGTCCGCGCGCTCCATCCGCAGACGCTCGTCCAGAATGAGCAGCGACTCGACCGCCCCGAACTCCACCGCCTCGGCCACCGAGTCGACGCCGTAGGCTGCCTTCCCCTCGGTCGCTATCTGCGTGGTGAGTTCGTCGATGAGTTCTGACTCCTCGGCGATGCGGGTCTGCTCCTGGACTTCCTCGACGGCGCCGCGCTTGAGGACCTCGTGGACGCCGCGGCCGCCCACCGCGCTCGTGTCTACCATCGTGATCTTGTCCTGCAGGTCGGGGTACTCCTCGGTGACGTAGTCGAGGGCATCCTGCTTCGTGAATCCGGGGCCGGCGAGGATGATGGCGTCGGCCTGCATGCGCGCCAGCGCGTCGGCGAGCGTCGCGAACAGTTCGTCGCGGCCGCGGTCGTTCTGCTCGCCCTTCCCTGTCGTCGCCGTGAACGACCCCTGCTCGTCGACGCCGTACTGCTGGACGACGTGGATGTGAGCCTCTCCCTCCTCGACCGTCGCGATGGCGACGTCGGGCTGGTCGGTCGCCTCGACGGCCTCGTTCAGCCGTTCGAGCTGGTCTGGCTGCCAGTGCTTCTCGACCTCGATCTCCTCGCGCTCCTCGACGTTCAGCGTGTGGTGCATGCCGAGCTGATCTTCCCGCGAGCAGTGCTCGATGGTGCCAGCGACTCGCAGGCGGTTCGAGAACTTGTGGAACTCCACGTCCTCGACCTCGATGGTGACGAACATGTGCTCGCGCTCCCCGCCCGTGTCCCGCATCTGGTCGTCCTTGCGCTGGATGCGGCGGTGGGTGTCGCCCGCCACGAGGTCCCCGGGTTCGAGGACGTACGCGAGGTGCCAGAGGTCGTCGAGGCTCTCGGGGACGAGCGTGATGCGCTCGCCGCCGCCCTCGACCCGCCGGCGCTCCTTCAGTTGCATACGTAGGGGGAGTGGGGCGACCGTCAAGTGTCCTGCTACTCTCAGTTCAGCGGTTCGTATCTTGGTAACTGCTTGCTTGCGACAGCGTCTAGAACACCCAGAAAGCCCCGGGTGGCTGCACTCCCGCGGCTCGCTGCGCGCTTCACTCGCTTCGCTCGTTCCAGTGCGTGCGTCACCGGGGTTCGCGCAGCCACCCGCCCCTTTCAGTCCTCCCGTTGCCGGTTGGTCAGCCGGTTCTGGGTGGGACTGAAAGGGGCGGCACTGTCGACGAACCCGGACGACGGGAGCACCGAGGGAGCGTCGCGACCGAGGCGCGCGACGAGTCCCGGGAGTCGACAGTGCCGGGGCTTTCTGGTGGTACTCGTTGGCTGAGCAAGAAGCAACGCAACCCGCAAAACGACCGAGTCCTAGTCCCGGATTCGACTCCCGCCCGGGGGCATGTACTTCTGTATCTCGTCAGGGCTGGCGGCCTTCCGGACGAACGACTGGTCGGCGAAGCGCTCGCGGAACATCCGGTAGATGCGCTTGGCGGCGTCGCCCTGCGCGTACCGGCCCGGCTCTACCTCGACGAGCGTCTCCACCTGGTCGCGGACCGCGTCGATGGGGCCGCCCAGGACGCGGGTGTTCGGTTCGCAGGCGATGCCGACGGCCCACTCCGCGGGGAGGTCCCGGAAGTACGTGCGGTCGCCGCGGATGGCGAACCCGCCCTTCTCCAGGTACTCGCCGCTCTCGGGCGTCTTCGAAACCTGGTCCGGGGAGACCATGTAGGCGTCGCCGGCGCCGCGGCCGTCCTTCCACACCGACGAACAGCAGACCGCGAACTGGGCGGCCTGGCGCTTGTCCGTCTCGGGCACCTCGATCTCGTTCGAGGGCTCGCTCGGCGCGGAGGTCTTCAGCACCGTGATGGGGCCGCCGTGGGCCTGCGAGTGGAAGAACCGGTCGTAGCGGTCCATGTACTTCTTGACGAGTTCCTCGTTCTGGTCGGCGTCCCGGCCGCCGAGGACGAGGAAGCCCTCCGACGTACGGAACCAGCGGAACCGCTCGTACCACTGCTCCTGGTTCCGAATCGGAATCGACGACCGGGAGAGCCAGTCGACGTCCGCCAGCTCGTCGTCCGCCTCGGATTCCTGCTCGTCCGGTTCGGCCTCCCACTCCTCCCGGCGTTGCTTGGCGGATTCGAGGTCCCCGCGGGTGTTCTCGATTGCCGCGCGGGCACCTTCCTGTTTCTCCTCGATGCGCTTTGCCTCCGTGTAGATGCGGTCGGCGTTCTTCTCGACGCCCGACTCCGGGTCGAGTTCGATGGTGTGGTCGTCGATGCGCACGCGCACGGTCCCCTCGGACTCGTTGACGCCCACGAAGACGTCCGCACCGGGCACGTCGCCCGCGGCCTCCTCGAACCGCTCGGCGATGTCCTGCCACCCGTGGCCGGCGCCGCGGGCGTCGGCGACGACCCCTATCAGTTCGTCGACGAGGTCGTAGTTCCCGTACAGCAGTTCGGCCTTCTCGCGTTCGGCCTCGGCCTGCTGTTCGAAGTCGTCGATGGCCTGCTGTTGCTGCTCGATGATGCGCTTCTGTTTCTCGATTTCGGCCTCGAAGTCGGGCCGCGAGACGGCCTCGCCGCTCTCCTCCTCCTCGGTCGTGTCGAGGTTCGTGAAGTAGTCGTCGAGGGCGTCGTTGAACCGGTCGAAGGCGTCCGCCGGGAGCTCCTCGCGCTCGCGGAGCGGGACCGGCGTCACGTCGACGCGCTGGCCGCGATTTGGTGCGCTGCTCGCGGCCCCGCCGCTCGCTCCTTCCGCGGCCTCTCGCTGGTCGGCCGCGGGCTCCTCGTTCTCCTCACGGCTCGCGGGTCCTTCCTCCCCGCTCGCTCCTTCCGCGGACTCACTTCGTTCGTCCGCGCGTTCGAAGTACACCCTCGGGTCGAGTTCGCCGGCGCGGATGCCTTCGAAGAGGCGCGTGCTCTCGTCGTAGAGCGCGCGGAACGCCTCGTCGCCGGCGTCGTCGATGTCCTCCGTCTTCTCCACGTCGGCCCGCGTGCAGAGCTCCTCGGCGTAGAGGCCGCCGAAGTTGAGCTGGGTGGCGAGCGTGCGCACGAGGTCGGTGTCGGACTGGCGCATCTTCGCCGCGAACGCCTCGTAGTCGAGGTCGATGGGGTTGACCCGGGCGCTCGGGAAGCCGTACTGGGCGCCAGCGGCGACCGTCCGGGACTTCAGCCGCACCGTCTCCAGGCAGTCGACGACCTCGCCGTTCTGGTCGAGCACCGCGACGTTGCCGTCGCCGAACAGTTCGACGACGATGGTGGTGTCCTGGTCCTCGCGGCGGAACTCGAACTCCAGGATGCGGTCGAAGCCGTGCTGGCGCACCTCGTGGAAGTCCGCCCCGGAGAGGCGGTTGCGCAGCATCTTCGCGAAGTTCGGCGGCCGCCCGGGGGCGTCGGGGACGTGCTCGGGTGCGGCGACGTGGGCGCGCTTCGTCTCGCCGACTTCGAGGAGGAGTTCGACCCGCCCGCGGTCGAAGTCCCGCATCTTCAGGCGGACGAGGTCGTCCCCGTAGAGGTAGGCCTTGTCGACTTTCGCCCCCTTGTAGTCGTTGAGTTCGGCCGTGAGGGCGACGAGGTCGACGCTCGTCAGCTCCCGCTTCTGGTCCATACTCCCGATTCACCCGGGGCGGCCCTCTGCCTTACGGTCCGCAGCCGCCGCTATCGTTGCCCCGACAGAGTCAGGCGAGGCTCACGTCCAGATAGAGCATCACGACCACGCCTGCCATGAGTCCCAGCGTCGCGACCCGCTCGTGGCCGTTCGAGTGGGTCTCGGGGACGATCTCGTCGCTGATGACGAACAGCATTCCGCCCGCCGCGAACCCCATCGCGTACGGGAGGATGGCGCCGGAGACGCTGACTGCCCACGCGCCGAGCAGCACCATCGGAATCTCCACGAGCCCCGCCCGGACGCCCGTGAGGGCGGCGTACGTCGTCCGGTCGAAGCCCGCGTTCACGGCCGCGACGGAGACGGCCAACCCCTCCGGGATGTTCTGGACACCGATGGCGAGCATCAGCGCCAGCCCCTCGCCGACGTTCCCGCTGCCGAACCCGACGCCGACGGCGAGTCCCTCGGGCATGTTGTGGATGGTGATGGCGACGATGAACAGGAGGAGTGGCGCCAGGTCGGCCTGCGAGATGGTCTGGTCGGCGCGCTCGCGGCCCGTGATGAGCACGTGCACGTGGGGCACCCAGCGGTCCGCGCGGTCCAGCAGCGCGACGCCGATGGCGATGCCCGCGATGACCTCCAGCAACCCGTTCTCGCCGCCGAACTCGATACCGGGGATGATGAGGCTCGTGAAACTCGCCGCGAGCATCACCCCCGCAGCGAAGCCGAGCGCGGCGTCCAGCGAGCGCTGAGAGGGGTTCCGCCACACCACCACGAGCAGCGCGCCGAACAGGTTCATGCCGGCGATGACGACCCCTGCGACCAGCGCCTGCACGATTGGGTCGGTTCCCGCGACGTCGAGGAACCACGCTTCGAGCATGGCGGACGGTGACGCCACCCCACAATAAAGCCGCCCCCTCGAACGACAGCGCAACTGCCTCCCTCCCGGGACCTGCTTCCGGAACGCATACTGTCGCCGACACGCAACGACGACCATGAGCGACCCACTGTCCGTCCTCCTGACCAACGACGACGGCATCGACGCCCCCGGCATCCGCGCGCTCTACGACCGCTTGAGCGCGGACCACGACGTCACCGTCGTCGCGCCGGCCGACGAGCAGTCCGGCACCGGGCAGACGCGGACGTTCCAGGAGTTCGACTACGACGAACGCGACGTCGGCTACGCCGTCGACGGCACACCCGCCGACTGCGTCGCGCTCGCCGTCGCCGGTCTCGACGTCACCCCGGACGTCGTCGTCTCCGGGTGCAACGACGGGCCGAACCTCGGCGCGCACATCCTCGCGCGCTCGGGCACCATCGGCGCCGCGATGGAGGCCTCCTTCCTCGGCTACCCCGCCGTCGCGGCCTCGATGTACGACTGGGCGTTCGACCCGGCGGGTGACTGGGAACCGGAGTACGACCAGTTCGAACTCCCCGCTAACGCCGTCGCCGACGTGCTCCCCGCGTTCGTCGACGGCGACCTCCTCCCCACCGCCGACTATCTCTCCGTGAACGCGCCCGCTACCGAACACGCCGACGACCCGGTCAAGCGCGTCACCCGCCCCACCGAGGAGTACGAACTCCGCGCCGAGTTCACCGAGAACGGCGTGAACGTCGAGGACCGCTTCTGGCACGAGTTCCTCGAC
Source organism: Halobacterium sp. DL1 (assembly GCA_000230955.3). NCBI lineage: Archaea > Methanobacteriati > Methanobacteriota > Halobacteria > Halobacteriales > Halobacteriaceae > Halobacterium > Halobacterium sp. DL1. Next base: position 2,003,131 of record CP007060.1, read on the forward strand.
CGCGACGTCTCGGACCCCGCCGGGACCGACCGCCCCGCCTGCGTCGACAACGAGGTCAGCGTCACCCCGCTCACTGTCCCCCACTCCATCGCCGACGGCGCGACGGTTGGCGGGCTACTGTAAACCCACTTTTTGCTCTGCGGGGGGTCGCCTCCGGCGACCCCCGCTCGGCAAAAACTTAGGGAAAAAGCACTCCTCGCTCCCGATGGTCGCTCGTCGGCCTCCGCTCGCTACACTCGCGGAGTGAATCGAGCGTTTCGGGTTCTCCGAACCACTCGACGCTCGAACGCTTGTCCACTGACTGTTCATACTGCTGGTAGCATTCGCGGCCCGAACGGCTCGAAGAGCCCGGTAGGGCCGCGATTCACTCCGCGAACGAACGAAGTGAAGCGAGGGAGGAGTGCTTTTGGCGGAGCTTTTGCCGAGGGCTGGCGAAGCCAGCCCGCAGCGCAAAAGGTCCTATGGGAACGGGTGGAACGGTCTGTCCAGGCGAGCCTGGAAACCCAGCTCACGGGGCACGTCACGGGCGCGCTGGCCGAAGAACGACTGGCTGACGAACAGCGGTTGGGCCTCGGGGACGAGGACGCGGACGGCCTCGAAGCCGGCCTGTTCGACGTCGCGGGTGGTGAGGCGGGCGGCGTAGGCGTCGAGGTCGGCGTCGGCGAGCGCGTCGATGACGGCCTCGAGTTCGGCGTCGCCAGTGGGGGCGTCGGCGGGGCCGACGTCCGTGGCCGGGATGGTGGTCTCGGGGTCGACGAACCCGCGGACGTCGCGGGGGAAGTCGGCGTACTTCCCGATGGCGCCGTCCTCGTCGGGGGCGTCCTCGCGGCCGATAGCGCGCAGTTCCATCCAGTTCTGGAGCGCCTCGGCGAGCGCGGAGCGCGCGGCGGCCTCGGGGTCGAGGTCGGCGGCCGACCCCGCGGCGAAGCGCGGCCACTCGTCGCGGTGGACGGCGACGGCGACCACGGGGACATCTACGTCCTGCGTGCAGAGAAGCGGGGTGACGGAGAGGTTCTCGGCGTGGGCGTGTTTGGCGAGTTCCGCGAAGCCGTCGTCTTCGACGGCGAGGCCCAGCGGGTCGAACGTGGAGTACCACGAGAGCATCGTGGCGTCGCGCTCGACCGTCTCGTAGAGTCCCGAGAGCAGCGCCTCGCGCCCGGAGTTGCCGAGGCCGAGGCCGGTCGTGATGGACGGCCCTGTCGAGTCCTCCGGTGGTGGGAAGACGACGCGGTCGGTGGGCAGGAGCGCCTCCTCCCCGGACTGAAGGTGTTCGCCGCGCATCCAGTCGAGTTCCGCGGGAGTCGTAGCGTCGTCCGGCCGGACGAACTGGTCGGGGGCGACGGCGTCCGGGTGGTCCGGCGGATGGGACTGGAACTCCGATTCGCGGTAGACCCCCGCGCTGTACCGTTCGAGGCCCTCGCCAACGGCCTTCATGTAGGCGGCGTCCCAGTCGACGTCGACACCAGCGGACTGGGCCGCGGCCTCGGCGTCGCTGAACCCCGAGGTGTCGCTCACTGCGGCGAGGTAGTAGGGCGCGGGGAACGACTCGCGCTCGCCGACCGCGGTGAGCAGGCCGACCCGGTCGTCGACGAGCGGTTCGGCTGCCGCGAGCGCCTCGTCGAGCGAGCGGTCCTCGCCGCCGCGGCGGAGCGCGTCGTCGGTTGCGTCGCCGCAGTCGCAGTGCGGGACGGGCGCGACGAAGCGTTCGACGTACGGGAGTTCGAGGACCGTTCCGGGGCGGGCGTTCCCGCGGAGCGCGTCGGCGGCGAGGCGGCCGGCGTGGGCGCCCGCGAGGCGGACCGCCGACCGGTCGGCGGTCGGCGACTCGGCCGGCTGCTGGTCGGTCGCCGCGACCCGCCTGGCGAGACAGTCGAAGCAGGGGCCGTCGGGTGCGAGGACGGCGACGCCGGCGTGCACGCCAGCTAGCGGGTGGCCGCCCAGTCCGCCGACTTCGACGGTGACGAGCGGCGTGTCGCCGGCCAGTGCGTGGTCGTTCGCGGCGCGGAAGCCGCCGGCGCCGGCGACGCCGACCACGACACCGAGCGCGGCGTCCGCGACACCGGAGACGTCGGTCGATTCGACGGTCGCGTCCACGTCGCCGAGTGCAGCGCGGACGGCGTCAACTGCGGGGCCGTCGCCGACGACGGCGACGGTCACTGCGGGTCCTCCGGGAGCATGGCTACTGGGAGGCGCGAGGACGGGAAAACAGTACGGGATTCGGTAGTGGGAGCCGGTCTACGTGAGCATCGACTGCGCGACGTTCGCGAGTTCCGCGGGCGGTGCGTCGGCGAGGCGGTCGTCCGCCAGCTTCAGGCGGAGTCGCGGGCGGCCGACGTCGATGGGAACCTTCTCGGTGTCGATGAGGCCGAGGTCCTCGAGCTTCGTCTTCGTGCGGGAGAACGTCGCCTTCGAGGCGATGCCGACGTCCTCGCCCCACTTGCTGATGTCGTAGAGCAGTTCGCGGTTCTTCGCCGCGACGAGCAGGCTGACGGTGACCTCGTCGAGCCCGTCACCGTCGCCGCGGGCAGTCTCCATCGACGCGAGGACGCCGCTGAAGTCCTCCTCGACGTCCGGGCTGATCTCGTCGTTCAGCGTCTGGCGGACGCGGTCGATGGCCGGCGTGCGGAGGTTGAACGGCTCGGCGCCCTCCCAGTCGGTGGTGATGGATTCGTAGGCCGTCCCGGTGAACTCGGCGTCGTCAGTGGCGAGGCCGCCGACGAGGCCGCCCGCCTCGAGGAGCGCGACCGTCCGGTCCTCGGTGACAAGCATCGAGCTCCGGGCGTCGTCGCCGAGCACGCGGAGTTCGAGGTCGCCGGCTTCGACGAGATTGGCGGTGTTGCTCGCCACGATGAAGTCGTCCATGACGTCCTTGAGCGTTCGTTCGTCGCCGAGCAGGCGAATCGACGGCAGGTCGCCGTCGAAGGCGTTCGCGGCGTCGACTAACTGTTCGACGGCGCTCCCCGCGGGGTTGACGACGAACAGCTCGTCGGGTTCGGCCGCGAAGACGGCCTCGAAGACGTCTTCGACGTTCGTGCCGAGAAGATTCGATGGCATCTATGGCTGCGTATAGGTATCCAGGGTATTTAATTTTACCGGAAGAGGCGAGTGTAAAACGGCAGTATGACGGGCTTACTCCCCGAAATTCCCGGTCTCGCGGGTGTGGTTTTTATCGGCGAGGAGGGTGGCTGCCTCGTCGGCCCAGTAGAACTCCCCGTCGACGATGACCGGGTGGTCGGCGCCGTCGAACCACGCGGCGAGGTCGGCCGCCGACGCCGCCAAAGCGGTGGGGTTGCCACAGAGCCTCGGTGGGTTCTCCGCGTCGGCGGCGACAGCGTAGCTCCCGCCGTGGCCGTCGCCAGCGAGTTGCTCCCAGGAGACGTGGTAGTCGTCGGGCCGGCTGGTGACGTGGGCGACGAGTGCGTTCTCCGCGTCCGTTCGGGAGAGCGTCTGCATCCCGTCGCCGACGACGGCGTAGTCCTTGCCCATGCGGATGCGTCGGCGGGCCAGGCGGAGCGCCGTCTCGATGGGGAAGCCGTGGACGAGCAGGCGGGCGAACGCGGTCCCCACCTTCGCGGCCTGTTCGTCGAGGACCTTCCGGAACGTCACCGCGCCAGCCACGCTTCCCTTCTTGACGAGGTCCAGTCCCTCGTAGTAGGAGCCACAGGCGTTGAGGAAGAACGTCTCGACGTTCGTCTCCGGGAGCTCCGAGACGGAGAGGGTGCCGTCCGCGCAGCGCAGGCCGCTCACCTCGCAGTGGCCGACGTAGTGGACGAACTCGTGGTGGTCGACGAGCACGTCGGCGAGTTCCGCCCGCGTCAGCCCGTCGTACAGCGCCACGTCCATCGGCAGCGACTCCGCCCGGTCGCGGTAGATGTCCGCGACAGCGTCGTGTTCGCCCGCCATGCTCCGGTCGTTCAGCACGACGGCGACCGACATCCCTTCGTCCGGCCTGTCGAGGTAGCGGAGGTGGTTTCGGTAGGCCTCCGGGAGCGTCTTGAACACGTCGATGGGGGTGCCGTCGGCGAGCCACCCCTGGGCGCGCCCGGGTCGCTCCTTTGGTTTCAGCATCTCGACGGTGGCGACCGGTCCGGGCGCGCCGCGGTAGAAGTCGTCCAGCGACCGCTCCATCAGCTCCCGCTTCTCGAGTTCCGCGGTCTCGGGCGGGTAGACGACGGCGAGTCGGTCGAGCAGGAACGGGAGCGTCTGGACGTGCTCGAGGTTGGGGGCGACGTGCATCGAGAGGTGCCACTCCGGGAACCGGTCAGCCACGCGCCCGAACGGGACGTCCAGGTAGGTCCGCAGACGCTCGGCCGGCGACGCCGCGTAGGCGGTCGCCGGGTCGAAATCGAGGCTCGCGAGCACGTCTCGCTCCGCGAGTTCACACTCCCCCCGCGGCCCCGTGGTCCGGGCGAGGCAGTCCAGCCAGAAGACTCGCGCCAGCGTCTCCGGGGCGTCGGTCGCCAGTGACTCGAAGGGGTGGTTGACGCCCGTCGAGGTGGCGCGCAGTCGCGGCGTCGCGCCCGACTCGACGCTCACGCTGGCGCCGAGGTAGTAGGCGAGGGGCGCGGCCACGAACAGCGAGCGGAGCGACCGCGGAACGACGAACTCGATGCCCGTGTCTGGCGTCTCCTCTACGACAGTGGCCGGGATGTCGAGAGCGTCACCGAACTCGAACTCCGGAGGGTGGCGCCGCATCAAGCGGGCCGTCCGGTCGGGCGTGGTGACGCGGTGGGCGGAGGCCGCGTGCGTGATGGCCGTGGCGACGCCCTCCAGCGTCTTCGGGATGGTGACCGTCTCGGTGGGTGCGCGCGTGGCGGTCCGGAAGCCCACGGCCACGCGCGTCGGGTCATCGAACTCGACACGCAGGGCGTCATCGCGTTCGAGGACTGCCGGGGCCTCGAGGCGCACGACCAGTTCGACGGCCGGCGACGCGTCGAGAACGTACTCGCCCGCGTCGAGTCGCGTCCGTCCAGTGAGGGCGAGCGCCGTCCGCTCGCCAGTCTCGGCGTTCCGGGCTGTGGTGACGCCAGCCGGCAGCGAGAGTCGACTGACGACGCCGACAGCGTGTCCGTCGACAGGTTCAGTTCCTGACCACTCGGCGTCGACGGGTTTCCAGTCCGGGGCGCGAACTTCGACGTCACTGACGCTGTCACCGATACGCAGCCCAGTGCCCGTTCGCGTCCACCCGTTCACTCACCGAACAGGTTGACTGCGGGGCATATATTTCTGTCGAGGGATGTTCGTGAATTTAGTGCCCGACGGTGGGCGCTCGGTAGACTTATGCCTCGCGCGACGGCCTGTTGAGACATGAGCTACGAGGATGTCCGGGAGGTAGACCCGGCCGTCGCGGACGCGCTCGTGGGCGAACGGGAGCGCCAGAACGGTACGCTCGCGATGATCGCCAGCGAGAACCACGTCAGCGAGGCCGTCCTGGAGGCCCAGGGCAGCGAACTCACGAACAAGTACGCCGAGGGCTACCCCGGCAAACGCTACTACGGCGGCTGCGAGTTCGCCGACGACGTCGAGACCCTCGCCATCGACCGCGCGAAGGAGCTGTTCGGTGCCGACCACGTCAACGTCCAGCCCCACAGCGGGTCGTCCGCGAACATGGGCGTCTACTTCGCGACGCTCGACCCCGGCGACAAGATTCTCTCCCTGGACCTCACGCACGGCGGCCACCTGAGCCACGGCCACCCGGCGAACTTCGCTGGGCAGCTGTACGAGGTCGAGCAGTACGAGGTCGACCCGGAGACGGGCCGCCTCGACTACGACTCCCTCCACGAGATCGCCGAGGAGTTCGAACCGGACATGATCGTCTCCGGGTTCTCCGCGTACCCCCGGGAGGTCGAGTGGGAGCGCATCCAGGAGGCAGCGGACGCCGTCGGCGCGCTCCACACGGCGGACATCGCCCACATCACCGGCCTCGTCGCGACGGGCGAACACGCCTCCCCGGTCGGCGTCGCGGACTTCGTCACCGGGTCGACGCACAAGACCATCCGCGCGGGCCGCGGCGGCATCATCATGTGCGACGAGGAGTACGCCGACGACGTCGACTCGGCCATCTTCCCGGGCGCACAGGGCGGCCCCCTGATGCACAACATCGCGGGGAAGGCCGTCGGCTTCAAGGAGGCCCTCCAGCCGGAGTTCGAGGACTACGCCGAACAGGTCGTCGAGAACGCGAAAGTGCTCGGTGAGACCCTCCAGGACCACGGCTTCTCGCTGGTCTCGGGCGGCACCGATACCCACCTCGTGCTCGTCGATCTCCGGGACTCCCACCCGGACATCTCGGGCGGTGACGCCGAGGACGAACTCGAGGAGGTCGGGATCGTGCTGAACGCGAACACCGTCCCGGACGAGTCCCGGTCGGCGTTCGACCCGTCTGGCATCCGCGCCGGCACGCCCGCGCTCACCACCCGCGGCTTCGACGCCGAGGCGATGGAGACGGTCGGGGACTGCATCGCGAAGGTCATCGACAACGTCGGCGACGGCGAGGTGTACGCGGAGGTCGCGGCGACCGTCGAGGACCTCACGAACGAGTACCCGCTGTACGAGTAGCGAGCGGTCGCTCCCGGGCGGCTACTCGAAACCGCTCGTGAAGATGGCGACCCACTGGCCGTAGTCGGGCGCGGTCTTCACCTCGATTCTATCCACCCACTTCACCCACTGGAAGCCGCGGCGCCCGGGCGCGACGAGACGCAGCGGGAAGCCGTGACCGTAGGACAGCGGTTCGCCGCCGACGTGCGTGGCGAGCAGCGCGTCGCGGGCTTCAGCCAGCGGGAGCGTCCACCGGTAGCCCGTGACAGACTCGAAGGTCACCCAGCCGGCGTCCTCCGTGGGGCCCGCGTCGTCGAGCAGGCGGCCCACTCTGACGCCCCGCCACTCCCTGGTCGCGTACCAGCCGCTCGTGCAGTCCAGTAGCGCTTCGGCCGAGTCGTCGGGCGCGACGTCGTCGTAGCCGTACTCGACGCGGCGTTCGAGGGCGCCCTCGACGGCGAGCGTCCACTCGTCCGTGTCCACGGGGCCGGGGTCGTCGGCGACCCACGACGTCTCCGGGAAGTCGTTTCCCTCACCGCCGACGTGCTTGCTGCCAGTGAACCGGCCGAGGGTACCGAACGCCGCGGAGAGCCGTTTGCGGGCGTCGAAGCCCGCGAGACCCACGGCCGCGACGACGGAGTAGCCGACAGCGGCGCGACGCGCGGCGTCGACGTCCGTGCGGGGCGGTCGGAAGCGGACGGCGAGGTGGACGAGCAGCGGCAGGACGACGAGCAGACCGAGGACGGCGTGGACGGTGAGTCCGGTCGTCGGCCCGACGGAGAAGCCGCTTCCGAGCGCCCAGTAGAGCCCCGTCACGAGCGCCGCGAGCGTGAGGACGAGCGCGCCGACGCTCGCCACCGTCCCGGCGGTCCAGTTCCCGGGCCTGAGACGGCTCCGGACCCGGCGGAGTTTCCAAAACAGCAGGACCGGGAGGCCGATGCCCGCCGCCGCGTGCACGCCGTACACCCACGCCAGGCGCGGCGTCGCTGCGAACAGGCTGGCGACGCCAGTCGCGAGCAGGACGGTCACGGCGCCGAGGACACCCCAGTCCACGAGCGACGCGGGCGGTTCGAGACGCATCCGGTGACAGTTTGCGCGCCACGGCCATCAACCCATCCCCGAAATCCGCGCTCTACCCCCAAGAACGTGGTTATATCTGTGTGTATCACTGCGGAGTTGAGCACGAACCCGAATGTTGAAGGACGCGGGCCGCCCACTTACTGGTAATGACGAACGTCATCGACGGGAACGCAGTGGCCGCCGAGGTCCGCGCGGGCCTCGAGGACGGCGTGGCGACGCTGAAAGACGCCGGCGTCACGCCGACGCTCGCGACCGTCCTGATGAACGACAAGCAGGCCAGCGCGACGTACGTCTCGATGAAACAGCGGGACTGCGAGGAACTCGGGATGGGCACCGAGGACGTGCGTATCGACTCCGACGCGCCCGCCGAGGAACTGTTCGACACCGTTGAGGAGCTCAACGCCCGCGAGGACGTCCACGGCATCCTCGTCCAGGACCCGACGCCGGACCACGTCGACGAGGAGCGCGTGCTCTCGGCCGTCGCCCCGCGCAAGGACGTCGACGCCTTCCACCCCGAGAACGTCGGCAAACTCGTCGGCGGCAACCCCCGGTTCAAACCCTGCACGCCCCACGGCATCCAGAAGCTCCTCGAGAGCGAGGGCATCGACCCGGAGGGGAAGGACGTCGTCGTCGTCGGCCGCTCGAAGATCGTCGGCAAGCCACTCGCCAACCTCCTTATCCAGAAGGCGCCGGGCGCCAACGCCACAGTCACGCTCTGTCACAGCAGGACCGAGGACCTCGCCGCCCACACGCGCCGTGCCGACATCGTCGTCTCCGCCGTCGGCGTCGAGGACCTCATCGACGGTCCGATGCTCTCGGACGGCTGTGTCGTCATCGACGTCGGCATCAACCGCGTGGACGCCGACAACGAGAAGGGGTACCGGCTCACCGGCGACATCGACTTCGAGAGCGCCAGGGAGAAAGCGAGCGCGATCACCCCCGTCCCCGGCGGCGTCGGCCCCATGACCCGCGCGATGCTGCTCTACAACACCGTGAAGGCCGCAGGCGAACAGCACGGCGTGGACGTCTCCCTCCCCTGAGCGCTCGCGTACGGCGACGGACTAACTCAAGAGCGGCTGTGCAGCTGCTGACCCCGCTACGTACTGTTTCTGTGTCGGCCTACCCGAGGCGGTCGAGGTGTGTTCGCGCTCGCTCGACGCCGCTGTCGTCGCCGCTGAGCGAGTCCCCGATGGCGCGAGCCGCGAGCACGAGGCGCTCGCTGTCCTCTGGGTTCACGTCGCCGTCCAGGGCCTTCACGCGTTTCACGTGGTCGCGGAGTCGGTCGAGGAGGCCGCGCTCCGGGTCGGGCACCGCGTCGTCGCAGTAGGCCCTGATGTCCACCCGGTAGGCGCCCACCGCCGCCGCGTACGCGAGGCCGCGGGCCGCCCGCATCGACTCGGGGACGTCCGCCGGTTTGGGGCGTTCGCCGCTGTCCGCGCCGTTGAGGAGCGCGAGCAGGTAGCGCGTCTCCGCCTCGTCGACGCGCATCGCGCCGCCGACGAACACCGCCGCGCGGCGGAGCTCCTGGGCCCCGAGATAGGTGTCGTCCAGGTCGAGGAGTTCGCCACCTGCGATGAATCCGCGGGAGCGGACGTACTCCCGGCAGGCGTCGACGGCGGGGTCGAGCGCGCCCCGGAGGTCGTCGACGGCCGCGTTCCGGGCGTCAGTGAGGTCGAGTTCCGCTCTGCCGTCCGTCTGCGTCGCGCGCTCGCCGACGCCGACGCTGCGCATACTGCCACACTCGGGACACTCGACGCTGCCCGTCTCGAAGTACGACCAGCGCGCCCCACACGCCTTGCACTCGCGCTCGCCGCGTACGTCCATGCGAGCAGGTTCGACCGGGGCGGGGAAAACTCCCGTGCTCCGGTCAGGCCGGAACCCGCGCCAGCCAGCGCGCGGGTTCCCCCAGTTCGTCGTCGGTCGGGAGGTACTCGGGCCCCTCCCAGACGACCGAGGCCCCCTCGAGGCCGCGGTCGGCGGCGACGGCCTGGAAGAACGCCCGGCCGCGCTCGTACTGCTCGCGTTTGAGTCGGAACCCGAGCACGCGCTTCAGGAGACGGACGAGCGGGCCGCCGCCCTTCCGTCGCGCGTCTACCTTCCGCCGGAGGTCGTCGTACTCGTCGTCGAAGGCCTCGTCCATCAGCAGTTCGGCGTACCCCTCGACGGCGGTCATCGCGACGTTCAGTTCGCGGAACGCCTCGCGGTTCAGGTCGCCGTCGGCGAGCGCCGCCACTCCGTCCTCCAGGCGGGCCTCGAGGTAGTCCGGGAGCCACGGCGCGGCGCCGAACTCGGCGGCGTGTGTGACCTCGTGGAACGCGATCCAGCGGCGGAACCGCGGGAGGGCGACGTCTAGCTGGTCGGCGACGCGGACGATGTTCGGGTGGACGAAGTAGAGGCCGTGCTCGCCGTCGGCCAGCAGCAGCGGGTCGTACTGGCCGAGGACGTTCCGGGAGATGAACGCGAGCGCGCCCGCCGTCGTCGCGGTGTTGATGGAGCGCGAGAGGTCCGGCAGGAACGTCGCGCGCTCGTTCAGCGGTTCGAACGCCCGGCGAAACGTGGCGACGTTCGCGTCGATCCAGTGGTGGCGGTTCTGGAGTTCGAGGGTCTCCGGGACGTCGAAGTCGACACCCGACACCTCCCGGATGCGGCTACGGGCGTCGCGAACGTCGGCCGCGTACGCCTGGGGCTCGGCGCCGGACTGGGGCAGGTCGCCGGGCGCCGTGCTGGACTTGGCCGCGTCAGCGACCGCGTCCCAGTCGATGGCGCCGTCGCCGCTCGCGTCCGCGACGGCGCGGACGCTCTTGAGAATATTCATACTGCTAGTCCGGCCCGAACGGCCAAATTCCTTCCGGGGGTTACTCGCGGATCTGGATCGCCTTGTCGCTCTCGCTGCTCTCGCCACCGCTCCGACGCCGCATGCCGACGAGCGCCGCGAGACCGACGAAGACGACGAGCGCGACCACCGCCCCCATCCCGAGTCCGCCGTCCTCGTCCTCTTCGGAGTCCGTATCCAGGTCGAACGACTCGTCGTCCTCGCTACCACCGCGGCTCATCGACGGCGAGAAGTCGAAGTCAGGATCGTGCAGGTGGAACTCGATGATTCCCATGCTCGTACGTAGGTGGAGACGACATTTAGCCGTTGGGGCGGCCGCGTTCGCGGCAGTCGCCCGTCCCCCACGTGTGCCTCCATCTCCCCGGGATTCTTGTCGTCGGCCGGGGGAGGAACCCTATGGACGAGCACCGACGCGAGTTCCTCGACCGACTCCTCGACGCGCGGAGCCCCGCCGGCTTCGAGACGGCGGCCCAGCGGGTGTGGGTGGAGTACGTCACCGAGTTCGCCGACGACGTGCAGACGGACGCCTACGGAAACGCGGTCGCCACCTACGAGGGGAGCGACGACCCGGACGCGACGTCGTTCGCGTTCGCCGGCCACGCCGACGAGGTCGGGTTCATCGTGGCGAGCATCGCCGACGACGGCTTCCTCCGCGTCGAACCCATCGGCGGCGTCGACGGCACGGTGAGCGAGGGGACCCAGATCCAGATCCACACCGACGAGGGCGCCGTCAACGGCGTCATCGGGCAAACAGCCGTCCACCTGCGCGGCTTCGGCGGCGACGACGAGGCCGCGGACGTGACCGAGCAGCACGTCGACATCGGGGCCGAGGACGGCGACCACGCCCGCGAACTCGTCTCGGTCGGGGACCCGGCGACGGCAGCGGCTGGCGTCCACGACCTCGCCGGCAGTCGACTCGCCGGGCGCGCGCTGGACAACCGCACGGGATCGTGGGTGGCCGCCGAGGGACTGCGGCGGGCCGTCGAGCGGGACGTCGACTGCACGGTCCACGCGGTGAGCACAGTACAGGAAGAACTCGGGACGAAGGGCGCCCAGATGGTCGCCTTCGACCTCGAACCAGACGTCTTCGTCGCCGTCGACGTGACCCACGCTGCGGACAACCCGACCTACCCCGCCGACCGCGCGAGCGAGGTGGAACTCGGCGACGGCCCGACGGTGAGTCGTGGCGCGTCGAACCACCCGAACGTCGTTCGCGCCGTGCTGGACGCCGGTGAAGCAGCGGACGTGGACGTGCAGGTGGAGACCGACGGCATCAGGACCGGGACGGACGCGGACGCGTTCTTCACGGCCAGAGGCGGCATTCCGACGCTCACGCTGGGGATTCCGAACCGCTACATGCACACGCCCGCGGAGGTCGTCGACACAGACGACATGGGGGGCGCGGCCGACCTGCTCGCGGCGTTCGCGGACCGCGAGGCCGCCCGAGACTCCTTCGCCGTGGAGTTCTGAGTAGCGGTCCGGTACGCTTATGCACGCGACCCGATGCGCTAGGAGTATGAGCGGCCGACCACTCGACGTGTTGGAGGAATCCCTCGAGGAGTCCGTGACGGTCCGCCTCAAGGACGGGGAGGAGTTCACGGGCGTGCTGACGGGCTACGACCAGCACATGAACATCGTGCTGGAGGGTGAAGACACAATCATTATCCGTGGCGACAACGTCGTCACCATCAAACCATGACGGGAGCTGGAACCCCGAGCCAGGGGAAGAAGAACATCACGACGCACACGAAGTGCCGCCGCTGCGGCGAGAAGTCCTACCACACGAAGAAGAAGGTCTGCTCGTCCTGTGGCTTCGGCAACTCCGCGAAGCGCCGTGGCTACGAGTGGCAGAGCAAGACCGGCGACAACTAACGACCCTTCTCTCCGCGGTTCTCGAAGCGCGTAGCCGTGGCTCCGGCAGCGGAGCCGCGACCGTCCCTACCGCTCGTTGTGCACGTACGTGGACAGAACGTGTCGCGCTATCGGCGAGGTCGACACGGTTGCGGAAGGTTTACCGGGTGGCGCGCGGTAGGAGGAGCTATGTCACGCGGGCACGAGGACGGCCCCGAGTTCGACCACCCGACCGAGAAGTGCGGCGTCGTCGGGGTGTCGCTGTCGGACCGTGCGGCCGCCCTCCCCACGTACTACGCGCTGTACGCCCTCCAGCACCGCGGCCAGGAGTCCGCGGGGATCGTCACCCACGACGGCTTCCAGCAACACCAGCACGTCGGCATGGGGCTCGTCGGCGACGCCTTCGACGAGGACGACGTCGAATCGCTCCACGGGAGCGCGGGCATCGGCCACGTCCGCTACCCGACCGCCGGGAGCGTCGACAAATCCTGCGCACAGCCGTTCTCCGTCTCGTTCAAGGGCGGTGCGCTCGGCCTCAGCCACAACGGCAACCTCGTCAACGCCGACGAGATCCGCGCGGACCTCGCGGCCAGCGGCCACGCGTTCACGAGCGACGGCGACACAGAAGTCATCGCCCACGACCTGGCGCGCAACCTCCTCGACTCCGACCTTGTGCGCGCGGTCCAGACCACGATGAACCGCATCCATGGGTCGTACTCGCTGACCATCATGCACGACGACACCGTCATGGGCGTTCGCGACCCGCTCGGGAACCGGCCGCTCGTGCTCGGCGAACTCGACGACGGCTACATCCTCGCCAGCGAGTCAGCCGCCATCGACACGGTCGGCGGCGAACTCGTCCGCGACGTGAAACCCGGGGAACTGGTCGTCCTCCACGAGGACGGCACCGGCTTCGACTCCTACCAGCTCGTCGACGAACCGAACACCGCCCACTGCTTCTTCGAGTACGTCTACTTCGCGCGCCCGGACTCCGTCATCGACGAGGAGCTCGTCTACGAGGTGCGCCGCGAACTCGGCCGACAGCTCTGGCGGGAGGGCGGCGTCGAGAGCGACGTCGTGATGCCCGTCCCCGACTCCGGGCGCGCGTTCGCCTCCGGCTACGCCGAGGAGGCCCAGGACGACGGCGAGGACGTGGAGTTCGCGGAGGGCCTGATGAAGAACCGCTACGTCGGCCGGACGTTCATCATGCCCACCCAGGAGGCCCGCGAGCGCGCGGTCCGCCTGAAGCTCAACCCCATCAAGTCGACCGTCGAAGACCGCGCGGTCACCATCATCGACGACTCCATCGTCCGCGGGACGACGAGCGGGCAGCTCGTCGACCTGGTTCGGGAGGCCGGCGCCAGTGAGGTCCACGTCCGCATCGGCGCGCCGCCCATCAACGCGCCCTGCTACATGGGCATCGACATGGCGACCCGCGACGAGCTCATCGCGGCGGACAAGACGACCGAGGAGATCGCCGACGTCATCGGCGCTGACAGCCTCTCGTACCTCTCGCTCGACGCCGTCACCTCGGCCATCGGGAAGTCCGAGGCCGACCTCTGCACCGGCTGCGTCACCGGCGAGTACCCCTACGACGTCGAGGGCGAAGCGTCCGACCGAGACGCCAAGCGCCCCCAGGTCGACGTGCCGGCCGACGACTAGTTGAGGACGTACAGCAGGAGGTAGACGACGATTCCGAGGGCGAAGGAGACGAGCCACAGCGACGCGGCGACGCGGCCCACCTTCGCGTGGTTGGTGTCGTATATTTCCCGAACACGGCGCGTGGTCGCGAGCAACAGCGCGTAGTAGACCAGCGGGATGGCGACCAGCGCCAACCCGATGTGGATGGCGAGAACCGGGAGGTAGACGAACGTGTAGACCGCTCCGTCGCCCGGGAACTCGGTGGTGCCGTGGACGACGATGCGGTAGAGGTAGAGCGCGAGGAACGCGGCGAACAGCGCCGTCGTCGTCACCATCGCCGCGCGGTGTTTCTCGACCTCGCCGCGGCGAATCGCCCGCCACCCCAGCAGGATGGTGCCGATGGCGATGGCGCTGATGGAGGCGTTCAGCGTCGGAATCGCGTCAACGAACCACGACGGAGCGTGCGGGAGCACCGTCGCCGGGACGGCGCCCCTGACGGCGGCGACAACGAGCGCGATGGAGACCAGCGAGAGCACCGCCGTCAGGGAGCGAACGTTCCGCCGGGCGAATCCGTCTGCCATTGGTCTGGCTTGGGAGGCGGCCCCCATATCGGTTTCCGTGTTCCCCACCCACGTGGGGCGCCAGAATCGTAGGGGTTTTAATCGGGCGGTGGGTACCGAGTAGTGCGGAAACGCACCAGCGAGCGTGGGTAGCCGAGCTAGGTCAAAGGCGCAGCGTTGAGGGCGCTGTCCTGTAGAGGTTCACCGGTTCAAATCCGGTCCCACGCATCGCTAGGGTGGGCGAAGCCCACCGAAACCCGAGGCGGCTCCGCCGCCGAGGCCGACACGCGATGCACGGTGATATCCCCCTCAAGGGACATCACCCACGCACAATCCTACCGAAGCTACACCCGACAGCCACGCGGCTGTGGTTCTCCTCGGCGTCGTCAACCGACGAGCCACCGGCTCACCGGTTCGGGAGACACGGGAACCGGAGGCGCCGCAGAACAGTCAGTCGGCGAAGACGGCCGCGAGACCGGCGTCGGCGTCGGGTTCGCAGTGCGAGACGCTGAGGTGGACGCCATCGACGCCGACGGAGACGTTGACATCGTCGACGCCGCAGGCGTACTCGCTGACGTGCTTTCCCGACCGTCGGATGCGCAGTTCTTCCTCGAGCAGACCGGCGTCGGCGAGCACGTCGATTTTCCGGTAGGCGGTCGAGGACGGCAGGTCGCAGGCCTCCCCGATCTCGGCGGCGGTGAGCGACTGCTCGCTGGTCGCCTCGAGGATGGCGCGGCAGTCGGGGTCGTCGAGCGCCGCGAGGATGGCCTGGACGGCACTCTCGGCGGTGAGTTCCGTGGGCTTCTCTGGAGTCGAGCGGTGCGACGGGACGGACGGCGGTGACTGGCTCATACCTCATGAGAGGGATGCCAGGGGGAAGAGTGTAGGCCCACGGTATCGGGGTGGATTTAAGTAGGGCGGAGCAGCGCGTGGTCCGAGGAGTCTGCCGTCAGCACTCGTCCTCCAGAACGTCCGCGAAGAGCTTGCGCTGGGCGGCGAGGAGGTGTTCGGTAATCGTCGAAGGCGAGACATCCAGGGTCTCGGCGACCTCGCTGGCGTTCGCGCCCCGTGGGCGCTCGAAGTAGCCCATCTCGTAAGCGGTCTGGAGGACCTCGAGCTGGCGCTCGGTGAGCGTCGAGCGGTCGACGAAGACGGCGTCGCGGGAGGCGGCCTCCGTCGGTGCGCGCACGAAGCGCTGGATGTCAACCTCGGGGAAGCGCTCCCGGAGTTCGCCCACTATCTCCTGGAGTTCCTCGAACTCCCGGGCGTGGAACACCAGCTGTAGCGCCCCGCTCTGGGCGAAGTACCGGTCGACGGGCGTGTCGAACTCGCCGAGGCACGCACAGGGGCAGTCGGCGTCGTCGTGGCGGACGCGGTAGAGGTTGCGGTCGGCGTACGTGAACACGAGGTCGGCGTCGTAGTCTTCCGGGACCGCGTCGGCGTCCACGAGGAACTCCGTGACGCTGCCGTCGTCGGTGGCGACACTGGTCGAGACATCGCTGACGACGGTGTCGGCGCGCGCCGACAGGTCGGCGATGGGGCAGACCGGCGGCGCGGGGAACTCGACGGTCACGCGGATCCCGGCGGGCATTCCTCAGCCGGTTGACTCGCTCCGCACTTCACTCTGCGGATTGCCGGGAGCGAGGAGAGAGTGCCGACGCGGAAATCGACCGGGGACTCAGTCGTCCTCGAGTTCGATGTGTCGGCCGCTGACGCTGTCGGCGTCGAGCTGGTAGAGCTGGATGCGGAGGTCCTGTTTGGACTCGCCCCACACCTCGAACAGCGGGCGTTTCGCGTCGCCGAACTGCTCGACGTGCTCGACGGTCATCTCGTCGGTCGTGATCTCTTCGAGGCTGCCCTTCGCGACCGCGCTCCGGTAGGTTCGGCCGTCCTCCTCGTGGACGACGACGCGGGCCGCCGGCGACGAGGAGAGGAACGCGCGCTTCTCGCTCTCTGGCGTGGAGACGAGGCGGAGGTAGAACGTCCGGTCGTCGGCGTCGTAGCCGTAGGAGATGGGAATCGAGTACGGGTCGTCGTCCCGGGCGAGCGACAGCACCCCGGTCTCGTGGCGGCCGAGGAGAGCATCCGTCTCCGCCGCGGTCATCTCGGTCTGTTTCTCCAGGGCCATCGTGGTACGCCGGCACCTTCTCGGCGGGAATCTTTATAGTTGCTCATCTGCAGGGGGAGGAGAAATCGGGCCAGTGAGAACTGCCTAGGCGGCCGGCGGCTGGAGCGTCACTCCGGGGCGGCGTCCTCGCCGACCGAGAACGCGTCCTCGGGCACGGGCGACCCGCAGACGACGCAGCCGTTCTCGACGAGCGCGTCCCGCATAGCGGGGTTGACCATCATGGACTCCCCGCAGTCGGGACAGACGAAGACGATGTCCTCACTGGGGCTCATCGCTACGTCAGTTTACGTTCGCTCGGGATAAATCAACCTCCTTCGTTCCAGCCTGCTGGGAAGCAGCGTCGAATCGCCTAACGTGTTCGGGTCGAAGGGGTCACCGGAACCGTCCAGTCAGCGAGGAGAGGCGGCGCCTGAGGGCGTCCAGACGACCCGCGAGGGAGAGTCCGGGGCGCGACCGACCGCCGCCCAGCCCGGGGACATCAGGCAGCAGGCGGCGGGCGTAGCGCCGGACCGCCAGCAGCGCCGTCGCGACGACGAGCAGTGGGAAGCCGGCGAGCGCGACGACCGACAGGGGTTCGACCGCCGGCGACACCTGCGCGCCGAGACCGTACGCGACGTAGACGCAGCCGACGAGGATTGCGACCGTCGCGCCCGCGGCGGCGAAGCCGAGGCGCCGTGTCTGGCGGTGGAGGTGCGCGCAGTACGCCTCGACGGTGTCCGCGACGTGGACGGTGGAGTCGCCACTGGACTCGCGCCGGCCGGCCCGGCGCGTCGCGCCCGCGTGTTCGCGCGTGAACCTCGCGAGGCCGGGCCGAGGACTGAGGGCGCCGTGGACGACGACGCCGGCGGCGAGCGCGGCGCCGACGCAGACGGCCGCGACGCCCGCGGACACCGGTGGCGTCAGGGTGAACGGGTTGCCGTCGGCCGGCCGGTAACGCTGGACGACGGCGAGCGTCGCCGCGAGCATGAACGCGCCGAGGGCGAGGACCCGCCACGCGAGCGTTCGGACGCCGTCGAGGGCGTCCACGTGGGCGTCGAGGGAGAGGTCGTCGAACGCCACCATCCCTCCGCCGTCGTCCGGCGGGTCGGGCCGGCGGTCCGGCGGGGTGCCGCCGGGCGGGACGTCGAAGGCCAGCGGGTTCTCGACCGTCTCCTCGACGAACCGCGCGGGGGTGGTGAAGCGGTCCTGGAGCGACGCGGCGACGGCGTCGTCGAAGCGGTACAGCGAGGACTCGCCGAGCGCGTCGCCGGCGTCCAGCGAGAGCAGCGAGACGTGGTCGAGTGCCGGCTGGACGTTCGTGAGCGTCACGACGCCCCACTCGCCGGCCGGCTCCTCGACGTCGGTCAGGCGCGCGACGTCGTCGCTGTCGGCGGTCGTCGACCAGACCTGACCGACCGAGCGCACGCCCCAGTTGCGGTGGAAGAGGACGTAGTCGCCGCGGTCGAGGTCAGCCAGCACGTCGGTCTCCCGGGTTGCCCAGACGTGGGTGTCGGCGAGCGAGCGGAACAGCTCCGAGACGGCGGGCGGTTCGGTGGCCGTCTCGTAGCCGTCACCGAAGGCGTCCGCCAGGTCCGCGCTTCCGAGCGCGGCGAGGTAGACGCGGCCGGCGATGTCGGCAGGCATACAGGAGCGCTCACACCCCTCCTACTTAGACCCACCCGACCCGCAAGCGGGGTATTGAAATGGTGGCACTCCTATACGGGAGCGTATGCCGAAGTATTCGACGGGCGGCGCTGGCAGCGGCGGTGGCGGCCAGACCTGCGAGCTCTGCGGGTCTACCTCCGACTCGCTGCGAACCGCGAGCGTCGCCGGGGCGGAGCTCACGGTCTGCCCGGACTGCGCGAGCCACGACGAGAGTCCCGACGCCGAGGAGACCACCGACTCCACGGTCGACCGCAAGAAGCGGGCCGCACAGAACACGGCCAAGCAGTTGGACGCCGCGACAGGGGGCGACTCCTCGCACTGGGAGGAGGGCGGCACGAACTACGAGAGCGACCGGCTCCCGTACCTCGTCTCGGACTACGGCGAGCGCGTGGTGCGCGCCCGACAGGACGCCGGCCTCCAGCGGGAGGAACTCGCCGAGGAACTCGAAATCGACACCGCGGACCTGCTGGCGGTCGAGCAAGGTCGCGCGACGCAGGCGAACGTCGGGGGCTCGGTCGTCGCCGCCCTCGAGGAGCACCTCGACGTGGAACTGAGCGACGAGTAACGCCGGTTCGTTTTTCTACCGCGGGCGACTCGCGTCAGTCATGGCGGACTCGCTCGCGCCCGCGGCACCGTACACCACCAGTTTCGCAGCGACAGTGACGGACGTCTCGGGCACCGACGTACGACTCGAGGAGACCTACTTCTACCCGGCGGGCGGCGGTCAGCCGGCCGACCGCGGCACGCTCGGCGGCGTCACCGTCGTCGATGTCCAGTCGACCGGCGAGGGCGTCGTCCACCGACTCGCCGAGGAACCCGGCTTCGAGGCCGGCGACGAAGTCCAGGCCGAGGTCGACCCCGAGTTCCGGCGGTACTGCCGCCGCGCGCACACCGCGAGCCACGTGCTGTACGGCGCGGGGCGTCGACTCCTCGACGACCTCGGCTACGGCGGCTTCGACATCTCCGAGGAGAAGGTCCGCGTGGACTTCGAGACGAGCACCGAGATAGACGACGACGTGCTCGCGGACCTCGAGCGACTGACGAACCGCGCAGTCTGGGACTCCCACGACGTGACCTGGGAGCAGGTCCCGGCCGAGGAGGCGCGCTCCCGCGAGGACGTGGCGTTCAACACGAAGACCGAGGAGGGCGTGATGAGCGACGCCGACACCGTCCGCGTCGTCACCGTCGAGGATTGGGACGTCGCGGCCTGCGGCGGCACCCACGTCGAGAACACCAGCGAGATCGGGCCGGTCTCCGTGCTCTCGCGCTCGAATCCGGGCGAAGGCCTGACCCGCGTGGAGTTCGCCGTCGGCCCGTCCGCAGTCGAGCGCCGGGCAGACGTGCGCCGCGCAACCCTCGACGCGGCGACCACGCTCGGCGTCCCCGAGGACGAACTCGACGACGCCGTCGCCCGCCTCCAGGAGACCAGGGAGTCCCTGGAAGGTGAGCTCGCGGACCTGAAGAACGAGGTGCTTGGCTCTCGCGTCGCCGGCCTCGACGCCGTCGAGCGCGACGGCGAGACGTGGCGCGTCGGCACCCTCGACGGGTTCGACGCGAACGAAGTGGGCGAGGCAGCGAAGGACGCGGCCGGCGACGCCGCCGACGTGGTCGCCGTCGCGGGCGGCGAGGGCAACACGTTCGTGGTCGTCGCTGCCGACGGCGCCGGCACCGACGCCGGCGACGTCGTCGAAGATATCACCGGCGAGTTCGGCGGCGGCGGAGGCGGTGGCCCGACGTTCGCCCAGGGCGGCGGCATCGACGCCGACGCCGAGGCGGTCGCGGACCACATGCGGGACGCGTAGCGACTACCGACCAACCGACAGCGGGCGGACTGAAAGGGGCTGGCGTCTCGGGGAAGACGGACGACGGAAGCACGCGACCGCAGGGAGCGCGCGCACCGAGTCCCTCGACCCGAGTCGCCAGGGGCTTTCTCCACCGTGTCATCTCCACAGTCAGCGACACCCAATCCGAACGAACACAGAACCGGACACCTTTTTTCAACCCCTCCGAATACACCGAGTATGGACCTGACCGCCGAACAGCGACACGTTCGGGACGCCGTCCGGGAGTTCGCGGCCGAGGAGATCCGCCCGACGGCGGCCGAGACCGACCGCGATCAGACGTTCCCGGAGGACGCCTGGGACGGCCTCGCGGAGATGGAGGTGACGGCGATGACCGTCCCCGAGGAGTACGGCGGCCTCGACGTGGATTCGGTGACGTACAGCCTCGTCAACGAGGAGGTGGCGTACGGCGCGCTCTCCGTCGCGACCGCGCTCTCCGTGCACTGCCTGGCGACCTCCTGCATCGCGGAGTTCGGAAGTGACGAGCTGAAGGAGGAGTGGCTGCCGGAGATGGCCGACGGCCGCCCCGTGGGCGCGTTTGCGCTCTCGGAACCCGACGCCGGCTCCAATCCCGCCCAGATGTCGACGACGGCCGTCGAGGAGGACGGCGAGTTCGTCCTGAACGGGAAGAAGCAGTGGATCACGAACGGGCAGCGCTCGGGCGTCGCCATCGTCTTCGCGAAGGTGGACGGCGACGACGACAAGATCACCCAGTTCCTCGTGCCGAAGGACACCGACGGCATCGAGGTAGGGAAGAAGGAGGACAAACTCGGCCTGCGCGCGAGCGACACTACCGCGCTGCTGTTCGACGACTGCCACATTCCCGCCGAGTACCAGCTCACCGAGGAGGGCCGCGGGCTCTCCGCGGCGCTGCACATCCTCACCGGCGGTCGCATCGGCATCGCGTCCCAGGCTGTCGGCCTCGCGCAGGCGGGCCTCGACGCAGCCGTGGAGTACGCCCACGAGCGCGAGCAGTTCGACAAGGCGCTCTCGGAGATCCAGACCATCCGCCACAAACTCGCGGACATGCAGACCCAGACGCGGGCCGCACGCCTGCTCGCCCGCGACGCAGCGCGACTCGCGGACGCCGGCGAGGACCACCGCGGGGCGGCCGCGCAAGCGAAGTACTTCGCCAGCGAGGCGGCCGTCGACGTGACCAACGAGGCGGTCCAGATACACGGCGGCTACGGCTACACCACGGACTTCGACGTCGAGCGGTTCTACCGCGACTCGAAGATCACGACCATCTACGAGGGGACCAGCGAGATACAGAAGGAGGTCATCGCGCGCGACCTGCTGGACTGAGTCAGTCCTCGCGCTCGCCGTCCGGTTCCGCCGCTTCGCTCCCGACGGGTTTCGCAGGGATGCCGGCTACCGTCGCGTCCGCCGGCACGTCCCGGGTGACCACGGAGCCAGCGCCGATGGTGGCGTCCTCGCCGACTGCAAGGTCACCGATGAGCGTCGCGTTCGCGCCGATGGTCGCGCCCGCCCCGACCGTGGGGTGGCGCTTCACCGGTCGCGGGTCGTCGCCGCCCAGCGTGACGCCGTGGTACATGTGCACGTCGTCGCCGACCACCGCGGTCTCACCGACGACGACGCCGTCGCCGTGGTCGATAGTGACGCGGCGGCCGATGTCGGCGCCCGGGTGGATCTCGACGCCCGTGGCGAAGCGCACGAAGTGGGCGACGAGGCGGCCGAGCAGCGGCCAGCGCTCGTACAGCGGTGCGGCGAGGAAGACGTGGAACCAGACCGCGTGGAGGCCGGGGTAGACGAGGAAGACTGTGAGGTCATCGAGCGCGGCGGGGTCCCGGCGCCGCATCGTGCGAACGTCCTCGCGGATCCGCGATAGCATCACGTCCCCACTCCGACGGCACGAACCAAAAGTCCTGCCGGTCGGCGTCGCCGCACCGAACTTTCTAACGCCCCTGGCGAGAAGGACGAGTCGTGACCGACGACTACGACGCGGTGGTCTACGACCTCGACGGGACGCTCGCGCGACTCAACGTCGACTGGGAGCAGGTCGAGCGCGACGTCTCCGCCCGTCTCCGTGCGGCCAACGTGGACCCCGACAACTTCGACACCTGGGGGCTGCTGGAGGCGGCCGAGGACGCCGGCATCGGCGAGGAGGTCGACGAGATTATCGCCGACCACGAGCGCGACGGAGCGACGCGCGCCGAGCGCCTCCCGTGTGCCGACGAACTCGCCGACCACGACGTTCCGCTGGGGGTCTGCTCGCTGAACTGCGAGGACGCTTGCCGGACCGCCCTGGAGCGCCACGACATCCTCGACGCGTTCGGGGTCGTCGCGGGCCGGGACACCGTT
Organism: Halobacterium sp. DL1; assembly: GCA_000230955.3. Classification (NCBI taxonomy): domain Archaea; kingdom Methanobacteriati; phylum Methanobacteriota; class Halobacteria; order Halobacteriales; family Halobacteriaceae; genus Halobacterium; species Halobacterium sp. DL1. The sequence continues at coordinate 2,025,565 of CP007060.1, forward strand.
CCCGCGCGCAAGCCCGACCCTCGGGCGCTGACCTGGGTCATCGACGAACTCGGCGTCGAACCCGAGAACACGCTGTTCGTCGGCGACTCCCCCTCGGACGAGACGACCGCGAACCGCGCCGGCACCGCGTTCCGCCGGGTCTAGACGTCCTGTCGGGCCGTCTTTCGCGCGTACCAGTACGCCGTGAGCGCGGTCAGAATCCAGACGATGGCGCCGACACGGACGGCGAACGACACCCGCGCCTCCCACGTCGGCAGCGTGTAGAACAACGAGAGTCCGGCCACAGTCGGCGCTCCGAAGACGATAGTGAGGACGAACGTCGTCTGCATCACCCACCCGAAGTCGACGCCATCCGGGTCGGTCTCCTCCTGTAGCTCCGGCACGCGCGAACGCAGACGTGCCGTCGGCTTAACTCCCCCCTTTCGAGGCTGCGGCCGGGGCCGTTCGACGGACAGTCGACCGGCCACGACGTCTAAATCGTCCAGGGCGCCACCAGTGGGGCGACGAACCGATCACTGCGATTGGTCGAACTGCTACAGTCTGCGCGCTTCGAGGAACGCGGAGACGGCGTCGTTGAACGCGTCCGGCGCCTCCAGCATCGAGAGGTGGGCGGCGTCCGGGAGCGTCGTCCAACTTCCATCCTGGACGTTCTCTGCGAGGTACTCGTGGAACGCGGGCGGCGTGAGGCCGTCGTGTTCGCCCGTGAGCGCGAGCAGCGGGACGTCGAGCTCTCCGAGGCGGTCCCGGACGTCGAACGCGTGGGACGTCAGGAAGTCCCGTTCGACCACCTCGCGGCCCGCCTCGCGCATCGCTCGCTGCGAGAACGCGAGTTCGGCGTCGGTCGGGTCGTGGAACAGTCGTCCGTCGCCGTGGAGGAACTCGATGGCGCGGTCGAAGCCGCCGTCCTCGCCCGCGAGCCAGCGCCGGAGGTCCTCGTGAACAGAGAGCTTCGCGCCCGAGCCGGCGAGAACGACGGCCTCGACGTCGGCGTCGTGGTCCAGCAGCGCGCTGAGGACGACGCCCCCGCCGAGGCTGTTCCCGAGGACCGCGCGAGCACCGACCTCGGTGGCGACGGCGAGGACGTCCCGCGCGTAGGCGTCGAGCACGTCCGGCCCGGCGTCGAGCGCCAGGTCGTCGCTGTCTCCGTGGCCGCTCAGGTCGAGAGCAGCGACCGGCCGCTTGCGGGAGAGGCGGCCGAGCTGTGACTTCCAGACGGCGTGCGTGCCGCCGCTCCCGTGGACGCAGAGCAGCGGGGCGCCGTCGCCACCGCGGTCGACGAGGCGGTAGGCGGTCCGGCGGCCGCCGTGGGTGACGGTCTCCATGCTCCCGGCGAGGGCGACCAGTGCCAAAACACCTACGAAGGTGTGAACCGCAATTCCACCTGTCGAGCGAAACGACGCACCGTACCCCCGAATCCACCGGAAGCTTTATAAGTGTGGAAGGATTACCATAGGTTAGTTAATGAACTTCGATACACTCACTGAACAGAGCGATACGGTGGCCCGCCGCTACGACTACGGCGACGAGCAGGTGCTCGTGGCCGACCTGGGCGTCGCCGCCGACGAGGCGACCATCGACGTCGTCGACGACACCGTCATCCTCGTCCTGGAGGCCGAGGACGAACCCGTCCAGCACGAGTTCGAAACGCCCGAGGGAAGCGTCGAGAAAGCGTATATCAACAATGGCGTCGTCACTGTCGAGGTGGAACAATGAAACTCACGGTCAAGCCCCTCAAGCAGAAGGACGCCGGCCGCGGGTTGGCCGCCGTCGACCGCCAGTCGATGGAGGAACTCGGCCTCGAGAACGGCGACTACGTCCTCATCGAGGGGAAGGGCGACCAGGGGCGCGCCGTCGCGCGCGTCTGGCCCGGCTACCCCGAGGACGAGGGCGAGGGCATCGTCCGCATCGACGGCCGTCTCCGCCAGGAGGCCGACGTCGGCATCGACGACCGCGTCACCGTCGAACCCGCGGACATCAAGCCTGCGACCGCAGTCACCGTCGCGCTCCCGCAAAACCTGCGCGTGCGTGGTGACATCACCCCGATGGTACGGGACCGCCTGAGCGGCCGCCCCGTCACCACCGGCCAGACCATCCCCATCTCGTTCGGCTTCGGCGGCATGAGCACGGTCTCCGGCCAGCAGATTCCCGTCAAAATCGCCGAGACGGACCCCGACGGCACGGTCGTCGTCAGCAACGACACGGAGATCCAGGTGTCCGAGCGCCCCGCCGAGGAGATAGCACCGGGCGCCGCTGGCAGCGATGGCGGCGACGGCACGCCGAACGTCGCCTACGAGGACATCGGTGGCCTCGACCGCGAACTCGAGCAGGTCCGCGAGATGATCGAACTGCCGATGCGCCACCCGGAGCTGTTCCAGCAGCTCGGCATCGAGCCGCCGAAGGGCGTGCTCCTGCACGGGCCGCCGGGCACCGGGAAGACGCTCATCGCGAAGGCCGTCGCCAACGAGATCGACGCCAACTTCCAGACCATCTCCGGCCCCGAGATCATGTCGAAGTACTACGGGGAGTCCGAGGAGAAGCTCCGCGAGGTCTTCGACGAGGCCGAGGAGAACGCGCCCGCCATCGTCTTCATCGACGAACTCGACTCCATCGCGCCCAAGCGCGGAGAGACGCAGGGTGACGTCGAGCGGCGTGTCGTCGCACAGCTCCTGAGCCTGATGGACGGCCTCGAGGAGCGCGGCGACGTGACCGTCATCGCGGCGACGAACCGCGTCGACGCTATCGACCCCGCGCTGCGCCGCGGTGGCCGCTTCGACCGCGAGATCGAGATCGGCGTCCCGGACCAGGACGGCCGCAAGGAGATTCTTCAGGTCCACACGCGGGGCATGCCGCTCGCGGACGGCGTCGACCTCGACTCGTTCTCGGAGAGCACCCACGGCTTCGTGGGCGCCGACCTCGAGAGCCTGGCGAAGGAGGCCGCGATGAACGCGCTCCGGCGCATCCGCCCGGACATCGACCTCGAAGCCAACGAGATCGACGCCGAACTCCTCGAGTCCATCCGCGTCACCGAGCGCGACTTCAAGGACGCGCTGAAAGGCATCGAGCCCTCGGCGCTCCGCGAGGTGTTCGTGGAAGTGCCGGACGTCACCTGGGACCAGGTCGGCGGCCTCGGCGAGACCAAGGAGCGCCTCCGTGAGACCATCCAGTGGCCGCTGGACTACCCCGAGGTGTTCGCCTCGATGGACCTCGACTCCGCGAAGGGCGTGTTGCTGTACGGCCCGCCGGGCACGGGGAAGACCCTGCTCGCGAAGGCCGTCGCCAACGAGGCCAACTCGAACTTCATCTCCGTGAAGGGCCCCGAGCTCCTCAACAAGTACGTCGGGGAGTCCGAGAAGGGCGTCCGCGAGGTGTTCGAGAAGGCACGGTCGAACGCACCCACCGTGGTGTTCTTCGACGAGATCGACTCCATCGCCGGGGAACGCGGCCGCGGCATGAGCGACTCCGGCGTCGGCGAACGCGTCGTCAGCCAGCTGCTGACGGAGCTCGACGGCATCGAGGAACTGGAGGACGTCGTGGTCGTCGCGACGACGAACCGCCCCGACCTCATCGACAACGCGCTGCTGCGCCCGGGCCGCCTGGACCGCCACGTCCACGTGCCGGTGCCTGACGAGGAGGCGCGCCGCGCCATCCTCAAGGTCCACACGCGCAACAAGCCGCTCGCCGACGACGTCGACCTCGACGACCTGGCCACCCGCACGGACGGCTACGTCGGCGCCGACATCGAGGCGCTCGCCCGCGAGGCCACGATGAACGCCACCCGGGAGTTCATCAACTCCGTCGACCCCGAGGAGGCCATCGAGTCCGTCGACAACGTCCGCGTCACGATGGAACACTTCGAGAACGCGCTCGGCGAGGTGAAGCCGAGCGTGGACGAGGAGGTCCGCGAGGAGTACCAGGAGATCGAGAGCCGCTTCGAGAAGGCCGAGGCGCCCGACTCCGAGGAGCCCGCCCCCGGAGCGTTCCAGTAGGACCTTTTTGCTGCGCGGGGTGCGCGCGGAGCGCGCACCACTCGTCGCGAAACGCTACGCTAGAAACTCCCCCGTGCTCCCTTCGTTCGCACGGGTGAAACTCGCCCTTCGGGCGAGTATACTTACGCTTTCTTCGACGCCACCGCGACCGCCTCGTCTGACGGTCTCCGTCGGTTCTCACGCTGTTTCGCCCGACGACTTTTCCGCGTCAATCACGTACTTTGTCCAATGGTACCAGACCTCTCGATAGACGCCGACTGGAACCGACTGTACATCGACGGCGAGTGGGTCGACTCGTCGGGCGACGAGACGCTCTCAGTCGAGGACCCCTCGACACGGGAGGAAGTAACGCAGGTGCCGGCGGCGACCGAGGACGACGTCGACCGCGCGTTCGAGGCGGCCGCGGCGGCGCAGTCCGAGTGGGCCGACGCGCCGCCGGTCGAACGCGAGCAGGTCGCCCAGGGGTTGGTGCAGGCGCTCCAGGAGCACAGCGACGAGATTGTCGAACTGCTGGCGGCCGAGGCCGGCGGGTCACACTTGATGGGCGAGACGTCGGTCCACATCGTGACCGACCAGGCCGGCGAGGCCGCCACGTTCCCCCGGCGGATGACGGGCCAGCAGGCCGACTCCAACATCCCCGGGAAGGAGAACTTCGTCCGGCGGGAACCCCAGGGCGTCGTCACGGTCATCTCCCCGTGGAACTTCCCGCTGAACCTCTCGGGGCGGGCGGTCGCGCCCGCCATCGCCGCGGGCAACAGCGTCGTGCTCAAGCCCGCCTCGAACACGCCCATCACGGGCGGCCTGCTGTTCGCGAAACTGTACGAGGAGGCGGGGCTCCCCGACGGCGTGCTCAACGTCGTCACCGGCAGCGGCTCGGACATCGGGGACGCCGTCGTGGGCCACCCCGAGAGCGACGTCGTCTCGTTCACGGGGTCGACGCCGGTCGGGCGGGGCGTCGCCGAGACGGCTGGCGAGAACCTCTCGCGGGCCGCGCTGGAACTCGGCGGCAACAACGGCCACATCGTCACCGCGGACGCCGACGTCGAGGAGGCGGTCGACGCGGCCGTCTTCGGGTCGTTCGTCCACCAGGGCCAGGTCTGCATCTCCATCAACCGCCACATCGTCCACGAGGACGTCTACGACGACTACGTAGACCGACTCACCGAGCGAGCCGAGTCCCTGCCAGTGGGCAGCGCCCATGACGACGAGACGGTCGTCGCGCCAATCATAGACGAGTCCCAGCGTGACCAGATGCTCGACTACGTCGAGGAGACGGTGGACGCCGGTGCCACCCTCGAAACCGGCGGCGAGACCGTCGAGATGGACGGCGTCGAGGACTCCCTGCTCGTGGCGCCGACGGTGCTCTCGGACGTCACCAACGAGATGTCCGCGGCGTGCTTCGAGCACTTCGGCCCCATCGCTCCCGTCATCCCGTTCTCGGACGTCGACGAGGCCGTCGAGATACACAACGACACGGAGTACGGGCTCTCCGGCAGCGTCCACGCCGGCGACATCGGCGAGGGCATGGAGATAGCGGGGCGTATGGACACCGGGATGGTCCACGTCAACGACCAGCCCATCAACGACGAGGCGCACGTCCCGTTCAGCGGCACGAAGGCCTCCGGCGTCGGCGGCTACAACGCCACCGACATCCTCGACGAGGTCACGGAGAAGAAGTGGATCTCCGTCCAGCACGAGTCCCGGAACTACCCCATCTGAGCGCCCGACTGCGCCGACGCCCTCGGGGAGGACTTGCTACCGCGGACTCTCCCTCTCGCCGATTGTGGTCTCCGTGGCGTCCGGGTAGACGTCCGCGAGGAACTCCCGGAGCGCCGCCGTGAAGAACTCGGGGTTGTCGAGGTTCGAAGCGTGGCCCGCCCCGGGCACCTGCAGCATCGACGCGTCTGGAATCTCGGACTCGAATATCGGCGCGTGCCGCTTGATGAACGGCGGTTCGTGTTCCCCGTACAGCACCAGCGTCGGCACCGAGATGGCGGCGAGGTCGACCGACGTCCGGTGGAACGCGGCGACGGCGCGCACCACCTTCGCGAACTCCGCGGTCGTCATCTTCGGTCCCGCGGCCCGCAACTGCTCAATTTTGTCGTAGTCACCGCTGACGCTCTCGCCGTGGAGACGCTGCTGGAGCCACACCATCGCCCGCTCGACGCGCTCGTAGCCGAGGAGACGGACCGGCGGAACGGTCGCCCGGAGCACGGCGGAGCGCTGGAGCCACTCGCTCCACCCGGCGAGGTCTGGGGAGAACGTGTCGGCGAGCACCAGTCCGCGCAGCCGGTCCGGGTAGGTCGCCGCGTACACCTGGGCGATGCAGCCCCCCGTCGAGAGGCCACAGACGACGGGCCGGTCGAGGTCCAGGCCGTCGACGAGCGCGTGGAGGTCGTCCGCGAACTGGTCGATGGAGTACGCTGACCGGTGGGATCCACCAGTGCGTCCGTGCCCCCGGACGTCGTACGCGATGGTGGTGTAGTCGTCGGCGAGGGCGTCGACCTGCGGCGCCCACTGGGAGTGGTCGAGGATGGCGCCGTGGACGAGCACGAGCGGCGGCCCGTCGCCACGGCGCTCGTAGTACGTCTCGACGCCGTTCGTGTACACCGTCGGCATACCAGAGGTACGCCGTCGCTACCGATGAACCTTCTCACGGCCAGAATCGGGTCGGTGCTGTGGACCGGGCTACTCCAGTTCCTCGGCCGCGCCCTTCTCGACGAGCGGCGCGGCGTTCTCCTCGGGGAGCGTCACGACGTCCTCCGCCTCCAGGGAGTACGGTCGTTCGTCCACACCGAGGATTTCGCCCACGTCGTGGGTCACGCGCACCGTCGTGCGGTCGATGTCCGCGCCACCGTCCTCCGGGTCCGCCACGTCCTCGGCAGCGTCGTCCCCGGTCACTCGCTCGAGGTCCTCGGCGACTGCCTCCGGAGGTTCTGCGTCCGCCGACCGGTCCGGTTCCGCGTCCGTCGACTCGTCGTCCATGCCGCCGCCCATCGCTGCGGCCGCCGAGGAGTCCGACGGCTCTGCGTCCGTGTCCGGTGATTTCGCTGGGGACTCCCCGGGCGGCGTCGTGTCCGCCGACCGGGTCTCGGCGTGGGCCTCTCCCGCCGCCTCGGCGTCGTGGCTGCTCTCTGCCTTCCCGGCGATGACGTCCAACACGTGGGTCTTGTTCGTCTCGATGCGGTCGACGATGTCCCCGTAGAGGTCGCGCTCCTCGGCGGTCAGCCCGTTCTCGTCGTCGGGCATTCCCGCCGCCGCGAGGCTCGCCTGCTTGACGAGTTTCCCCATCCGGCGCTCGTAGATTGCCTCGGTGACCTGCTCGGCGGTCTCGATCTTGTCCGTCAGTTCCTGGACTTCGGGGTCGCCGAACGGGTCGTCGGCGGCCGCCGCGGCGGCGTCGCGTCGCTCCTTCAGGTCCGCGAGATACTCCGCCACGTCGCCGTAGAACGAGTCCCGGAGCTCCTGGAGGCCGTCGGTCGCTCGCTCGCGGGTCTGGGCCGCGCGTAGGTCTTCGAGTTTCATTCTTTGGCCTTCTCGGCTGCGCCGCGGGCCATCAGGAAGATGCCCGCGTACTCTGGTACTGACACGACTCCCGGTTCCACTGTAAGCGTTTCCCCGAGCAGTTCGAGCGTGCGCTCGGCCGTCACCTCGACGCTGATGTCGTGGCCGACGAACGTCTCGGGGACGGCGTCGACCAGCGGGTCGAAGTCGTTGAGTTGCTCGCGGGTGAGCCGCTGGACGTGCAGGCCGCTGCCGCCGTGGAGCGTCCCCGGCAGTCGGATGAGCCGGTTCGTGTCCGTCGTCACCGGTTCGTCGATGGGCGCGTTCTCCGCCTCGACGGTCTCGGCGACGTACTTCCGGGCGACTTTGAGGAACGCGGGGTGGACGTCGACGTTGCCCGCCTTCACCGCCTCGGTGTTGTTCTCGACGACGTTGTAGATGGCGCGCGCGGACTTCTCGCCGACGCCCTCGAAGCCCGAGAGGTACTCCACGGCGTCGTCCTCGCCGCGCGCGAGCAGGTCGTCCGCGAACGCCCCGAGTCGGTCGGTGACCCGCCTGCCCCAGCCGCCGTCCGCGGGGAGCGTCCGCTTCGAAGTCGGATTCTTCAGGCCGATTCCTTCGACGGTCTCCTCACTGACGAGGGTCTCCAGGTCGAGTTCGTTCCCCCGGACGTAGTCCACAATCTCGCGGCGCTGCTCGCGTTCGAGTTCGTAGACGCCCGGGTCGCGGACGTGGACGTGGTAGCCCCGGCCGCCCGAGAACGTCACCGTGAGGTCCTCGAAACCGAAGTCCCGTTCGAGGAAGTCGAGCAGGCGGTAGAGGGCGTCCTTGCACTTCGCGAGCATCTCGGCGTACGTGTCCTCGCCGAGGGTGACGTTCGGCAGGTGGTCGGCGTCCAGGTCGAAGACGAGGTCGGAGCCTAGCCACTGCTTCTCTTCCATCGTGCTCGCGCCGGGGTGCTCGTAATATCCCGCGGAGAAGTAGACGTGGCGGGGGCGTTCGCGTTCGAGGAACGCCGAGGTGTCCCCGAGGTCGAGCGTGGACTGGTGGCGGACCATCGTCGTGTCCGGCCCCGACGTCCACGGGATGTGGCCCCACTCGCGGTCGTCTGCCCGCGGCGGGAGCGTGACGTCCGCTCGGCGGTAGAAGTCGCCGAACCGACCCCGAAGATACGCTCGCGTCCGTTCCTCCATATCGACAGTCGGGTACGACGACCTGTGGTAAATGCGTGTCGTTCGTCTGCCGACTGGGTACAGGGTGGGGCCGACTAGTTGCCGCGGAGAATCTCGGAGATGCGGTCGCGGATGCGGTCGCGGTCGCCGAGTCGGAGGTAGTAGGCGCCGACGCCGTCCTCGTAGTAGTCCTCGATCTCGCGCTCGACGGTGAACCCGAGGTGGCGGTAGAACTCGATGGCGTTATCGTTGCTCACGCGGGCGTGACAAGACGCCTCCCCGGCCTCTCCAGCGACCGACGCGACGAGTCGCTCGCCGTAGCCGTGGCCGCGGTACTCAGGTGCGACCGCGAGGAAGAGGATGTAGCCGTCCGAGCGCGCGGCGGCGAAGCCGACGAGCGTGTCGCCGTCGAGGAAGCAGTGGACCGACGAGCGCCGGTAGGCGTTGGCGAAGAAGCCCCGGCGCTGCTTCAGGAGGCCTTCCTCGCCCCGGATGCGTTCTTTCAGTTCCCAGGCGCTCTCGAGGTGCTCTGAACTGCCCGGGGGCACCACGCGCTTGTCGACCGTTACGCTCACTGGGAGTGGGTAGCAGGCCCGAGACTATAATTCCACCGTCGCACGGCGCCAAAATGCTTTCACGTCGCGTCGCCCTCTGGTGGGACGATGCCAGGTGACGACGGAGTCGGCGCCGAACAGGTCCACCGGACGCACCGGAGCGACGCGGGGCACGGAGGGGGCGCAGCGCCCCCGGGTCCCGAGCCAGCGGCGACCCCGGGTGGGGCGTCGTGAGCTACACCCTCCGGGAGCACACCGCGGACGTCGCCGTGGAGGCCGAGGCGAACAGTCTGGGGAGCGTCTTCGCAGCCCTCGCAGAGGGGATGGCGGCCGCGATGGTCGAGGACGTCCCGGACGCCGGCGACCGCTTCGACGTCGAGGAGCGCGCGGGGAGCCGCGAGCGCGCGCTCTACGACTACCTCGACCGACTCATCTACGAACGGGACGTTCGCGGCGTTCTGCCCGTCGACAACGAGGCCGTGGTGCGCGAGGTCGACGACGAGTGGGTGGTCGAGGCGAGCGCGCGCGGCGTCCCCCTCTCGGCGGTCCACGGCCGCGACCTGAAGGCCGTGACGTACTCCGAGATGGTCCTCGAAGAGCGGGCGGACGGCTGGCACGCCTACGTCGTCTTCGACGTGTAGAGACCTCGAACGGGCACGCTTTTCGGTCGCGGGAGCGTAGCGCCGCGCATGTCCGCAGCCGTCGCCGACGCAGTCGCCCACGTCAGGTACGTGGTGGACGGCGCACCGACCGTCAGGGCCGTGCAGTTCCTCGCGGCGGTGCTGAGCGAGCCACTGAACGCCGCGCTCGTCGGCGGCGGTCTGCTCTCCGTCGTGTTCGCGATGGTCGCCTTCCTCCGCTACCGGCCCGCCAGCACCGACGTGCGGGCGCTCCGGGCGACGCTCTCTGGCTACCGCGAGTTCGTCCCGTGGATGCTCCGACTCGCGCTCGGCTTGCCGCTGATCGGCGCGGGGTTCGCCGGCTACTTCTTCTCGCCGGCGGTCCAGGCACCGACCCGCGTCTTCCAGGTGACCCTGGGCTTCTTCCTGCTGTTCGGGCTGGCCACCCGGGCGGTGGCGCTCGTCGGTCTGGCCGCCTACCTGGTCGGCCTCGTGGTGCGCCCCGAACTCGTGCTCGCCAGCGAGTACGTCGGCGGCTTCCTCGGCGTGTTGCTACTCGGGAGCGGGCGCCCGAGCGCCGACCACCTGCTCAAGGAGGTGGCAGCCGCCGAAGGAACCGTCTACGGCCGCTTCGAACCACTCCACCCGCTCGTCGAGCGGTTCCACGGCCTCGTCAGACCGTACGAGCAGTACGCGCCCACCGTCATCCGCGCCGGCCTGGGGTTCAACTTCGCGCTGCTCGGCTTCTGGGAGAAGCTCGCGAACCCCGGCCTCGCGCTCGAAGTGGTCGAGAAGTACGACCTCACGGCGGTCGTCCCCGTCGACCCCGGACTCTGGGTCGTCGGCGCCGGCCTCACCGAACTCGCGGTCGGCGTCTTCCTCTTCGTGGGCCTGTTCACGCGGGCGACCGCTGCGACAGCGTTCATCGTGTTGACGACGACGCTGTTCGGCCTGCCCGACGACCCGGTGCTCGCCCACGTCACGCTGTTCGGGCTCACGTCCGCGCTGTTCGTCACGGGCGCCGGCCCGCTGTCCATCGACGAGCGACTCGGCGCCGTCGCCGACTACTCGCCGCTGCGGCCGGCAACCGAGTAGCCGGTAGACGAAACGCCTACCAGCGAGAGGCGCGCACTCTCGACCATGAACACGTTCGACGCCGGCGACCGGACGCTCTACGAGGTCGAGGAGAACGTCTGGGAGCTGGAGGCCGACGAGGAGATGCGCGTTCCGGCGCGCGTACTCGCTAACGAGGCGCTACTCGAGCACATCGGCGACGACCGCACGCTCGACCAGCTGCGGAACGTCTCCTGCATGCCGGGGGTCGTGGCGCCCGCGCTCTGCATGCCCGACGGCCACCAGGGCTACGGCTTCCCCGTCGGCGGCGTCGCCGCCTTCGACGCCGAGGAAGGTTGCATCTCGCCCGGCGGCGTCGGCTTCGACATCAACTGCGGCGTCCGCATGGTGAAGACGAACCTCACCTACGAGGACGTGCAGGGTCGCGAGGAGGAACTCGTCGACGCGCTGTTCGACGCGGTGCCCTGCGGCCTCGGCGGGGGCGGCGTCCACGACGGCACCCACGGCGACCTCGAAGCGGCACTGGAACGCGGCGTCGACTGGTGCGTCGAGGAGGGGTACGCCACTCGCGAGGACCGCCTGCACTGCGAGGACGAGGGGATGCGGCCGGACGCCGACCTCTCGGCGGTGTCGAAGAAGGCCAAGGACCGCGGCGCGAGCCAGATGGGGTCGCTCGGTTCTGGTAACCACTTCCTCGAGGTCCAGCGCGTCACGGACGTGTACGACAACGACACCGCCGACGCGTTCGGCCTCGAAGCGGACCAGGTCGTCGTGCTCATCCACTGCGGCTCCCGGGGCCTCGGCCACCAGATCTGCTCGGACTACCTCCGGCGCATCGAGGACGAGCACCCCGAGTTCCTCGCGTCGCTGCCGGAGAAGGACCTCGCCGCCGCGCCCGCCGGCTCCGAACTCGCCGACGACTACTACGGCGCGATGTGCGCCGCCATCAACTTCGCGTGGGTGAACCGACAGCTCATCACGCACGCCGTCCGCGAGACGTTCGCCGACGTCTTCGACCAGTCCTGGGAGGCCCTGGAGATGGACCTCCTCTACGACGTCGCGCACAACATCGCGAAGCGCGAGACGCACGACGTGTACGAGGTCGAGGACGGCTACAGCCTCGAGGGCGACGGGGAGCGGGTCGAGCGCGACCTCTACGTCCACCGGAAGGGCGCGACGCGCGCGTTCCCCGCCGGCCACCCCGACGTGCCGACGGCGTACCGGGAGGTCGGTCAGCCGGTCATCATCCCCGGAAGCATGGGTGCCGGGAGCTACGTGCTCAAGGGCGGCGCGGAGTCCCTCCGCCGGTCGTTCGGCTCCACCGCACACGGTGCTGGCCGCCTGATGAGTCGCACGCAGGCCAAGCGGGAGTACGGCGGCGGCGCGGTCCAGACGAGCCTCCGCGAGCAGAACCAGATATACGTGAAGGCCGCCTCCGGCGAGACCATCGCTGAGGAGGCCCCCGGCGTCTACAAAGACGTCGACGAAGTGGTCGGCGTCTCCGACGCGCTCGGCATCGGCGACCTCGTGGTCCGGACGTTCCCGGTCTGCAACGTCAAGGGATAGCTACTGGACCGCCGGCTCCTCGAGGTAGGGGCGACGAATGCGTCCCTCCGTCTCCGTATTCACGCCGTGTTCTCGCGCCCGCTCGACGAGCGCGTCGCTGAGGCTGCTGGCGGCCCGCACCACGTCGTCCTCGTCGATTGCCCGGACGATGTGGTCCGTCACGACGTGGTAGTCCGAGAGCGCGACCTCGTAGGTCTCCTCGGGGTGGACCGGTTCGCCGCCGACGCGCGCCCCAACCACCGAGTAGTCCCGGTCGTCGTACACCAGGCTGGCGCCGGAGACGTGGCCGAACCACCAGTCGGGAACGTCGTCGCCCGGGTGGACGGCGGCCAACTGGAGGTCGGCGAACGCGTCGAGCAGCGTGGCCCCGTCCACCTCGGTGACCAGCACCTCGTTGTCGAACGGGCAGAGACCGTGGAGGTCGGCGACGGTTACGTCGCCGTCCAGCGGGTCGTCCTGTCTGATGCCGCCGACCAGCAGAGCGACGTCGGCGCCGCCGGCGGACCGGAGCGCGTCCGCGACGAAGTTCCCGACCGGGCTCTCGCCCGCCTTCAGGTGGCGCTCCGTCCGGCGTACCGGCCCGTCGACGCGGGTGACCGTCTCCGCCATACGTTCGCGGAGTGCCGCTGCCACCGCCTCGTCGACGGGGTAGTCGGCCGTCTCGCGGTGGGTTGCTGTCGGGTCGCCGTCGCTGAGCGTGACCTCGAGGAGCGTGTGACCGCCGGACCCTGGTCGGGCGACGAGCGTACCCTCGACGCTGTCGGCCATCCGGTCGTGCTCGTGGCCGCCGAGGACGGCGTCGACGGTCGTTTCGCGGGCGATGTCCTCGTCCTCGCCTCGGTGGGAGACGACGACCACGTGGTCCGCGCCGGCATCCCGGAGGTCGTGCTCGGCGTCGCGGACCGCGTCGACCGCGTCGCCGACCGCCAGGTCGGCCGCGACCGGGTTGATGTCGGGCGTCGACTCGGCGGTGACGCCGACGAACCCGACGGTCGCGTCCCCCACGTCGAGGAGCGCCGTCGGCGTCGTGTGGTCGGCGGCGAAGCGCTCGCCGTCGTGGTGGGCGTTCGCGTTCAGCCACGCGCCCGGGAACTCGCGAGCGGCACGGCGCGCGGCGTCGTAGCCGTGGTCGAAGTCGTGGTTCCCGAACACCTCGACGTCGGGCTCTACCGCGTCGAAGAACTCCTGGGCTTGCGCGCCCTCGCAGGCTAGCGAGAGGACGCCCGGAGCGGTGTCGTCGCCGCCGCCGGTGACGAGCGTCGCCGCGGGGTCGTCGCGGAGGGCGTCGATGGCGCCGGCGAGACGGCCGACGCGCTCGGGCGTGTCGTAGGCGTTCTCCACGTCGGCGTAGTGGAGAATACGGACGGTCATGGACGCTCGTACTGCGACTGCGGCGAAAAGGGTTCCGTGAAGAGTTCTGGAGTCAGGACTGCGTGGTCGTCGTCACGTCGCCGCACTCGTGGGTCGCTACGTAGGAGATTTCGACGTCGTCCTCCTGGACTGCCACGCCGAGGGCGAGACAGGACTCCGCGGTGGTCTCGCTGTTGAACAGCGTGCTGTACATCCGGTTGGTGTCCCTGACTCGGGCTCGGACCCGCCACTCGCCGCGCTGCTGTGGGAACGCCGGCGGTTCGAACGTGGCGCCGTGGACGCTCTGGCCGGCGTCTTCGCCGTCGGTCCCCTCGATGCCGACGTCCGACCAGAACACCACCTCGCCGTCGAGTTCTAGCTGGAGGTCCAGCGAGACCGACTGCGAGAGCGAGTTGCTGACCCGGACGCTGTCGAGGCGGGGGTTCTGCGACCCCGACCCCGACCCGGAGTCCGAGGAGCAGCCCGCGAGCGCGGCGAGCGAGACGACGCCCGCACGGAGCGCGTTCCGGCGCGTGATGGGTGGCATACAACCCACGTGGGAACACCGCCGAGTAAAGCGTGTGGGTTTCAGTCTCCCGACTGACGGGTCTGGCGCTCAGCGAGAGAACCCCGGGCCGGTCGGACCACGTGGTCCCCGCGGATCCTCGCCCTCGGCCAACTCGACGAACTCCGATTCGGGTTCGCCCGACACCGCCTCGCCGTCCTGAAAGCGGACGAAGTTCAGGTAGAACGGCTCCCCACAGCCGGGCTCGTCCGCTCCCTCCGTCTCTGGGTGATGCGACCACTCGACGTCGCTCTGCCCGCAGACGAGCTGCACGCCGTCTGCATCGTCGGCTTCGAACTCCTCGGCGGGCGAGACGTAGTTCCACCCCGCCAGCGGGAACGGCGTCACTGACTTGTCCGCCATGTAGGGGTCGCGGTCGAGTTCGGCGACGGCACCACAGCGCGGACAGTAGTACGTCACGGCGACCATGCAACGGATTCGCGCTCGAAGGGCAAAGGCTGCTCGTCGAGCGTGCACTGTCAACAGGGCCCGAGCCGTGGGAAGGTTATTGGATGCGCGTCCGAAACCGGCGGTCATGACGCCGCCCTATCCGAAACTGGACGCGCACCTCGAGGCCGTTGGCGCGGACGGCTATCTCCTCGACGCCGACGGCGAGGACAGCAGCCAGTACTACCTCTCGGGCTACCACGCGCCGGACAACTTCGTCACGTTGTACACCGACGGCGAGGTCCATCTGCTCGTCTCGGGGCTGGAGTACACGCGAGCAATCGAGGACAGCGACGCCGACGAAGTACGGAAGTTCGACGCGTACGGCTACCGCGAGAAGGCCGCGGACGTGGGGCCACCGAAGGCCACGAAACTGGTCGTCGCCGACTTCGTCGCGGAGTTCGGCGTCGAGTCGGTTGCCGTGCCCGCGTCGTTCCCGACCGGCACGACGGACATCCTGCGCGACCACGGCGTGAGCGTCACGCCTGCGTACCACGACCCGGTAGAGCAGGTGCGCGCCGTGAAGTCCGAAGAGGAGGCCGAACACATACGCGAGGCCCAGCGCGCGAACGAGGCGGCGATGGCGGCCGCCGAGTCCCTCGTCGAGGAAGCGAGCGTCGAGGATGGTGTGCTCCACCACGCTGGCGACGTATTGACGAGCGAGCGCGTCCGCGACCGCATCGAGGCGACGCTCCAGGACCACCAGTGCGAACCCAGCGAGACCATCGTCGCGTGCGGGCCGGCCGCCGCTCGCGCCCACGACACCGGTTCCGGGCCGCTGCGAGCAGACACGCCCATCGTCGTGGACATCTTCCCGCGGCACAAGCGCACGCGGTACTTCGCGGACATGACGCGGACGTTCGTGAAGGGCGACCCCAGCGAGCAGGTCCAGGAGTGGTACGACGTCGCGTTCGAGGCGTACGAGGCGGCACTGGACGCCATCGAACCCGGAGCGACTGGCGAGGACGTCCACTTCGCCGTCTGCGACGTCATAGAGGACGCCGGCTACCCCACGACGCGCAGCCACGACGGTCTCGAGAACGGCTTCTTCCACAGCACCGGCCACGGCGTCGGCCTGGACGTCCACGAGTCGCCACACGTCGCCGAACACGGCGAAGTGCTGGAAGCCGGTCACGTCATCACCATCGAGCCAGGTCTCTACGAGCAGGGCGTCGGCGGCGTCCGCGTCGAAGACCTCGTCGTCGTCACCGAGGACGGCTACGAGAACCTGACCGACTACCCCGACGACCTGCGAGTGCTCTGACAGGCGGACGAACTAGCAGCCAGCCAATCGCTACCGACGCAGCCGGCAGTGTGCTATTGCTATCGACAAGCCGGTAGCCTGGTGGTCGCCGGGAGAGCTTCGCTCTCCCGAGACCTCGGGAATCTTCGATTCCCGGTGGACTGTAAGGGCGACGACCGAGCGAGCGGCGCTCCGCGCCGCTCGCGAGAGAGGAGGGCTTACGAGCGGCTTACAAGGGCCATACTTCGGAAGGCCTTTTGTCGCACCCGCGGACGTATCTACCATGATAGACGAGACTGCCGAGGAGATCCGAGAGATGCGGACGCACTCCTCCTCGGTCGTCGCCGTGAAGGCCGCTCGCGCGCTCCGGGACCTCATCGACAAGGACTACCCGACCGTCGAGGAGTACGTACGAGCACTCGAACGGAACAGCAACGCCCTCCGCCGCGCGAACGCCTCCCACGCGTCGCTCGTGACCACTCAGCGGGCCGTCGTGGACGCCGTGCGTGACGCCGACCCCGCGTCCGTCGCAGAGGCAAAGGAGGTCACTGCGGCCGCCATCGAGGACGTCGTCGAGACCGTAGAGAACGCGAAACACGCGGCCGCAGAGGCCACCGCCGAGCGCATCGAGGACGGCCAGACGCTGCTCACCCACGACTACTCCTCGACGGTGCTGGAGGCGCTGGAGCTGGCCGCCCAGGACGGCAAACACCTGGAGGTGTTCGTGACGGAGGCCCGCCCGCGCCACCTCGGGCGGAAGACGGCGCGCACGCTCGCGGAGATCGACCGCATCGAACCGACGCTCATCGTGGACGGCGCCTCCGGCTACTATCTCGGCGACTGCGACCGCGTGGTCCTCGGGATGGACTGCATCGTGGATGACACGTACTACAACCGCGTGGGGACGTACCCGCTGGTCGCGACGGCCGCGGACGTCGGCACGCCCGTCACCGTCTCGGGGTCGAGCGCGAAACTCGTCGACGACGGCTTCCGCTTCGAGAACGATTACCGCGACCCCAGCGAGGTCATCCGGGAACCCCCGGAGGGCTTCGAGGTGAAGAATCCGGCGTACGACGCGACGCCGACCCGACTGCTCGACGTCGTGGTGACCGACGAGGGCGTCGAGGAGTACTGACTACGGGCCGCTCAGAGCGGTTCAGTCCAGGCGCTTCGTGCTGATCTCGTACGTCTCACCCTCGTAGCGGATGTACTGGGGTTCGTCGACGCCGAACGGCGGTATCGTCGCGTCCGGCGCCTCCAGCCTGACGGTCTGGACGCCCTCCTCGAAGAACGGGATGGTGTTCCGGAACAGCGGGCGGCTAGCCGTCCCCGGACCGGGCCGGACAATCTGCTCGGTGATGCGTTCCCTGACGGGTTGCCCCGGCGGGACGCCCGAGCGTTCGACGACGAACGCCGACGGCTCCTCTTCTTCGGTCGGTTCCTCGTCGGTGGTCACGACGACGTTGTCGCCGTCCCGCGACGCCGAGACGTCGTCGGTCGGCGTCAGTTCGACCGGGTCGCCCAGTAACTCGAAGTGCGCGCCGAGCGCCACGTGGAACGAGTCGTGGTCGTCGCCGAGCGGGAACCAGCCCTGGACGGTGAACGCGTACTCGCCACCGCCGAGGCCCGCGAGCGTGACGTCCTGGTCGGTCGACGACCCACCGGTCGGCGACTGGTCGTTGTCCACGGCGAACGACCACTCGTGGGACGCGCCTGCGGGGAGTATGTGGAGTGGCTGAGGCCAGAACTGCGGCGCGACGTGG
This sequence comes from Halobacterium sp. DL1, assembly GCA_000230955.3. Lineage (NCBI taxonomy): Archaea > Methanobacteriati > Methanobacteriota > Halobacteria > Halobacteriales > Halobacteriaceae > Halobacterium > Halobacterium sp. DL1. The sequence goes on from CP007060.1 coordinate 2,043,409, forward strand.
AACCACTCGCCGTCCACGCGCTTGGACGCCGACCAGCCGTAGAAGTTCGCGTGGTACTCGTAGTCGGTGTCGTTCGCGAGCGTGAACGTCGTCGAGTCTGCGGGCAGGTCGAGTTCGTCGTCGGCCGGCGTCAACGACAGACTCGCTCCCGTCTGCTCGGGGTAGCAGACCGCTCGGCCCTCGTCGCCGAGCGGGCAGTCGCTCTGGGTCGTCGGGATTCCGAGTGACAGCAACTCCTCGGGGGTCGCGTCCGACGACGTGGTCGTCGATGTTGTCGGCGTGGTCGATGCGGTCCGTTTCGTCGGCGTATCGGTCCCCGAGGGCTGGGCGCCGGTGCCAGTGCAACCGGCGACTGCCAGCGACGCTAGCGTGCCGAGGAGGGCGCGGCGTCTCATACCGGGACGGTCGGCAGTGGCCGGTAAATGCTTCGTGGGGACGACCACGCGCGTTTCACATGTACATCCGGTCCTCGGGGCGTTCCTCCTCTGCGGTGGCCTTCATGCGCTCGCTGAGGTCCTCGTAGTGCTGGGCGACCTCCCCCGCGAACGCCTTCAGGGGCTCCGTGTCCACGCCGAGGTCGTAGACGCCGTCGACGGCCTCCACGAGGCGAATCGCTGCCTCCACGTCCGGCACCTGCGCGTGGACGGGCGTCGTGTAGACGCAGGCCCGGAGCTGCGAGTCGATGCCGCGGCCGAGCAGTTCGCCGTTCACGCCGTCGAGGAACCCGTTGCCCATCGCCGGCACGTCGACATCCCCGAGTCGCTTCTCGCGGTAGTCGTCGGTGGCGATGTAGAACGTGCGGTGTTCGTCCGGGCCGTGGGCGATGGGGACGCCGGAGAGCACGGCGACTTCGTCGACGTCCTGGCCCTCGAGCCAGGAGAGCAGCGACCGCGCGAACGGTTCGGCCGCGAGAGACGGGATGAACAGTTCGCCGACGAGCACGGTGACGTCGAGTCCCGGCTTCGAGAAGAACCGCGTGTGGTGTCGCGGCACGCCGTTCTCGAAGGGGGTGATGGCGGGCAGGCTGTCGACGACGACGTGCCCGGTCTGTTCGAGTTCGAGGTGGTCGACGAGGTAGTCCGCGGCGGTGAGGCCGGCGAGCCCATACTGCGAGAACCCGCAGAGCAGCGCGTCGTTCGGGGTGGAGTCGTGCGTGTAGTGGAAGTCGGCCTGCTCGGTGCGAACTGGTGTGTCGGCCATGTGTGAGAGAACGGGGACGACGTCCTTAGCCGTTAGCCCGGACTGGGGAGGGGTTGTCCGAAAGCCTCAGTCGTCGGCGTGCATCTCGACGCGCCCCTCTATCTCGGGGTCGATGCCGCGCTCGCGGGCGTACTCGGCGAGCACCTGGTGTTGCACGCCGAGGCGCTCGACGCGGTGGGCCTCGTCGAGGGCGGGGAACTCGTCGTCGGAGTAGAACAGGTAGTCCGTGGTGGCGAGCGTGTACGTGCGCTCGGGGTCGACGGCGTCGCCGCCGACGGTGACTTCGACGAGTTCGTCCGTATCGGCGTCCCAGACGAGTTCCGCGCCCGAGACGTGGGCGTGCCACCACTCGGGTTCCGCGAATCCCAGGCTCCCGCCGCGCGCGCCGCGGAACACGTCCAGCAGTTCCGCGCCAGTCAGTTCCGCGACGCTCACCGGTTCCTCGAAGGGCACGACGCTGACGAGGTCCGACACCGTCACCTCGCCCTCGATGGCAGGGCCGTCCCGGACGCCACCGGAGTTCTGGAGCGCTACGTCCGTCCCCGCGGCCCACCGGTAGGCGTCCGCGACGAAGTTCCCGATGCGGGACTCCCCGCGGAACAGCGTCTTCTCGGTGCGCTCCAGCGGCGTCTCGACCTCCCCGACGACGTCGTTCAGCCCGGTCTCGTCCATCCGCTCCTGGAGTCGCTCGGCGAGCGGTTCGTGAACGGGTTCGTCGGCGACGACGCGGCGGGTCACGTCCCCGGATTCGAGGTTCACTTCGAGGACGACCTCGCCGCCCGACCCCGGTCGCGTGAGGAGCGTCCCGTCGATGCGCTCGACGCGCTCCGAGGCGATGTGGCCGCCGAGGACGGCGTCCACGTCGGTGGCGGCGGCGAGTTCCTCGTCGTCGCGCCCCAGGTGGGAGAGCACGACGACGTAGTCGGCGCCCGCGTCGCGGAGGTCGGCGGCGGCCTCACGGGTCGCGGCGACCGGGTCGGTGACGGTGAGGTCGCTCGCCATCGGGTTCAGCGCGGGCGTAGCGTCGTCGAGGACGCCGAGGAAGCCGACGCGTACGCCGTCGCGCTCGACGATGGTCCACGGTTCGACGCCGCCGATGGGGTCGCCGTCGCGCGAGACGTTCGCGCTCACCCAGGTCTGTGGGGAGTCGGCGACGATTTCGGCCGTGGTGTCGGCGCCGTAGTCGAAGTCGTGGTTGCCGAACGTCGCCACGTCGGGGTCGACAGCCTCGTAGAGGTCGAGCGCCTGCCGGCCCTCGGTCACGAGCGAGAGCACGCCCGGCGACGTGTTGTCCCCGGACCCGGCGGCGATGGCGTCGCCGCGGTCGCGGAGGAGGGAGGCGAGTCGCCCGGCCTGCTCGGGCGTGTCGTAGACGTTCTCCAGGTCTGAGTAGTGGAGGATGCGGACCGCCATTGTCGACCGGAGGCGCGCACCCCCAATGAGGGCTTCGACCGCGACTGATAAATGCCGGTAGCGGCTAGCTGGAGCCATGTTGACGGTGGCGACCGACGACGGGGAGACGCTGTACGTCGCCGAGGACGAGGCCGAGCGCGGACAGGACGGCCCGTTCCTCGTCGTCTACCGCACGCCCGAGCGGGAACGCCGGTGGGGCTGGTTTTGCACGAACTGCGAGTCCGTCGACAACGCGATGGACTCGATGGGGCGCATCGAGTGCAACGTCTGCGGGAACTTCAAGAAGCCCGACGAGTGGGACTCTGCTCACGAGTAGCGCGCCCGTCCTCCCGCAAGCCGGACGATATACACAACGTGTCGGGACCTGGGTGCACGAGCCGCGTCGACAGCGAGAAGACGGCGGCTGGGCTCGACTGCGACTACCAGCGCCGGCGACTCCATGAATCGGACAGCTAGAGTTCCACTCCGATTGGTTTCCGTTCGTCCAGTTTTCTGCGTCTTTCTTCGACGTTCTGCACACGGTGGGAAAGCTTATAACCTGCTTTGCCGAAGGGTAGTACGCATGGGGACTGTTACCACCCCTCCCGACGAGCAGGCCCGGTCGATCTTCGCCGACCTCGGGTACAGTCTCGCAGGTGACGGCGCGGAGTTCTCCGCGACTCGCGACTGGAAGGAGATACGAGTCTCCGCCGTCACAGAGCACGTCGACACGCCCGACGACAGCGGCTATCGCTGTTTCGTCACGTGGGCGGACGAGGCCGACGCACTCGAGCGAGAGTTACGCCGCGTAGATCCGCCCTACGAGTGGGCGGTGATGGGGGTCGAAGAGGACGGCGACTACGAGGTAGCGCGCGCGCCGCCGGTCGAGTAACCGGCACGCCCGCGGTATTTTTCGAGGAACTGCTGCCTACCGGAGGGACTCCCGCGTCGCCGCGAGTCCCGCGTCGGCGTCGACGTCCGCACCCAGCGCGTCGAAGGCGTCGGCGAGCGCCGCGACGACCAGGGTCACGTTCTCCGGGCGAGCGCCGTGGCCCATGCAGCCGATGCGGAACACGTCGCCCGACAGGTCGCCGAGCCCGGCGGCGATCTCGAGGTCGTAGGCGTCGAGCACGTAGTCGATGACCGCGCCGTCGTCGACGCCGTCGGGCACGCGGACGGCGTTGAGACTCGGCAGCCAGTAGTCGTCTTCCGGATTGAGGCCGAGCCCCATCGCCTCGACGCCGGCCTTCAGCGCGCCCGCCATCTCCAGGTGGCGCTCCCAGCGGTTCTCGATGCCCTCCTCGGCCACGAGGCGGAGTGCCTCCCGAAGCGCGTAGACGTTCGAGACCGGCGCTGTGTGGTGGTACGCGCGCTCGTCGCCCCAGTAGCCCTCCAGCAGCGAGAGGTCGAGGTACCACGAGCGAGCGGGCTCCTCGCGGTCCAGAACTTTGTCCATCGCACGGTCGTTCAGCGTCAGCGGACTGGCACCCGGCGGACAGGAGAGGCACTTCTGCGGGCCGGCGTACGCCGCGTCGATGTTCCAGTCGTCGACGCGCAGTTCGACGCCGCCGATGCTCGTCACTGTGTCGGCGATCACGAGCGCGTCGTGGTCGTGGGCAGCCTCGGTGATGGCGGGCACGTTCGGCTGCTTCGCGCCCGTGGACGTCTCCGCGTGGACGAACCCGAAGACGTCCGGGTCGTACTCCTCGCAGGCGTCGGCCACGTCGTCGGGGTCCAGGGGTTCCCCCCACGGGGCGCCGACGCGCACCACGTCGCCACCCGCCCGGCGCGCCATCTCCGCCATCCGGTCGCCAAAGTAGCCGTTCGTCGGCGCGAGGAACGTGTCCCCGGGTTCGACGAGGTTGCCGATGGCCGCCTCCATCGCCGCGCTCCCCGTCCCCGAGACGGGAATCGTCCACTCGTTGTCCGTCTGGAACGCGTACCGGAGCAGTTCCTGGGTCTCGTCCATGATGTCGACGAACGACGGGTCGAGGTGGCCCACGAGCGGCGTGCTCATCGCCCTCAGCACGCGCGGGTGGACCGGGCTCGGCCCCGGACCCATCAGCGTTCGCTGCGGCGGATTCAGCTCGCCCACGTCTGGCGCGTCTGTCATGGCAACACACGCGTCCGGAGCGAGCAAGAAAGTTCGGGATGCGGGAGTCGTCGGCGGAGTTACGTGACCCCCGTGTGAACGGCCGGTATGCAGACCGACACGCCGTCGTCGCTGACGGAGGTGGTGGACAGGGCCATCGACGGGTTCCTGGGCAACGTCGTCGACGCCCTCCCGGAGATACTCACCGGCCTCGTCTTCCTCGCGCTCGCGGCGGTCCTCATCAGGCTAGTCGTCGCCGTCGTGCGGTGGTTCCTGCGTCGCATCTACCACAGCCAACCCATCTACGTCCAGCTGGGCGGCACGCTCGCGTCCATCGGGCTCTGGTTCGGGGCGCTGCTGGCGTTCCTCTCCGCCGTCGGCCTCCCGGAGATCGCGGCCGCGCTCGGCACCGCCTCCGGGTTCCTCGCACTCGGCGTCTCCTACGCCCTCTCCGGGATGCTCGCCGACGCCGTCGCGGGCATCTACCTCCTCCGCGACCCGGACTTCAACCCCGGCGACACCGTCGTCGCGGGCGACGTGACCGGCACCGTGAAGACCATCGAACTCCGGAAGACGCGCTTCGAGGTCGGCGACGACACCGTGGTGCGTGCCAACGCGGAGGTCGAGAAGAAGTGGACGAAGAAGGCCGAGTGAGCCCCGTTTCGGGGGGCGCCGCCGCACCCGCGTGCTTATGAGTGGGCGCGCCGTAGGCCGAACATAATGTTCGTCGGCCACGCCACGTTCGCGTTCGGCGTGATCGCCCTCCTCGCGCTCCGCCTCGGGGCGTCCCGGGAGCGCGCGCTGGTCCTCGGGGTCTTCGCCGGCCTCTTCGCCGCTGTCCCCGACGTGGACATGGCGTACGCGGTCGTCGGCCTCGTCGCCGCGGACCCGACCACGCCGTCCGCCGCCGTCAACTCGTTCTGGGGCGCCTCGACGGTCGTCCACCGCGCGGTGACGCACTCGCTCGTCGTCGCCCTGCCAGCCGCCGCGGGGTTCGCGCTCGCGCCCACGCACCGGCGTGTCGCGGCGAGCGTGCTGGTCGCCATGGTCGCGGCCGTCGCCCTCGTCTCCGGCCCCCTCGGCGTGTTCGTCGTCGCGCTGTTCGCCGCCGCCGGCTGGCTCGTCGCCGTCGGCGGCCACCGCTTCGGGGTGCGCGGGAAGAGCCTGTTCGGCGTCGCGCTGTTCGGGCTCGCCAGCCACCCGTTCGGCGACCTGTTCACGGGCCAACCGCCGCGCCTGTTCTACCCCCTCGATGTCGTCGTCTTCGACGGCCGCATCGCGCTCTCCGCGGACCCCACGTTCCACCTGCTCGGCGCGTTCGGCGTCGAACTCGTCGCGATCTGGGTGGGCGTTGTGGGCGCGCTCGCGCTCGCCGACCACCGGCTCACCGACCACATGGACGGCCGCGCGGCGGCCGGCACGGCGTACGCGCTCGCTGTGTTCGTGATGCCACCGCCGACCCTCGACGTCTCCTACCACTTCGTGTTCGGCGTCGTCGCCGTCGGCCTCGTCGCCTCCGTCCCCGTCCCGCGAGGACGCTCGATTCCCCGCCCGACGCCGTTCAACGCGCTCGTGACCGGGCTGACGACGGTCACAGTCGCCGGAGCCGCCTACGCCGTGGCGTACGCCGCGGGACTCGCATGACCCGGGTACTGCAGCCAGACGTTTGTTAAGGGAGGGGTGTGAGTTCTGGATATGACTAAGACTGACCGCCTCTCGCCGCTGATCAAGGACCAGCGGACGAACGCAGTAGTCGCGTGGCTGCTGGTCCTGTTCGTCGCGCTCGTCGGCGTCGAGAGCGCGCCCGAAGACCTCGTCTGGGTGACGTTCTCCGCGGCCGTCGTGGTCGTCGTGCTGGTACCGCCGGTGGCGTTCCGGAACGCGGCCGCGATGCTACCCTGGGAGGTGCTCCTCCTCGTCGCGCTGCCCGTCTTCGGCCGCGCGTTCACCGCGCCCGGCCTCTCCAGCGACGTGGCGACGTACCTCGCGGTGGCCGGTCTCGCGCTCGTCATCGCCGTCGAACTCGACGTGTTCACGCCGGTCGGGATGACGAACTGGTTCGCGGTGCTGTTCGTCGTCATCGGGACGATGGCGGCCGCGGGCCTGTGGGCCGTCGTCCAGTGGACCTCCGACGTGCTCCTGGGCACCTCGTTCATCCTGCCCGCCGAGCCACCGTTGACGGAGGCCCAGGAGTCGGTCGCGCTGAACGCGCTGATGTGGGACTTCGTCGCCGCGACGGCCGTCGGCGTGCTCGCCGGCGCCATCTTCGTGGTCTACTTCCGGCGGCGGGCCAACCCCCGCGTTCGTCTCCCCCAAAACGTCGAGGAGGTGGTCGAATGAGGCTCCGCGACCGTGTCGGGCTCTCCGAGCACCGCCAGGGCCAGCTCTCGCGGGCGATGCAGCTCACGCTCGTCGGCTTCGTCTTCGTGGGGTTCTACCGGATGAATCCCGGCATCATCGTCAACTCCGGTCTGGGCCTGCTCATCACGTACGTCCCGGCCGCGCTCGAACGCGACTACGACATCCCGATGGACGCCGGGCTGACCCTCTGGATTACGGCGGCGGTGTTCCTGCACGCGCTGGGCACCGTCGGCCTCCCCGGGAGTTCGACGACGTTCTACGGGCCCGGCGGCATCTCGTGGTGGGACCACCTCACCCACGCGCTGTCGTCCTCGCTGGTCGCGGCCGCTGGCTACGCGACCGTCCGCGGACTCGACGAACACCACGCCGACATCGACCTCCCGCCGAAGTTCATCTTCGTCTTCCTGCTGCTGTTCGTGATGGCGTTCGGCGTCGCCTGGGAGGTCATCGAGTTCGTCGTCGGCTATCTGGGCTCCGTCATGGGCGGGAACATCCTCACCATCTACGGCATCGAGGACACCATCCTCGACCTCATCTTCAACACGCTCGGCGGCGTACTCGTCGCCGTTTGGGGGACGGCGTACCTCACCGACGTCTCGGCAGCCGTCCGCGACCGCTTCGACGGCAGGATGGCCGGCGACTAGCTTTATCCGGCGCGCGGCGGTACACTGTACTGATGGTCTACAAGAAGATCGAACTCATCGGCACCAGCGAGGAGAGCTTCGACGCCGCCGCGGACGACGCCATCGACCGCGCCGAGGACACGCTCGAGAACGTGAAGTGGGCGGAAGTCGTCGACCAGGGCGTCGAGATAGCGAACGCGGAGAACAGGCAGTACCAGGTGGAGATGAAGGTCGCCTTCGAACTCGAGGGCTAGGTGCGGAACGACTCGCCGCAGCCACACTCGCTCTCGACGTTCGGGTTCTGGACGTGGAACCCGGCACCCTGCAGGCCGCCCTCGTAGGCGAGCTGGCTGCCGCCGACGTAGTTCAGGCTCGACTGGTCGACGAACAGGCGGATGCCGTTGCTCTCGAATATTTCGTCCTCGGGTTCCGGCTCGTTCTCGAAGCGCATCCCGTAGGAGAGCCCTGCACAGCCGCCCTGCTGGACGTAGAGTCGGAGTCCCGCTACGTCCTCGTCCATCCCCTCGCTGTCCATCAGCTCCGTGGCCTGCTCGGCAGCGGACTCGGTGGCCGTGACGACCTCCCCTCCCTCGCCCTGTTCGACGGTCGTGCTCATGAGCACACCTTCGCAAGCAGCGGGGAAAAGGATGACGCCCCTACTCGTCCGCGAACCGCGCGTCGACGCTCGCCGCGTGTCCCTCCAGTCCCTCGGCGTCCGCGAGCGTCGTGATGGTCTCCCGGAGTTCCTCCAGCGCGTCCCGGTCGAGGCGCTGGACGGTCGTCGAGCGGACGAACGTGTCGACGCTGAGGCCCCCGGTGACCTTCGCTAGCCCGTTCGTCGGCAGCACGTGGTTCGTGCCGGTGGCGTAGTCGCCCGCCGCGACGGGGGCGTACGGCCCGAGGAACACCGACCCGGCGCTGTCGACGCGGTCGAGGATGGCCTCGTCGTCGTCGGCCTGGATGGAGAGGTGTTCGGCGGCGTACGCCTCGGCGAACAGCACCGCTTCGCTCATCGAGCGCGCCACGAACACGCCGCTCGCGTCGCTCCCCAGGGCTTCTTCGATGGTTTCCGCGCGAGCCCGGTCGTCGATTCTTTCCTCGAGTTCCTCGCAGATGGCGTCGGCCGTCGCCTCGTCGTCGGTCACCGCGACGACGCTCGCGTCCGGGTCGTGTTCGGCCTGCGCGAGCAGGTCCGCAGCCACGAACCCCGGTTCGGCGGTCTCGTCCGCGACCACGAGCAGTTCGGAGGGACCGGCGAGGAAATCGATCTCCACGTCGCCCCGGACCTCGGCCTTCGCCGCGGTCACCCACTTGTTTCCCGGGCCGACGACCTTCTGGACGCGGTCGACGGTCTCCGTGCCGTAGGCCAGCGCCGCGACCGCCTGTGCGCCCCCCGCGGCGTACACCCGGTCGGCGCCCGCGGCGTGGATGGCCGCCAGCGTCACCGGGTTCAGCTCCGCCGCCGGCGGCGTCGCCACCGCGACCTGGTCGACGCCCGCGACGCGGGCGGGAATCACGCCCATCAGCACCGACGACGGGTAGGCCGCGGTACCGCCCGGAGCGTAGACGCCGACGCGTTCGAGCGGCCGGAACCGCCGCCCGAGCTCTCTCCCCTCACCGAACTCCTGGCGCCAGTCCTCGGGCACCTGGGCCTCGTGGAACGCCCGGACGTTCGCCGCGGCGTCCTCGATGGCGTCGCGCGTCGCGCCGTCTATCTCGTCGTAGGCGCGCTCGGCGGCGTCGGTGACGTCGAGGTTGCCGACCTCCACGTCGTCGAACTCGCTGGCGAACTGGCGGAGCGCCACGTCGCCCTCCGTCCGCACGCGGTCGACGATGTCCCGCACGTCCGAGCGGACGGCGTCGACGCCCGCGTCGCGCTCGAACAGCGCGCGGCGCCGCTCCGGCCCGAGGTCCGCGACGGCTTCGTAGTCCATGCTGCGCCCTACGCAGGGCCGCCGAAAAACGGTTTCTACACGCGGTCGGGGAGCGTCGTCACCGGATGGAGGGAAGCTCCAGGCGGGTCGCTAGCTCGCGGCTGGGTTCGGCGAGCGCGACGAGTTCACGCTCCTGGCTGTACTCGACGACGCCAGCGTCGGCCATCTTCGGCACGTGGACGTGGTAGAGGTCGGTGTGGATGGCGGCGACGTCCTCGGCGGAGATCTCGGTGATGCGGGCGTCGTGTTCCCAGACGGCGAGTTCGTCGGCCACGTCCGGCAGCGTGAGAGGGGTGTCGTACTCCGCGAGGCAGGCGACGACGAAGCGCCGACGGGGGTTGGACAGTACGTCCATGAGGTCGTCAGTGTCCACGTCGACGGCGGCGAGTGCAGCGTGGTCGACCCTGACACCTTCGTCTGCAGTCATTGTGACTTAGATTCGTCCCCACGGTAATGAGCTGTCGGTCTCATAGATAAGGTCTTTAAGAGTCGTCGGCGGTGATTCGCCAGTTCCCGGCGGCCCCGAAATCGCACACCGCCGGCTGTCTCCGGCGGTTTCGTGGCGCTTCCACCGCGAGGGTGGGCCTGCTACGGAGTCGGGGCCGCTGGCTGCACTGGAGTCACCCGCTGTAGGTCCCTTCTGTCGGCAGCGTGAACGAGAACGTGGTCCCCTCGCCGGGCGCCGAGTCGACTCGGATGTCGCCGCCGTGGCGCTCGACGATGCGTTCGCAGAGCGCCAGCCCGATGCCGGTGCCCGCGTGTTCGTCCTGGCTGTGGAGGCGCTGGAACACCTCGAAGACGCGGTCGGCGTTCTCCGCGTCGATGCCGATACCCTCGTCGCGCACCGACACCACCCACTCCCCCGCCTGGCGCTCCGCGGTGACGTCCACCCGCGGTGGTTCGTCGCCGCTGTACTCGATGGCGTTGTCCAGGAGGTTCTGGAACAGCTGTCGCAACTGCCCCGGGTCGCCGTCCACGACCGGGAGGGGGTCGTGCGTGATCGCTGCGTCCGTCTCCTCGACGCGCACCTGCAGGTCGTCGAGGACGTCTGACAGCACCCCGTCAAGGTCGACTGGCTCGAACGGGTCGCCCTGCGTCTCCACGCGGGAGTACTCCAGCAGCCCCTCGATCATCGCGCGCATCCGCTCGGCACCGTCCACCGCGAACTCGATGAACTCCCGGCCGTCCTCGTCGAGGTCCTCGCCGTACCGGTCCTCGACCAGCTGGAGGTAGCTCGACACCATCCGCAGGGGCTCCTGGAGGTCGTGAGATGCCGCGTACGCGAACTGCTCGAGGCGCTCGTTCGACGCCTCCAGTTTCCGCTCGTATTCCTTGCGCTCGGTGACGTCGCGGACGATGCCGGTGAAGAAGCGCTCGCCGTCGTACTCGGCCTCGCTGAACGAGATGGCGAGCGGAATCTCGGTGCCGTCCCGGTGGCGCCCGGGCGCCTCGACGAGGTCCCAGTCGAGGTTCTTCTCGCCCGTCTCGAGGTAGTTCCCTAGCGCCTGGAAGTGCCGCTCGGCGACGTCGGAAGCCATCAACATCGCCAACGGTTCCCCCACGAGTTCCGCCGGTTCGTAGCCGAAGATGTCCTCGACGGCCGGGTTCACCGACTGGACGACGCTTCGCTCGTCGATAGTGACGATGGCGTCGTTGGCCGCCTGCGTGAGCGCCCGGTACTGCTCGAGGCGCCGCTGGTTGTTCGACCCCTCGCGGTCGAGTGCCGAGGCGAGGACCCCTGCGACGCGCTGGAGGAACGCCCCATCATGCTCCGTGAACGCCCGAGGCTCGGTCGTATGGACGCTCAACACACCCCACGGGTCCGCGACGGGTCCGACGACCACGCCGACGCCACCCACGGCGTCGTGGCCCTCGAGCAGGTCCGACTCGGGCGTCCCTTCCACGTCCGCCACAACCGGCTCCTCCGAGGTAAGCACGCCCCACAGCCACGAGTCCTCGTCCGCGGTGACCGTCGCCGTTCCGACCGCGTCCGTCCGCCAGCCCACCCCCTCGCGGAGCAGGAGTTCGTCGGCGGCGCGCCGTTCGAACACCGCGACGTAGGCGGCCTCCAGGGAGTCCGCGGCAGCCTCGGCCGCGTGGTGTAGCAGCTCGTCGGTGTCGCTGGTCTCGAGGGCCACCTGGCCGAGTTCCGCGAGGCGTTCCTGTCGGCGGCCGCTCTCCCGAAGCGCGGCGTCCGAATCGGAGCGCTGGTCCATTCGGTCGATAGTAACGAGTCAGCGCGTAAGGCCTTCGTGGCTAGGTGCCCCTGTCTGTCGGACGACGCGGGGTTAGAAACCGCGGGGGTCGAACGCTGCCGCCCGGTTCAGGGGGTGGACACCGAGTAGACGCAGCTGCTCGGACGGGTCGGTGCGTCGTCACCGAGGGACACGGTCGGCCGAACAGGCACTCCAGCGGTCCAGCGGTCGGCGTTGGCGCGCGCTGGCTGTCGACGGCGGCTACTGGCACGGAGAACAGTCACCCGCAGTACTGACGACGAATCGAGGGGTAGATTCCGGGGCTGCAACTGCAGGCAGTGTTCCCAAACCGGTCGCGGCCGTTCGACTAGGTCGGCACGAACCGAGTGACTCCAGATGAACCAGGCACCCACCGCCACCACCAGTCCAGTCGCACAGCGGCACTCGAGACAACCCGCGCGGAGCGCACGAACGAGAGGGCGGCGGCGATGAACGTGGACCTGAAACCTCTCGACCAGCAGGTGCTGGTCATCACGGGCGCGACCTCCGGCATCGGGCTGGCGACCGCGCGCATGGCAGCCGAGCGCGGCGCGAAAGTGGTGCTCGCCGCCCGCAGCGAGGACTCGCTGGCCGAACTGGCCGAGGAGATTACGACCGTGGGCGGCGACGCGACGTACGTCGTCGCGGACGTGCGGAACCGCGAGGACGTCCGCGAAATCGCCCGCACGGCCGAGGAGACGTACGGCGGCTTCGACACGTGGGTCAACGTCGCGGGCGCGTTCCTCTACGGCAGACTCGAGGACACGCCCGTCGAGGAGATGCGCGAGCAGTTCGAGACGAACGTCTGGGGGCTGCTGTACGGCAGCCTCGAGGCCGCCGACCACCTGAAGGGACGGGGCGGCGCCATCGTCAACATCGGCAGCGTCGTCTCCGACCGCGCCATCCCGCTGCAGGGGAGTTACTCCGCGTCCAAGCACGCCGTCAAGGGGTTCACCGACGCGCTCCGGATGGAACTGGAGGAGGAGGGTGCCCCCATCTCCGTGACGCTCGTCAAACCCGCGGCCATCGACACGCCGTACCCCGAGCACGCGAAGAACTACATGGACGAGGAGGCGGCGCTCCCGCCGCCCGTCTACGCCCCAGAGACGGCCGCGCGTGCCATCCTGCAGGCCGCCGAACAGCCCCAGCGGGACGTCTTCGTCGGCGGCGGCGCGAAGGGAATGGCGGTGCTGGGCAACTACGCCGCGAGCCTCACTGACCGGGTGATGGAGGCCACGTTCTTCGACCAGCAGACGACCGGCCGGCCGCCGTCCCAGCCCGACCGGAGCGGCATCGACGAGTCGGTCGGCGACCTCGAACAGCGGGGCGACCACGAGGGCCACGTCGCGAAGTCCAGCGCCTACACCCGGCTCTCGCAGGGCGGCTCCTCGTCCGGGCGGGCGCTACTGAGCGCCGGCATCGTCGCTGCGGGGTTCTACGGCGCCTACCGGATGCTCCGTGGACGGTGACTACGGCAGCGGCTACGGCGTGAGAATGTCGCCCGCGACACTAACGACCGACCTCATCCGTGGGCGGCGTGCCCCGTTGGCCGGGAAACCCTCGTGGCGGGCGGGCGACCTCGTTGAGGTCGCCGAGTGGCGAGCCGGTGAAACCGGCGAGCCGGGTGGCGCATAGCGCCACCAGATGCCGAGCCGACTTGCGCCGTCTCGGCGAGTGATTCGTGACGTGAATCGACCGGACGCTGCGGGCGCCGACCGGGCGCGGTGCGGACGCCAGCCGGGAACCGAAGTTCCGTATCGCACGCCGGGGTTCTCCGAGCGTCATCGCGTCCGCGTGGACGAACTCGGTCGGGGACAAACGGCGCGCACTCGGACGTAGGGACCCGCGTAGAAAGAGGGTTACGCCCCGTCCTCGTCGAGGGCGTACACCTGCTGGCGGCTCTCACAGAGCCCGCAGACGCACTCCGCGAGGCCCGGGTCGGCGAGTTCGGCGAGCGCCTCGTTGGCCGTCTCCTCGGAGAGGCGCGCCTCCTCGGCCACCTCCGCGGGGGAGAGCGGGCCGCAGTTGTCCAGTACGACGCGCGCGAGCTTCGCCGCGCACGACAGCGTCCCGGACTCGCTCATCATTCGACCGTACTCTACTCGCGTCAAAAACCCTTCGTAAACCGGCGAGTCGGGTGCGAGTCGCGGAACGCTTACGGCTCGCCGCGTCGACCACCCAGACCATGGTCGACATCACCGTCCTCCGCCGAGGAGCGCACGGCATGCCGATGGACGAGTACGCCGCCGCACTCCGCGAGCGCCTCCCCGACCGCGAGGTCGCGCTCGCACGGACGCCGGGCGAAGAGCGCGCGCTGGTCGCCGACGCGCGGGTCGTCACCGGCAGCGCCATCGACGAGGAGCTGCTCGCGGTGGCCGACGAGCTGGAGCTGTTCGCGTGCTCCTACGCCGGATACGGCCACCTGCCGATGGACGCGTTCCACGAGCGGGGCGTCGCGGTGACGAACGCCGCGGGCATCCACGCGCCGAGCATCGCCGAACAGGTGCTTGGCTACCTGCTGACGTTCGCCCGCGACCTCCACGAGGGGTGGCGGCGCAAGCAGAACCGCGAGTGGCGGCACTACCAGGCCCGGGAACTCGGTGGCTCGACGGTCACCGTCGTCGGGATGGGCGCCATCGGACACGCCGTGGTCGAGCGGCTGCAGGGCTTCGACGTCGACACCATCGGCGTGCGGTACACCCCGGAGAAGGGCGGCCCGACGGACGAGGTCGTCGGCTTCGAGGAGGAGGCGTTCCACGGCGCGCTCGCCCGGACCGACTACCTCGTGCTGGCGACGCCGCTCACCGACACCACGCGGGGGCTCGTCGACGAGGCGGCGTTCCAGACGCTCCCCCCGGAGAGCGTGCTCGTGAACGTCGCTCGCGGCGGTGTGGTGGACACGGACGCGCTGGTCGCGGCCGTCCAGCGCCAGGCCATCCGGGGCGCCGCCCTCGACGTCACCGACCCGGAGCCGCTTCCCGAGGAGCACGCGCTGTGGAACTTCGAGAACGTCCTGTTGACGCCGCACAACGCCGGCCACACGCCCGAACACTGGAACCGCCTCGCGGACATCCTGGCGACGAACGTCCCGCGGCTCGACAGGGGCGAGGACCTGGAGAACAGAGTGGACTAGCAGTACGACCGAGACCGGTTGTCTACAGCCAGCCCTCGCGGGCGAGCAGTTCGCCGTTGAGGAGGCTGGCGCCCGCGGCGCCGCGGACGGTGTTGTGCGCGAGGCAGTTGTACTGGACGCCCGTCTCGGTCTGCTGGATGCCGCCCGCGGCGACGGCCATCCCGTCACCGAGCATCCGGTCGAGGCGCGGCTGCGGGCGACTCGGGTCCTCGAACACCTCGATGAGTGGGTCGGGCGCGCTCGGCAGGTCGAGGGTCGACGCGTCCTCGAACGCCGCGGCGACGTCCGCCGGCGTCGGGTCGTCGGCGGTCTCAGCGAACACGTTCTCGAGGTGGCCGTCGAGGGTCGGTACGCGGTTGCAGGAGGCGGAGACGACGGCGTCGTGCCACTCGACCTCGGCGCCCGTGAACTCGCCGAGGAGCTTCCGGGACTCGGACTCCATCTTCTCCTCCTCGCCGCCGATGTGCGGGACGACGTTGTCCAGAATCTCCATCGACGTGACGCCGGAGTAGCCCGCGCCGGAGACAGCCTGGAGCGTGGAGACGTGGACCCGGTCGAGGCCGAACTCGTCGAGGGCGTTCAGGGTGGGGACCATCGTGATGGTCGAGCAGTTCGGGTTCTTCACGAGCGCGCCGTCCCAGCCGCGCTCGTCGCGCTGGACCTCGATGAGGTCGAGGTGGTCGGCGTTCACCTCGGGGATAACGAGCGGCACGTCGTCGGCCGTGCGCGCGTTCGAGGAGTTCGAGGAGACGACGAAGCCCGCCTCGCAGAGCTCGGGTTCGACGCGCTCGCCGACGCCCGACGGGAGCGCAGAGAACAGGAGGTCGGTGTCGTCGGGGATGGCGTCTGGGTCGGTATCGCGAACGATGATGTCCGCCGTCGAGTCGGGAATCGGAGTGTCGAGTCGCCAGCCCGCAGCCTCACGGTACGGCTTGCCCGCGCTGTCGGAGCTCGCAGTGAGGACGGAAAGTTCGAACTCCGGGTGGTCGTCGAGCAACTGTACGAACCGCTGCCCGACGGCGCCGGTCGCGCCGAGTACGCCTACAGATACAGGGGTCATACCCGTCTCTCGGGGGCGGGTAGGTGAAACCCCTTCGGATGCGGGAAAAATTCAGTTACGCTTGTGCGTGATGTAGCCCGCGATGCGGTTGCGGACCTCCTTGGACTCGATGTTCGTCAGCTCCGTGACCGCTTTCTTGTTGTGCTCGAAGTCCTCCCGCGAGAACGCCTCCTCGTAGCGCTCCATGAGGATGTTCCCGGTCTTCTTGACGTAGTCGGGCTTGATGGCCATACGCCTCGTTTCTCCCGCCGTTCGTTAAAAGGATTCGTTTCGTGGGAGGCGCTAGTGGGTGTCTGTAGCAGAGGGAGTGGTGGTTGAGGGTTAGGCAGATGTCTTCGCCACCTCGAAAGCCCCGAGGCTGTGAACTCGGGAGACTCGCTGCGCGCGTCGCGGACGGTTCAGCGAGCAGGGGCTTTCGAGGATAACAGAATCGACCAGTCCCCGGCAGTAACTGAGTACTGCTATTCTGGCCGCTCGAACGCGCCAGCAACGAGCAGCGGGAACACGAGCGTCGCCTCGGCCTCGATCTGCGTGTAGTTCGTCTCGGAGTCGTCCTTGATCTTCCCCCAGGAGACGGCCTCTTCCGGGGGCGCACCCGAGAGCGAGCCGTC
Organism: Halobacterium sp. DL1; assembly: GCA_000230955.3. Taxonomy (NCBI): domain Archaea; kingdom Methanobacteriati; phylum Methanobacteriota; class Halobacteria; order Halobacteriales; family Halobacteriaceae; genus Halobacterium; species Halobacterium sp. DL1. The sequence continues at coordinate 2,060,049 of CP007060.1, forward strand.
GCCCTCCATGCCCGTGGAGATGTAGACGGCGTAGTCGGCGCCGCCGCGGAAGAGGTTCGTCATGATGGCGTGGTGCTTGGGGACGCCGGCGCCGACGGCGATGAGACCGGTCTTCTCGGCGAGCAGCCCCTCCTCGATGAGCGAGTCGTAGTCGTCGACGATCTCGATGCCGACCTCGGAGTCGTAGCCCTGGCGGTAGTAGTAGAGGAAGTTCCCGATCTCGGCGTCAGTCAGGGCGGGACAGAAGACGGGGACGTCCTGGTCGGCAGCGTTCTTCAGGATGGAGTCCTCGTCGTCGAGGGTCTCGCCGAGTTCCCGCGCGAACGCCGTGGGGGTGCGGAGCTTCTCCTCGGCGAAGAATTCCTCGAAGAAGTCGTAGAGGTACTCCTCCAGCCAGACGTAGCGGTCCGAGGGGACGAAGATGTTGCCGAGGCGGTTGATTCCCTCCTCGCGGAGCGCGGCCTCGTCGGCGTCCCACTCGCCCATCTTGAACGGCCTGGCGGTCTTGATGACGTCCTCCGTCAGGGACCCGGAGGTGGTGATGATGACGTCGACGTACCCCTCGCGGACGAGATGCGCGACGACCTCTCGGAGGCCCGAGGAGACGATGTTCGACGTGAACGTGAGGTAGACGGTGGCGTCGTCCTCGTGCATCTCCCGGGTGATGTCGACGCCCTCGGCGAGGTGGGTCGCCTGGAAGCCGGTCGTCGCGTAGGCGTCTAGCATCTCGAAGAAGTCGAACTCGCCGCGGAAGTCGTAGCCGCGCACGTCCGGCGTGTCGAGGGTTTCGTCGCTCCCCGGCAGGACGTTCTCGCGGGTGTCGTCGTCGGTCATGCCCGTCCGTTGTGAGCGCGCGGATTTGAACGTCCCGACATCCGGCGGACGGCCCGGTCTGCACGCCTGACCGCTACTCGCCGGCGTCCGTCCGCCGGTACCGCCACAGCGCATCGTCGCCGTCGCCAGTACGCTCGACGCCGGGCAGTTCGGCGAGATGGTCCTGGACGAAACCCCACCACTCGTCGGGTGACTCGTAGCCAGCGTCGCGCTCCGGGTAGACCTGCTCCCGGAACTCGGCTGCCGTCGCCTCGTCGCGCTCGGCGAGCAGTTCGAACACCGCGCGGATGGCCTGCCGTTCGTCGTCCTCGATCGGGAGGCGTTCGAGCGCGAACTTCACGCTGTTCCGGCGGTTCCCCTTCGGGCCGAGCAGCAGGCGGCCGTCGTCGGTCCGCTGGTCAACGATGGGTGCTCCCTCGAATTGCCACTCGCCGTTCGGGGAGTCGGGTGCGTCGACAGACGGCAGCGCGGCGAGGCGGTCGGAGACGAGGTCCGCCCACCAGGCGTCGCTGTCGTCGTACTCCGCGGGGTCCTCGGGGAAGATGGCGTCGACGATCTCGGGCGCGGTCGCCTCCCCCCAGTAGTGGAGGAACGCGAAGGCGTTCCGGACGGCCTCCTCGCGGTCCGGCCGGAGGTCGAAGGACTGGATGGCCGCCTCGACGTCGGCGGGCGTGTCGATGCGGTTGTCCTGGGTTCCAGCGGGGGACGCTGCCACGACGCGCTGGCCGTCCTCGGTGAGCGCGTAGGTGTCCTCCCGGACCTGCTCCACCAGACCGTTGTCGAGGAGCCTCGGGAACCGCTCGCGGATCTGCTCGGGGCTCGCGTTCACGGTTCCGGCGAGCGACTCGACGTCCGTCTCCTCACCGTGGAGTCGCTCGAGGATGGCCCGGTCGCGGTCGTCGAGCGTGTTGCTCGCCATACGTCGACTACGGCCCTCAGGTCCTTCACGGTGACTCCGACACTACCAGTCGTCCTCGGCGAGTTCCCGCACACGCTCGACCGCCACCCGCTCGCGCTCGCCGCCGCAGGTCTCGGCCACGCTCTCGAAGTAGCGCAGGCGCTCGCGCAGCGCCTCCGTGTCGTAGGCGTCGACATCGAGCCGCGACACCGCCACTGTCATCTCGACGACGGCAGCGAACCCTCGGTCGATGGTCCGTGGTGCGGTCCGCACGACCTCTCTCTCGACGGGCCGGAGTTCCCACTGCTCGCGACGAGTTCCCGCGTCGTCTTCCGTGCCGACGTGGATGGCTTCCACACGCACCCAGGCGTCCGCGGAATCGAGCACCGGGTCGGCCTCCTCCCGAATCGAGAGCGCGGCCTCGGCGAAGTCCACGGGGTCGGCGACGAACTGGACGTAGCCGCCGCCCTCGCGGTGGAAGTTCCGGCGCGTCCGGGTGTTCCCCCACGTCGTCGCCGTCGCGGGGTCGCCGTCATCGGGAGCATGCAGGCCCAGCGCTGCGACGTTCCAGCGGTCGTTCGGCCCGCGCGTCGTCACCACCGTCTCGGTGACGCCCGCGAGTTCGACGGGCCACTCAGCCATCCACGGACACCCCGCGTTCGAGCGCGACGTACAGCGCCGCGGCGGTGAGGTCCGCCGTCGTCCCGGGGTTGACGCCGCGTTCGACGAGTTCCTCGGCGAACGCCCGGACCGCTTCGGGGTCGGCGCCCCGGAGTTCGAGCGCGCGCTCCTGGAGTTCGGCCGCGACGCTCTCGCCGTGTTCGGTGACGACGAGCGTGTCCGGGGCTTCGGCGAGCAACTGCAGGAAGGCGCTGGCTGCGCGGTCCGCGAGTAGTCCGTCGTCGGCCTCGATGCGCGCCGCGGCGCGGAACACCCGCGGGAACCCCTCGACCCACTCGCGGGCGTTGGCGTCGTGGTCGGCACTCAGTTCCATCACGTCGAAGAGCGTGAGTCCGCGCTCACGGAGGTCGGGAATGGCGTCGGCACCCCGGCGGACGTCTAGCGCGTCGGCGTCCTCGGGCGGGTCCGGGACGGCCACGTCGGTGTGCTCGAACGCGCGGTAGAACGCCGCGGCGTCCTCGACCGTGGTTGCCTCGACCACGTCGCTCGCGCGCTCTCTGGTCAGTTCGCCGCTACTGGCGGTGCGGACGAGCGGCACGAGGAGGAGGAGACAGCCGAACTGGGTGTTCGTGCCGGCCGCGTCGGCCATCCCCGCGACCGCCGTCTCGAACGCCTCACCGACGGCGCCGTCCTGTGCCGCTTCGAGACCCGCCCGTGCGCCCACGGCGCCAGCGAGGAACTGCTCGAAGCGGAGGTCCGGGAGGTCGCGCTCGCGGTCGACGTTCCCCGGCTTGGGCGCGCCCGTGACCTCCAGCAAGAGGGCGAGTTCGGCGCGCTCGGCGGGTGTCACAGGAACCACTCCTTGACCGCGGCGTATATCGACCGGACGTCGTCGGGGTCGCGACTCGGCCGACCGACGCTCACCGCGTCGGCACCGTAGGCGAAGTACTCGAAGACGTCCTCCCGGTGGCGGATGCCGTTGTTCGCCACCACGAACAGGTCCGTGGCCTCGACGACGTCGCGGACGACCCGCCGGGAGTCCATCGCGTCGACGTGTATCGCGTCGGCGCCGGCGTGTTCGATCGCCTTCGCGAGCGTCGGCAGGTGGACGCCGTCGACCTCAGCGCGCACCTTCACGGAGACGTCGGCGCCCGCGTCGCTGGCGGCTGCGACCTGCTCGCAGAGGCGGTCGGTGTCGCGGAGCAGCGTCTCGCCCGCGCCCGCTGTGCACATCTCGTCCTGTCGGCAGTGCGCGTTCACCTCCAGGATGGCGTCGTGGTCCGCGCAGACCGCGGCGACCTCCCGTAGCGGTTCGACTGTCGTGGTGCGGACGTTCATCCCGGCGCGCAGGAACTCGTCGTCGAGTTCAGATAGCTGGTCGTCGACGAACGCGATGGGGTCCTCGGGGAGGAACTCCTCGCGGTCCCGGTCGACCATCTCGCGGGCCGCCGCCCGGGTGGGTTCGTCGATGGCGATGCCGCCGAGGAACGCGGCTCCAGCGGGGTGCGCGCAGGCCGCCGCCCACTCGGCGTCCGACTCGCCGCTGAGGCTGGCGAGCGCGAGGCGCGGCGCGAACATCACGCCACCTCCGCGCCGGAGACGTGGTCGAGCGCGTCCCGGCACGCACGAGCGACGCGCTCGGCGTCCGCGTCGTCGTCCATCTCGGTGTCCGTGCGGACCACCGGGCGGTCCAGGTCGGTTGCGTCGGCGTCGTCGAGGACGAACGCGTCCGCGAACGGGTAGGCCGCCGCGACGCCCGCGGTCGAGGGGTCGTAGCCGACCGCGTCCATCAGTTTCCCGGCGGGGCCGGAGAACACCCGGTCCTCGACGAACGGCGAGACGGCGACCACGGTGGTCTCGTCGAGCGCCTCGCGGATGCCGTCGAGGGCGAGCATCGGCCCGATGCTCGTCACGGGGTTGGAGGGGCCGATAACTACGGGGCCGTCGCGGATGGCCTCGACGGCGGGGTCGGCGGCGTCGGCGCGCTCGGCGCCCCGGAACTCGACGTCCTCGACCGCCGGTTCACCGCCCTCGGCGACCCAGAACTCCTGGAAGTGCAGCGGGCCGTCGGGCGTGTGGACGATGCTCGCGACGGGGTCGTCGCTCATCGGCACGAGGTCGACGTCGAGGTCGAAGGCGTCAGCGAGTCGTCGCGTGACTTCGGTGAGCGAGTGGCCCTCGTCGAGCAGACTCGTCCGGAGGATGTGGACGGCGCGGTCGCGGTCACCGATGAACATGAACTCCGAAGCCCCCGAGAACCGCCGCCAATTGGCGATGTTCCGGCCCGCAGTCTGTCGGTCGTCGGGGAGGTAGCGCGGTCCATCTTCGATGCCGGCGGCGTCCGCGAGTTCGGTCAGGTAGTCGTGGGTCGTGGACTTGTCGCCCTCGATGCCCCACCAGGTCTCGCGGTCCAGGACGTCGCCGCCCGCGAAGAGGACGGTGTCGACGTCGGGGCAGACGAGCAGGCCGCCGAGTTCCACGTCGTCGCCGGTGTTCCCGACCACCGTAGCGTCGGCCGGGTCGAAGACGTCGTGGCTGCCGGCGAGCAGTTTCGGGGTGCCCGTCCCCCCGGCGAGGAACGTCGTCATACCTCACCGTGGACGAGCGGCCCGGTAAACCCTTCCGTCACCGGGCGACGTTGCGAGTGAGGAGGAGAGGGCTCAGGCCGAAATCGAGGCCGAGGAGGAGTTGCTGTCGGACGTGTTCGCGCGCGCCTCGTCGATCCACGCCGGCGGTTCGACGGTCGTCTCGCCGAGGTTCGTGTACCGCTGCGTGACGGCGATTGACGCCTCCTGGCCGTTGGTCTGCAGGCTGAGTTCGTAGCCGAACTGCTTGACCAGGCCTTCCTCCGTGATGTAGAGGGTCGATCCGACGTTCGAGACGTTCTCCGTGTCGAGGCCGCTGAAGCCGGGCGCGGACGTGTTGAGGTCCTCTACGCCGCTGGCCTCGTAGACGTGTGCCTGCGTGCCGTTGATCGTCTCGGTGCCGACGTGCTCGTAGTCGAAGGCCTGGATGAACGAGCCGATCTGACCGCCCGCTATCGCCGACGCGTTGGCGGTCTGCTGGGGGACCATGTAGCGGACGTCACCGCTCGAAAGTTCGAAGCGCTGGTAGGCCGAACCGTTGCCGAAGACGAACCGCTCGATGGTGCGGCCCCGCGACCGCTGGACGGAGCTGTACGCACCGGTCTCGTAGTTGGCCTTGAGCGTGCTCTGCGAGGAGACCGACTGGTTGCCCTGGCTCTGGTTGGAGGTGGAGACGAGCGTGAACGTGCCCGCCTCAGCGACAGCAGCCTCGTGGTTCTCCGCCACCATCGCGCTGTCGAGTGGCGTCTCGTAGACGGCGTCGCCCGCGTCGCTGGCTGTCGTCCCGTTCAGGGCGGCCTGCGTCGTGGTGCCGTCGCCGCCGCCACCGCCGGCGCTGCAACCGGCGACGACGATGAGCGCTACGACGGCGACCGTGACTAACTTTCGTCGCACGCCACCACGTTCGCCGAGCGCGCAGAAAACCCCTCCGAAGCCGGGGGTCAATCGGTGGCGTTCCGCGCCGCCGGAATCCAGCCCGGCGGGGAGGTGTCGGTGTCGCCGAGTTGCTGGAAGCGCACGGTGATGCTGGTGAACCGGGACCGGCCGTCGTCCTCGAAGTCGAGCGTGTAGTCGACGCGGCGGAGCGTCCCGTCCTCGCGGAACTGCAGCGTGGCTTCCGCGTGGTTCACGGTGACGTTCTCCTCCTCGCCGAGATACGACGACCCGAACTCGCCCGGGCGGTCCAGTTCCTCCGCGTGGTAGACGTGGACGCGCTCACCGTCGACAGTTTTCGCGCCCGCGTAGTCGAACGCGAACAGTTCGAGAGAACCCCGGAGGCTCCCTCTCGCGTAGGTAGTGGCGTTCCCGATGCCGCGAAGGACTCTGTCGTAGGACACCTCGCCGGAGGACACCAGCCGCGCGTACGACGTTCCGTTCCCGAAGCGGTAGGCCTGCTGGACGTCTCCCTGGGTCGTCTCGTGCTCGTAGACGGCGCCGGTGTCGAGGTTCCCGCGCACCAGTAGCTCCCGGGCCACTGCGTCGCCGTCGCCGTGCTTCCACGTCGCGTTCGTGTCGATGGTGAACGTCCCGTACTCCCGCAGGGCCGCGAGGTGGGCGTCGGTCACCGCCTCGGTGTCGAGGGGCGTCTCGTAGAGCGGTTCGGCGTCCGTGTCGTACGCTGGCGTGGTCGTCGTGTCCCCGCCGGCGCTGCAGCCGGCGACGAGGAGGAGGGCTGCCACGGCGACCGTGGCTGTGGTGCGTCGCATGCGGCTACCGTGGGTCGCCAGCCCCCAAAAGCTCCGGTGACGGGTCCGCGGTTTTTTACACGAGAACGCCGAATCACGCCCCAATGACCACCATCAAGGACAGCGTCCACGACCACATCGAGGTCGGGGGCGTCGCCGCGGACCTGGTGGACACGCCGCCCGTCCAGCGGCTCCGCCGCATCAAGCAGCTGGGCACGGTCCACCTCGTCTACCCGTCGGCGAACCACACGCGCTTCGAGCACTCCCTGGGCGTCTACCACCTCGCCGACCGCGCGCTCGACCACGTCGAAATCGGCGGCGTGCAGGCCGAGCGCGTGCGAGCCGCGGCCATCCTCCACGACGTCGGTCACAGCCCGTACAGCCACAACGTCGAGGGCGTCCTCGAACGCCGCACCGGAAAGCGCCACGACGACGTCGAGGAACTGCTCGGCGAGGGTCGAGTCGCCGAGGTGCTAGAGTCCCACGGCCTCGACCCAGCGAACATCGCGTCGCTCGTGCGCGGCGAGGGCGAACTCGGCCAGCTCGTCGCGGGGGAACTCGACGTCGACCGGATGGACTACCTCGTGCGGGACGCCCACCACACCGGCGTCCCCTACGGCACCATCGACACCGGTCGACTCGTCCGGGAGCTGACGTTCATCGACGGCGACCTCGTGCTCGCGGAGGGGAACGTCCAGACCGCAGAGAGCCTGCTGCTGGCGCGCGCGCTGATGAACCCCACCGTCTACAGCCACCACGTCGCGCGCATCAGCAAGACGATGCTCCGGCGGGCCACGGAGGCGCTGCTGGACACCAGCGAGATCACTGCCGAGGAGCTCCGACGGATGGACGACCACGAACTCTCGGTCGCGCTGCGGAGCCACGCCGAAACCAGGGAGCTGGGGCGCCGACTCGCCGACCGCGACCTGTTCAAGCGCGCGGTGTGGGCGGAGATGGGCGACGTGGACCCGGACGTCATCGGCGCCGACCACGACGACGTGCGGGCGTTCGAGGCGGACATCGCCGCTGACGCCGGCGTTGACCCGGCCGACGTCGTCCTCGACGTGCAGGGCCAGCCCTCGATGCGCGAGTCGACGACCGGCGTGCTCGTCAACGGGGAGGTACGGCGCCTCGACAGGCAGTCCACGCTCGTGCGCGCCCTCCAGGTCGCCCAGCGCGAGCAGTGGCGCCTCGGCGTCTACGCGCCCGAAGAGAGCGTGGAGACCGTCGGGCACTCCGCGGAGCGCGTGCTCGGCCTGAAGACGGACGGGGCGCTCATCAGTGAGGTGAACAGCCCGGGTCGGTACGCCTCGCTCGAGGAGTTCGAGTAAGCTTCACGGTGGCGGCCCGAGACTGACACGTATGGAACTCTCCGGGACAGTCCTCTGGGGGGAGGACTACGAACCAGTACAGGGGACGCTCGTCGTCGACGACGGCGAGATCGTCCGCCTCGACGAGGAGCGGACGGACTCGACCGACGTCGTGTTGCCCGCGTTCGTGAACGCCCACACCCACCTCGGCGACTCTATCGCGAAGGAGGCCGGGCGCGGCCTCACGCTCGAGGAACTGGTCGCGCCGCCGGACGGGCTCAAACACCGGTTGCTCCGGGAGGCCGACCGCTCGGAGCTCGTCGAGGCGATGCGCCGGAGCCTCCAGTTCATGGCGGAGACGGGCACCGCGACGACCCTCGAGTTCAGGGAGGGCGGCATCGAGGGCGTCCACGCGCTTCGCGAGGCCGCGAAGGGCGTCGGCGTCGAGCCGTTCGTCTTCGGTCGCGGCGACCCCGACGTCGTCGAGGTCGCGGACGGTTACGGCGCGAGCGGCGCCGCGGACGGCGAGTTCGGCCGCGAGCGCAACGCCACGCGGCGCGTCGGCAAACCGTTCGCCATCCACGCCGGCGAGGTCGACTCCTCGGACATCAACCCGGCGCTGGACCTCGACCCGGACCTGCTCGTGCACATGGTCCACGCCGAGCAGTTGCACCTCGACCGCGTCGAGGACAACGGCATCCCGGTGGCCGTCTGTCCGCGGTCGAACCTCGTGACCGACGTCGGCCTGCCGCCGGTCCGCGACCTGCTCGACCGGACGACGGTGGCGCTGGGGACGGACAACGTGATGACGAACAGCCCGTCGATGTTCCGCGAGATGGAGTTCGTCTCGAAGTGCTGCGACGTCGAGGCCCCAGAGGTGCTGGAGATGGCGACGCGGGCGGGCGCGTCGGTCGTCGACGGGAACTACGGCGTCGTCGAGGCCGACCGGGAGGCCCGCCTGCTGGTGCTCGACGGCGACTCGCACAACCTCGCCGGCGCCCGAGACCTGGTCCGCGCGGTGGTGCGGCGCGCCGGCGCGAGCGACGTGAAGCGCGTCGTTCTGCCATGAACACTTAACCCCCCACCGCGTGAACACGTAGCACACATGGGTCGCTACGAGCGCATTCTCGTGCCCACCGACGGCTCCGAGGCGACGCGCCGGGCCGTCGAGCACGGGATCGGACTGGCCGCCGAGCACGGCGCCACGATACACGCGCTGTACGTCGTGAACTCGGCGAACTTCGCGGGACTCCCGATGGATTCCTCCTGGGAGAGCGTGGCGGCGATGATGAACGAGGAAGGCGCGAGCGCGCTCGACGACGTCGAGGCCATCGCCGACGAACACGGGGTGACGATGGAGCGCGCGCTCGTGGACGGCAACCCGAGCCGCGAGATCGTGCGCTACGCGGAGGACGAGGGCTGCGACCTCGTGGTGATGGGGACCCACGGCCGGGGCGGCATCGACCGCCTGTTGCTGGGGAGCGTCGCGGAGAAGGTCGTTCGGTCCTCGTCGGTGCCGGTGTTGACCGTGCGCGTCGGCGAGGAGTAGGCTACGCCGACCGGAGGTGCTGGCAGTCCCCGGAGTGAATCACCCGCTCGCCGTCCGCCGTCTCGACGACGAGCGCGCCGTGTTCGGTCACGTCCACGGCGTCGCCGACGACGTCGCCGTTCTGTGTTTCGACGCGGACACGCTGACCGAGCGTCGCCGTCCGCTCGCGCCACGCGTCCAGAATCGCGTCCGGGTCGTTCCTGAGCGCGTCGAACCGCTCGAGCACGCGCTGGACGAACAGCCGCCGGGGGACGTCGCCGGCCTCCGCCCTGATGCTCGTCGCGTCGCCGTCGAGGTCGGCGGGGTCGACGTCGGCGTTGACGCCGACGCCGAGGACCACCCAGGACACCCGACTGGCCTCACCCTCCATCTCGGTGAGGGCGCCCGCGAGTTTCGCGCCGCCGCGGCCGGAGCTGTCGTTCTCGCGGGGGACGACGACGTCGTTCGGCCACTTGATAGCGGCGTCGACGCCCAGCTCGCGCGCCGCGTCGGTGACGGCGACGGCCGCCGCGAGCGTCAGCAGCGGCGCACGGGCGGGTGGCAGGTCGGGCCGGAGGACGACGCTCATCCAGACGCCGCCCGCGGGCGACGACCACTGGCGGCCGCGGCGCCCCCGACCGCCGGTCTGGCGGTCGGCGAGCACGACCACGTCGCTCGCGCCGTCCGCGGCGAGTTCGCGCGCACGGTCGTTCGTGCTCGGGAGGGAATCGTGGTACTCCACCTCGAAGGCTGCGTCGAGTCCGAACTCGACGGCTTCGGCGCCGTACTCCGGGACACCCGCGAGCGTGTAGCCGTCCGCGACGCTCTTGACGGTGAAGCCGGCGTCCCGTAGCGCTTCGACGTGCTTCCAGACGGCCGTTCGGGAGACGCCGAGGTGGTCGGCGAGCTCCGGACCGGTGACCGGGCCGTCGTCGAGGGCGTCGAGGACGGCGCGGCGCGTCTCGTTCATCGCACTGAAGTTGCTCGTGCGACGGCAAAAGCCTCCCTGTCGCCAGTGAGATCCGTTGACAATGCCCTCGTCGGCACGTAGAGCGCCAGATAATTTGATTTCGCCGCCAGATTCGGGAATTTTACAGATATTTTCTATCCGTTATCTTCAAATAGATTCAATATATCGGCGGGCTTCTGACCAGTTGACGATGTCAGACAGCAAGCTCACGCAGTTCCTGACGGACAACCCGCGAATGATCGGCGTCCTGTTCACGATGATGGTGTTCCTCTCGACCACCGGCGCCGCCGCTGCCAGCAACGCAGGCATCAACTCCGGTCCTTAGTTCAGCTGTTTCTCGAGTAGTTCGTCGCTCCAGTCGAGTCCGCCGTCACGAATCACTGGTACGACGCCGTGGTCGAAGAACTCGCGAAGCTCCGCAGTCGAGACGACGAACGTGTCTATCTCCCCCGAGTTCAGGTAACGGGTCGTGTTATCACCCACGTACGGCGTGAGTAGCGACCCGATCGAGGACCGAGACGTCGGGTAGCCGTGGATTGTGAGTTCGTAATCCTCGCCGAGTTCGGTCAGTTCGACGGCCATCGGGATACCGCTCCGGTTCTGCACGAGCTGGAGCGTCCCGTCCCCGATGGTGATGTACTGGCTGCCGAACAGCGTGACGTTGCGCGCCACCGAGAGCCCCGCCTGCAGCGAGAAGCCGTTGTTCAGCAGTCGCGCGAGCGCCCGCCCGATGCGAACTGCGGGGTCGTTGCTGATGTTGGCGAGCGTGACGATGCCTCCGAGACTCCCGCGGTCGACGAGGGCCTGGCCCTGCTTGTACGACTGGCAGGCGTTCAGCAGGAACGCGTCGACTTCGACGGTCTCCATCGTCCGCGCGTCGAACATCCCGTCCGCACACTGGAAGCCGTCCTCGTCGACGTGCCCGATGTAGTGGAGGAAGTCCGCGTCGCTGTGCAGGACCTCCCGCAGTTCCGCGCCCGTGAGTTCGTAGTAGACGGAGATGTCGAACTCGAAGAGGTCGCGGGCGCCGTAGAACTCCTCGACGATGTCCTCCTCGCTCATCTCCGTGTCGTTGCAGACGATCTCGATGCTGATCGACCCCGTGTCGCGTTCCGGCCTGTCGAGGCGCCGCCGGTAGGAATCCGCGCCCGCCTTGCTCGCGCCCAGCGGGTAGCCATCCGCAATCCACGCGTGCTCGATGGAAGTCGTTTCGGCCGGCTTGACGATTCCGGAGTCCTCGGTGACCGCTCCGGAGGGGGTGCGTTCGAGCGGGTCGGCGCCCCGGTAGAACGACGTGAGTTCCTCGGGTTCGGAGTGGACGGTCGGGTCCGGTCCGGTTCCCGGAATCCTGATCTCCGCGAGGTCGTTAGTGACGAACGGAATCGACTCGACGTTCGCCGGGTCGGGGGCCACGTCCGCCGTCAGCTTCCACCTTGGGCGGTGGGGCTCGGTCACCTCGTAGGGGACGTCGAGGTACGCCGCGACCTGTTCGGCGAGGGGGGCGTCATACAGTTCGGCGAGGTCGAACGGGAGGTCCTCCTCGACGGCGTTCCGCTCGTGGAGGTTCACCGGATAGAACCCCTCCGTCCGCGTCACGCAGTCGAGGAAGAAGACGTGCTTGAGGAGCGTGTTGACCTCGGATTCGAACCCCCGTGCGGTGTCGAGTGCGTGACGCTCCCCGGCCACCACGAGCGCCCGCTGGTCGGCCGGCACGATGTCGGCGCCGAGGTAGTACGCCAGCGAACTCACCCGGTAGAGGTCGCCGTAGTCGCGCGGAATCTCGATGGTGACGTCGGTGTCGGGTTTCGTGAGGGCGTCCGGCGCGTCGAAGCCGTCGCCGCGTTCGACGAGCGGGGGGTGGCCGCGCAGCGTCGGGAACGAGCGCTCGGGGGACGTCGTCTTGAGCGCCGACCCGCTCAGCGAGAGCGCGCGCATCGCGTCCTCGACGTCGTCGCCGACGGTGATGGTGCCCGCCGGCGACTCGTGGAGTGAGCGGGCGCCGACGGCGGCGGTCACTGGTCCGTCGAACGCGACGTGCGTCGAGTTCTCCAGGCGTCGAATCGTGACGCTGGCGTCCACGACGATCTGGAGTTTCATCGCCCCGATGTCGACGTCCAGTGAGTACCGCTTCCGGGGGTACTCGGCGTGTTGCTGGTTCGACGTTTCGTCGACGAGCGTCCCGTCCTCGGACCAGAGGAAGACGTTCACGAGGCGCGGGATTTCGATCTCCTGGGCCCGCACGGTGACGGCGTCGTCGACCGGAAGGACGAAGCGCTCCGTGTCCGCCGGTTCCGGGTCGATGACCCGGTCTGTGTACAGTTCGAGTTGCGCGTTCTCGATGGGATCCCGGATCCGGATTCCCGGTGGCTTCTCTATCGGCGTGAACTCCGGTTTCACGCCGACCACCGTCCGTCTCCGCCGGTGGAGGCTGCGAACGGGTCGTCGGGGACTGGAGCGCAGCCGGGCAGAACCACGGGAGAGGGGAGGGCGTGGAGGGTGACTGTGTCGTCGGAGTCCATGGTGGCGTCGGTAGCTTCCTGCGTCGAGAGGCGCCGGACAGGGATAACCGCCGCGGTGTCCACTGGGAGCGCCCGACGCCCGACTCCGCCCACAGACGGCTCAGTCGGCGCGCGGGCGGCCCCCTCGGTTGGCATCGTACCACAGAGGGGAGCGGGCTATCATAAAAATTCGGACGGCGTCAGTCGATGACGACGAGCACGTCGCCCATGTCGACGCTGTCGCCCTCCTCGACGGTCACCTGCGTGACGGTGCCGCCGTGGGAGGCGACCACGTCGTTCTCCATCTTCATCGCCTCGAGCACGACGAGCACGTCGCCGGGTTCGACCTCGTCGCCCTCCGCGACGTCCACCGAGAGGATGGTGCCCTGCATCTCCGACTCGACGGTCTCACCCTCGCCCTCGACGACGGTCTCGGAGTCGCTGTCGTCGCTCGCGCGCTCGGGGCGCTGGCCGCCACTGCTCCCGCCGCTCGTGGCGAGCTGGGCCGCGCCGCGCTCCTCGAGGTTGACCTCGAAGCGCTTGCCGTTGACCTCGACGGTGAAGTCGCGCTCGACGACCTCCTCGTCGCTGTCGTCGCTGGTGGTGTCGCCGCCCCACCGCTCCTGGGCCTCGTCGATGCGCTCGGGGTCGAGCGTCTCGTCGAGGTACTTCGTGGTGTGCGTGCCTGCGACGAACGCGTCGTCGGTCAGCATCAGCCGGTGGAACGGGACGATGGTCGGGATGCCCTCGATGTCGTACTCGGCGAGCGCTCGCTGCGAGCGAACGATGCACTCCTCGCGGTCGCCCGCGTGCACGATGAGTTTCGCGACCATCGAGTCGTAGTCCGTGACGAGGTCGTCGCCCTGGCGGAGCGCGTCGTCGACCCGCACGCCGATTCCGCCCGGCGGGTCGTACGTCTCGAGGCTCCCGCCGGTCGCTGGTGCGAAGTCGTTGGCTGCGTTCTCCGCGTTGATGCGGAACTCCATCGCGTGGCCGCGGAGGTCGACGTCGTCCTGCGCGAACGTGAGCTCCTCGTCCGCCGCGATCTTCAGCTGCCACTTCACGATGTCGATGCCCGTCAGCGCCTCCGTGACGGTGTGCTCGACCTGGATGCGCGTGTTCACCTCGAGGAAGTAGAAGCCAGTCTCCGGACCGAGCAGTTCGCCGGCCTCGCGGTCGGGGTCCTCCTCGACGAGGAACTCGAAGGTCCCCGCGTTGTAGTAGCCCGCGTCGTCCGCGCCGCGCCGGGCGGCCTCGCCGATCTCCTCGCGGAGGTCGTCCGTGAGCGCGGACGACGGCCCCTCCTCGATGACCTTCTGGTGGCGCCGCTGCAGCGAGCAGTCCCGCTCGCCGAGGTGGCGGACGTTGCCGTGGTGGTCGGCGATGATCTGGACCTCCACGTGGCGTGGGTTCTCGAGGTAGCGCTCCAGATAGACGTTCGCGTTGTCGAAGTACGCCTCGCCCTCGCGCTGGGCCGACTCGAGTTGCTCCTCGGCCTCCTCGGCGCTGCGAACGATCTTCATCCCGCGGCCGCCACCGCCGCCCTCGGCCTTGATGGCGATTGGGTAGCCGTGCTCCTCGCCGAACTCGTGGACCTCGTCGACAGACTCCACGGGGTCGGTGGTGCCGGGGACGATGGGGACGTCGGCGTCCCGCATCGTCTTCCGGGCCTTCGTCTTCTCGCCGAGTTGCTCCATCGACTCCGCGGCGGGGCCGACCCACGTCACACCCTCCGTGTCCTCGACCTTGCTCGCGAACTCAGCGTTCTCCGCGAGGAAGCCGTAGCCTGGGTGGATGGCGTCGGCGCCGGACTGTTCGGCGGCGTCGATGATGGCCTCGTGGTCGAGGTAGGAGTCGGCGGCGCGGGCGGGGCCGACGTTGTACGCCTCGTCGGCGTAGCGAACGTGGCCCGCGTGTTTGTCGGCGTCGCTGTAGACGGCGACGGTGTCGATGCCGAGTTCCTCGCAGGCCCGCATCACGCGGACCGCGATTTCGCCGCGGTTGGCGACGAGTACCTTCTCGAACATTCTTGGAGTTGGATTCTGGAGACGGCCTACTGATACTGTCGGTTCGAATCCGCCTCCGACCCACTGCTGCTTCGTACTCACGCGGACGAGCACCGCGTAGCGTGTGCGAGTCGCGAGATAGCACGGTGGGGTGTCGCGGATTCGAACCCTGCAAGTCGCGCGCAGCGTAGCGAGCACGTCTTGCTCCGGTTCGGAATCGTCCACGCCCCACGGGGGCAGGGTTGACGAGTCTACGCCAGCGCTCCCATCACCTCCGCGTACCAATCGAGCGCCGGGAGTTAGTCCCGGAGGAAGGCGAGCGTCTCGGCGACGACCTCGCGTTCCCGGTCGGCCCCACGGAACGAGTGGCCCTCTCCCTCCCGAACGAGTAGCTCGCCATCGTCGACCGCGTCGACGAGGCGCCGGGAGTTCTCGACGGCGACCACGTCGTCGTCGGAGCCGTGGATGATCCGGACGCTGGCGTCGAGGTCGGCGACCGTCTCGGGGCCGATCTGTCGCGAGTCGAGTTCCTCGATGGGGGCCGCCGTCACGCCCCCGATGTGGGACTCAGCACCGAAGTCGAAGGCCGCTGGTGCCCACAGCACCAGCCTGTCGACGGCCTCCGGCACGTGGGTCAGCGTGACGCCGGCGCCGAAGCTCTTCCCGACGACGGCGATGTCGGTACACCCCTCCTCGCGGAGGCGTTCGACCGCAGCGTCGAGTTCCGCCTGGAGTTCGTCGAGGGTCTTCTTCCAGACGCCGCTGGGCGTCCAGCTCTCGAAGCGGAAGGCGTGGGCGCCCTCGGCGGCGGCCTCCTCGGCGAGGCGGTCGAAGATGCCGCCCCAGGGACCGTGACCGGCACCCGACATCACGACGACGCCCCGCCCGTCCGGGGAGTCGGGGACGGTCAGTTCGGCCTCGTACGAGTCGCCGTGTGCGGTGAGCGTGGCTGCCTCTGAGCGCATCGTCACACAGACCGTCTGACGAGCCGATAACTCTTCGGGCAGTCAGAACCGGTCGCGGCGGCCCGCCGCGCTCCAGGCGTCCGTCGGCGCGCCGTCCGGCACGCGCACTGGCCCCCCGTCGAGAGCCTCGATGCGCCCGGCGAACGACCACTTGCGGCCGGTCCACGTCGGTCCCTCCTCGCCCTCCGCGGCCGCGGCTTCGAGGGCCGCGAGGTGGGCGCTGACAGCGGCGGCGATGGCGGCCGCCTCCTCGTCGCTGGCGTCGTCGGGAACCGCGACGTCGTACTCCTCGGGGGGCATCACAGCGGGATGTTGCCGTGTTTCTTCTCGGGCGTGTCCTCGCGCTTGCTCGCCAGCATCTCGAGGTCCGAGATGAGCCGCGGGCGGGTCTCGGTGGGTTCGATGACGGCGTCGAGGTAGCCCCGGTCGGCGGCCGTGTACGGGTTCGCGAACTCCTCGCGGTACTCGTCGATGAGTTCCTCGCGGAGCTCTTCGGGGTCCTCGGCGTCCTCCAGTTCGTCGCGGTAGAGGACGTTCACGGCGCCCTTCGGCCCCATCACGGCGATTTCGGCGGTCGGCCACGCGTAGTTGACGTCCGCGCCGATGTGCTTGCTCGACATCACGTCGTAGGCGCCGCCGTAGGCCTTCCGCGTGATGACCGTGAGGAGGGGGACGCTGGCCTCCGAGAACGCGTACAGCAGTTTCGCGCCGTGGCGGATGATGCCGTCGTGCTCCTGGTCAGTGCCGGGGAGGAAGCCGGGCACGTCCACGAACGTCAGAATCGGGACGTTGAACGAGTCGCAGAGCCGCACGAACCGGCTGGCCTTCTCGGAGGCCTCGATGTCGAGGGTGCCCGCGTTCACGCGGGGCTGGTTGGCGACCACACCGACCGAGCGGCCGTCGAGGCGCGCGAAGCCGACGACGATGTTCTTCGCGAAGTTCTCGTGGACCTCGAAGAACGAGCCCTCGTCGGCGACGCTCCCGATGACGTCGGTCATGTCGTAGGGCTTGCGGGGTTCGTCGGGGACGATGGACTCCAGTTCCTCGTCGCGGCGCTCGGGGTCGTCCCACGGCTCGACGCGGGGCGGGTCCTCGACGTTGTTCTGGGGGAGGTAGGAGAGCAGTCGGCGGATGTCGTCGAGGGCCTGCTCCTCGTCGTCGCAGGCGAAGTGCGCGACGCCCGATTCGGAGGAGTGGGTGGTCGCGCCGCCCAGCTCCTCGAAGCCGACCTCCTCGCCGGTGACCGTCTTGATGACGTCCGGCCCGGTGATGAACATGTGGCTGGTGTCCTTCACCATGAAGACGAAGTCCGTGATAGCGGGCGAGTAGACCGCGCCGCCCGCACAGGGCCCCATGATGGCCGAAATCTGGGGGACGACGCCGGAGGCCTTCTCGTTACGCGTGAAGATCTCGGCGTAGCCGCCGAGGGAGTCCACTCCCTCCTGGATGCGTGCGCCCGCGGAGTCGTTGAGGCCGACGACGGGGGCACCGACCTCCATCGCCTTGTCCATCACCTTCGTCACCTTCTCGGCGAACACCTCGCCGAGGCTGCCGCCGAAGACGGTGAAGTCGTGGGCGAAGACGAAGACGGTGCGGCCGTTGACCTCGCCGTAGCCCGTGACGACGCCGTCGCCGGGGAGCTGTTTCTCCTCCATCCCGAAGTTGTGGCTCCGGTGGGTGCGGAGGCGGTCGAACTCTTCGAACGTGTCGTCGTCGAGGAAGTAGTCGATGCGCTCCCGGGCGGTCATCTTCCCCTTCTCGTGCTGGGACTCGATGCGGTCCTCGCCGCCGCCGAGGAGTGCGCGCTCGGTCTTCTCGCGCAGTTCCTCGATGCGCTCTTCCATCGTCATCTGATTGTGCCATGCTTCCAGCACCGAGGGCAAAAGGATTCCGAGACGGGTACAGCCGGCCGAAGAATCCGGCTACAGTACCGACCGCGGGCTCCGGAGTCCGGCGAACGCGGCGAGGACGAGCACAACGCTGGCGACGGCCAGCAATCGAGTCTGGTCGAACGTCACGCCGAGCACCGACACCGGGTCGACGGTGACGCCGACTGCGGCGAGGACGCCGGAGACGAGTGTGAACGTGAGAAACAGCGGGATGACGACGCCGACAGCGTACAGCCACGGCGTCCCGAGACTGCTCGCGAACGCGCCCGCGCCCCGGCGGTACTCGTCGAGCGCGTCGGCGCCCATCACCCACCCGACGAAGAGCAGCAGGCCGACGAGGCCGCCGGTGAGCAGCAGGTCGACGAGCGTGCTGGCGACGAAGTCGAACAGCGCGGGGTCGAGCGCGCAGACGGTGCCCGTCGCCGCGAAGAGGCCGGTGAGCCCGGCGGTCGCCGCCCGTCGCGAGAGGCCGTACTCGTCGACGAGGAACGACACCGGAATCTCCAGCATCGAGATGGAGGAGGAGAGCGCCGCGAGCGAGACGGCGCCGAAGAAGACGACGCCGACCAGCTGGCCGTACGGCAGCGCAGCGAACGCGCCCGCGAGGCTGACGAACAGCGCGCCCGGGCCGCCGCCGCCCACGCCGACGCCGAGCGCGAACAGGATGGGGAAGACGACGAGGCCCGCGAGCAGGCCGACGAGCGTGTTGACGCCCGCGATGGCCGTGCCGTCGGTGGCGAGTGAACGGTCCTCGCCGAGGTAGGAGGCGTACGTGAGCATCGTGCCCGCGCCCAGCGACAGCGTGAACAGCGCCTGGCCCGCGGCGGCCGGGAGGATGGCGAGGAAGTTCGCCCGCAAGTAGCCGAGGTCGGGGGAGAGGAAGAACGCCAGCCCCTGGCCCGCGCCGTCGAGGCTCAGTCCCCAGGCGGCGAGGCCGACGAGCAGCACGAGGAGCGCCGGAACCATCACCTTCGCCGCCCGCTCGATGCCCCGCTGGACGCCCCGCAGGACGACGAACGCGGTGAGACCGAGGAACAGCAGGTGGAAGCCGACCGCTTCGAGTCCGAAGTTGATGCTCTCGAAGTACACCTCGGGGTCGCCGAAGTAGGCGCCGCCGAAACTGGCGACGACGTAGCGGAGAATCCACCCGCCCACGACGCTGTAGAACGACAACAGGGCGACGGCGGTGACGACGAACAGGTAGCCGAAGCCGGCCCAGTTGCGGGACCCCGAGAGCGCGCCGAGCGAGCCCACGGGATTGCGTTTCCCCCGCCGCCCGACGACGAGTTCGCCGAGGAGGCCGGGCACGCCGACGAGCAAAACGATGGCGAGGTAGACGACGAGGAACGCCGCGCCCCCGTTCTCGCCGGTCATCCACGGGAACCGCCAGAGGTTCCCGAGGCCGACGGCGCTGCCGACGGCCGCGAGGATGAATCCGAGCCGCGTCTTCCAGGATTCGCGAGTCATTGCAGAGCGTTGCGACCACCCGCATTTGAGAGTTGTGACCGAGGATTCCACAAACTGTCGAGAGCGCGTCGTTTCGAGCCGTAGAGGCAGTTTTGGCCGGAACCCGTGGTGGCGATTACCACCACTCGGTGAGGATTCTTAGACGTACGGCAGCGGCACGTTCGGCGCGGGGTAGATCGTCGTCACGCCGAGGTAGAGGGTGACGAAGACGCCCAGGAGGACGAACGTCCGCACGGACCAGAGCCACGCCGTCGCGAACGCGTGGCCGCCACCGGTCCCCTTCGTTATCTCGTCGACGGCCTCGGGGCCGTACACCCAGCCGACGAAGACGACGCCGAGCAGCACCGAGGTCGGGAGCAACACCTTGTACGCGAGCGTGTCGAACCAGCCGAGCCACGCGGTGTTCCACGCGGACAGCGAGCCGAGCAAGAACAGCGCGCCGGCGAAGCCGAACGCGACGGCGGGACGGCTGGCGCCGTAGTTGTCGACGAGGTAGGCGGTGACCACCTCGAGCAGGCTGATTGCCGAGGAGAGCGCGGCGATGAGCACCACGCCGAAGAAGACGACGCCGAGGACCTGGCCGGCGGCGCCGAGGTCGGCGAAGGCCTGGGCGACGGAGACGAACAGCGCGCCCGCGCCACCGCCCGCAGCGTCCTCCGGAATCTGGCCGAACTGCACGAACAGTAACGGGAGAACGACGAGGCCCGCGAGCAGGCCGACGAACGTGTTCAGCACGACGATGAGGCTGCCGTCGGCGGGGAGGCTGTCGTCGCCGCCGAGGTAGGAGGCGTAGGTTATCATCGCGCCCATCCCCAGGGACAGCGAGAAGAACGCCTGACTGACGGCGAACGGGACGATGCTGCCGAGGTTGTTCGCGAGGTAGTCGAAGTCCGGGGAGAGGTAGTAGCCGTAGGCCGCGGCCGCGCCGTCCAGCGTGAACGCGTACACCGCGAGGCCGACGAGGATGACGACGATGGAGGGCACCATCAGTTTGGTCGCCTTCTCGATGCCGTCCTCGATGCCGAACGCGACGATTGAGGCCGTGAATCCCATGAAGGCGGCGTGGAACGCGATGGCCTCCCAGCCCATCGAGATGCGCCCGAAGTAGTCGCCTGGCGTCGCGAAGTACGCGCCCGTGGCGCTGCCGACGATGTACCGCATCACCCACCCGCCGACGACGCTGTAGTAGGAGAGAATCCACAGCCCAGTCAGCAGGCCGAGGGCGCCGACGACGGTCCACGCGGGTCGGTTCAGTCGGTCGAACGCCTCGATGGCGTTGATGTTCGAGCGGCGGCCGACGACGAACTCCCCGAGGATGGCGGGGAGGCCGATGAGGAGCGCCGCGAGGAGGTAGACGAAGACGAACGCCGCGCCGCCGTTCGTCGCCGTCTTGAACGGAAACTGCCAGATGTTCCCGAGGCCCACGGCGCTGCCGACGGCCGCGAGAATGAATCCGAGGCGGGTCGCCCAGGTCTCTCGTTCTGCCATTGTGTCCGGCATCTACCGCCGATGTCACGGAAAAGCGATTCGGATTGAACGATAGAACCGGCACAGTATGCCGTTTCTACGGCTGTTTATGCCCGTGTACTGGGAGTTTAACTGTTGGCTAATCAGGGGGTTCGGGGAACGACCCCTTCGCCGGTGGGGTCAGGCCTCGCCGTAGACGGGGACGGCGGCCCCGCTGGTCGGCGGTGCGGCGTCAGAACAGAGCGTCACCACGACGCGCGCAATCTCCGCGGGGTCGACCCACGAGTCGTGGTCGGCGTCCGGCATCATCTCGCGGTTGGCGGGCGTGTCGATGACCGACGGCATGACGGCGTTCGCGCGCACCTCGCCGGCGTTCTCCTCGGCGATGGTCTCGGTCAGCAGGCGCACGCCGGCCTTCGACGCGCGGTACGGACCGTCGCCCTCGCCGCCCTCCAGGGAGGCCCGTGCCGAGACGGAGACGATGGCGCCCGAGGCGTCCTGCAGGTGCGGGAGCGCGTGCTTGCTCGCGAGGAACATCGTCTTCAGGTTCACGTCGAACACCTGGTCGAACGTCTCGGCGTCCGTCTCCTCGATGGGCGACCCGCCCTTCCACATTCCCGCGACGTTACAGAGGCAGTCGAGGCCGCCGTGGGCGTCCACGACGCCGGAGACGACCTGCTCGGCCGCGGCGTCGTCGGTGAGGTCGCCGCGGTAGAACGGCACCTCGCCGCGGTCGAGTTGGGTCTCCTCGTCCGGCTCCACCACGTCCGTCCCACAGACGGTCGCGCCCGCCTCGTCGAAGGCGCGACAGACCGCGCTCCCGAGGGCGCCCGACGCACCGGTCACCAGCACCACGTCGCCGTCGAAGTCGAACTCCGCGTGCATGATGCTCACTCACACGCCCAGCACCGTAAACGTACCCGGGCGCTCCGGTCAGCCCGGTTCCGCCGACCAGCCACTGTTATGTCAGCGCAGTTCGGAGTGGGGACATGGACCCCGACAGACGCCTCCTCCTCGGTGGCGGCGCGCTCGTCGCGCTTTCGGCCGTCGTCAGCGTGTTCGCCTACCCCGAGATGCCCGCGGAGATGGCGACCCACTGGAACGCCAGCGGCGACGTCGACGGGACGATGTCCCGCGAACTCGGCCTCGCGCTCCTGCCCGCCCTCTCGCTCGGCACGCTCGGCCTGTTCTACGTCCTCCCGCGCGTGGACCCCCGCGACGACTTCGAGAACTTCCGGTTCGCCTACGACGCCTTCGCGCTCGCGACCATCGCCTTCGTCGGCTACGTACACGGCCTAGTCGTGCTGGTGAACGCGGGCTACGAGTTCGGCGTCCTGCAGGGCATCGCGCCCGCCGTCGGTGGCCTCTACGTGCTCGCGGGGTACGTCACCGAGCGCACCGAGCAGAACTGGTTCGTCGGCGTGCGGACCCCGTGGACACTCGAGGACGAGCAGGTGTGGGCAGAGACGAACCAGCTCGTCGCACGGCTGTTCACGGTCGGCGGCGTCGTGGCCGCTGCCGGCGCGGTCGTCCCCGAGTACGCCGTCGCCCTGATCGTCGGGCCGCCCGTCGTCGCCGTCGTCGTCTCCGCCGGCTACTCGTACTACCGATACCAGAGGGCGGCGTAGGCCCGGGAAGGAGTGCCGCCGTCGTGGACCAGGACTCTCGCTGGTGGGCGGCGACGTTGCCGTCGACGGCCGCGTGGACGGGTAATAGACGTCGCCGAGTCGGTGGCGTTTCCCCGCGGTTTCGGTACTTCTAACAGGGACTCGCCGAAACTACGTACCGAGCCCAAAATGAAACTGCACGAGTACCAGGCGAAGCAGGTCTTCGCCGACGCGGGCATCCCGACCCCAGGGTCGGCGCTCGCAACGTCTGCCGACGAGGTAGTAGAGGTCGCCGACGACCTCGGCTACCCCGTCGCGGTGAAAGCGCAGGTACACGTCGGCGGCCGCGGGAAGGCCGGCGGTATCAAGCTTGTCGACGACGCAGAGGAGGCCCGCGAGGCCGCCGATTCGATCCTCGGGATGGACCTGAAGGGGTACACGGTCGGGAAGGTCCTCGTCGAGGAAGCCGTCGACTTCACGAACGAACTGTACGTGGGTGTCACGATGGACCGCGGCGAGGGCGAGCCCGTCGCCATGGTCTCCGAACAGGGCGGCGTCAACATCGAGGAGGTCGCCGAGGAGGACCCCGACGCCATCGCGCGCGAGCACATCGACCCGGCGTTCGGGATGCATCCCTACCAGGCCCGCAAGGTCGTCTACGAGGCCGACATCCCCCGCGACGTCGCGGGCGACGTCGCCAGCATCCTCACGACGCTGTACGACCTCTACGAGGCCAAGGACGGCTCCGACATCGAGATCAACCCGCTGATGGTCACCAGCGACGGCGACGTCGTCGCGGCCGACGCCGTGATGAACGTCGACGACGACGCGCTGTTCCGTCACCCGGACCTCGCGGAGATGGAGGACGAGGCCGCGGGCGACGACCTCGAGGCGAAGGCCAACGAGTACGGCTTCGACTACGTCCGCCTCGACGGCAACGTCGGCATCATCGGCAACGGCGCCGGTCTCGTGATGACGACGCTCGACCTCGTCGACTACTACGGCGGGAAGCCCGCGAACTTCCTGGACATCGGCGGCGGTGCGAAGGCCGAGCGCGTGACCAACGCCCTCGACATGGTGTTCTCCGACGAGAACGTCGACTCGGTCGTCTTCAACATCTTCGGTGGCATCACCCGCGGCGACGAGGTCGCGAAGGGCATCAACGCCGCCCTCGAACAGTTCGACGAGATTCCCAAGCCGGTGGTCGTCCGACTCGCGGGGACGAACGCCGCGGAGGGCCGCGAGATACTGAACGCGGACCTCGTCACCGTCGAGGAGACCCTCGAAGGGGCGGTGCAGCGCGCTGTCGAGTACGCGAACACGGAGGCTGAACAATGAGCATCCTGGTAGACGACGACACCCGCGTCGTGGTGCAGGGCATCACGGGCGGGGAAGGCAAGTTCCACGCCGAACAGATGATCGACTACGGGACGAACGTCGTCGCTGGCGCCGTCCCCGGCAAGGGCGGCCAGGAGGTCGCTGGCGTCCCCGTCTACGACACCGTCGACGCCGCCGTCGAGGAGGAGGACGCCGACGCGTCGGTCGTCTTCGTCCCGCCGGCGTTCGCCGCGGACGCCGTCTTCGAGGGGCTCGACACGGACCTCGACCTCGTGGTCGCCATCACGGAGGGCATCCCCACGCAGGACATGGCGAAGGTGAACAAGCGCCTGAGCGAGGTCGACACCCGCCTCCTCGGGCCGAACTGCCCGGGCATCATCACGCCCGGCGAGTCCAAACTCGGCATCCTCCCCGGCAACATCTTCGAGTCCGGGAACGTCGGCCTGGTCTCTCGGTCGGGCACGCTCACCTACCAGGTCGTCGACTCCCTCACGTCGCGGGGTATCGGCCAGACCACCGCCATCGGCATCGGCGGCGACCCCATCATCGGGACGGACTTCATCGACGCCCTCGAACTGTTCGAGGCCGACCCGGA
Source organism: Halobacterium sp. DL1 (assembly GCA_000230955.3). Lineage (NCBI taxonomy): Archaea > Methanobacteriati > Methanobacteriota > Halobacteria > Halobacteriales > Halobacteriaceae > Halobacterium > Halobacterium sp. DL1. Next base: position 2,084,312 of record CP007060.1, read on the forward strand.
CACCCACGCCGTCGTGATGTGCGGCGAGATCGGCGGCGAGGACGAGGAGGACGCCGCCGAGTTCATCGCCCAGAACATGGACACGCCGGTCGCCGGGTTCATCGCTGGCCGCACCGCACCGCCGGGCAAGCGCATGGGCCACGCGGGCGCCATCGTCTCCGGCAGCGGCACCGGCACCGCCGAATCGAAGATCAACGCGCTCAACGACGCGGGCGTTCCCGTCGGTGACACCCCCGAGGAGGTCGCCGACGACATCGAGGACCTGCTGTAAGGCAACTCGGCCGCTTCTCCGTTCTCCACGCCGACTAGCGACGCGACTCGACCCGGACGCGACCAGCGACGCCCACAGACAGCGAGTTCACTGTACCGGTTGGTCCAGTCTGGTTTCGGCCAGGTCCGGCACCCACGACCGGAAATGACGGTTTGTCCCGGGTTAATTCGGATTAAGCGTCGCTAATCCAGGGGGTACTGTCGCGCCGGTTTTTGATGTCCCCGGCAGAACGGAGAGACGACCATGCCTACTACCGCCCCCGAGACGGACCACCACGAGTTCTGCGAGCGCTGCGACCGAGACACCCCCCACAGCGTCGCGATCGAACTGCGCACGGAGAGCGACCGGTCGGAGAACACCGAGTTCTCACGGGAGCCCTACCGCGTGAGCACCTGTATGAGCTGTGACGGCACGACCGCCCTCCGGATGAACGACGCCTGAACCAGTCTGTGGAGCGTCGGTTCTCAGGCTCGCTGTCGGACCGGGATTCCTCTCGTCCCTGTTTCTAATCTCCGACACTCCCCCAAAACAAGAGATTCCGCTGCGCTTCGTGGTCAGTACGCGGCGTCCCGGATCTCCTCGCGCAGGTCCTCGAACTGCTGGAGGTACTCCTGGCGCTCGGCGCGGACCGCCGCCAGTTCGCCCTGGTAGTCTTCGACGTGGTCCGGCGGGTAGAACGCCTCGATGTCCATGCCGGGGACGTGCTCGGGGATCTCCAGACCGAGCGTGTCGTCGCTCCGCCAGTCGATGCTGTCGCGCGCGACCTCGCAGAGGATGGTGACGGACTCCGTGACGCCGACGTCCTTCGTCCCGGCGCCGAGGTGGCCGGTGTTGATGACGAAGCAGTCGACGTCGTTGGCGGCGACGAGGTCGTGGAAGCGGTTGCCCTCCTCGCCCTCCGAGCCCATGATGAAGGGGTTGGTGCCGACGACGCGGATGGCTTCCCCGGCCTTCTCGGGGTCGCCCGCGCTGGTCTCGATGGACTCGCCGAGCATGAACGCGATGGCGGCCTGCTCGGGCGTGAGGCGGGCGACCGGCGGCATCACGGGGTTCCGGGTGATGAAGAACATCTGGTCGACGTCCGGCAGGTCGATCTCCTCGCTCGCGCTCTCGAGGTCGTCGCGGCGGACGACCGCGCGACCGTTGCTGGTGAGCGTGTCGTCGTCGAAGTCGACGGCGCCGTCGTCCGCGACGGCGACGTTCTCCAGCACGGCCTGTTCGCGCGTCGCGGCGTGGTGGAGGGCCGGCTGCTCGTCGGCGTCCAGGCCGTCGGTCTTGATGTAGAGGCCGCCGCCCTCCGAACCGGTGACGGTGCCATCCGGCAGGAGCGCGCAGACGTCGTCCTGGAGCATCTCCGCGCCCTCGGGGTCGTCGAGCCAGCAGCCGTGACAGGTCAGCGTGGACTTCCCGGTGGCCGAGAGGCCCAGGAACGCCTGGCCGACGGTCTGGAGGTCGCCGGCCTCGTCCTCGACGCGGACGCGCTTGCTACCGGCGTGGAGGCCCAGACCGCCCAGCTGCTTCGCGCGGTGCATGTAGAGCCGCAGGAAGGACTTCTTCGCCTCGCCAGTGTAGTCGCTGCCGAGCACGTACGTGACCCCGGCGTCGACGTCCACCCGAATCCGGGTGTCGGCCTCGTCGGGCAGCTGGAGCGTCTCGAAGTCCGGTTCGCGGCCCTCCGGTGCCGGCTCCAGCAGTTTCGCCCACGCCAGCGCGATGCGACCGTACTCCTTCGGGACGTAGAGCCGGCAGCAGAACGCGGTCTCGTCGTGGCGGCCGACCATGCGGTCGAGGCAGACGAGTTCGCTCTCGCGGGCGCGGTCCTGCGCGGCGTCCATCAGCCCGCGGTCGGACTCGGTGAACTCGTCGTCGACCGAGTTCTTCGTTCGGTCGGCGCTGCGCGACCGGAACTCGCTCACGTAGGACGGACTCCCGTACTCCGTCGTCGTCTCCAGGTGCTCGGAGAACGCCCGGAGCTCGTCGAACGAGGGGTCGTACGTGACGTTCTCCGCCGTTCTGGGGTCCGGGAAGTCGTGCGTGACTGTTTCCGGCACGTGCTCGCTCATCAGTTCTGCCTACCGCCGCCAAGCAGTATAACAATGCGGTTTCTATGCCGAGCGCGACGGCGCGAACGCAGAGTAACCGTCGCCTACCACCTCGTGTGTAGACCCCGTCCGCCGCTCTCCCGAGCGAAACGCGTATGTGGCCCGCCGCGGACGCCTGACGTGATGGAGACGACCCACCGCGTCCACGTCGGCGACGCCCGCGACCTGCCGCTCGCCGACGACAGCGCGGACCTCGTCGTCACGTCGCCACCCTACCCCATGATCGAGATGTGGGACGAGACGTTCGCCGCACTCGACCCCGCAGTCGGCGACGCGCTCGACGCGGGCGACGGCGCTCGCGCCCACGACCTGATGCTCGACGTGCTCGACGACGCCTGGGCGGAGGTCGCGCGCGTCCTCCGGCCCGGCGGCATCGCGGTGGTGAACGTCGGCGACGCCACTCGCACGGTCGGTCGGTTCCGGGTCTACGACAACCACGCTCGCATCACGCAGACGTTCGAGGAGCTGGGCTTCGACCCGCTGCCGGGCGTGCTGTGGCGCAAGCCCGCCAACAGCGCCGCGAAGTTCATGGGCAGCGGGATGGTGCCGCCGAACGCCTACGTCACGCTCGAACGCGAGCACGTCCTCGTCTTCCGGAACGGCGAGCGCCGCAGTTTCGAGCCGGGCGCCGACCGGCGCTACGAGGCCGCCTACTTCTGGGAGGAGCGCAACCGCTGGTTCTCCGACGTCTGGACGGACCTCGGCGGCGAGCGCCAGGCGCTCGCGGACCCCGACCTCCGGGAGCGCTCGGCGGCGTTCCCGCTGGCACTCCCCTACCGCCTCGTCAACATGTACTCCGTCTACGGCGACACCGTCCTCGACCCGTTCTGGGGGACCGGGACGACGAGTCTCGCGGCGGCCGTCGCGGGCCGCAGTTCCGTCGGCGTCGAACACGACCCCGGATTCGCCAACGCGTTCGCCGAACGCATCCGGGAGGCGCCCCACCTCTCACGGGAGTTCGCCCGCCAGCGACTCGCCGACCACCGCGAGTTCGTCCGCGGAACCGACGACGCCCTCGACTACGAGGCCGAAAACTACGACACGCGCGTCCGGACCAACCAGGAGCGCCGCATCCAGTTCTACGAGGTCGCGGACGTGGCGGAGACGCCGGATGGGTGGCGGGCGACACACGAACCGTACCGGGAGTGAGTGCCGCGGGCCGGGCGCTCGTTCCAACGACGCAACCACCTGGTCGACAGTTGGCCACGGAGCATAACCGCCAGCGACGACTGTTATCGGTATGACGTATCAGACCACCGTGGGCTGGTCGCTGCTCAGTTCGGGCGTCGTCACACTGTTGCTCGCGTACCTCCCCGGCGACTCGGTCTGGTGGGGCGTCGGGCTGCTAGTCGTCGGCGCTGCAGTGCTGCTCTACCGCCAGGTGTAGTCGAGCGGACGATGTACGACGACAACCGCGGAAGTTGCAGGCAAAGGAGCCCGAGGTCCGCACGGGTGGGACGGGATGAGTGACGGCCGGCCGGATAGCTCTGCCCAGCCCCCCAACCAGAGCCGACTGACGAACGTCGGGTTCGTCCGGTGGCTGTTGCTCTCGGGGAGTCGCCGGGTGCTCACCCTCGCCCTCTCGGTGCTCGTCCTCGCCATCCTCCTCACGGTCGGCACCGTCTGGGAGTTCGAGATGGAGGTGCTGGTCAACGAGACGCGGGCCGTGCAGTCCCTGTTCAACACCCTGCTCGGCGGCATCATCCTCTTCGTCTCAGTCGTCCTCTCCATCAACATCGCCGTTCTCTCCCAGGAACTCGGCCCGCTGCAGAGCGAGCAGTCACAGATAGAGGACGCCCTCGAGTTCAAGACGGAGCTGACCGAGGCCGTCGATGCGGACGTCAACACCACCGAAACGGAGACCCTCTACCCCTTCCTCGTCCGGTCGATCCGGCGGGAGTGCGAGCAGCTCCGGGCGAGCGCCGAGCGGCTGGGCGAGGACCCAGCAGGCGAGGCGGTCGCGGCGTTCGCCTCGTCGGTGGAGCAGGAACTCGCCCGGGTCGAGGACCGCCTTCACTCCGACAGCCGCCGGCTGACGCCGACGCTGCTGGCCGGTCTCGACTACGACCTCGCACACCAGATTGCCACGGCACGGCACCTCCAGTTGACCCACGGCGACAGCCTCGGGGAGTCCGGTAGCGCGGCGCTCGCCAACCTCCTCGAACTGTTCACAGCGTTCGCCTCCGGGCGGGAGTACTTCCAGACGCTGTACTTCAAGCGGGAGGTCCAGAACCTCACCCGGGACCTGCTGTTCCTCGCGCTCCCGGTCATCGTCTTCACGTCCCACGTCCTGCTCGCCATCGACGCAGGGCTGTTCCCCCAGTCGGGCGCCCTCGGGATACAGCCCCGGCTGCTGTACGTGAGCATCGGGTACGCCATCGCGCTCTCGCCGTACCTCCTGTTGAGCGCGTACATGCTCCGCATCGTCAGCGTCTCGCGGCTCGCCACGGCGTCGACGGGCTTCAGATTCGACGACGACGGGTCGGCGTGACGAGCGCCGTCTACCCGGCAGCCTGCCGGAGGAACTGGTAACCACCCGGCAGTTCCGTGCAGCCAATCGCCGACGAAGTGGCTCCGAACCGCCAGCATCCTGCGAGAACGGTTAATCCGGTAGGAGTCGCCTACCAGAGTGTTCCACGATCCATGCGCAGTAAGAGCACGTTAACGGTCTTCAGCCTCGTGATGGCGGTCGTCGGTCGTGAGTTCGCGGCGCTCGTCCGGGGACTGGCGTTCTGGACGGCGGTGATACTGCCGCTCGTCTATCTCGTGCTCCTCGTGGTCGGCTCGCCGACTGTCAGCGACCCCGCCGCCGTGGCGGTGTTTGCAGCCTTCAACGTCGTCTCACTGGTGCTCGGACACGGCTACGGCGAGCCGTAGTCGCGACAGTGGAGCGGTGCCTCGAGTTACTCCTCGTCGCCGCTCCACAGTAGCCGCAGTACGGTGGCGATGCTGACCGCACCGACCGCGACCAGCCCCCCGAGACCGACCGGCCCCTGGGTCTCGTCGACCGTCGGCCCCGGTGGTTCTCCCACCACCGCCCGCTGGGGGACCGACTCGCAGGAGAGCCCGATCCACTGGTCGTTGCACACCTCGGCGCTGTTGACGATGAAGACGGTGTCCTCCCGGACCTCGTCCGGTTCGCTGTCCCCGTACGCCACCATCGAGATGGAGAGCGGGACCTCCGACCGCTTGTCGAGCAGGAGCGCGTCGTAGGCGATGGACGTGCCGGCCTCCCAGTTCGCGAACGCGCAGTTGTCCGCGACCTCCTCGTGTGGCTCCGTCGTCCCGGTCACTGAGAGCCACTGCCCGACGTAGTTGTCCTCGAACTCGTCGACCCGCGGGACGATGAACAGCCTCGTCACCCGCGTGTCCTGGTCCTCCAGTCCCCCGAGACCGACGGCCGACGCTCCCAACCCGACGGCTGACGCGCCGACCGCGCCCGACTGTTCGATGAACTCCCGCCGAGTGTGAGTCATCAGCTGGTGGCCTCCGGTCCCTAGTTCCTCGCTGAACTGGAAAAGCCCACTGGCGACCGGCAGTCCCTGGCCGGTAGCTGCCCCGTTACTGGCGGAAGACGCTCTGCTACTGTTGGCCTGTTCTGCCCCCGCTTGTTCGCTTTCTTAACCTCATCTGGTAACTAACTGGCTTCCATCTCGACAGTAGAGCCATCGGCGTCCGTCGGCTAGTACGCCCATGCGACGGCGCCTCCTCGCGGTCGGTCTCGTCGTCCTCCTCGTCGGTGCAGCCGGCTGCGTCGGCACCGACCAGGCCGGCACACCGACCAGCGAGACGGCGGGGACGGACGCCACACCATTTGCGACGACCGGGACGACAGTCAACGGCGGGACGAACGGGACACTCGAGGTCCACTTCATCAACACCGGGCAGGCGAGCGCGACGCTGGTCGTCGGCCCGTCGAACGAGACGATGCTCGTCGACACCGGGGACTGGCGCGACGGCGGCGAGGGGGTGCTCGACTACCTCCGTGCGCAGAACGTCGACCGGATCGACTACCTCGTGACCACGCACGCGGACGCCGACCACATCGGCGGACACGCCGAGGTCATCGACTACTACGAGACGAAAGCCGACGGGGTCGGCGCCGTCTACGACCCCGGCATCGCGTCGGCGTCCGCCACCTACGAGGACTACCTCGACGCCGTCGAGCGCCACGACGTCCCGCTGTACGAGACGCGGGCCGGCGACACCGTCCCGCTGGACGGCGCGACGGTCGAGGTGCTCTCGCCGCCCCGACCGTACCTCGCCAACGACGAGAAAAACGAGAACAGCGTCGTGCTCGACGTGACGTTCGGGAACACGAGCTTCCTGCTCACGGGCGACGCGGGCGAGACCGCCGAGCGACGGCTCGTCGAAGCGTACGGCGACGAGTTGAACGCGACGGTGCTCCAGGCCGGCCACCACGGCAGCGACACGTCGACGAGCGCGCCGTTCCTGGACGCCGTGGAGCCGTCGCTCGTCGTCATCTCGAGCGCGTACGACTCGCAGTACGGCCACCCCCACGAGGCCGTCCTCGAACGACTCGCCGCCCGGAGCCTCCCGACGTACTGGACCGCCACCCACGGCGACGTCGTCACGGTCAGTAACGGGGAGACCGTGACCGTCCTCACCCAGCAGGCGGCGCCCACCGACGCGACGAACCTCCGCGAGGGCGAGCCCATCGAACCGGCGAACGCGACCGGCGTGACCGAGCGGGCGACGGTCGAGGGCAGCGCGGTCGAGTCGACGGAGACGACGGCCACGGACGGCGGCACGACGACGGCCACGGCGTCAGAGACCACGACCGCGGAGTCGACCACCGCGGGCCAGCTCGCGGTCGAGACGGTCCACCCGGACGCCGCGGGCGACGAACGGGACAACCTGAACGACGAGTACGTTGTCTTCGAGAATACCGGCGACGAGCGACTCGACATCTCGGGGTGGACAGTCACCGACGAGGCCGACCACAGCTTCACGGTGCCCGAGGGCGTCAGCCTCGACCCGGGTGAGACAGTGACGCTGCACACCGGGAGCGGCACCGACACGGCGACGGACCTGTACTGGGGGTCAGGGAGCCCCGTCTGGAACAACGGCGGCGACACCGTCTTCGTCACGACCGACGACGGCGAACTCGTCGTGGAGGAGTCCTACTCGTGAGCGAAACTCGCACCGCAGTCCTCGACCGCTTCGAGACGACCGACGGCGGCGACGAACTCGCCGTCCTGCTCGTGGAGGCCGACGGCGAGGTGGTCGACGAACTGGTCGTGGACCGCGAACTGCTTCCCGCGGACGGACGCCACGAGAACGCCGTCTTCGCGGTGACGCTGGCCGACGGCGAACTGACGGAGATAGCGTACCGCCCCGAGGAGACAGAGGCGAGGACGGAGGCCGCGCAGTCACGGTTCGACCGCCTGTCGCGCCGGCCGCCGTCAGACGAGGAGGAAGCGGAGGACGCGGACTCATCGTAAGCGTCGGGGTTCGGACGCGCCCAGTTGAACAAGAGTTTTGCTCCAGGGGGAGCGAGTCGGCGGTAGCAGACGCGGTTCCGACGGGACGACACGCCATGAATCTCCACGCACCTCTGACGCCATGACAGGCGACGCCCCGGGCCTCGACACGGAGTTCTACGCCATCGAGGGCGACGTCTCCACAGACGAGTTCCTCGCAGTCGCGAGGGTGTACGCCCGCGAGGTGGCGCGGAACTACGACCTCTCGGTGGCCGTCGACGACCTGGAGTGGGAGGTGAGCAAGCGCGCGAAGCGCCGGGCCGGGGCGGTGAAGTACCGGAACGGGGAGCCAGAGACGGTGTCGCTCACGTGGGAACTGTTTCAGGAGCGTGGGTGGGGCGCGGCGGCGGAGACCATCCGCCACGAACTGATCCACGTCCACCTGCTGAACGAGGACGGCGACCCCAGCCACGGCAGCGAGTTCGAGGCCTGGGCAAATCGATTGCAGACGCCGGTCACCTGCGACCTGTTCGCGGAGCCGAACTACTGGGTCGAATGCAGGGCCTGCGGGAGTGAGATGGCCCGGTACCGGGAATCGAAGCTCGTGCGCAATCCTGATGCGTACCGCTGTGGCGGCTGTGGCGGCGAACTCCGGTCGCGAGAGACCACCGGCGCCGACTGAGCCGCGGGGTGACAGAGCCGCCGGGTCGAGCGCCGCTTCCCGGTTCCGCTATTCGACCGTTCCCGGGCGCCTCGGCCACGGTATTGACCGATACCCCAACGTTGAATATCGCAGGACGGCTCTTCGTTCCAATGACAGACAAACAGTTCGACGGCTACGAAGCGTACGAGTACCTCGTCGCCGGCGAGGACTACCGGACGGTCGAACTGCCGGAGATGCACGCGGGGTTCGAGCCCCACGAGGTCGAACTCACCGCGGAGCAGGAGGAACGGGTCGAGGCGGTCAACGACGGGACTATCGTCTCGCTGCACGAACACCCCTTCTACTTCCCGGAGGACGTCCACGAGGACCTCTGGGACTACATCCGCGAGGGCCGCATCCACGCCGCCTACGAGGACCTCTCGAAGGCCCCGCTGGACGCGGTGTTCGACTTCCACCTCGACGGCCTCTCCGGCATCCATTCGAAACACGGCTGGAAGTGGGACGACATCGTCTCCGACGTCGCCATGCGCGCCGCCGACCAGGCCCACTCCGACTACGCCATCCGCTGTGGCGACGTCGACGACATCCACCGCGCGAACGAGGAGGGGAACCTCGCGTTCGTCCCGTCCCTGGAGTCGGCCGCGATGGTGGAGAACGAACTCGACCGCATCGACCTCCTCTACGGCATGGGCATCCGCCTCATGGGCGTCACCTACAACGCCTCCAACAGCATCGGCACCGGCCAGGGCGACATCTACGAGCGCGACGGCGGCCTCACCTCGTTCGGCGTCGACGCCGTCCACCGCATGAACGACGTGGGAATGGCCGTCAGCACGAGTCACTCCAGCCCGCAGACCACCCTCGACGTCTGCGAGGTGAGCGAGAAACCCGTCTTCGACACCCACGCACTCGCCCAGACCGGCGGGATGAACCAGCGCGGCTCCTCCGACGAGGCACTCCAGGCGCTCGCCGACACGGGCGGCGTCATCGGCGTGCTCTCCTCGACGCACCTCCCGGACATCGAGACGTACATGGAGCACTTCGAGTACATGGTCGACCTCGTCGGCATCGACCACGTCGCCTTCGGCCCCGACGTCCTCTACGGCGACCACACCGCACTGCTGGAGGTCCTCGCCACCTTCCACGGCGTCGAACTCCCGGACAGTACGATGGAGAACCCCTACGTGAAGGGCCTGGAGAACCCGACGGAGGCCTGGCAGAACATCCCCCGCTGGCTCGTCAAGGAAGGCTACGACGACGAAGAGATCCAGAAGGTCCTCGGCGGCAACATCCTCCGCGCCCTCGAGGAAGTCTGGTAGCGGACGCCGACGCCCGCTTCGAGGCGGGAGCGTCCTCTGACGGAGACGATAGGGAGACGACAGCTGGGGTTTTCGCGGCGCTCGAACGGCTACCGAGTAGCTCCGGGTGTGTGAGAATCGAATCAGTTCTGTGAACTGCGAGCGGAGTGTGTCGCGACTCGAGAACCCGGTCTGCGGAGAGTCGAGAAGCGGTGCGGGCGGCGGCTCGTGACCGCCGATTGGGGCTCGGTTACTCGTCGAGCCAGACGCGCTCGAAGAACCAGAGCGTGTCGTACGGGTAGTTGAAGTTCTCCACGGACGGCTGGAACGCCGACGTGATGTTCTGCCAGTACGGGTAGTACTTGCCCGCCTCCTCGTTGTTGATCTCGTAGATGCGCTTGTACTTCTGGTAGCGCTCCTCGCGGTCGGTCGTCTGCCGGGCCTCTGTGAGGAGCGTCTGGATCTCGTCGTTGACGTAGTTGCCGTAGTTGAAGAACGCGCCGTCGGTGAGGTTGACGGTGAGCACCTGGTCGGGGTCGTACATCCCGTCGAAGGCGCCCGCCGAGAAGCCGAACTCGAAGTTCGTGGTGCGCTGGAACTGCGTGCTCTTGTCGACCAGCCGGAGCTCGTGCTCGAGACCGATGGTGTCAGCGAGCTGGGCCTGGAGCACCTCGTAGGCCTTGATGTCGCGTTCGAGGCCCTGGTTGGCGTAGTTCGTGAACGAGATCTCCGAGGCGTCGACGCCCGCCTCGTCGAGCAGTTCGTTCGCGCGCTCGACGTTCTGGCCCTCGAAGGGGTCGTCGAGTTCGTCGATGTTCCAGCCGGTCGCGGGCGCGAGCGGCTGGTTGTTGGTGTTCTCGGCGGTGCCGCGGAAGACGACCTTCCGGTAGGCCTCCCAGTCGATGGCGTGCAGAACGGCCTTCCGGACCCGCGGGTCGTCGAACGGCGGTTTCTGGGTGTTGAACTGGAAGATGCCCATGAACCCGCCGGGGCCGGTGCGGCTAGTCTCCAGGGAGTCGCTGTTGCGGATGCTCTCGTCGTCCTTTGCGGGGACGACGTCGATCCAGTGGAGTTCGCCCTGGCGAAGTGCCTGGAGCTTCGTGCCGTCGTCCGGGTAGATGTTCAGCCGGAGTTCGTCGAGGTACGGGAGCGTGTTGCCGTCGTCGTCGGTCTTCCAGTAGTCGTCGAAGGCCTCCAGGTAGACGTGGTCGCCCTGCACCCACTCGGCGAGCTGGAACGGGCCGGAGCCGACCGGGTTCTGGGACATGTCGCCCTCCTCGTCGGCCTTCTTGTTGACGATGCCGACGACGAAGCCGACGTTGGATTCGAGCGACGCGAACGGCTTGTCACCGGTGTCGAAGACGGCGGTGTGCTCGTCGCGGGCCTCGACGCTGACCTGCTGGGAGAACAGCAGGTTCGCGGTGTGCTGCGCGTTGGCCTGCATCGTCTCGAACGTGTGCTTGACGTCCGTCGCGGTCACCGGTTCGCCGTTGTGGAAGACGGCGTCCTCCGCGAGGTCGAAGACGAGCGTCGTCTCGTCCTCCCACTCCCAGGCGGTCGCGAGGTCGCCGACCAGCTTGAGCTGGTCGTCCTGGATCTCGTACCGGAGGAGCTTCGAGTAGATATTGTACATCACCTGCATCGACTGCAGGCTGGTGACCGAGCGCCCGTCGAGCGTGAGGACGCCGACGTTCATGCCCGCGTTCAGCGTGCCGCCGGTCTGTATCTCGGCGGCCTCGGTGGTCGTGGAGTCGTCAGGGGAGTCGCTGTCGGTGGTCGTCGTGCTGTCCGAGTCGGAACCGCCGCCGAGACAGCCAGCCAGGCCGAGCAGCCCCGCTGCCGGGCCGAGCGTCTTCAGCAGGTCCCGGCGGCTCGTAGAGGAAACGTCGTCTACGAGAACTTTCTCAGTACGCTTTGCCATGCATTCCCATGTGATGTTGCGAATATAGGGCTGTTGGTAGAAGCAGTGCTTGTCCCGAAAACGGACGGCAGACGGCCCAGCGAACGTGTATTTATTCCTGTACTTGTGGTCGTTCAGGCGCCGGAACTGGGGTGGGTCCGCGGAACTGCTAAGTAGCCCGGCAGGCCACCGGGAGTCGTGACCAGCCAAGAGAACTACCGCTCCTACGACTACCTCGTCGCCGGCGAGGACTACCGCGCGTTCGAACTGGCCGAGATGCACGCCGGCTTCGAACCGTACCAGGTCCCCCTCTCCCCCGAGGACGAGGAACGTCTGGACGACGTGCTCGCCGAGGACACCGTCGTCTCACTGCACGAGCACCCGTTCCAGTTCCCCGCGGACATCGAGGGTGACACCTGGGACTACATCCGCGAGGGCCGCGTCCACACGCCGTACGACTTCCTCGCCGAGGCGCCCCTGGACGCGGTGTTCGACTTCCACCTCGACGGCCTCTCCGGCATCCATTCGAAACACGGCTGGAAGTGGGACGACATCGTCTCCGACGTCGCCATGCGCGCCGCCGACCAGGCCCACTCCGACTACGCCATCCGCTGTGGCGACGTCGACGACATCCACCGCGCACGCGACGAAGGCAAGTTGGCGTTCGTCCCGGCGCTCGAATCGTCGGCGATGGTGGAGAACGAACTCGACCGCATCGACCTCCTCTACGGCATGGGCATCCGCCTCATGGGCGTCACCTACAACGCCTCCAACAGCATCGGGACGGGGAAACGGGACATCTACGAGCGCGACGGCGGCCTCACCTCGTTCGGCGTCGACGCCGTCCACCGCATGAACGACGTGGGAATCGCGGTCAGCACGAGTCACGCGAGCGAGCAGACCACCCTCGACGTCTGCGAGGTGAGCGAGAAACCCGTCTTCGACACCCACGCCCTCGCCGCGGGCGTCGGCGACCGCGGCACGTCGGACGCCTGCTTCGAGGCCATCGCGGAGACCGGCGGCGTGGTCGGCGTCGTCGCGTCGAGCGTGCTCCCGGACATCGAGACGTACATGGAGCACTTCGAGTACATGGTCGACCTCGTCGGCATCGACCACGTCGCCTTCGGCCCCGACGTCCTCTACGGCGACCACCGGGCGCTCCTCGGGTTGCTCGCCGAGCAGCACGACATCGACCCGCCGGGCGAAATCGGCGGCCGCTACCACGTGAAGGGGCTGGAGAACCCGACGGAGGCCTGGCAGAACATCCCCCGCTGGCTCGTCAAGGAAGGCTACGACGACGAGGAAATCCAGAAGGTCCTCGGCGGCAACATCCTCCGCGCCCTCGAGGAAGTCTGGTAGGTCGAGCATCGGTCGGCGTGGGTGCCGCGGCGGGCCTCGTTCTCGGCGGGCGCCCGACCACCGCGAGTACCGCTCGCCGGACTGACATACGAGTGCGTTTATTCCGGCGCGAGCGCCGCTCAAACCGCCACATAACCCGATATATTCTCGTGTATCGCAATGTCTTTACGCCGCTGCGCTATTTCTCAACGCATGGCGTGGTACGAATACACAATAAAACGCTTGCTGCTGTTCGTGCCGATTCTCTTCGGCGTCTCGGTGCTCGTCTTTCTCATCGTGCATCTCGTGCCGGGGAGTCCAGCAGTAGCGATGCTCGGGGTGCAGGCCACCGCCGAGCGCGTCGCGGAAATCGAAGCGGAACTCGGACTGCACAGGCCGCTGCTCGTCCAGTACGGTGACTGGCTGGCCGGCGTCCTGACTGGCGACCTCGGCAAGTCCTACTCCTACGACACCGCCGTCAGTTCGCTCCTCGTGAGCCGGTTCTTCGTCACCCTCGAGATCATCGTCCTCACGCTGCTCGCGTCGGTGCTCGTCGCCGTGCCGCTGGGCATCGTCGCGGCGCTGAACAAGAATTCGTTCACCGACTACCTCTCCATCGGCGTCGGCGTCACGGGGGTGAGCATCCCGACGTTCTTCTCCGCCGTCGTGCTCATCTGGATCTTCGCGGTGACCTTCAACTTCTTCCCGACGAGCGGCTACGTGGCCCCCAGTGAGGACATCGTCGCCAACCTCAGGCACATGGCGCTGCCGGTGTTGACGATGACCCTGGTCGCCGTCGCGGTCATCATGCGGATGATGCGCTCGTCGATGCTGGAGACCATCGGCGAGGACTTCATCCGGTTCCACAAGGCGAAGGGCCTCGACCGGAGGTCCATCCTGTTCAAGCACGCGCTGAAGAACAGCTTCATCCCGGTCATCACGGTCATCGGCCTCCAGTTCGGCTACATGATCTCGGGAGCGGTCGTCGTCGAACAGATCTTCGCGATTCCCGGACTCGGGCGCACCGTCCTGCAGGCCGTCATCCAGCGGGACTACCCGCTCGTCCAGGGCTCCGTGCTGATGCTCGCGCTGTGGTTCTCCTCGGTGAACCTCGCGACCGACCTGATCATCACGCGCCTCGACCCGCGCATCATGGAGGGTGGCGAATGAGTACCGAGACCAGCGAGGAGTCCGCGGACGAGCGCAGCCACCCGCTCCGGAGTTTCGCCGCTCAGTTCGCCGAGAACCGGCTGGCGCTGTTCGGCTTCATGCTCGTCGCGCTCGTCGGCGTCGTCGCTGTATTCGCGCCGGAGATCGCGCCGCACTCGCCGACCGCCCAGGACTACAGCGCGCTCCAGGAGTCGCCGTCGCTGGCCCACCCGTTCGGCACCGACGACCTGGGGCGGGACGTCTTCTCGCGGGTGCTGTTCGGCTACCAGACCGTGCTCACCATCACCGTCGCGGGCGTGCTGATGTCGTTCGTCATCGGCACGTCGTTCGGCCTGGTGGCGGGCTACTCTGGCCGGTGGACGGACAGCGTCGTGATGCGGGGCGTCGATGTCTTGATGTCGTTCCCGTCGCTCATCCTGGCGCTCGCGCTCATCGCCGCGCTCGGGCCGTCGAAGTGGGGCGTGGCGCTCGTCCTCGGCATCGCATACACGCCTATCTTCGCCCGGGTCGCGCGCAGCGAGGCGGTCTCCGTGAGCGAGGAGCAGTTCATCAAGAGCCTCGACGTGCGCGGCGCCAGCAGGGCCCGCATCATCTTCGGGCACGTGCTCCCGAACAGCCTCGGCCCGCTCATCGTCACCGTCACCATCCAGTTCGCGTTCGGCATCCTCACCACGTCGACGCTGTCCTACCTCGGCGTCGGCGTCCAGCCGCCGGACCCGTCCCTGGGCCTGATGCTGGCCCGCGGGAAGGACTACCTGGACGTGGCGTGGTGGATGAGCATCTTCCCGGGCATCGCCATCATGCTCCCCGTCATCGGCTTCAACCTCATCGGGGACGGCCTCCGCGACAGCTTCGACCCCAAGCAAGGGGGTCGCTAACACAATGACTCGACTCTCTACGAACGGACTCAGTGTCACGTACCGCACGAAACAGGGGGACGTCCGCGCCGTCGACCGCGTCTCCTTCGACATCAACAGTGACGAGATATTCGGCATCGTCGGCGAGAGCGGCTGCGGGAAGAGCACGCTCGCGAACACGTTCCTCCGCCTGCTCGACGAGAACGGCGAGATCACCGGCGGCACCATCGAGTACAAGGGCCGGGACCTCACCACGCTCACAGAGCGCGAACTCGCCGACGAGGTCCGGGGCAGCGAGATCAGCATGGTGTTCCAGGACCCGAACACCAGCCTCGACCCGGTCTACACCATCGGCCAGCAGCTGATCGAGACCATCCGCCGCCACCTCGACGTCTCGAAGCGCGAGGCCCGCGAGCGCGCCATCCAGACGCTGGACGACGTCGGCATTCCCTCCCCGGAGGACCGCCTGGACGACTACCCACACCAGTTCTCCGGCGGGATGAAACAGCGCGCCGTCATCGCCATCGCGCTCTCCTGCGACCCCGATCTGCTCATCGCGGACGAGCCGACGACCGGCCTCGACGTCTCCATCCAGGCCCAGATCCTGGAGCTCCTCGAGCGCATCAACGAGGAGAAGGACACCGCGATCATGCTCATCACGCACGACCTGGGCGTCGTCGCCGACGTCTGCGACCGCGTCGGCGTGATGTACGCGGCGAACATGGTCGAGATCGGCGGCGTCGAGGCCATCTTCGACGACCCGAAACACCCGTACACGCGAGCACTGCTGCGGTCGCTGCCGGAGGCACACAGCATGCAGGACGAGCTGACCGTCATCGAGGGGGCGCCGCCCGACCTCCGGAACCCGCCGGATGGCTGCCGGTACGCACCCCGCTGCGACGAGCTCTGCTGCGACGCCTGCGAGACGGGCGACATCCCGGCGCTGTACCGTGACGGCACCGACGTTCGGTGTTACCTCTACGACGAGGCGGAGAATCCGGAGTACGAGGGGCAGACCCAGGTCGTCGCGGAGCCGGAGGTGGAGCAATGAGCGACGCCCCGCTGCTGGAGGTCGACGGCCTCGAGAAGGAGTTCGTCGTCAACGGCGGCATCGTCTCCCGGCTGCTCGGCACGACCCGGCGGCTGCGCGCCATCCGCGACGTCTCCTTCGACATCGAGGCGGGCGAGACGGTCGGTCTCGTCGGGGAGAGCGGCGCCGGGAAGTCCACAGTCGGGAACGTCATCACGCGGCAGTTACAGCCGACGGCGGGCGAGGTCCGGTTCCGGGGGCAGAACGTCCACTCGCTGAGCGGCGACGACCTCAGGGAGTTCCGACAGTCCGTCCAGATGGTGTTCCAGGACCCGCACTCGAGCCTCGACCCGCGGTACTCCATCGGGCGGACGCTCGCCGAACCGCTGAAGATACACACGGACCTGGACAAGTCCGAGCGCCGCGAGCGCGTCGAGGAGCTGCTGGAGACGGTAAACCTCGACCCGAACTTCCGCAACCGCTACCCCCACGAGCTCTCCGGTGGCCAGCTCCAGCGCGTCTCTATCGCGGGAGCGCTCACCGTCGACCCCGAGTTCGTCATCCTCGACGAGCCGGTGTCCGCCCTCGACGTCAGCGTGCAGGCCCGCATCCTCAACCTCCTGATGCGCCTCCAGGAGGAACACGGGCTCTCCTACCTGCTCATCAGCCACGACCTCGGCGTCGTGAAACACATCTGCGACCGCACCGCGGTGCTCTACCTCGGTGAGATCGTCGAACACGGCCGCACCCGGGGGCTCTTCGAGAACCCCACCCACCCGTACACGGAGGGACTGCTCGCCTCCATCCCCCAGCCCGACCCCCACGCCAAGAAGAGCGGCCAGCGGCTCGGTGGCGAGATTCCGTCCGCGGAGAACCCGCCGTCGGGCTGTTCGTTCCACCCGCGCTGTGCGTACGCGACCGAGCTGTGCGCCCGGGAGAACCCGCCCCTGGAGGCGGTGGCCGACGACCGGGACACCGCCTGCCACCACTGGCGGGAGGTCAGCGACGACCACGCCGAAGCCCCGGCGAACGACCAGGCCGACGTCGGCGCGAGCGACTGATTCGAGGGTTCAGGGTTCGCCGCGACCACCAACCCCTTTGCCCGGGACTGCCTTCCCGAAGTCGAGATGTACGCCGACGTGAACGGGACCGAACTGTACTACGAACGCCTCGGTGACGAGGCCAACCCGTCGATCCTGACGCTCCACGGCGGGCCGGGCGTCGGCGACCACCGGAAGGCCAAAGAGGCGTACGAACCGCTCACCGACGACTACGAGGTCGTCGTCTACGACCACCGCGGCTGCGGGCTATCGGGTGAGGACCCACCCTACACGAACGAACAGTTCGCGAGGGACGCGAACGCGCTCCGCGAGCACCTCGGCCTGGGCACCGTCGTCCTCATCGGCGGCTCCTACGGCGGCTTCATCACGCAGGAGTACCTCACTCGGTTCCCGGAGACCGTCGCGGGGTTCGTCCTCCGGGACACGGCGCCGAGCGGCGAGTACGACAAGCAGTCCCGCGAGAACGCCCGCGCCGGACTCCCGGAGGTTTGGGAGCGAGGGCTCGACGTCCCGGAGATCACCTTCGAGGAGTTCGACCGCGTGATGGACGGCCGAGCGCGGGACAACGAGGAGTTCAGGCGGGTCTTCCACGGCATCCTGCCGCTGTACGTGCCCGACCTGGACGAGTTCGACGCCGAGGCCGCCCGCGAGCAGATCGAGGGCATCCACTACCACTACGAGACCCACAACGCGATGTTCTCCGAGGAACTGCCGAAGATGGACTACCGCGACCAGCTGCGCGAGGTCGACGTTCCGGGGCTCGTCACCGTGGGCCGCCACGACTGGATTACGCCCGTCGAGGCCAGCGAGGAGATACACGACCTGCTCCCCGACTCCCGCCTGGAGATATTCGAGGACAGCGGCCATTCGCCGAACCTCGACCAGCAGGAGGCGTACCTCGAGCGCGTCCGCGAGTTCCTCGACGAAATCGGCTACTGACCGGCGACAGCCAGCGGGCCACTCCGACCACCGGCTCCCGGCAAGAGCCGCAGTCCTCCACAGTTTCTTGGCGACAGCGGTGGACAGGACAGTATGAGCCAGGAACCGTCACCAGCGGACGTCGAGCGGTACGCGGAGCGGGCGGGCGTCCCCGTCGACGAGGAGACGGCTGCGGCGTTCGCCGAGCAGTTCGCCCAGCAGGACCAGTTACTGGCGGACCTCGACGCGCTCGAACCCCCAGAGCCGCCCGAGCGCGACCACTGGGAACCGACCGAGGAGGACGACCCGCTCGCCGCGTTCCTCACGCGCTGTGACGTAGAGGGCGGCTCCGGTCCCCTCGACGGGATGACCGTCGGCGTGAAGGACAACCTCGCGGTGGCGGGAATCCCGATGACCTGCGGGTCGCCGGTGCTGGAGTCCTACGTCCCGGAGTTCGACGCGACGGTGGTCGAGCGCCTACTGGACGCCGGCGCGCGCGTCGTCGGGAAGACGAACATGGACGAACTGGCGTTCGGCGGCGAGGAAGCCACGATGCGGTTCCGCCTCGCGGGCAACCCCCACGACCCCGACCGCCACCCCGGCAGTTCCTCGGCGGGCAGCGGCATCGCCGCGGCGACCGGCGAGGTCGACCTGGCCGTCGGAAGCGACACCGGCGGCTCCATCCGATTCCCGGCGGCCTGGAGCGGGACGCCCGGTATCAAGCCGACGCGGGGGCTCGTCTCCCACCACGGCTTCGTCCAGTACGGCAAGACCCTGGACAACGTCGGCCTGCTCGCGCCGACGGTGGAGAACCTCGCGCTCGGTCTAGACGAAATCGCCGGCCCCGACGACCGCGACGAGCGCACGCTCGGCGCCGAAGTCGGGAACTACGCGGATGCCGTCGAGTCCGCCGACGGGAGCAGCCTGGAGGGGTTGACCATCGGCCTGCCCGGGGAACTGTTCGGGAACGCGCCCGCGCTGGACGAGGTGACCCGGGACGCGCTCGACCGGCTGGCGGCGGACGGCGCCGAGCTAGTCGACGTCTCGATTCCGGACTACGACCTCTGGCTGCCGTCCTGGCTCGCCATCGGCATGACGGAGGTCGGCAACTACTTCCGCGCGAACGCGACGAACCACTGGCTGTTCTCGGAGCCGTGGCCCAGCCTCAACGCCGCACTCCAGGAGGGGTTCGAGGAGCGCGCGGACGAACTCGGCCCCACGTTCGTCGGCGCACGACTCTACGCCGAACACCTCTCGGAGGCCACGGGCGACCGGTACTACGGGCTCGCCCACGCTGCCCGCCAGCGGCTCGCGGCGGGCGTGGACGACGCGCTCGCCGACGTGGACGTGCTCGCCTCCACCACCGTCCCGATGCTCCCGCCGAAGTGGGGCGAAGGCGTCGAGGACGTCTTCGGCGCGCTCGCGAACACCGCACCGTTCAACGTCTCCGGCCATCCCGCCGTGAGCGTCCCCTCTGGCACCGTCGAGGGGCTTCCAGTGGGCCTCCAGTTCGTCGGCGAGCGCTACGACGAGGCGACAATCCTCGCGGCCGCGGCCGAGTGGAGCGAGCGCCACGACTGGGCACAGCCTGAGTTCGAGTGAAAGATGGGTCGGGTTCGTGGTCGCAGGTCGGGGCGGATTCGAACCGGAGGCAGACGGTCGGCCTCGCTGCGCTCGGCCGCTGCGACTGCCAGGGTTCGAATCTGCGACACCACACACCTTCGAACGACGCGAGCGACACGGCGGTCGCTCGCGGTCGTTGCGTCAGTAGAAGTGGGTCGGGGCGGATTCGAACCGCCGACCTGCTCCGTGTGAAGGAGCCGTCATAGCCTGACTAGACCACCGACCCGCAGTCCCGAGTACCCGGGTGCGGCCATTAAGGCTTGCGTTTACTGCCGAGTTAGCGCGTCCCGCTCGGCGCCGAACACTGTCCGCATGGGGCGTGCACCGATGGATTTTTGTTCATTTAGGCCAACCTAAACACTGTCGGCGGACGCGCCGGCCGTTCGCCCACGTCTGTCCCACCACCGTCGGCAACCGCGCCCCAGACGGGGCGAAGGCATCATCTCGTCCGCGCGCCGTCAGTACGACGGCGACTCCTCGCGGACACCCGCTTCCTTGTTCGCCAGCCGCGCGAACACGAACAGCGCGTCCGAGAGGCGGTTCAGGTACGCGATAGCCTGCTCGTTGACGCCCTCCTCGTGGTCCGCGAACGCGACCGCGCGGCGCTCCGCGCGGCGGCAGACCGCCCGCGCCTGGTGGAGTTTCGCGCCCGACTCGCTGCCCCCGGGGAGGATGAACGACTGCAGCGGGTCGAGTCGCTCCTCGCAGGCGTCGATCCACTCCTCGACCTGGTCGACGTGGTCCTCGCGGACCACCGGGTCGTCCTCGTCCGGCTGGGGGTTTGCGAAGTCGGCCTGGAGGACGTGGAGATGGTTCTGGCAGGACTCGAGGTAGTCGTCGAGTTCGTCGACGCCCGTCGGTCGCGCGGTCCCGACCACGGCGTTCAGTTCGTCGACGGTGCCGTACGCCTCGATGCGCGGACTGGCCTTCGAGACGCGGTCCATGTTCCGGAGGTCCGTCTCGCCGCTGTCCCCGCGGCGCGTGTATATCTTCACGCCAGCGTCACCTCGACGTAGTCAAGGATGTTCTCGCTCTCGGCCATCGTCACGCCGCGCTCCTCGTCGACGAGCACCGGGACGCCGCGCTGGCCGCTCACGCGCTTGACGTCGTTCCGCTCGGAGTGCAGCGCCTCGACCCACTCCGTCTCGTAGTCGAGGCCGTGT
Organism: Halobacterium sp. DL1; assembly: GCA_000230955.3. Classification (NCBI taxonomy): domain Archaea; kingdom Methanobacteriati; phylum Methanobacteriota; class Halobacteria; order Halobacteriales; family Halobacteriaceae; genus Halobacterium; species Halobacterium sp. DL1. The sequence goes on from CP007060.1 coordinate 2,105,151, forward strand.
TCGTCGAGGGCGTCCGAGACCGTCTCGCAGTACGGACAGCCGTCGAGTGCGTACAGGGTCAGAGCCATACCCGAAGTTGACGCGGCGCAACCAAGAAGGTGGCCCCGAACGCCCGCCCGAACACTCTTGCTCGGGGCACGTCTGTGGCCGCCCATGGCAGACAGTCTCTTCGAGACGACGTTCCGCGTCGGCGAAGTCGTCGACGCCGAACCGTTCGAGGAAGCCCGGAAGCCCGAACTCGCGAAACTCCAGGTCGACCTCGGCGACGAGGTCGTCAACTCGGCCGCACAGACCGGCTACAACTACACCCCAGACGAACTGGTCGGGCGGCAGGTGCTGTGTGCGACGAACCTCGGCACCGTCAACATCGCCGGCTACGAATCAGAAGTGCTCACCGTCGGTGTCCCAGACGAGGACGACCACCCCGTGCTCGTCGCGCCGGACGAGGGCGTGCCGCTGGGCGGCGAACTCTACTGAGGTTCCTCGGGGGCCTTGCGGCGCTCGTCGTCCCCTCCCGCGGACGGCGTGGGAGCGACGTACGAAAGTCGCGGCTTCGCGTCCTCGGGGAGCACCTCGTGCTCGGCGAGTAACTCTCGAACGCCGTCGGGGCCGCCGAAATCCCCCCGGTACCAGAGGAAGACGCGGGGAACGCGAGCGACGTCCGAGCCGTCGTCGTAGACGACGGTCGCGTCGAGATACCGGGCTGTCACCCCTCCCAGGTCGTCGTCCACGCTCTCGGCCCTGAACGACGGGACGAGCCGTGGCGCTCGGCGCGCGGCCAGCACGGCGAAGTGGACCCGCGGGTCGAGTTCGTCGAGGCTGTGACGGCGCGCGAACTGTCCGGGGAGCGGGTCGGGGAGGTAGCCGAAGCCGTACTTCCAGCGGCCGGCGCGCAACAGCTTGTGTGCGACGTGGTCCGCGTCGATGCGCGTCCCGGCGACGAGACAGGAGTCGTTCGTCGGCCCGTCGCGGGACTGCTCGGCGAGCGCACCGTGGACGTTCAGCCAGAACGCCTTCGCTGCGAGCTGGTCGTCGCCCAGACGATCGAGGACGCGCTCCTCGAGGGCCGCCAGCGAGTCGAACAGTCTCGCGTCGCCGTTGCTGTCGTGGACGGCGTGGCGCAGCCGCCGAGACGCCGCTGTCAGGTCTCGGGCCGCCGTGGTGTCTGCGTTCGGCGCGAACATTTGGGGGAATCCACACGGCCGGTTCCGTGTTACTCTGTGCCACAAAATCCGGCGCTCAGCTACATACGTCTGACGGCGACCTCTAGTAGCCAACAGAATTCTTCGTCGAAGAAATCGCCGGACGCGACCCTTTCACGCCCACACAGAACGGGCGCCCCCTCGCGGTGTCCAGAAGCTCGCCCGAATTTTTCTATATCGTGGTATGAAGTTTACCACATAAATACCCCCCGGCAGAGTTCCCGAAACCAGTACGTTGAACTGCCTCGCAATTCGAGTGCGTCGTATGGCCCGCGAACTCGAACACGACTGCCCCAGCTGCGAGACTGAGCGGACGTTCTACCGCGCCGCCGCGACGAACCTCCACCTCGGGTTGAAGACGAAGTGGTACTGCCCGGAGTGCAGCTACGGATTCATCCGCATCGACGGCGACATCGACTCCTCGGTCTCGGCGTAACGTTTCACCAGCGCCCAGCCGACTGGATCGTCGAACCCTATTCTCCACCCTCGAACCCCTGGGGTGGCCTCCACGAGAGCGTATCTCCGAACTCGCGTTTCGGTGTCCTGAGCGGGCCACCGATATTTCGCCCTCTCGGAGAGGGCGAGAACGGTTTCGCCCTCGGCAGCAAGTAGCAGTGCTGAGCAAACGTGCTGGAGCGTTGAATTCGAGTTTCCCTCAGTCCAGCGAGCGTAGCCGACGGCAACGCCGTTTGCTGCGTCCAAACTGGTGAAACGCCGCCACCGAGTCGATTTTGCGTGGTTTCGAGTCTCATGAGGATGGCCTGGCCGGCTCCTGGCCCAACATTCTCGCTACAAGTCAGGAGAGGAGTCACTGGGCAGGAGATCGTCCCGCGTCCGGTCGAGTAACTGACTCCACGCGGGCGAGTTGCCGAGACGAGGCCCGGGGTTCGAGATACCTCCTGTCCTCTGACGGATGCCCCCGCCAGAGTTTCATCGAGGCCATCCGCCCGCACAGCGACTCGAATCCGACCAAAATCGGCGTTCCAATCCCTCACCGGCTGATATTCCGCCGCCGACCGGCGTGCAGAACCGGGCGAATGAATCGTATTCTGCGATATAGAATCGGGAGACGGCTCGGGGGCAACACCCTTCGCGCCGGGAGGAAACTAAGCAGCCGCTACGGCGGGAGAATCGGGAGACCGAGGAGCGCTACGCGTCGAGTTCGGCGGAGAACGGGCGGGTCGCGCTGGTCAGGTCTCGGAGAGAGCCGTGAACCCGTCGACCGGAATGACCGAGTAGTCGACGGAGAGCGTGTCCTTGGTGGCGCGGATGCGGCCGACGAACTCCGATATCTCGGAGAGCTTCCCCTCGAGGATGAACAGTTCCATGCAGTAGTGGTCGCCGACGTGGTTGTGGACGTTCGACGTGACGAGGCCCTCGTACTCGTGGCGGAGGCCCATCATGCGCTCCTCGACGGTGGAGTTCTCGTAGCTGAACAGGACGGTGACGACGCCGATGAGCGGGCGGTCCTCGAGCTGTTTGTCCTCGAACTCGCCGAGGAGGTTCCGGCCAGCCTCGCGGATGACCTCGCTGCGGCCGGTGTAGCCGTGGTCCTCCGCGAACTCGTCGATGCGTTGGAGCAGTTCGTCCGGCATCGAGACGCTGACGACGGTCATGTATTAATCGAGGCCGCGTCGAGTAATAAGGATTTGCTACTCGTGGGGCGTCACTCGAGGTCCTGCCAGGAGAGCCGGGGATTGCGCGCGGCGCTCGTCTGGTCGATGCGCCGGGCCGTCGTGCGGGTCGGCGCGTCCGCGAGGGTCGCCTCGTCCTCGCCGGCGACCGCGTTGAACGCGTCCGCGAGGTCGTCGAGGTTCGCCTTCGTCTCGACCTCCGTCGGTTCGGTCATCAGCGCCTCGTCGACGAGTTCCGGCCACTTCGTCGTCGGCGGGTGGACACCGTAGTCGAGCATGCGCTTGGCGACGTCGGCGGCGTCCTGGTCGCCCGCGCTGGCGACGAACTCGTGGTGGAACGGGCCGAGCGGAATGTCGTAGTCGACCTGCTCGGCGAGGTAGTTCGCGTTCAGCACGGCCTTCGCGGAGGCGTCCGCGAGCCCCGCGTCGCCGAGTCTGTCGATGTACGCGAACGCCTTGATGAGCACGAGCCAGTTGCCCTGGAAGCCGTGGACCTTCCCGACGCTCTGCTCGGGGGTGTACAGTTCGTAGTTGCCGGCGGTCGCTGCTCGCGGGTCGCTTCGCTCCCCGCTCGCACGTCCCGTGTCGCGGCGCGACACGCGCCGGACGTGCGGGTCGGGGAGGAACTCCGCCAGGTCCTCGGAAACGCCGACCGGGCCTGCGCCGGGGCCGCCGCCGCCGTGGGGCGTCGCGAACGTCTTGTGGACGTTGAAGTGCATGATGTCGAAGCCCATGTCTCCCGGGCGCGCGCGACCGAGTAGCGCGTTCAGGTTCGCGCCGTCGTAGTAGAGCAGGCCGCCCGCGTCGTGGACGAGTTCGGCGATCTCCTCGATGTCGTGCTCGAAGAGGCCCAGCGTATTCGGGTTCGTGAGCATCAGCGCGGCGGTGTTCTCGCCGAGCGCTGCCTCGAGGGCCTCGGGATCGACGCGACCGTCGTCGCCGGAGGGGAGTTCGATGACGTCGTAGCCGCCGAGCGCGGCAGAGGCGAAGTTGGTGCCGTGGGCGGCGTCCGGGACGACCACCTCGTCGCGGTGGCCCTCGCCGTTGGCCTCGTGATAGGCCTCCGCGAGCAGGATGCCCGCGAACTCGCCGGCGGCGCCCGCGGGTGGCTGGAGCGTGACGGCGTCCATGCCGCCGATGCGTCCGAGGTAGTCCTGGAGGTCGTGCATGAGTTCCAGGGTGCCCTGCGTCGAGCGCTCCGAGCGGTCCGGGTGGACGCTCGCGGCGGGGAGGGCGGCGACGTCCTCCGTGAACCGCGGGTTGTACTTCATCGTACAGGAGCCCAGCGGGTACGGCCCGGAGTCGACGCCGTAGTTCTGCTGGCTGAGTCGGACGTAGTGGCGGGCGAGTTCGGGCTCCTCGAGGCTCGGGAGCGTGAGTTCGTCCCGGGTCAGGTCGTCGGGGAGCGAGGAGTCGACGTCGACGGTGGTCTCGTCCTTCTCGGAGAGCAGCGACTCGTACTGGTCGCCGTCGGCGGGCGCGTAGCGCGCCTGGTCGTAGAACTCCATCAGTTCGCCACCTCCGCGAAGGCCGCGACGAGCGCATCGGTCGAGTGTTCGTTCGCGTCGGTCACGCAGACCTGCACCGTGTGGTCGTCGACGGCGTGCACCGCGAACCCCTCGGCTTCGAGGTCCGCGACGATGGCGGGCGCGGGCTGGTCCGTGCGCGCGAGGAACTCCCGGAAGTGGTGGCGGTCGTGGACGGGTGCTCGCACGCCCTTCACGTCGTCGAGGTCGGCAGCGAGGTCCCGAGGGAGGTCGACCATCCGCTCGGCCAGGTCGACGAGGCCGTCGGCGCCGAGCGTGGCGGCGTGGATGGCGGCGCGGAGCGCGACCCACGCCTGGTTCGTGCAGATGTTCGACGTCGCTCGCTCGCGGCGGATGTGCTGCTCGCGCGTCTGGAGCGTGAGTGTGTACGCGCGGTTGCCCGCGTCGTCCTCGCTCGCGCCGACGAGGCGGCCCGGCACCTGCCGGAGGTACTCCTCGCGGCAGGCGAACACGCCGAGGCCCATCCCGTAGCTCGTGGGGAGGCCGAGGACGCTCGCGTCGCCGACGACGACGTCAGCGCCGACGTCGACCGGTCGCTGGAGCAGCGAGAGCGCGACGGGGTCCGAGCCGAGGCAGAACACCGCGTCGTGGTCGTCCGCCAGGTCGCCGACCGACTCGAGGCGCTCCTCGATGGCGCCGGTCGTAGTCGGGTTCTCGGCGTGCACCATCACAACGTCGTCGTCCATCGCGTCCGCGAGCGCGTCGACGTCGACGGTCCCGCGTTCGGTCGGGTAGCGTTCGACGGTGACGTCCGACCCGCCCGTGTAGTTCTCGAGGACGCTCACGTGGCCGTCTCGCAGGTACTCCGGGACGAGCACGCGGTCGCCCGACGAGGAGCGAACGCGCTTGGCGAGCAGTGCGGCCTCGGCGAGCGCCGTGGCCTCGTCGTACATCGAGCAGTTCGCGACCCCGAGGCCCGTCAGTTCGACGAGCAGCGACTGGTACTCGAACAGCACCTGCAGGAACCCCTGCGTGACCTCCGGCTGGTACTGCGTGTAGGAGGTGATGAACTCGGAGCGCTGGGAGAGGTGGTCGACGAGCGACGGCACGTAGTGCTCGTAGTGGCCGCGCCCGAGGAACTCCCGCAGGTCGTCGTTGTTCGACAGCCGCCGGGTTGTCTCCCGGACGGCGGCCTGTTCGGACTTGGCGTCGATGCCGAACTCCCCGTCGAAGCGCACCGACTCTGGGATGTCGAAGAGCGCCTCCACGTCGTCGACACCGACCGCGTCGAGCATCTCGGCGGTCTCCGCCGCCGTGTGGGGCGCGTACGGACTCCCGCTCATGGTCGTCCCCCACGCGAGCGACGAGCGACTCCGGTTTCAGTCATGGACGACGTTTACGATGCGGACACCAAGAGGCTCCCGGTTTGCGGAACCGTGGACCGGCCGAGATGTGCAATTACGTGTATTGATAGAGTGGTTCTCACCACCAGTTAGACACGAACGAGCTAGTAATCCGGCGACAGCCGAATCGTGCGCCGGGCGGATTTACGGCGGTCCGTACCCTCCCTGGTCGGCCCGCGGACCGGGATTCGTCCGGGTGCTCGTTGCAACCTGCAGGCTCCGCTGGGCGGAGACCACTTCGCAGAAGGTAGCGGGTCGAGAGGTCGCGCTCAGGCGATCTGGTCGCGGTACTCGTCGGGGCTCAGCAGGTCGTCGATGTCGGCCTCGTCGAAGTCGAGTTCGACCAGCCAGCCGTCACCGAACGGGTCCTCGTTGACGAGTTCGGGCTGGTCCTCGAGGGCGTCGTTGACCGCGGTGACCTCGCCGCCGACCGGCGCGTAGATGTCCGAGACGGCCTTGATGGACTCGACGACCCCGAGGGCTTCCTCGGCGTCGAGTTCGTCCCCTTCGCCCGGGAGTTCGACGAACACGACGTCGCCGAGTTCGTCCTGCGCGAAGTCGGAGATGCCGACGCGGCCGGTCTGCGGGTCTATCCACTCGTGCGATTCAAGGTAGTACAGGTCGTCGGGTACGTCGAAGCTCATTTGTCGATGAAGGGTGGGGTGGTGATGGTCGCTTCCTTGCCGGTGCCGCGAACGACCACGTGGACGGTCGTGCCGTCGTCGGCGTAGTCGACGTCCACGTAGCCGAGTCCGATGGGTTCGCCGAGCGTCGGACTCATCGTACCGCTGGTGACTTCGCCGACGGCGTTGCCGTCGGGCGTCGTTATCTCGTAGCCGTGCCGCGGGACGCCGCGTTCCTCGAGGACGAGGCCGACGAACTGCTCGTCCACGCCCGCCTCCTGCTGGGCGGCGAGAGCGTCCCGGCCGACGAACTCGGTGTCCAGGTCGACCGTGAAGCCGATGCCCGCCTCGAAGGGAGTCCGCGGGTTCTCCTCGGGGTGGAAGTCCTGCCCGGAGAGCAGGAACCCGTACTCCATGCGGAGCGTGTCCCGCGAGCCGAGCCCGCAGGGCTGACAGTCACTGGCGAACGCGTCCCAGACCGCGCCCGCGCCGTCCGACGGGAAGACGAGTTCGAAGCCGTCCTCGCCCGTGTAGCCGGTGTTGGCGACCCAGCACTCGACGCCCGCTACGTCGGCGTACGCGGCGGTGAACGGCGAGAGGTCGAGGACGTCATCGCCGGCGCGCGCGGCCACGAGGTCCGGTGCGTCCGGCCCCTGGACGGCGAGCATGCCGTAGTCGTCCGTGGCGTTCTCGACGGTGGCGTCGAGGCCCCACTCGTCGCGGTGGGCCGTCCACCGCTCGTACATCTGCTCGTCGTGGCCGGCGTTCGGCACGAACAGGTAGTCGGCGTCGTCGCCCTCGGGCATCCGGTAGACGACGGTGTCGTCGAGGACGACGCCCTCGTCGTTCGTGATGGTTGAGTACTGGGCGTCGCCGGGGTCGAGCGCGGAGACGTCGTTCGTCGTGAGGCGTTGCAGCAGCGCCTCGGCGTCCGGACCGGACAGCGCTATCTCGCCCATGTGGGAGACGTCGAAGATGCCGGCCGACTCGCGGACGGCGGTGTGTTCTGCCGTGATGGAGTCGAACTCGACGGGCATCTCCCACCCGCCGAACTCGGTGAACTTCGCCCCGCGGTCCTCGTGGCGGCCGTACAGCGGCGGCGTCCGAAGGCCCATATCCGTGCGGTCGGCGGCCGGGAAGTAATGCTTTCGTATCCCGCCCAGCGGAAGGTGGGTTCACCGACGACCCCTCGCTGGCCCAGTTCGCGCGACCACCGTCTCTGATGCGGCCCGTCGTCTTCTGGCCAGGCGCAGCGGGCGCCCCTGACGCCGCCGTCCGCGGGGGGACAAATCACAACGTAGTGTATCAAATTCGACTCCGGGGGCCAACCGGCACCGTTCCGGGTGGACGACTAGGTGTTCGACTGACTCCCCCGCAGTTCGGTCCCGCAGCGACGGTTCCGGCACGCTCTTGTCCCGCGACCACCCACGCGGCGTATGGAACGACTGCGGGAGTTGCTGGGCGACGACGCCGGCGGCGTCGCCCTGTTCGTTGATGGGCCGAACGTCCTCCGCGACGAGTTCGACGTGGACCTGGACGACGTGCGGGAGCGCGCCGCGGCCGCCGGGCCGCTGACGGTCACCAGGCTCTACCTCGACGAGCACGCCACCCCGGAACTCATCCAGGCGGCGGAGGCCCGCGGCTACGACGTGCGCGTCACCAGCGGCGACGTCGACGTGAAACTCGCCGTCGACGCCACCGAACTCGTACTCTCGGAGGGCGTCGACGTGCTCGCCGTCGCGTCCCGCGACACGGATTTCAAGCCCGTCCTGGAGCAGGCCGCCAGACGGGGCGTTCGCACGCTCGCCATCGCGCCCGGCGAACACGGCCGCTCTGATGCGCTTCGTAACGCTGCCGACGACGCGATTGTTCTCGGCGAGTAATAACCAGAGACACTGCGCTCGTCGCTTCTAAGTACACCCAGAAAGCCCCGGGTGACTGAACCGTCCGCGACTCGCTGCGCGCGTTCGCTCCGCTCACGTGCTTGCTTCGTCGGGGCCGGGTTCAGCCACCCGCCCCTTTCAGTCCCGCCGCGCAGTTTGTCTAATCGGCAGGGGGCGGACTGAAAGGGGCGGGACTGTGGACGAAGACAGGCGACGTAAGCACCGCAGGCCGCAGGCCGAGGAGCGCAGCGAGCCTCTCGAGTCCACAGTCTCGGGGCTTTCTGGGTGCAACAAGAGAGATGACAGAGACGGAACCACCGACACTAACGTTCTGAAAGACTTTCACACGAGAAGGCAGAACAGCCACCCATGACCGACCTGGAGACGCCCGTCCTCGACAACCACATGCACCTCGACGCCGCCAACCGGGGCCTCGAGGCCGTCGGGGAGTTCGCGCGCAGCGGCGGGACCCACCTGCTCGTGGTGAACAAGCCGTCGTGGCACCACGGGGTCGAGGCAGACGACGGCGAGGCGTTCCGTCCGGTGTTCGAGGAGACGCTGCGGCTGGTCTCGGCGGCCACCGACCGTCTCCCCGGGCGCGCGTGGCCCGTGCTCGGCGTCCATCCGGGACTCGTCTCGCGGCTCGTCGACGAGCGCGGGTTTGACCCCGAGGAAGCGCGGGAACTGATGTGCGCGGGCATCGACGTCGCCGCGGAGTACGCCGCCGACGGACAGGCTGTGGCGCTGAAATCCGGGCGGCCGCACTACGACGTCAGCGACGCGGTGTGGGAGGCGTCGAACGCAGTTATCCGGCACGCCTGCGAGCGCGCCGCGGAGACGGGCGTCGCGCTTCAGTTGCACACGGAGGCCACTGAGGACCTGACCGACGTCGCCGGGTGGGCCGAGGACGCCGGTCTGTCGCCGGGGCGGGTCGTCAAGCACTACGCGAGCGGGCGACTCGAGGGCGTCACGAAGAGCGTGATGTGCGAGAAGGACTACCTGGAGACGGCCGTCGAGGTGGGCGAACCGTTCCTGATGGAGACCGACTTCGTCGACGACGCCGACCGCCCGGGCGCGGTGATGGGGCCGAAGACGGTGCCGCGGCGCGTGCGGTGGCTCCAGAAGCAGGGCCACGACGACGCGGTCCACCTCGCACACGTCGAGACACCGGAGGCGGTGTACGGCATCGACACGCGGGGGACGCTGGACGGCTGAGCGCACGTCTACGCCCCGGAAAGGCCGTCTCGTGGCGGTTTTTCGGACTCGTGCCTGAAGGAAAGGCCTTTGTCTCGGGCAACCGGTTTTCGTGGTATGAGCGCCCCCGAGGAGGAGTTCTACTCCGAAGAACGCTGGCAGAACTGGCTTGACCGCCTCAGAGACGAGGAGATCGACCCCGAGGACGAGGACTCCGCGCGCCTCCTGTTGAACCTCCAGGACGACGTCGCCATCGCGGTGGCGAAGATCATCAAGGCCTACGAGAACGACGACATCGACGAGGACGAGGCGATGGGGGAGCTCGCGGACATCCGCGAGGTCGTGCTCTCCGAACCCGACTTCGACGACGAGGACAAGGTGATGCTCGTCGACGGCGTCCAGACGAGTCTCGTCGCCGTCTTCTACAGCGCCGAGCAGTACGTCGCCGATGGCCCCGCCGACGAAGCGTCCGTCGAGGAGTACGTCCACGCGGCCGTCGAGGCCGAGAGCGAGGAGGATCTCGACCGCGCGCTCGGCCTCGTCGCGGCCGGCGGCACGCGCGTCGCTGACGGCGACGACCTCGACATGGCCGTCCTGGACGACGTCGAGTACGGCCTCGTCACCGAGTGGGTGAACGGACTCGACAGCCTCCAGAGCGCGCTCTCGGACCCCGAAGTCATCGAAGACGACGACTGAGCCGGTAGCCGCCGCGTTTATACCCCTCGCCTCCAGAGTTCACCCAACTGTGCGTTTCAGGGACGACACCCGGGGGGTAACGGTGCAAGTGGGGGCAGTCCTGCTCTTCGCCACGATCATCATCGCCCTCTCGGTCTACCAGGCGACGGTCGTCCCAGCCGAGAACTCGGACGTCGAGTACCGCCACAGCCAGCAGGTCCAGGGGCAGCTCGTCGACGTTCGGAACGCGCTCGTCGCGACGGCCGAGACCGGCGACGCGCGCCCCGCGACGGTCTCGCTCGGGACGGAGTACCCGAACCGCGTGTTCCTCGTGAATCCGCCGCCAGCCGCGGGCACGCTCAGGACGGACACCTACGACGACCCGACCGTGATGGTGTCGAACGTGAACGCGACGAACCCCGAGACGCGGGACTACCTCGACGGCTCGTGGGCGCAGCCGACGAAGTCCCTCTCGTTCGTTCCGGGGTACCACGAGTACCGTGACGCACCTCGGTTGCGCTACGAGGCGTCCTTGCTCTCGAACTACTACCCCGAGCAGAACATTTCGGTGCCGCTGACCGACCAGTTGCTCGTGGACAGCGAGACGCGCACCGTCTCCCTGGTCGCACTCAACGGGTCGCTGAGCACGTCGCGGTCGTCGTCAGTGGCCCTGGACCCGGCGGCCCTGAGCGCGCCAGCCGAGCGCGTACAGGTCCAGCCCGACGACCCCGGGCAGCCCGTGAACGTCACGGTACCGACGGTCGTAGACGCGAGCGTCCTTCGGAACAGCACGGGCCTCGGCGACAATCCGAACGTCTCCGTCGTCCAGAACGGCACGGACCGCGTGACGCTCTCGGTCGACTGGAGCGGGCCGTTCACGCTCCGCACCGCGAAGGTCGGCGTCGGCAGCGACACCGAGGGGTCGCCCCCGACGTACCTCACGCTCGTGGAGAGCGACGACGACAGCGTCACCGTCGAGGCCCGCGACGCGTACAACAATCCCGAGTCGGGGGTGACGGTGTCCGTGAACGGAACCAACCCCTTCGACGCCGCCAGTGCGGTCACCAACGAGGACGGGCGGGCGACCTTCGTCGCCGGGAACAACGAGGACACAACGACGACGCTCTCCATCCTCGACAACAGTGACGCGCAGGAACGAGTGGAGGTCGACGTCGACACGACGAGTCCGGCGGCGGAGGGTGGGAGCGGCGGGTCACTCGTCTACCTGGGTGACGGCTCCGCGTTCGACGGGGAGGACGGCGACCAGGTTCCCGGTGGCGTCTCCTTCACTGTGGAAAACCAGTTCGCGAGCGACGTCACCATCACGGACGTGACCGTCCTCCCAGAGAACGGTGCACTCACCGGCCTCTCGGACAAGGGCGCCGGGCTCGGGTATGGACGAAGCGAACTCGCCGTGTCGAACGGCGCACAGACCGAGTCCGTAGACGTCCCGCTCACAGACCCCGAGTACTCGTACGTCGGCGCGAGAGGACTGACGTTGTCGCTGGCACAGAACCGGAACGAGGACGTCTACGACACTGCTGGCGGGGAGTTCACGACTGCCGAGGCAAACGCGTCCGGAACAGTGACACTCTCACCGAACGGGACGGCACAGGTGTCCTTCGCCGAGTTTTACGTGGGCGCCACGACTGGGTCACCGACGGCGGCGAACGTGACGGACGAGGATTTCCGCGTGTTAGTGAGCTACGAGCGGAATAGCAAGGCGAGCAGCGACGAGTTCGTGGTGTACGCCGACGAGCCGACCGACGGCGTCGCCGTGACGAGTATTGTCCCGAACGCGGGCGCACAGACCCAGACCATCGAGTTCACGATGGATTCGGCGATGGACGCCAGCGAGTCCATCCAGGTGGACTTGAGCGAGGCGCAGTCCGTGAGCCCCGACCAGGTAGACTACCAGTCCGCCAGCGCGAGCCTCGTGAGCGGGCCGACTCCGTCGAATATCGGTTTCGCCCAGCAGTCGAGCACGGACGCCGTCGTCACGTACAGCCCCTCCAGTGACCTGAGTGCGGGTCAGACGGTCACACTAGAGGTCACTGACGTAGACGCCGGGCCCACCGGCAGCCAGAACGGCCCCTACACCGCGACGTGGAGTCGCTCGGACGGCGGCACGGACACGACGACGTTCACCGTCGCACCCGAGGACGGCGACGCCAACCTCCAAAGCGTCGCCGTGTCGGATCTCGGGAGCGGGCCGGGGCAGACCCAGACCCTCTCGTTCACGCCGGACGACGCGCTGGAGGGCAACGAGAGAGTCGCCATCGACCTGAGTGCCGCGCAGGTCGGGAGCGTGGACTACTCGAACGCCGGCGTGAGTTCGGTGACGGTCGGGAGCGCCACCAAGAGCCAGAACGGTGACACCGTATACGTGACGTACACTGCGCCGAGCGGCGGTGTCACGAGCGGCACGACCGTCGACGTGGAGCTCTCGGGCGTCGAGTCGGCTGGCAGCGGCACGTACGACGCCGGGTTCAGTCGCGCCCGCGGCGACACGGCGAGCGCGACGTTCTCGGCGACCGGGGGCGGCACTACCGACCCGAGCCTCGAGTCGTCGACAGTCACGGACAACAGTGAGACGACTGGGCCACCGTTCAACCGGCAAGCGCAGTACGATGTCGCGTACTCCGTGTTCGACCCCGACAATCGCTTCGACCGGGTTGAGGTAACGTTCGACAGCCCGGAGGTGGCCCCGGAGACGGAGACGAACTTTGCTGAGTCGGGGTCTGTCAGTTACACTGGCCCCGACGGGTCGAGCGGGGACGAGTACACCATCGAGATCCGGGTCTACGACGTCAGTGGGTCCGTAGTCGATTCGCAAACCATCACGGACACCGCCGACAACACTGACCCCTGATTTCGTCTATCGTCGAAACCCCTATCGACAAACCCATAAGCCACCGCTGAGACGTTCAGAGCATGACAAGCGTCGGCATCGACGCCATCGAAGTTCGAACGGGGCGACTGCAACTCGACCTCGCGGAGACGTTCGCCCCCCAGAAGGGTGACGACCCCGAGAAGTACACGAAGGGGCTGGGCCTGCACAGGTCGTCGTTCCCGGACGCCTACGAGGACATCGTCACGATGGGCGCGAACGCCGCCCACCGGCTGATGGAGCGCAAGGGCCTCGAACCGGAGGACATCGGCCGCATCGACGTGGCCACGGAGTCCGCCTTCGACAACTCCAAGCCCGTCTCGACGTACGTCGCGGGCTGCCTCGAACAGGTGTTCGACGGCGACTTCCACCACGCCAACAAGGGCGAGCGGAAGTTCGCGTGCATCGCGGGCACCCAGAGCCTCGACGACGCCGTCAACTGGATTCTCGCGGGCCGCAACCGCGGCCGCGGCGCGCTCGTCATCGCCACCGACACCGCGCTGTACACCCGCGGCGACCCCGGCGAGGCGACGCAGGGCGCGGGCGCCGTCGCGATGTACATCACGGAGGACCCGGACGTCGTCACGCTCTCGATAGAGCAGGGGTACGGCTCCGCGGACGAGACGGACTTCCTGAAGCCGAACCAGCAGTTCCCGTCCGTCGACGGCAAGCGCTCCATCCAGGTGTACCTCTCGCGGATGCGCGAGGCGCTCACCGACTTCGAGAGCGTCGCGGGGGCGACCCACCCCGACGACTACGAGTACATCCCGTTCCACACGCCGTACCCGGGGATGGTGCGGAAGGCCGCGCTCCTCGGCTTCCGGCACATGATCCGGAACACGGAGGTCGAGGACGAACTCGCGAGCGAGATCGGGCGCCAGCCCCGCCGCGAGGACTTCGACTCCCGGGAGGGCTTCGACGACGCCATCCGCGACCACATGGACGACCTGAAGGAGACCACGGCCTACCGCGAGTGGTACGCCGACGCCATCGAGCCGACGCTCTCCATCTCCAGCGAGGTCGGCAACTGGTACACGGGCTCCGTCCACCTCGCCCGCCTGAGCGCGCTCAAGCACGCCGCGGAGAACGGCGTCGACCTCGCCGGGAAGAAACTGCTCGTCGCCTCCTACGGCTCCGGCGCGCAGGCCGAGTTCCACGCCGAGACCGTCCAGCCCGGCTTCACCGAGGAGGTCGCGGCGTGCAACGTCGACGAACAGATCGACGCCCGCTACGACCTCACCTTCTCGGAGTACGAGGACGTCCACGACCGGCACAACCACGAGAAGAGCTCCGAACTCGAGCCGTTCACGCAGCCCGACGCCGAGTTCGTCTTCGACGGCTGGGGCCCGATGAACGAGCGCAAGTACACCTACGTCGAGTAGCGCGACCCCCTGTTCTCACTGTCGAGCGCCGTCCGTCACCTACCACGCAGCCTCGAGAACCTCCCGTAGCTCCTCGACCGTCGCGTCGAGTCCCGGGGGCGCGTTCCGCATGAAGACGTCGTCGGCGACGTACGCCGCGACGTCGCCGAGTTCGTCGCGCTCCGGGTGGTCGTCGAGGTCACGGATGCGCTGGGGGAGGCCGAGGCCGTCCCGGATCTCGGTGAGTCCGGCGATGGCCGCGTCGGCGGCGGCCTCCCGGTCGTCCTGGGGGACCCCGGGGGCGAGCGCCTCCGCGAGCAGGCCGCGGCGGCCGTCGACGTGCTCGAAGAGGTAGCGCAGCGCGTGCGGCGCGACGGCGGCGTGCGCGCGGCCCTGGTGGGCGTCGAACCCGTGGGTGAGGCCGTGGCCGAACGCGTGGAGAACCGAGAGCGTGGAGCCGTCCGGCCGCGAGACGCCGTACTGCGCGAGCACGATGCCGAGTACCGCGCGCTCGACGTCCCGCGGGTCGGGGTCGTCGGTGCCGAGCGCGGGCAGCCCCTCCCGGCAGAGACGGAGGCCGTGGACAGCGGTGGCGTCCGAGACGGGTGTGGCGTTCTTGCCGTACAGTGACTCGACGGCTTTGTCGAGGCCGTTCATCGCGGACCCCACGAGCACGCGCTGCGGCGTGGTGTCGAAGAGGTCGGGGTCGTAGTGGAGGACAGTGGGCATCAGCCGGGGGTCGGAGACGCCGCCGCCCGCGTGCGACTCGACAGGGTCGGTGTCGGGACCGACGGAGATGCCGGCTCCCTGCGAGAGGTCGGCGCCCGCGAGCGTGGTGGGCACGGCGACGGCTGGGGGGAGGTCGCCCTCGGGCGGGGTGATGGTGCCGTTCTCGGCGAGTTCCCTGGCGGCCGCCTCGTGGGTCAGGTCGCGGGCCACGAGGAAGCGCGCCACCTTCGTCACGTCGAGGCTGCTGCCGGAGCCGACCGCGACGAACGCGTCAGCGTCGGCTTCCTCCAGCGCCTCAGCGGCGGCATGGGCGGTCGCGACGCGCTTCTCGGGCGTCGTCTCCGCGAACTCGTCGGCGAGCGCGTCGCCGAGGCCGTCCCGGACCGGGTCCATGACTGCGGGCGTCGAGCCGACCGTCCGGCCGGTGACGACGAGGGCGCGCGACGCACCGATTTCGCGGAGTTCCTCGCCGAGTGAGTCGACGCAGCCGCGACCGAATCTGATTGTTCCCGGCTCGTACTCGAACCGGAAGCCGTCCGCGCCGTACGTCCGGCCGTCGAAGCCGTCGAGGGGGCTGTCGGAGCGCTCGTCCATACGTCGCCTACCAGCGAGAGCCACAAAAGCGCTCGCGAACGTCGGGCGTCCTCGCGGGCGGCCCCCTCGCCCGGGTCAGGCGTGCTCGCGGAGCGCGGCGAGCATCTCCTCTAGGTCCATCTCCGTGACGGCCAGCGAGAAGCCGTCGCGCTGGGCGAGCTCCGGGGCGTGCTCCCAGAGGTCGTCGGGCGAGAGGCCGTGGAGGAGCACGGCGCTCGGCGTGGGGTTGGCGACGCGGAGCGCGACCAGCGGGCTCTCCCCGCGGGAGACGTTCGTGAAGCCGAGGACGCGGCTCGTCGACTGGCCGTAGAGGCGGTAGAAGCCGTCGCCGCTGAGGCGCGTGATGGCGTTGATGGAGTCGATGACGGTGTGGCCGGTGATGTGGTCCCGGTCGCCGGAGACGATCTCGGTGGCCTCGACGGTGTCGTAGAGGGTGTCGAGTGCCACGGACGCGGGGTACTCGCGGAGGTCGAGGACGACGTCGCTGTCGAAGCCCGCCGAGAGCACGCGGGCGTACTGCCGGATGTGTTCGCCGCTACGGCGCTCGTCGATGTCGAGCAGCGCGTTCACGAGGCGGCTGACGAGCGCGATGCCGGGGCTCTCCCGGCGGCCGCTCTCGTAGTCGGAGACGACAGACGACGAAACGCCGAGCTCGTCGGCGAGCGCCGTCTGGGAGACGTCGAAGTCCGTCCGCCACTTCCGGAGGGTGGCGCCCGGGTCGTCGCTGAGCGTAATCTCGCCGGCGATGCGCTCCGCGAGGCCGGCACGCGGGTCGGCGTCCATGCGCGGGAGTCGCCACTGCCCGGCCAAAAGTCTGCCGGAGCGGGTTCGACAGGTGACGAACGACAAAGCACATTGCCCGGTGGTACCGAGGCACACGCATGCCATCGACAGTCGTCCACGTGGCGTTCGGGGCCGTCGTGGCGACAGCGTTGCTCCGCGAGTTCGACGCGAAGGCGCTCGCCGCGGTCTGCGCGTTCGCCGCGCTCCCGGACCTCGACACATTCCTCGGCCTGTGGATCCACGGCGGACACCGCGCGCTCCTCCACACCGCCCTCCTCCCGGTGGCGCTGGGTGCACTGGTCCTCTGGGACAGCCACCGCGAGGCGTCGTGGCTCCGCGGACGGTTCGGCGCACGCGGGCCCCACGTGGCGGGCGTTGGTGTCGTTGCGCTCGCGCTCGGCGGCATCGGCCCCGACCTGCTCACCAACGGCGTGAACGTCCTCTACCCGGTCCACGACCAGTTCTACGCGCTCTCCGGGAAGCTCGAACTCTCCAGCACGAAGGGGCTCGTCCAGACGTTCGTCGACCTGGGAGAGAACGGCGACACCGCCCGCGGCAGCACGGAGACGGTCCACTATCGGACTGGCGTGGACGTCGAGCGCGGCGCGGACCCGGCGGACGCCGAGCGCGTCTTCCCCATCGTCTCCTCGGGCCTCCAGTTGCTCGTCGTGGTGGTCGCGGCGACGAGCGTCTTCGGCCGGTTCCGCGAGGCGAACCGCTAACGTTCCCGGGGGCGAACGCGGAACATGGTCAGGCCGTACGCGGACGGGGACAGGGAGTCGCTCTGGGAACTGAAACGCGGCTTCGAGACGGGACTCGGCGAGGGAACGGGAGGCGAGGAGAAGGCCGCGACGTACGAAGCGAAACTCGACGAGGACTACCGCGAGCGGTGGCTCGACTGGGTCGGGCGCTGCGTCGACGAGCAGGAGCGCTGCGTGCAGGTCGCTCCCTCGCCCGAGGGCGACGGTCTCGCCGGCTACGTCTTCGTCCTGCCGGAGTCGATGGCGTTCGTCTGGGACGCCGCCGTGCTGAACGAGATATACGTCCGGTCCGAGTACCGTGGGACGGGCGTCGCGGACGACCTGATGGACGCCGCCCTGGCGTTCGCCCGCGAGCAGACCCTCCCACTCGACCGCCTGGTGCTCGACGTCGACCGGGAGAACGAGCGGGCGCGGCGGTTCTACGACCGCCACGGGTTCGCCCACTGGGGGGAGCTGGTGGCCCGAGAGCTCTGAGTGGGGCGATACGTGCGGCCGGTGGCTCCAGGAGCGGGCCAGGTCGAAACGGCCATCAATCCCCCCTCCGACTGCTAGAGACGTTCGATGGCTCGCACGCTGAGCACGTACGTCGACTTCAGGACGAGCGTGGCCTTCGTCGGGAGCGTCCTGAAGTACATCGGTGTGACGCCGCTGTTCCCGCTCGTTCTGGCGTTCTACTACGGTGAGGACCCGCTCCCATTCGTCGCGACGAGCGTCGTCATGGTCGGTGGCGGCGTCCTCCTGGAGCAGTTGAGCGACGACACCGACCTGGGCAACCGCGAGGCGTTCCTCCTGGTGAGTCTCGCCTGGCTGGTCGTCCCCCTGGCCGGGACGGTGCCGTACCTCGTCGCGGGCGTGGGCAGCGTCGCCAACCCCGTCAACGCCATGTTCGAATCGATGAGCGGGTTCACGACGACCGGCGCGACCGTGCTCGGGGAGATATCGGTCGACCGCCACGGCCACGCGATGTTGCTGTGGCGACAGCTCACCCAGTGGCTCGGCGGCATGGGCATCCTCGTGCTGATGGTCGCCATCCTCCCCGAACTCTCGGTCGGCGGCGCCCAGGTGATGAACGAGGAGGCGCCGGGGCTCTCACTGGAGAAGCTGACGCCCCGCATCCAGAAGACGGCGCGGGGGCTGTGGGGTATCTACGCCGGGTTCACCGTGCTCGCCGCGCTCGCCTACTACGGTCTCCACCTCGTCGGCGCGGCGCCGAACATGGACCTCTACAACGCGGTTGCCCACGCGCTCACGACGCTCCCCACCGGCGGATTCAGCCCCGAGGCCCGGAGCGTCGAGGCGTTCACGCCAGCCGTCCAGTGGATGGTGATGCCGTTCATGCTCGTCGCCGGGACGAACTTCGCGCTGTTCTGGTACGTCTTCCGGGGGGAGCCCAGCCGGCTCACCGAGAACACCGAGTTCCGGTCGTACCTGCTCGCTATCGCCGGCTTCGGGGCCGTCATCTCGGCGGTGCTGTTCGCCGGCGTCGGCCTCGCGGAGACGCCGGTGAACGTCGACGTCATCCCCGGCAACGTGGAGGACTCGCTCAGGCAGGGTCTGTTCCAGGTCATCGCCGTCGTGACGACCACCGGCTACGCGAGCATGGACGTCAACACCTGGGACGCCTCCGCGCAGACGATACTGCTGTTCGCGTACTTCCTGGGCGGCTCCGCGGGCTCTGCCGCCGGTTCCATCAAGATCGTGCGCTGGGTACTGGTGAAGAAGGCCGTCGTCCGTTCGCTGTTCACGACCGTTCATCCGGACGCGGTGAAGCCGATCCGCGTCGGGGACGACGCCGTCGACGAGGGAACCATCAGGGACGTCTTCGTGTTCGTACTGCTCTTCGTCGGGCTGTTCGCGCTCTCGACGGTGCTGCTCTACCTCGACAGCTTCCGGACGGCCGGCGTGTCGATGTCGGGCCTGGATGCGATGAGCGTCGCCATGGCCACGCTGGGGAACGTCGGTCCCGGCTTCGGCGTCGTCGGCCCGATGAACAGCTTCCTGCCGTTCACGGACGCCGCGAAGCTGTACATGGTGTTCCTGATGTGGATCGGGCGCCTCGAGGTGCTGTCGGTGCTCGTCATCTTCACGCCGGCGTTCTGGAAGCGCTGACGGGCTGGAGCGCGCGAGTACCGTTCAGCCTCCGTCGCCGTCGAACCGCGAGAGCGAGACCGCGTCGTCGTACGCCGTCTCCTCGCCGTCCGCGAGTTGTCGGGCGACGATGGAGCCGACCGCGGGCGCGTACTGGATGCCGGCCATCGTGACCGCCAGCGCGAGGCCGTCGACGGGCGTCCGTCCCACGATGGGCTTGCCGTCGGGGGTGCTGGTCCCCACACCGACCCACTCGTCGACCAGGTCCGCGTCCGCGAGCACGGGCAACAACTGCTCGGCGGCCGCGAGCGCGGGCTCCCGGAACGCGGCGGCGTCGGTGTCGTCGACCGAGCACGGACCGTCACCGAGGTGCCGCGAGGGGTCGTCCGGGGTGTACGTCACGAGGACCGTGTCGTCGCGCTTCGGGTGGACGCCGACGCCGCTCTCGTGGGACTTGATGGCGGGCAGCGTGTACGCGAGCGGGTCGTCAAGTTCCAGCGCGAATACCGGCGAGAGTACGTGACCGACGGGGAGGTCGACGCCCGCGCGAGCGGCCAATTTCTGGTTCCACGGCCCCGCCGCACAGACGACCGCTTCGGCCTCTACCACCTCGGTTCCGGCTAGCTCCACGCCGGTCACGCCGCCGTCGTCCACGCGGACGTCCGTCACCTCCGTGTTCGTCTCGAACGTCGCACCGTGGTCCCGCGCCCGCTCCACGAACTCCATCGCGAGCGCCCGTGGTCCGAGCGTCCGGCTCTCGTCCTGCACGTAGCCGTAGTCCGGCCGGTAGAGCGCGCCCTCGGCGGATTCCACGTCGAGCGGTGGGAGCAGGAACCGCTCGTGGAGCCGCTCGCCGGGAACGTAGTCGACGAGGCTGTTGGCGTACTTCGCAGCCGCGGGCGGGTCGGGGTCCGGATCGCCTGCGGCCGCAGCGAGCGCTTCGAGGCGCCGCGCGCCGTCCGGGGACGTCGCGACGCGGAGCCGCCCCGACTGCCGGTAGCGGGGGTCGGCCTCGGGGTCGGCGAAGAACTCGTTGTACAGGCGGAACCCGTACTCCTTCAGGCGGTGGTACGGGTCCGGCCCAGCGACCCCGACCATCGCAGTCGCCCGAAACGTCGTCTCCGCAGCGAGTTCCCCCCGCTCGTAGACGACGACAGGCGCGTCCGTCCGCTCGCCGAGGTGGTAGGCGACGCTCGCCCCGACGATACCCCCGCCGACGACCACGAACGGTGCGTCCGTCATTCGTGTGCACCGTCGGACGGCGGCGTCTTAGGTACCGGGGAGGGTTCGCGGGTTTCCCGCGCGACTCCTACCGCGTTGCGGCACCGAGCACGCCGCCGAGCGCACCGAACACCACCGGGTAGACGATGCCGGCGAGCAGCACGCCGAGCGCGTACTCCACGTGGACGCTGCTGTCGCCGACCGAGTATCGGAAGGCGACCAGGCCGGCCACGGCGAGCACGAGGTATCCCACGGTGACGGTGACGCCCGCGCGGGCGCCGGACCGGGCCTCGACGGCGTCGGCGTTGCGCGCGACCACGAAGCCGGCCAGCAGTAGCAGGACGACCGGCACGAGGTACAGCAGCGTCGGGGCGTTCCCGTCCGCGACGAGGTTCCGGGCGGCCCGGCCGCTGCCGAGCGCGGGCGTCGTGAACGCCACGTTGTGCGCGTTGTAGTATAGCCAGCCGACGGCCTGCCAGACCGGAATGGGGTCGCCGCCCAGGAACTCCACGAAGGCGTTGTACGCCTGGAGGCTCTCCTCGACGGACCCCGACTGCCAGAGGTACGTGACGACGTAGCCGGCCACGTAGGCGACAGCGCCGGTCGCAGCGCCGGCTCTGATACCCGCTCGCTCCAACGGTGTCGTCTCGACAGATTCCATGGCCCGCCCTGCACGACCCGGCAGGAAGTCACTTCTGGCCGGCGGTCTGCGACCTTACTCGTCGCCCGCGTCCTCTCCGGCCGTCCAGTTGAGCGTGACCCGCCACGTCCGCTCGCCGTCGTCCGTCTCGTTCTGTTCGAGAACCTCGACGTCGCCGTCGGGTCGCTGGCGCCGCTCGGCGCCGTCCGCCCGGGGCTGCATCCCCTGGTAGTGACCGGTGAGGTCCTCGCGCAGGTCGTCGAGGTAGGCGGCCAGTTCATCGCGCCCCATTTCCTCGTCTCGCGTGGTGTCGTAGCCCGCCGCGCCCTGTCCGACGCCACCCGGCGTGCCCGAGGAGTGACCGCCGACAACGGCGTTGACCACCGCGCCGAGGAGCAACACGAACGCCGAGAAGTAGAGGTAGGTGATGACGATGACGACGCCGCCGAAGAAGCTCCCCGATCCGGGGTCGCTGAACGTGAGGTACACCTGGAACAACGCCTGGAACGCCGCCCAGCCGACCGCCGCGAAGAGGACGCCCGGGAGCACGTCCCGCCAGCCGACGTCGGCGTCGGGGAACACGTAGAAGATGGGGAAGAACGCGACCACCAGCCCCGCGACCAGCACGAGCGGCGTCAGTAGCCCGAGGTAGGGGACCGTGTCGGAGAACACCGCGAAGACGCCGCTGGCGCCGACGGTCACCACGACGGCGACGACCAGCGAGAGGAGGACCACGACGCCGTCGCGCATCTTGTCCGTGAAGCTGTTGTGCCTGGTGGTCTCGTAGATCTCAGAGAAGGCGGTATCGAGCCCGCGGAAGATCTTCAACGTCCCCCACAGCAGGACGACGAGCCCGATGAACGAGGCGCCGCCGACGGACGACTCCCCGCCGAGCAACTGCTGGACGACGTCCGCTATCGGCCCCGGCAGCCAGTTCCCCGCAGCGGTGACGATGCGGGCTTCGAGTCCCCCGCCGATGACCGACAGCACCAGGAACAGCAACACCAGCATCGGCGCCAGCGAGATGAACGCGTTGTACGCCAGTCCCGCCGCCATGAACGTGACGTTCTTCTCGGAGAACTCCGAGAACACGCGCTTGCCGAAGCGGCCCACAGTGGAGAGCCTGGACATACCTGACGTTCGCCTCGAAACTGGAAAACTCGCACGGCAGTCGTGACGGTTCGACGGGGCCGCAGGCTACCGTTCAGTCGGCCGCCGGTGCGTCGCCGGCCGACGCCGACGGTGCAGTCGGCCCGCCCGGCAGAGTGAGGTCGAGGCGGCGGAGGAACTGCGCGTTGACGGCGACGACGACGGTGCTGAGCGACATCAGCAGCGCGCCGACGGCCGGCGAGAGCAGGATACCGACTGGGGCGAGCACGCCCGCCGCGAGCGGGATGGCGAAGACGTTGTAGCCCGCCGCCCAGACGAGGTTCTCCTGCATCTTCCGGTAGCTCGCGCGGCTGAGTTTCACCAGGCGGACCACGTCCAGAGGGTTGTTCTGCACGAGCACGATGTCCGCTGACTGCACCGCGACGTCCGTGCCGCTCCCGATGGCGATGCCGACGTCGGCCCTGGTGAGCGCGGGCGCGTCGTTGACGCCATCGCCGACCATCGCCACCAGGTCCCCGCGCGCCTGGAGTTCGGCTATCTTCTCGTCCTTGTCGCCGGGCAGCACCTCGGCGAAGTAAGTCTCGATGCCGAGTTCCGCGGCGACGGCGCGGGCGACGTCTTTGGAGTCGCCGGTCAGCATCGCGACGTCGACGCCGAGGTCGTGGAGCGCGTCGACGGCCCGGCGGCTCTCCTCCCGGATGACGTCCGCGAGCGCGAACGCTGCGACCACGCTGTCCTCGCCGCGCACGAGGTAGACGACCGTCTGGGCGTTCTCGCCGGCCCGCGTGGCGAACTCGGCGAGCGGCGTCGGCGGGTCGACGCCGAGTTCGTCGAGGAGGTTCGGCCCCCCGACGTACACCGTCTCGCCGTCGACGCGAGCGCGGGCGCCCCTTCCCTTGATGGCCTCGAACCCGCTGGCTGCGGGCGGTTGCAGGCCGCGGTCGGCCGCCCCCTCCCGGATGGCGCGGGCGATCATGTGCTCGGAATCCGCTTCGACGGCCGCGGCGAGTTCGAGCGCGTCCTCCTCGTCGATGCCCTGGGTCTCGACGGCCACGAGGCCCTGCTCGCCCTCCGTGAGCGTCCCCGTCTTGTCGAAGACGACCGTGTCGAGGTCGCGGGCCTGCTCCATCGCGACGCGGTCCCGGACGAGCATCCCGTTGCGCGCGGCCAGCGACGTGTTGATGGCGACGACGAGCGGGACCGCGAGACCCAGCGCGTGCGGACAGGCGATGACGAGCACGGTGACGACGCGCTCGACGACCGTCGCGTCGAACTCGACGGCGAGCGTCCACGCGACGGCGGTGACGGCCGCGGCGCCGACGGCGACGTAGAACAGCCACCCTGCCGCGCGGTCGGCGAGCGCCTGGGTCCGCGACTTGCTCTGCTGGGCTTCCTCCACGAGGCGCATGATGCCCGCCAGCGCGCTGTCGTCGCCGACCGCGGTGATGCGGACGCGGAGGCTCCCGTCGCCGTTGACGGTGCCCCCGACCACCTCGTCGCCGGGCGCCTTCGACACCGGCTTCGACTCGCCGGTGATCATCGCCTCCGTCACGTCAGACTCCCCCTCCTCGACGACGCCGTCCGCCGGCACGCTCGCGCCTGGCCGGACGAGCACGAGGTCGCCGGCGTCCAGGTCGCCGACGGCCACCTCCTCGGTCCCCGCGTCGGTGATACGCTCGGCGGTGTCGGGGAGGAGCTTCGCCAGTTCGTCGAGCGCGCCGGAGGCCCGGCGCACGCTGCGCATCTCGATCCAGTGGCCCAGCAGCATGATGACGACGAGCGTCACCAGTTCCCAGAAGAACCCCGTCAGCCCCTCGACGAAGACGCTGACGAGGCTGTAGGCGAACGCCACGGAGATGGCCATCGAGATGAGCGTCATCATCCCCGGCTCCCGCGAGCGCATCTCCGGGACGGCCATCCGGAGGAACGGGACGCCGCCGTACGCGAAGACGACGACGGCGAACAGCGGGCCGACCCACTCGCTGCCGGGGAACGCGGGCGCGGAGAACCCGAGCCACTCCTGGAGCATCTCGCTGTACGCCAGTACGGGAACCGAGAGGACCAGACAGACGAAGAAGCGCCGCCGGAACAGCTGTTCGTGTCCGGCGTGCATCCCGCCGCCGTGGTCCCCGTGGCCGCTCGTCTCCCCGTGAGCGCCGCCTCCCGCGTGGCCGCCACCCGCGTGGGGCTCGCCGTGGCCGACGGCGTGCTCCGACGGACCTGCCGCGTCTCTCGCCGTGCCCTCCTCCTCCAGCATGCGCTGTTCGGTGCGGTCGGTCTGGTCGTCGTCCCCGCCACCGTGGGTGTGTTCGTGGTCGTCCATCGGTCGGTGCGCTGGTAGCGCCTACGCTGGCCAGTCACATTGCTTCCGGGGGCGTCCCCTGCAGCACCGGAAGCAACGGTGCCGGCGTTACGGGTCGACGCGGACGTCGAACTGCGCCGTCGTGAGGACTCCCTCGGGCCTCGCCTGGAGGAACAGCCGGTACCGTCCCGGGGTGGGAAACCGCGCGGCGAACTCGACGCGTCCGCCGTCGAGCGCACTCGCCTCCGGGTGGACGTGGAGGTACGCCAGGTCGCCCTCACGGAGCGCCACGAGGTGTCCGAGCGCGCCGAGGTACTCGCCGAGTTCTCCGACCGGGTCGCCGTCGCGCCGCAGTTCGAACGACAGCGTAGTGCGCTCCCCGGGCGCAACCTCGTCGGCGAGCAGTTCGACCTCGTAGTCGCCAGCCGTCGTCTGCCGCGAGGCGTCGGGTCGCGGGGCCACGTCCGCTGGGCCGGCGGCAAAGAGGTCGAACCCGAGCGTTGTCGGGGTGCCGTCGACGACGATGTCGACGAACGCGCGGTACACACCCGGGTCCGGGAGCGCGAACTCCTCGACGCGCCACGTGCCGTCGCCGTCCAGTTCGGGGTGGCGGTGCTGGAAGCGGGTCAGGTCCCGGCGGACCACGACGAGGTGGCTGGGGCGGCCGTGGGCCGCCTCGAAGTCGGTCACCGCCTCCCCGTCCTCGTCGACGACGCGGAACGTCCACTCCGTGGGCGTCCCCGGGTCGAAGCGCGTCTCGGACGGGACGAGTCGGAGGCCGTCCGCGGCGACCGCTAGACCGCCTGGTGCAGCGTGCCCGTCCGGTCCGTACCCCCGTGGACTGCCGCCGTGGGTCGAGTGGTCCTCCACGGGTGCTAGTACTCGCCGGACCCTCAACGAGTTTGGGGCGCACTGCTTGTCATGGTCCCGTCGAGGGTCGCTCCGCAACCACCAAACGCGGCTCACGGGTCACTTCGTTCCCCGTTCGCTCATCCCGTTGTCCTCCTTCCAGTCGGACAACGCGGGTCACGGCTCACTTCGTTCACCGTTCACAGTAACGTGGGCTCGCTTCGCTCCCCACGCGCTCCGCAACCACTAAACGCACCTCGCACCTTCCTCCGCTAATGACCGACTGGACGGAGAAGTACCGGCCGTCCTCGCTCTCGGAGGTGCGCGGGAACAACAAGGCCCGCGACGCCCTGCGGGAGTGGGCGGACACGTGGGCGGACCACGGGGAGGCGGCGATCCTCCACGGGAGTCCCGGTATCGGGAAGACGTCGGCCGCCCACGCGCTCGCGGCGGACGAGGGCTGGGACGTGGTGGAACTGAACGCCTCCGACCAGCGCACCGCAGACGTCGTCGAGCGGGTCGCCGGCGAGGCCGCGAAGTCCGGCACGCTCACCGGCGGCTCCGGCGGCCGGAAACTCGTCGTGATGGACGAGGCGGACAACCTCCACGGCAACGTCGACAGGGGTGGCTCGGCGGCCATCACGCGGCTCGTCAAGGAGGCCACCCAGCCCATCGTCCTCATCGCCAACGAGTACTACGACATGAGCAACGGGGTCCGGAACGCCTGCCGGGACATCGAGTTCCGGGACGTCTCGAAGCGCTCCATCGTCCCCGTCCTCCGGGACATCTGCCGGCGCGAGGACGTGGCGTACGACGACGAGGCCCTGGAGGCCATCGCCGAGCAGAACTCGGGGGACCTCCGGTCGGCGGTCAACGACCTGCAGGCGCTTGCGGAGACGTCCCGGAAGCTCACCGTCGACGACGTTGTGATGGGCGAGCGGGACCGCTCGGAGGGCGTCTTCGACTTCCTCGACGCGCTCATCAAGACCCACGGCGCCCAGGACGCACTCGAAGCGGCCTACGACGTCGACGAGACGCCCGACGACCTCATCAACTGGGTCGAGGACAACGTCCCGAAGGACTACTACGGCGAGGAACTCGCGGTCGCCTACGAGTTCCTCTCGAACGCGGACGTCTGGCTCGGCCGCGTCCGGGCGACCCAGGAGTACTCCTACTGGCGGTACGCGACGGACAACATCGCTGGTGGTGTGGCGGCCGCGCGGCGGAACGACCACGGCGGCTGGACGCGTTACGGCCCGCCGTCGTACTGGCGGAAGCTCGGCAGTTCGCGGGCGACCCGGGAGAAGCGAGACTACGTCGCGCGCCACATCGCGGACACCGCGGGCTGTAGCATGGCGACGGCGCGCAGCGAGGTACTCCCGTTCCTCGCGGTGATGACCCACCACTGCAAGAACCGGGAGCTGACGGTGGCGATGACGGCGGCCTACGACCTCGACGCCGAGCACGTCTCGTTCGTCACGGGGTCGGGGAAGACGACGAACAAAGTGGAGTCAATCGTCGAGGACGCCCGGGAACGCCGCGAGCAGGAGGCCGTCGACCACTCCGGGGGCGCCTTCGAGGGCGCGACCCGCGACGCGGACGCGGCCGTCTTCGGTAGTGAGGAGGAGGACGCAGACGCGGGCGACGACGCGGACGCTGAGGAGGACGACGTGCTCACTGACGACGAGAGTGAGTCGGTCGAAGAACAGGCTGCGGCCGCGGAGGCCGACGACGACCAGTCGGGGCTCGACGAGTTCTTCTAGTTCCCCGACGTCCGGCCGCCCGCAGAGCCGCCAACGCCCGGGACGGCGACCTGCTTGCGCACCCACTCCATCGTCGTCGTCGCTGAGAGGACGAGCAGGATGTAGACGACCGCGGCAAGCAGGAAGAGGTCCAGGAACCGGTAGTTCTGGTAGGCGGTGCTCTCGGCGATCTCGTACAGCTCGGTGACGGTGATGAACGACGCCAGCGAGGAGTACTTCACGAGGTAGACGAGTTCGTTCGTCCACGACGGGATGGCGTACCGGAGCGCCTGCGGGAGCACGACGTAGCGGATTCCCCCGACCTGCGAGAGGCCGATGGACCGCGCGGCGGTGAGCTGGCCGGTTGGGACGCTCTCGATGGCGCCGCGGATGTACTCGGCCTGGTAGGCGGCGCTGTTGATGGTGAAGCCGACGACGGCCACCCAGACGGCCTGGGCGGGCACGATGCCGGTGCCGACGAACGGCACCTCGGCGAACCAGCGGGACAGCGGGAGCGCGTAGTAGAGCACGAACAGCTGGGCGAGTAGCGGCGTCCCGCGGATGAGTTCGATGAAGCCGAGCGCGAGCCAGCCCGAGACGCGCCCGTAGACGCGGGCTGCCGCCAGCGGCACCGCGATGAAGATGCCGAAGAAGATGCCCAGCACCGTCAGCACGACGGTGAGCCACGCGCCCGCGGCGAACGCCGGGAGGTACTCCGCGGCGAACGAGATGGAGCCGAGCAGGTTCGCCACCCACCCGATGGGGGCACCGATGAGGCCGAGGCCGACCGCCGACTCGCGCAGCGCGGCGGCCGCCTCGGCGAACGGGGCCGGCGGGACGAACGGCTCCCCCTGCTCGACGATGACGCCGCCGAACCAGTCGTTGAGCAGGCGCAGGGAGAACCAGAACCAGAACACCGCGAGGATGGCGTTCCGGCCGAGCCGCTGGGTGAGCCGTCTCATTGCCCGCCGTGGAGCTCCGTGAGTCGACTGAGGAACGCCGCGGTGCGGTCCTTCTCGGGGCGTTCGAACAGCTGTTCGGGCGGGCCGTGCTCGACGAGCCGACCGTCCTCGAGGAACATGATGTCGGTGGCGGCCTGGCGGGCGAACCCCATCTCGTGGGTGACGACGAGCATCGTCATTCCCTCCTCGGCGAGGTCACGCATCACGCTCAGGACGTCGCCGATGAGTTCGGGGTCGAGCGCCGACGTCGGCTCGTCGAACAGCATCAGCTTGGGGTCCATCGCGAGCGCGCGGGCGATGCCGACTCGCTGCTTCTGACCGCCGGAGAGTTCGGCGGGGTAGGAGTCGGCCTGCTCGGCGAGGCCGACGCGCTCGAGTTCCTCGAGCGCGCGCTCGGAGGCCTCCTCCTTGGAAAACTCCCTGACGCGGCGCAGTCCGAGGGAGACGTTCTTCTTCGCGGTCAGGTGCGCGAACAGGTTGAAGTCCTGGAACACCATCCCGACCTGCCGGCGGAGGTCGTTCTGGTCCATCGCGTAGATGGACTCGCCGTCGAGGACGATGTCGCCGTCGTCGATGTCGGTCAGGCGATTGATACAGCGGAGCATCGTGGACTTCCCCGAGCCCGAGGGGCCGACGAGCACCTGCACGTCCTGGCGGTCCATGTCGAAGGAGATGCCTTCGAGGACCTCCTCGTCGCCGTAGCTCTGGTGGACGTCCTCGACGCGGAGTAGTGGGTCTGTCATGGTTAGTTGCCTCCGGGGATGGCGACGCGCCTGTTGAGCGCCTCGATGCCGCGGTTGACCGTCACCGTCAGCACGAAGTAGATGAGCGACGCCGCCAGGAACACTTCGAGCGCGGCCGACGTCTGCAGCGAGAAGAGGTCGTAGCTCCGCTTCAGGAGTTCGGCCACGCCGATGGCGTAGGCGATGCTGGTGTCTTTCAGCACGATGGTGAACTCGTTCTGG
The DNA here is from genome assembly GCA_000230955.3 of Halobacterium sp. DL1. NCBI lineage: Archaea > Methanobacteriati > Methanobacteriota > Halobacteria > Halobacteriales > Halobacteriaceae > Halobacterium > Halobacterium sp. DL1. The sequence continues at coordinate 2,134,249 of CP007060.1, forward strand.
AAGCCGGGCACCGAGCGCCGCAGCGCCTGGGGCAGGACGACGTGTCGGATGGCGCCGAGTTTCGAGAGGCCGACGGAGCGCGCGGCCTCCATCTGGCCGCCGCCGACGCTCTCGATGGCGCCACGGAAGATCTGGCTCTGGTAGGCCGCCGACCGCACGCCCAGCGCCAGCGTCGCCGCGAGGAACGCCGGCGAGACGCCGGCAGCGAAGTACGTCAGCGCGATGATGACGAGAATCGGGGTCCCGCGAATGGCGACGCCGAGCGGTCGCACGACGCCCTTCGAGTACCGCCCGCCGTAGGCTTCGACGATGCCCGCCGGGAGGCCGAGGACGAACCCGAGCACGATGCTGAAGAACGTCAGCAGGATGGCGAGTCTGGTGCCCGCGATGAAGAACTCCCGCTGGCGCCAGACGAACTCCCAGTCGCCGACCCCCGCCTGGAGGACGAACTGCGTCGGGTCCATCGCCGTTACTCGCTAGCGAACCACTTCTCGGTCAGGTTATCGTACGTGCCGTCCTCGCGGACGGCCGCGAGCCCGTCGTTGAGCGCGGTCTGGAGTTCGGAGGCGTTCTCGCGTACGCCGAAGCCGTACTCCTCGCCGGTCTGGATGGTGAACGCGATGACGACGTTGCGGTTGGAGACGAACGTCTCCGCGACCGGTGTGTCCACGATGACGGCGTCCGTGTTGCCGTTCGTGAGGTCCTCGACGGCGAGCACGTAGTTGCCGTAGGTGGTCGCCTGGGAGCTGCTGATGGTGCCGTCGTCGACCAGCATCTGCATCTGGTCGGCGCCCGTGGTCCCCGACTGGGCCCCGATGGGGCGGTCAGCCAGGTCCTCGACCGAACCCGGCTGGAAGTCGCCACCCTCCCGCACGAGGACGGCCTGGTTCGCGTCGTAGTACGGGTTCGTGAAGTCGATGGTCTCGTCACGCTCGTCGTTGATGGTCATCGCCGCCGCGATGACGTCGATGCGGTCGT